>DATKYR010000147.1:0-71548 GCA_035528395.1 Sedimentisphaerales bacterium
CCCATAATTTTTTCTTTGTATAATTCCATTAGTTTCATAGTAGCATCCTTTCTTTTAACTTGAACGTTTATAAGGGGTGCTACTATACTTTTTTATAGAGTAAATTCTATTACTTTTTGGTTGCGGCTCTGCTGCTCCAAGAAATCCGTGGTTAAAAAAAGTTCTTTTTTGGCCGTTTTTTTGTTGACTATTATTTGATATTCTATTAAAATACACTTATGTTTGCCAGTAGGCTAACATAAACCGCCCCTAAGCGGCAGATATAGCGGAGAACCGCACGTTTTCGTATCAGCAGATACACGCCAAAAAGCCCAGTCAAATTAACCATTAGTCTTTCGTCTTGAGTTTTGAGTCTATTATGAATCATTCATCATCCATAGTCTTTGGTCTTGTGTCTTTAGTCTGCTGTCTGCAGTCTGTTATCTTTTGTCTTGAGTCTTGTGTCTGTTGTCTTTGGTCTGCCAACGGCCCCTCTACATCTGTCGAGAATCCTCTACAAATCAGCCCCTTTTTATGCAAAACAAACCCAATCTTGTCCGCCGTAGGCGGATTGCAAATGAACCTAAGTAACGTTAAAACAATGAATTATAAAAATTTTATCCCGCTGGCGGGGCAAAAAAACAAACCCAAAACAAACCCAATCAAACCCAATTTCCGAAAAGCCCAAATGAATGTAAACTCTCTTATAACAAAGGATTACAGAAAAAAAGATGATTTCGTAGTCCGAATAAACAAACCCAATCTTGTCCGCCGTAGGCGGATTGCAAAATGAACGCAAACGTCTTTATTACAAAGGATTATGAAAATGAAACCGCCTTCCGGCCCAAAAAAAACAAACCCAATTCAAACCCAATCAAATACAATGGGCTTCCAAATTCCATCCATTAATGGTCAAGACAGGCTCATCATTTGTCGCGGCAAATACAGCCTCGATTTTCCTGCTTTCGCCGGGAAGCAAGCTGATATAATTATCTTCCCAGAAAATGGGCAATATAGCTTCACCGCTTTTTTTGCCTGAAACCTTTAATTCGATGAAAAACGCAATATGATCACTGACGTTGTCTAATTTGGCTGCTACTTTTTGATTTTCACCAATCACTTTGAAGCGATGCTCAATATTAACTTTCACAGAAGGTAACGAATTCAGCAAAGTAAAGTCAGCGAATTCTTTACTGGGCGTGTAGTAAGGCCAGGGCTCAACTTTAGCTTCATAGTCCAAAACGTCCGGCCTGGTCGATAGCCAATATAGATTGTTTGCGATTTCAATATTATTTTCATCATAAAGTCTGAGGTCGAGAAAATAAGTGGTGCTTATGTTATCAAATTCGGGAAGCTCGAAGATTTTGGTGGAGGAGTCAGGTCCTACATCGATATCAAGCGTTTCGTTAAATATTTCTATAGAACTAATATCAAAAACCCGAATTATTGCTTTAAGATTTCCGAAAGCTGAAAAATGGTCATTCGTAATATATATACTATTATCTCCATAGTTATAAAGCAGATGCAATGGCTCGCAGGCTTTCTTTACGGCGTAAAACGCTCCGTTCGGCATTAGATATTTATCGTATAGCTGCCAGTACATTTTCGGCCAGGCGGCGTTAAGCATCCATTGTACGATTCCGGTCGCAATTTCCTTATTGGCCCGGAAAGCTTCGAACATAGGACGCATTAATTCATAATTCAAAACCTGGGCTTTTATGACGAATTCCTCAATATCGTCCGGCTTGCCATAACGTCGATTTATAGCTTCCTGATATCGGTTTAAGGTGTTAAACTCATTTAATCCACAATGAAACTCCCAAAACTCATCAATAGGCCAAAGGTGGTTTTCAGGAATCATTTTCTTAATGCTTTCTAATGGAGGTACTACTGCGCCGGGGCCTGTTTCTGTATTAAAACCATAGGCTCCGCCGTGATTCTTATCGGTGTACCAGTAAATTGGCGGCGTATAAGCATAAGGGCCGAGCATCTTAACACCCGAATAGCCGCTGATTTCACTGATAACTTCGTGCTCTCCGACAATTGCCTGTTCGCTTCCGACGCCGCCGGTTGATGAGAGATAGGGACGGGAAGGGTCGTATTTCTGAAAAGTTCTAATATATCTTTGCTCCAGTTCAGGCTTCGGAACCTTGTCGCTGGCAACGGCCCAGACATAAATGCTTGGGTGATTTCTCAGCCAGAGAACCTGGTCCTGCCAGGATTTACTGATTAACTCGATATCCTCTGCTGAAATCACGCCACCATAGCGAGCGTCAACCGGTTTTCCCAAATACTCTTCATGCTCCCAATGGCAGCTCCAGCCAACCATCATCAGTATGCCGTACCGGTCGCATAAATCGTATAACGTATGGTCTTTGCCCCAAATGCCCTCCAACCGGATGCCGTTCAAGTTCATGTGTTTGACGTATTTCAACTGGGCATCGATGGTATCTGGTGTATCGGCAAGAAACATATCATCCGTCCATCCGGCTGCTTTAATCAAGACTTTTTTTCCATTGACCTTAAATCCTTTATGCCCCCCGCTGTTTATATAGTCTTCTATTTTGCGAATCCCAAATCTCACATGGGCAATATCAGAAACTTTTTCGTCTATTGTAAACTTCAGATGCAAGTAGTATAGATTTGGCCTGCCCAAATTATGCGGCCACCAAATCCTTGGATTTTTGATGTTTAAATGGGGGAACTCACTTGGGGTGAATGTTATCGCTTCTCGGCCTTGCGGTTCTATATCTATTGCTTTACTAAATTTTAGGGACTCAATTTCTCCTTCAAGAATTCCTGATATGGTTTTGTCTTCGTGATTGGCCAACTCTGCGCTGATAGTAAGTGCAGCTTCCTGGAGTGTTTCTAAATTCAATTCTGTTTGAATAAAAGGATTTTCTATTGAAACGCCTTTGCAAAGACGTAATCTCACGCTGCGAAATATGCCCATATTGCGATCGGGCGGTGGAGGATTCCAATCTACAAAACCGATAGCGAAATCCCCTGGTTTTGGACCAATGACCTCCACTGCAAGTACATTGTTGCCTTTGGAAACAAACTTTGAAATGTTATATTTAAGCCGGCGGAAGGCACCTTTGACCTCGGTCGAAGCCGCAATCCGATTGCCATTCAACCAGATGTTCGCACTGTAGTTTATGCCATCAAATTCCAGCAGCACTATTTTCTCGGCGTCTTTTTTTGACAATTGGAATTCAGTTCGATACCACCACGGTTTCTTGTATGGTTCGCTCGAGATATTTTTCAGGTTCATACCAAAATAGGGGTTCTCATAAACGCCGTTCTCTACCAAGACAGCTAATACTGTTGACGGTACATACGCTGAGTACCAACCATGGGTGTCAAAGTCCGGTTTGGAAATCTCGTCTCCTGCCTGCTTCACTTGAGAAGAGGCCTGAATCATCCACCCAACAGAAAGTAATTTATCATATTGAGGAGCACATTTATTCATAACTTAGTCATTGATATCGATGTTTGTTATGAACTAACTTTCATTTCATAACTAATGGTACAGAATACGATGTATAGTTGCAACCATCCGGTAAATTTGCTATTCTGTTGCTGTTAAGAAGTTAAGTAAGGGACGATAGAATGAGCAAATTAACTATCAATGGCGGAAAGCCTTTGCGAGATGCCAAGACGAATCCGTGGCCGAAATGGCCCCTATGGGATGAAAAAGAAGAAAAAGGCCTGCTCGACGTGTTAAAGAGCGGAGTGTGGTCATATAACGGCCCGAAGGAATCAGAATTCAATAAAGCCTTTGCGAAATTCATCGGGACCAAATATGCCATATCAGTGGCAAATGGAACTGTAAGCTTGCAGCTTGCACTTGAGGCATGCGGCATTGGATTGGGCGATGAGGTCATTGTACCAGGATTGACATGGCAGGCAACCGCAGCAGCAGCTCTGGACGTAAATGCGGTTCCCATACTCGTTGATGTGAATGAAGACAATTGGTGTATTAACCCAACTGAGGTAGAAAAAGCAATCAGTCCAAGAACCAAAGCAATTATTCCAGTGCACCTTTATGGAAGCTTTGCCGATATGGATGCCATTATGGAGATTGCCGGGAAGCATAATCTCCGGGTGATCGAAGACTGTGCACATAAGCATGGCGGCGAGTGGAATGGGAAGAAAGTCGGCAGTATCGGCGATGTGGGAAGTTTTAGCTTCCAGCTCTCAAAACTAATGACAGCCGGCGAGGGGGGAGCCATTACTACCAGCAATTCGCAATTGTATGAGAAGCTGGATGCGCTTAGAAACTGCGGCAGAAGACCTGTGAATGAACAGTTTGCCGATAAAGGCACAGGAATCTATGGCGATGAAGGTAATCTTATCCATTCCGGCAACTATCGGATTACGGATTTTCAGGCGGCTTTACTGATTGAATCATTAAAACGACTGCCGGAGCAAAACCAGATTCGTGATGAAAATGCTAAATATGTTAATTCTCTGCTTGCAGAGCTTCCGGGTATTCTGCCGATGCGAGGCGACCAGAGAGAGACAATGGGTGCATACTATAATTTTTCATTCAGATACAACAAGGAAGAGTTTAAGGGCCTCGATGTGACAAAGTTCAGAAAAGCGCTGGGAAAAGAGCTTGGTTGTCCGGTTGAGCCAAGTTATGAGCCTCTTAATGCGTGTGCATTATATGCCCCCCATACAAAACCGTGGCGGTATAAGCTGAGCGAAAAGCACTGGAAAGAAATTGACCCTGCCAGATTCAATTTGCCTGTTTGCCATAGAATCTACGAAGAAGAGTCGGTGTGTTTTCATCACTCAATATTGATGGGGACAAAAGCGGATATGGACCTGATTGTCAAGGCCATTGAAAAGATATACGACAATGTGCAGGAGCTATAACATCGGGTAATTTTATCGTTCATCCGTGTTTTTTCAAAAGATGTAATACGTGATAAAAATAAAGGCCAAATCGCCCAGTGCCCACAATTTCAGATTAAGCCACCATTTACGTTTTTTTACTCCCTGAAAGATATAATCATTGGGAATCAGCAAAACTAAAATTCCTATCAAGACGAACAGGACAAGAAAAACGTTCTTGGCAGCACCGATTGAAACACCGGCCAGCCATTCAAAATTAAGAATATACCTTATAGCTTTTATCATTTTGCTTGAGTCCTAATTTATGCCAAGTTCTGCTTTCGTTCTGCCAGCCGATATACCAGCCCATATAACCGTTCTTCCGGATGCGGTCGAGTGAATAAACTGACCACGGCGGCAATGACAAGTCCAGCTAAAAACGACCACCATGAAACATAAAGAAACGGGTCCTCGATTTCAAACAGATACCCTTTAAACGCATATAGTAAAGCGGAAACTGCAATCCCGCCCAGCAAGCCGAACAGTCCGCCCCACTGGGTAGTGCGGCGCCAAAAAATACCTAACAAAAGAACCGAAAAGACAGGCCCCTGGAAGAAAGACAAGAAAGTCTGTATAGCGATGTATATCCCCTCAAAATACTGACTTATCGGTGAAGTAATCACACCGAAAATTAATAACCCAACGGTCGCCATTCGGCCCACTATCAAATAATGTCGGTCGGAAGCATCCTTTCTAATATACTTTTCGTAAATATCTTTCGTCCACAAAGTTGCGGTAGAGTTAAGCATCGAATCAATACTTGACATTAAGCCAGCCAAAAGCGCGGCAAACATCAATCCCACTAACCCGCAGCCGGGAGGAAGCAATTCTTTTACCAATAAAGGAAAAGCATTATCACCATCTTTCAAGTCAGGATGCAAAGCAATAGCAATCAAGCCCGGAAATAATACCAGCAATGGTATAAACATTTTCAAAAACGCCCCCCAAATCATGCTGGCCTTAGCGTGCCATTCGCTTTTGGCTGCCAGACACCGCTGCACAATCGCCTGGTTGCCAATCATGTAAGCATTGGCCATTACAAACGTGAGACCAAAAAGAATGCCTGTCCAGGGAAAAGGGGTTTTGGTATTCGCCGGCTGGATCAGCTCAAAATAATCACGGTAAGAAATTCCCTGTGCGGTAATCTTGTCCACCAGAGAATCCCAACCCCCAACACGATAGAGCCCGAGAATCACAATGACAGCACCGCCTACAAACATAATCACCATTTGAATAACATCGGTCAGCACCACGGCGGTCAGCCCACCGCAAAATGTATAAACACCAACAACAACCGCTGTGACAATAATTGACTGCCAATAAGGCCAGCCCATCAGGGTGTTCAGCAGTCTCGCACTGGCCCATAAAATAATCCCGAGATCCAAGGCAAAGAAAACGATCCATGTCACCGAAGCAAGAGTACGAACGTAATCGTTGTAGCGCTTTCCTAAATACTCCGGAATGGTATAGAGCTCTGCCTTCCAGAAATAAGGGATAAAGATAAATGCCGCAAGCAGCATAGCCGGCACTGAACCTATCCAATCGAAGTTGCCCACCGCAATCCCATATCGGTACGCCTGGCCCGAAACCCCCACAAAATCCTGGGCCCCTATGTCCGAGACTACAATCGACATCCCGATCGCCCAGAACGGCAGGGCCCTGCCCGCGAGAAAGTAATCCTTAGATGTATGAATGAACCTTTTGAAATAGAGCCCGAGCAACATGATGCCGACCAGGTATAAAATAACCACTAAATAATCGAACCCACTTAGCACAACAAAAATCTCCTTATCTTGCAGAACTCATTCTGAATTGAAAATTCATAGATAGCCTATTGAATAGCTTTCTTTATCTAATTTTCTGCAAATATCTTCCCAGCCAATAAGGCAAAAGGAATATGTCACCACTATATTCGCGACGCCCGCCTTCGCCGCCGTCCAGACGGAAGTGGTTGCCGTTATATTTGCTCATAGGCCGTTCATCCGGCGGCAGGACCTTGCTTGTGGTTTGATTGCGAAAATTGGGAGCTATAAATTCTAAGTCTTTACGATGACTATTCCGGGCAGACCAGCCGATAGTATCCAGCGGGAATTCTTTTAAGCCCCAAATAGTCTCTTCTAAATCAAAGTCTGTTGCTCCGGTCATGGCATAAATAAGATTCCATAAAGGATGTTTTTCCGGTCGTTCGACTTCCCAGTGTTCTCTAACCGCCTGGCGGTATTTCTCACGGAGCTCGTCCGTAAATGCATATTTATACAAATTCCAATAACTTAGAAAAGCCAGCTCATCGTCAGAATGATTCCATTCGGTAGTGAGGTCGATACCCGGAACCCTGCCTGTCTTAGATATAGGTATCATGATATTATCCAGGTAACCGTATTTTTCCATTAATTCAAAAGCCTTTTCTTTGTAGATTTCCTTGTCCGTAAAGTGATATACTGTCTGCAGGAATGCAATAATTTCAACAGAGTTAAGTCTGCGGTCACCGACCTGTTTGGGAAACCGGTTGACATAATCCGGATTCCATTTGCCCCAGAGAGTGGGCTTGCCATCATAATCGATAAGGTACCAATCATTTCGTACAATATGGTTCATAATACCGTCCATAAGGGTGATTGCCCGGTCACGCCATTTTTCGTCGGGAATTACTTCAGCAAAAATACTATATACGAAAAAGTGCCCAACTATCTCGTCGCTGCTGGTAGTAGCCTTCCAGTCCCATGTCCGGTCTTCAGCGGGACGCCATCGGGACTTGTCCGCTAATTTATAACCTGAGCGTTCAAAGGAGCGGGATGGGAAGCCTTCCAGCGGATTGATATAGGTCAAACGTTCCATTGCCTCAAATGACTCATAGCAATTCTGCAAAGCATCCTCTGATTTTGTAGTAGCATAACGGAAAAGCTCCCCGGCCAGATACATTGATGTCCATAGGCCGTCATTGTCCTGGTCGATAAGTGTTCCCGTTGATAAATCGCCGGGCCTGGATAGAGCAAGCGCACTGTTCAAACCATACCGCACGTGACGTTTTCGTGTAAGCTTATCGAAATGCTCCGCCTTTTGCTGAAGGGTCATCGTTTTGAAGTGGATAATGCTCAGTCCACCTGGGCCGAGAATCAGCACACAATTATCCGGCCCTTTTGCCAGGTCAATGACAGTGTCATCCACAAGCCAGCGTTTCGAGGCATAATAATCTATCTGTCCGTCACGGTGTAATGCAAAAGCTCCTCTGGCAGTTCCAAACCAGACTTTCTCGCCGATTTGTTTCACATAACGTATATCGGTGCAGGGCAATTTCTTTTGTAAAGTCGAGCGTTGACGAAAGGAATTTGCATCTAATTCGATGTATCCATCCTGAGTGCCGAGGACAAGAGACGTATTATCACTTATCAATTCCAAGCAATTCAAATCTCTACCTTCGAAAACTTTTTTAACCTCTTTCCCCGGCTGGAAACAATCAAGCCGGTTATTGGACAAAAGAAGAAACCGGCTGCGCACCCGGTCAAAAAAAAGCTGTTTTATATGTCTCTTAGCTATTTCCCATTTGTTAACGCGTTTGCCTTGTTCAAAATAGGCCAGAACATCTTTTCCCGTCACCAGAAAATCAAAGTCACTTCCCATCTTAAATAATCCGACATCAGGCATTTCGTGGGGCACATAAAACTTGCCCGCCCAGGCGTTACTTAAGACAATCTTATCGGTTAAATAGACAAATTGGTCACGATAGGTATCCAGGCTTCTTATTTGCATATCCAGTATTGGTCTGTATTGTTGGTCCGGTACCAGTTTTCCGTTATGAATTTGCAATAGTCCTTTGTTTGACAAAACAAGGATGCGACCGTTTCTATCCGAGCTTACCGCAGTTAATTCTGTACCGGCCAGCTCCTCGGAAAGTGGGACTTTCTCTGCAAAATCCTGCAAATAGGGACGGTCTTCGTAGAAATGCTGAAGATTTTTTGAATAAGCAGAGGGAGCGATTATGAATATGCTGTAGATTGCTATGTAAAAAATATTGGTTTTCACATTTTCCCTTTCAAAAATTCAATCATTTGCGCCGTTGAAGCACCAAACATCACCTGTGCCTGCGTAATCCCCGTGCTTTCCTGCGAAAGCAAGAACAGGGTTGCCGGTACCGAACTAACCTTACTCAACTTTCTTATAGAATTCTGCTTCTCGGTCGGAAAGCCTTTTCTGCTCAACCAAGGTGCGAATGCGCTGCATATCGACATCCCTGGATTGGCCTCCGGAGGGAGCTAAAGCAATGTAATAATCGCTGCCCATAGGAACGACCTGCATGAACCTGCTTATAGAAACAGCCGATACAAATATTGCTACTGCAAGGACATAAGGCACAAGTCCCGTACCCAAAAGCCCTTTGCCCTGTGCCATTTTCGGTTCGATAGGAAGAACCACTTTGCTCGGCTTCGTTTTGGTGCGGAATGCGCTGCCTTGTTTGCTATAGCGACACCTGTCACAATGTATGCAGTCCATTTTGTCTTTGGTGTTAAGACCAAACTCACATCTGCCAAATTTTTTCGCCGGCAGGTACCGCTTTAGTATTGCGACATTGTTGAGTAGCGACAGAAAGGCCCCTGCCGGACACAAATACCGGCACCAAAAGCGTCCATAGAAAATCGAGCCTATCAGCACTGTTACCACTGTCAACAACATTGCCGACTGAAAATCGTAAATTGAAAATCGTCCCGCCAACAGCGGGTATCTATCAAAACCCAGCGTTGCCGGGTTGAAAATCGAAATGAGTGGGTCTGCTGCCAACGTCGTTCGATTTCTGGAAAGAAAGAACACGATTATCAAAACAAGAAGAACAACATATTTAACAAATCTTGCCTTGCGCATTGCCTCAGCCTGTATCGGCTGTTTAAATCTTCCGGGCAAAACGTAGCCGAGTAGTTCCTGGGCTGCACCGAAAGGGCAGATGTAGCCACAATAAATATTGCCAAAGATTATTACCAAAAGCGGTACTCCTATGACCAGCAAAAACGCACCCGTTAATCTAAAAGCAGGCGTATGCACGGACAGCAAGGTTGCTATTTGTTCACTGGAATACTGAGTGTTTAAAATGATACCGCCGAGGACAAGATTAAACAAGAGCACAACCAATCTGCTCCAAAATCCGCCCCGGTAGATTACAATCAGGGCCAGAACAAAAGCACCAATCAAATATATGCCATGGTTGTCCGGCAGATATGCCGCTCGGTGAGTTTTTTCTTTGGGTCCTGCTTCAACAACGCGGCCAAGAATCTGCGTGGCGAATCTGCGACCTGATGTTTGAAGTGCTGAGAGGATAGCTTCAGAACTTACAGTGGCACCGGTTACAGCGTGAACGTCAGCGAAAGGCTCAGGCTGGAAGAGCTGACGTTCGTTTAAGGAGCTACGCCACTTGCCAAGAAGCTCCAGATACGCCGGTGTTTCATTTGACCTTATTATATGGAAGTTAATCAATTTGCCGCCGGGGTCGTCTACATAAATGGCGAGATTTATCCTGCCACCAAAACCACGGACCTTGGGTGCCAGGTCCTCAGAGCTGAAGATATACCCGGTTAATTTATCGTTGGCGTCCGAAACCCTGAAATAATTGATTTTGCGAGCACTGTCGCTTAGAACCGTTGATTCCTGTTCGAGATGCAATTCGCCGGCAAGCGCCTGTGCTGATTGTTGTGGCAGCGACGGCCTCAGACGTGCGCCAGCCTCAGCGAGCAGGTTCGAGCAAAGGACGATAGAAACCCCAACGCCGAATAAGATGTAGCCGAGCTTGCGCAATCTAAAAGCAATTGTATCAAAAGAACAAACTCGTTCGGCCTTGTATATTCTCAGCAAGGCAGGTGGCACATTTACCAGAATGAGCAGAATAAATCCGAACAGCGTTATCCGTGCCCCGAGTACCGGAACAAGTGCGAGACTCGTCAGCAGTCCTCCCACTGAGGCGCCAATGTGGTCAGCAGTTTCGAGTTTGCTGCCGGCGCGGCCGGTCTCAAAAGCAGAATCAGCCAATTGTCTGGCAGCTATTGGAAAATAGAAGCCGGCGCATAAACCGCACAAAACAAATGCAATCACGAAAGTCAGGTGTGTCAATTGCTTGGCAGGCCAAAAAGCGATTGTGCACAGGATTAACGAATGTACAAATATCACCACAAATAACAGTATCTCCGGCTGCACTTTCCTATTGTTCGCCAATAGATTTCTGGTTACAGCGGCACCAATGGTTAAGCCCACCATAAACATAGATGAAACAACACCAATGTACAGGTATAGCGAGCCGAAACGGGTTTGATACAAATACATCAGGACAATTACCACCCCTATAGACACCCAGCCGGCTGAGAAAACCAGGAAGCTACTGTCGAAACCGGATTTATTACCCTGTTGAGCTGTTCTCAGGATGTAAATAACCCGCAGCACGATAAAAAGCAAGACAGGGACAACAAAAGCCAAAGGCCCGGCCAGAGCTAAGTGTTTGATAAGTTTCGTAACCGGCGCCCCCGATTGTTTCGCTGCGAGCAATAAACTGTACAGATGTGTCAGAGGCCTGGAATCGCGATTGATCAAAAGCTCTTCAGGCAAATCAGCACCTGCGTAGTATTTAACAGCAGCAGCGGCACGGTCCGGCAAATAAACCGAAAGGAGAGCCTGTGGATTAAAGAGACGGGTTGCATTCTCTATCTTGGCAAAACGGTCCCGTAAAATAGCAGGGTCACCGGTAGGCCCCTGCTCGCGGCCGGCAGTGGCAGATGCAATAAACCACGTGTCCTCACCGGGCGTTATAACAAGCTGTGAGAATACTTTCTCGAGAGTCAATTTAGTCGAAGCACCAAGATTAATAAGCTCAGTGCCCATAATATTTTCACCGCCTACTACGCGAACCTGGAATATACCATTTGGTTTCAAAGCTTCTTTAACCTGACGATAAAATTCGAGAGTATAATATCGATTCAGGGCCGAGCTGGTTGCATCAGGTAAATTCAGAATTACTATGTCAAATGCTTTTTTCTCTTTGGCCAGCAATGAACGAATATCACCAGGTAAGCCATGTAATCGGTCATCAATAATTTTGAATTCCGAGGGTATAACCTTATCAATTTTCTGCACATATTCATTGTCGCAATGCGCCCAGCTTACCGTCTGAATTTGTGGCAAGTACAGGAATTGCTGACACAGGCCCAGTCCCGAGCCGATGATCAAAACCTTTGTGGAATCAGGTTTTTGACATAAGCCTATAGCTGCTATTCGACCGGCAGTGCTGTCATCAGGTAATGTTTCGATGACACTGCCCTGGGACATTACTACCCATTGGCTTTGATAAACACCATAGAGATATTCAGCCTGGGCGGTTCGAAAAGAGCCGGTTAAAGAATCGGCAGGAAGTAATTTGGTCCATTTCACAACTCTTATATAGCGCATTAAGGTTTTATCAGCTCTGATGAAAAAGCAAAGCAGGATACAAAGCGGAACCAAAAACATAAGCTGTGCTTTAACTTTGGCGGTTTTTTCCAATGTAGGAATACTGTGCTGCCTTGCCTTTGTAAACTGTGCTAAAGCCGCTGATAACGAGACGAAAAGAGCGAGTATAAAGAAAATCCTCGCCGGACTTATGCCAAGAGCCAAAAGAACGGTTACTCCCAGCCCGCCGAGGAAACTTCCCGCAGCCTCAATAATGTAAACCTGTGAAACGGGGAGTTTTTGGTCTTTCTCGACCCATCGGCAGGCAGTGGGAAACAACATTCCCGTGATGATACTGACCGGTGCATTTACGATTATTGAAACAATCAGAATGGCCGAAACGGACCACAGCGCATATGATTCGATACCTACAAGCTCGCGTGCCTGGATGATTAATATCAATTGAAGGATAAAGGCCGGCAGATAACTCAAAAACAAAAGCTCTATGTTTTTAAGTAATTTTTCGGCGATAATTTGCGCTCTATAAACAACTATTGCTCCCAGGCCCACCCATAGAAACCACGAGGCAAAGAAAATGCCAACGCTTATATCGTTGCCTTCGAAGGTAGTTATAAACTCGCGAAAAAGTAAGGCCTGAGCGGCAATAGTAAACAGACCGTAACTGAATATCAGCAAACTGCGGGCAAGTTTCATTTTTGGTTCCCGCCAAGCGGGGTCCCTTCACTTTCATCCCTTCCCGTCTTCGACGGGTGGGATTCACCGAAAACATCCGCCTGGAAGACCAGAAAGCTCGCACCTTCTTTCCAGGCATCAGCAGGCAACTGCGCTTTCAAGGACAATTGCGTGAGCATCTGATTAACATCCCAACCCTGTTCCGGCGCAACCTGCGGCAGAAACACAGCAGAACGACCATCCTTGCTCAATACGACCCCGTCTATGCCGATCCGGATGTCATTCGACGAGGCAACAGGTTCAGGCGCCGTAAGCGCAGAAATTTCGATTGTAATATCGTTGCATTCCTCTTCTGTTACCGGTAGAAAACGCCTGTCATTAACGCAGGCGTTAATCGCGTTTCGAATGACCGACTTGTACAAAGGCCGCTGTGGAAAGATATCGCCTATGCAGCCTCTGAGCTGAGAATGTTTCTTAAGCGTAACAAATGCCGCGCGGGGACAGCTCATTGCATCGCTGATTGAAACACCAAGCTCAGATGCTTGTGGAACTCTTTGGGTCCGCAGTGCATAAACTATTGTTTTGCGGGCTAAGGTCAACAGTTGTTTCTTATCCTCCTCTGTTAATTCCAATTCGGGGTTATTCGCCTGCGGTTTAATCTCCGGATTGTTTTGCCACGAACCTGAAAAGGCAATGGAAAGATAACTAACAGAATTTGTGAAATCGTCTGTTAATTTACCGGAAGTTGTATAATTTCTTAACTCAACCCTGACCGGCTCATCTAACATTGAAAGCAATACTGCAATCGGAACATAACCACAAATCGTTGCTCCGGTTTTGTATTTATATTCCAGGAAACCTTTAGCATCCAATCCGGCTATATACTCATAAGCGCCCATATCAAGCTCTTTGATTTGCTCAGGTATGTTTTCCTTGAAAGGTGCATAGCCAAAGTTCGACCCGAAATGTACAAAATCCGAACTTATAATTACCAGGGTTTCGGCGTCAACCAGACTTTTCAGAATGTTACCGGCTTTGTCGATTGTTTGTAACGAGCAACTGCCGGCCACAATCGGCACGAGCTTAAAGTCTTTTTGGCCATACTGCAGCAGCGGTAGTTCTATTTGAACGCTGTGTTCATACTTGTGTGCCTGTGGTACGTTCTGAAAAATTGAGTATTTCAAAAGTTTGTTTATTAATTCCACATCAAGCGGTATTTGTCCCAGTGGTGTTTCGTAATGTGTTACCCTTGGAACACTCAGTATCTCTTCCATCGGAATACGGTGGCTCGGGCCGATGATAATGATTCGTTCATATTTCTTATTGGTTGTTTTTAGCCCGCAGGCTGCTGTTTGGCCTGAGTACTGGTATCCCGCGTGTGGCAAAATTAGAGCTATTACATCGTTTATCGATTTGACCTGAGCTTTTTGGAAGAAAGCCTCGATTTGCTCAGCTAAAGTTTCTGCATCGGCAGAATACCATGTGCCGGCAAGCGATGAACGGAGAACAATCTTCGTTAACTCTGCCGGCTCTTCCTTTTTGAGCTGTATTATTTCTTTGGTTGGAGGATGTTTTGAGATATAAGATTGCCATAAAAGTATGGAAGCAATACTTAGCAGTACAATCACCAAAGCCAGTAGTAACGTCCCCACGAGCCATTTTTTTGACTGCTTGTCCATATCAACCGCTCCATTTGCTTTGTTTGGAAATATCTCGTAAGGGCTTCAAGGAACCGGGATATTTTTTAACTCGAAAAGCCCGTACAAACTTGCGTGGCATAGTATTTTTGGCCAACCATGAAATGCCCACAACAATAACCGAACTTGCTTTTATTAATCTGCGAATAAATTTTCTGCGTGTCATTTCCAGACTCCATAAATCTCTTTTCCACAATCCGGGCAACAGCCATCCTTGAGCCGGTTTTTCAGGATAGTAAAACCGCTGCGATCAATGAGCAGAACTTTGCAACCCGGACAATACGTGTTCTCGCCTTGCTTGCTGCGAAGGTTTCCTATATACACATAATCCAGTCCTTCATCTATTGCGATTTTCCGAGCCGTTTCCAATGCGTTCAACGAAGTCGGGGGCAGATTACGCATTTTATAGCGAGGATAAAATCCTGAAAAGTGCAGCGGTGTCTCGCCGCCCAGATTCACTTTGACCCAACGGGCAAGCTGGCGTATCTGCTCCGGTTTATCATTCAGCGTCGGAATAATCAGGTTCGTAACTTCAACAAGGATACCACTTGCCTTGGCTATTATTAGAGCATTCTGGACAGGCTTTAATGTCCCTGAGCAGATCCGCCGATAGAAATCCTCGGTAATTCCCTTCAAATCTATGTTCGCTGCATCGACATATTCGAGCAGCTCTTTCCACGGCTGTTCATTTATATATCCGGCTGTTACAAGAACATTGCGTATGCCGGCACTTCGGGCTAATTTTGCAGTATCGTAAGTATATTCGTAATAAATGATCGGCTCGGTGTAAGTATATGCCAGCGAAGGACAATTATTTCGCCTGGTTAGCGCCACCAGTCTTTCAGGCGGACAAAAATATGCGGATATGTTTTCATCTTCCGGGTTGGCCTGTGATATTGGCCAGTTCTGGCAGTTTTTGCAGTGGAGGTTACAGCCGACGGTCGCTATCGAGAGAATCGGTGTGCCCGGTAAAAAATGGTAAAGCGGCTTCTTTTCGATTGGGTCAATATTAATCGAGCACGGATATCCATAAACTACCGTTCTCAGCACGCCGTCGATATTGATTCTCACTCGACATTCGCCGCTTTGGCCCGGCTCAATCAAACACATTTTTGGACATAGTTCACACTGAACCTTCAATTTGAGACTCACTTCCTACTTAGTACCAAAAAATTTTCGCCGCGATGCGTCGCAGCGGGTCGGCTCACGCCGTTTTGATGCCGGGTTGATTCTGCCCTGTAAACCTGCCCTCCGTGGCTCGCTTGGCGGAGCCAAGTCGCGACAGGCACGCCCGAAAACCATCTTGAGTTATTTTCTAATGATTATAACAAACTTTTTACAGTCCACAATAGCTGAGCAAATCGTGGTAAAACCCATCGTTGCTATTGATTTATAAAATAATCATATTAAAATGTCAGCAAGCTCGTCGTGATACAAATACATTTTCCTGGGAGAAGCTTGATATGTGTGAGCAGGTGATTGTAACGTTCATAGAAGAAAAACCGCAGATGCGAAAAAGTATTGATTGGAGCCGGCAGCAACGTATTGCTTGATTAAAATTTCGAACTGAAAAAAATGTTTTGCAAAAGCAGTTTACGATGAAAATCTATCAAATGATGCACTTTCCCCTAAAGGGAGCGGGGACGGGGATTTACGTGGATGCTCTGGCCAGGTCCCTGATAAAAAGAAACCACGAGGTCGGAGTTCTCTGCTGCGACCACCACGTTCCGAACAAGCAATATCATGTTGAGGCGATTCTATTCAACAACGGTGAGATTGAGAAATACGACCTTGATTTTGATTTTCCGGTTTTTGCCTCTCATCCAATGAGCAAAGGAAAGAAATTTGGCGAGTTAAACCAGGACCAAAAAGAAGCCTACGTTCAGGCTTTTCGAAGAAAGATTGGACAGGAGATATCCGGCTTTAAGCCGGATATTATCCATGCTCATCATGGCTGGGTTATTGCTTCGGTCCTTGCAGAATTAGACATACCCTATGTCATAACCCTCCATGGGACCGAGTATTACGCCTTCAAAAAATACACGAGGTATCAAGAACTCACCCTGCGCGGAATTCACGGTGCACAGATTATTATGGCATTGACCGAGCGGGAAAGAGAGCAAGCTATCGATGCTTACGACATCGACCCTCAAAAAATTATAATTGTTAAAAGTGGTACCGACACTAATATGTTCAGGCCTCTTGAGATTGACAAAAAGAGTCTGCTGAAAAGTTATTCTATCAAAGATGTGGACAGACCCGTAGTTCTTTTCGGCGGAAGATTGACCGCTCAAAAAGGGCTTGATACCCTCATCAAAGCAGCGGAGATTTATTCCCGGAAGAACGAAAGGCCAATAACCCTTATCGCAGGAGATGGTGATTTAAGAGAGCAATCAGAGCAATTAGCAAAACAATTGCAATTGGACGATATTTACTTCCTCGGCAATCAAGACCATCAACAAATGGCTAAGCTATTTAATATCGCTGATGTTGTAGCCGCTCCTTCAAGATTTGAGCCCTTTGGGCTGGTTGCATTAGAGGCCCTGGCCTGTGGTACGCCGGTTATTGCAAGCAATGCTCAAGGATTCAGAGAGACAATCAATGAGAAGGTGGGTTGTTTGATAGAATTAGACGATTATACAGCCTTGGCTGAGAAAGTTACTAAATTCATCAGAGACGGCTTTAAAGAAAAAGTAAAGTACAAGTCCGCAGCTTATGTTCAGCAGAACTTTAGCTGGACCAGAACAGTAAGCCACATTGAGAGCGTTTACAAACGAGTTCTGGGGTATTCCACAAAGTAGCAGGGTCGTCATAAGTAACGACTACATATCGAATATCCGCCGGTAGGCGTCCTGTGGAGAACACCGAATTCAACAGAACGAGATAAAGTTCGCGATGAGTTAGATGCGAGTTTGCTATTGATGTTATTATTGTAAGTATGTATATTGTTGTTATATAGATGAAGAATTAAATTCTAAAGAGGGTTCTTACCGTGCAGATATTTAAGGTTGTAATTGCCGCTGTTTTCATAGGTGTCTTTTTAGGCAATGCCGATGTAGAGCAGGCCCAGGATAGTGCTCTCTCGGAGTATTATGGGTTTGAAGAAATAGAGATAATCAAATTAGACTGGGGGATAAAAGACTTAAGCGTTGCTGATTTTAACGGTGACGGCCGAAATGATATTGTGATTGTTAATAATGGAAAGTCCAAGATAGAGCTGCTGATTCAAAAAGAGGCAGTCGGGCCGGGTGAAACGGAAGTAGCCGTTGACCCTAATGACATA
This sequence comes from Sedimentisphaerales bacterium, assembly GCA_035528395.1. Taxonomy (GTDB): domain Bacteria; phylum Planctomycetota; class Phycisphaerae; order Sedimentisphaerales; family Anaerobacaceae; genus NIOZ-UU13. The sequence goes on from DATKYR010000147.1 coordinate 17,950, forward strand.
GATGTAAATACAATCACCCCCCCTACCCGTTTCGAGAAACACAGTATAGCAGTCTCGCAAAAAGTGTATAGCCTGGTTTGTGGAGATTTGAATTCTGATGGAATGAAGGATTTGGCTTTTTATGGCGAGCCGAAGGGGCTTTATGTGATGTTGCAAAAGTCTAACGGTGCTGAAGCTAATAAGCCAAAATCGTTGACCTGGCAAACAATAAAGAAATTCAAGATTGATGACGGCCTTTTGACTTCCGATATGTTAGCGTGCGCCGACCTGAATAATGATGGTGTAGACGACCTGGCGCTGGCCGGTCGTGACGGTATTTATATCGTTGTTCAACAAGAGAGCGGTTCGTTGGGCGAGCCTGTAAAATATCCTACCTCTGCACAAACATTAAGTCTGAAAGCCGGCGACTTGAACGGTGATAATATAAACGACCTTATACTTATAACAAATGATATAGAAAAGCCTGTTCACGTTCGATTCGGCCTTAAAACGGGACAGCTTGGCCCTCAAGTGCAATTTTTTATTCAAAGGCCTTTTGCAGTTCAATTCCATAACCTTGATGGTGTGGCCGGAGAGGAAATATTAACTGTTGACGGTGGAAGCGGACGGTTAATCTGTTATAAATTTGCCGTTGTAAGCCAGAAGGATACCGATTGGCCGATTCTATTTTACCCTCTTGCTTCGGGAGAAGGAGACACAAAACGCGATCTGGTAGTCGGCGATTTCGATGGTGACGGCCTGGCTGACGTGACAATTAGCGACCCCGGTGCAGCAGAACTTATCTTCTATAAACAAATGCCGGGGCTTGGATTGGCTGAGCCGGTTAGATTTCCCGCTTTTGCCGATATTACGAGCCTGTCCACAGCGGATATCGATGAAGATGGGAAAACCGAGTTGGGTGTTTTGAGCGTTAAGGAAAAGGTGGTTGGCTTAACTAAGTTTGAAGACGACAGATTATCGTTTCCTCAGCCTGTCGATTTAACAGGTGAGCCGGTGGCAATGGAGCTTGCCGATGTTGATAACGACGGCAGTGTGGACTGCCTTTATATATCAACAGATAGCAACAATATTAGAACTCTCAGGACAATCTACAATTTGTCGGCAACAGAAAAACGGCGAGCTGATTTGGCAAAAGGTAGAGGTAGAAAGTCTAAGATTGCTGAAAAAGTTAGTGAAACCGGGCCTGCTTTAGAGCTTAAGAAGCTTACCTCTAATCCGGACGGTCTGAAAGTGCTTGACGTTGACCAGGATGGCTTACAGGACGTTCTGATATTTGTCAGCTATGAGCCTCCCATATTAGTTCGCCAGACAGAAAAGAGGAAATTTGAAGTAGTTGACTCACCGAAGGCGCAGGCAAGTTTGATTAAAGATGCGTCTCTGCGTTCAATTACCCTGGCCAATGTGGACGGCAAGGCGGGTAAAGAGCTGCTGGTGGCACAAAAGAACTTCGCAAGAAGCCTGGTTTTCTCGGATGGCTGGAGGTGGAGCGTTATCGATCAATACAATGCCAAGAGTACGGAGAACCAAATATCGGCTGTTGCCGCTTTTGATATTTACGGCGAGGGTTTGGAGGGACCCGGCAAGGTGGGACCCCAAAGCAGGCCCGCTATTTTACTGCTGGATGGTCAAAAGGGTCAGCTTCAGATACTTAAAACCAGTAATGACAAGACCTATCGTGTCGAAAAGGAGCTGGATGTCGGCAAGTGGAATACCGCGGTAAATCTCAAAATGCTGTTCGCACCGCTTACAGGTAACGAGGCTAAAAGCCTGCTGCTGTTCGACAGCGGGAAGTTTGCACTTATAGCCGGACCGAGCGGCAGTGATGTTGCGCGGCATTTGGAACAGTCGTTCAACTATGAGACAAAAATAAAAGATGGTATATACGGTAACCTTACAGCGGGAGATATAAACCACGATGGCCGAACCGATATTATTATGGTAGAATTGAGGCGCAATCACATCGAAATACTTGCTCTTGACGCAGGTCTCAAGCCAATTCCTGCGATGCGTTTTAAGATATTCGAGCAAAAAATTTACCGCGATAAGAGGCCCCCTAAGCCCAACGTTGAGCCGCGAGAGTTAAAGGTCGCTGACGTAACAAACGATGGTAAAGACGATTTAGTAACTGTTATCCACGACCGAATAATTATTTATCCTCAAGATTAGCCCGAGCGTTCATAAACCTCGCTTAAGCGCAAATAGAAATTGAAAAAAGGCGGCCATTTTAAGGAGATGAGCAAATGGAAGGTTTTTTCGTTCTTCTAATTCTGCTGGCTGTTGGTTGTATTGTATGCGGGCCGATTGCGTTAATAATCAGCATTATCGCCTTGAACAAAACAAAAGAGATGTACCGTCGGACACTGGGGAAAGTAGAAAAGCCAATAAGAGAAAAAGAGGTTGCAAGGCCGGTGGTAAGCGAAAAGCGAGTTGAGGTGACGGAAAAAGAAGAGGAGCGGCTGACAGAGGCAATTAAAGCAGTAGAAATAGAAGAGCCGAAAAAAGTCGGACAAGAGCTGCTTAAGGCCGCCGCTGAACGAATCAAAGAAAAGGAAAAAAGAATTCCTGGTCGCAAAACTATTGCGCTTGAACAGCGGATTGGTACGCGGTGGGTCCTTATCGCGGGTATCATCACGGTGATTTTTTCGGTGGGTTTTTTCCTCAAATACGCATACGACACTAACCTGATAGGGCCTTTAGGCAGAGTGGTTATAGCTGCCGTCTCCGGCCTTGTTGCACTGGCAGTTGGAGAGATAACACGCAGACGGGGATACGGAATCGTTGCCAAGGCTGTAACGGCACTGGGCTTCGCAATACTATATGCGGCGGTTTTCTCAGCTTATCGATTTTACGGATTGATTGATTCAATCCCTGCTTTTATTTTTGCAATACTCGTTACAACAGCGGCAATGCTTTACGCAGTAAGCATGAACGAGATTGTGGTCGCTCTTTTATCTTTGCTCGGCGGTTTTCTGACGCCGGTGATAGTCTCGACGGGGGAAAATCTGCCGACACCTTTGTTCAGTTATGTCCTGATTTTGGGTGTTGGTGCGATGCTGTGCGCATACTACCGGAAGTGGCGGGCTGTGAACGTTCTTGCCTTCGCCGGCACATTCCTGCTCTACATAGGGTGGTTTGAGAAGTTTTACCGGCCCACGATTCGGTCCGCTGAAGGAGTGCCGGAACAGATGGGCGTCGCATTGGCGTGGCTTGGTATATTTTTCGCAGTTTACCTTATGCTGCCAATACTTTACGAATTAATAAAAAAGGTCAAAGCTAAAGAAGAGGATGTGCTGCTTGTGCTGGCAAATGCGGCGGTTGTGTTTTATTACCTGTGGACTATTTTATTTGCAAAGTACCGCACTGAGCTTGCTTTTTGTGCGCTCGGGTTGTGCGCGGCACACTTGGTTATGATGGCGGTCGTAACCAGACGATGCAAGGATGACCTGAATTTGCGGCTGGCGTTTCTGGTGATAGGGCTGTTTTTCCTGACGATTGCAGTACCTCTTTACCTGAAGATGTACGCGGTAGCAATGGCCTGGGCGGTAGAAGGTGTTATACTGGTAGTAATCGGGCTGCGGTATCGCAGTATCTGGACACAGGTCGGTGGAGCTATTGCGCTTTTACTAAGTTTCGGCCAGTTGCTGCACGAGCTGCCGATGCACAAGGGAGCATTCGAGCTTGTATTTAACCCTGCTTTCGGCACCTGGTGTTTTGTTGGAGGTGCGCTGCTTGCGTGTCATATCATATATAGAAGGACTTCAAGATTGCCGGAAGACCAGTGGGGACTAATCGCGCAAGTTCTGTATGCGGCCACAACGCTTTTGTTAATGGCGGCGATAGCAATGGAGTGGTATTGGCATTGCGACCACAATATAACTGAAAGTGCTACCGGGGATAGATACTTCGTTAAGGGAATGGTAATAATTTTTACAGGTTTTCCGCTGCTGCTGCTTGTTCGGCCGATATGCCCACGAGGGATGGTGTGCAGGGTCTTGGCGATGATTTTGGCAGGAACAGGAGCGTTTTTTACAATAGCGGCGTTCAGTGGGTTTTACAGCAGCAGCTTCGTGATTTTTGCGAACCTGAGTTTTGGGATAGTCCTTGCGTTTGTTGCGGCACTTTTCGCAGCCGGTTGGCTGTTAAACAAGGAACGCGAAGAGAACCAGTACAATAGGATGTTTGCAATTGTCTTTGCGCTGGCGGGTATATTCGTGCTGTGGGTGTTGCTGACGAAAGAAATATCTCTTTACTGGTATTGCCGGAACCAATTCGGGGAAAGAATCGCTAACTGGAGGTTCTTATCGCATATGTATATATCGGTGATGTGGGCGGTCTATGGAGCGGTTTTAATGGCAGCGGGGTTCTGGCGGAGGATTAAAATATTACGATATATTGCGCTTGGATTGTTTGCTGTGCTGTTAGTGAAGGTGTTTATTCTGGATACAAGGACAGTAAAAAGTGTGTACCGAATAGCCGCGTTTTTAGCGACGGGAGTAACATTAGTAGGAGTATCTTATCTTTATCAATTTGTCAGAAAGAAAGGTTATTTCGAAGTCATGCTGGGCGAGGAAGGTGTGGATAAGTTATTGTGAGGCTTAAGATGACAAGAACAAGAATTTTGTTCACAGCCACCGCTCTGTTGCTGGCCGGCTTAGTAAGTAGTGTTTTTGCGCTTGAACTGGCTGAGTGGAAATATCGAGCTGAGGTCACTATTGAAAATGGCACCGGCGAGTATTGCAAATTGATGCTCACACCTGACATTTACGATGCAGCGAGACCTGATTTTGGGGATATTCGACTTGTGGACACCCACGGTGAGCAGGTCCCGTACGTGCTGGTTAAGCCAAAGGATACTACGGAGGAGCGAAAGTATGAGCCGGCGCTAATAAACCGTTCAACAAATGCGGACGGGGCGGCTATGTTAACGCTGGACTTTGGGAAGAAGGTGGTGAAGAATTCCATTGAGGTTATGACACGGGGGAATAACTTCAGACGAGCCGTCAAAGTTGAGGGTTCCAGCGATAATACTGAATTCGTTACATTGGTTGAGCATGCATACGTTTTTGCAGTTACTTTCGATAGACGATTCGAGCAGGTTGATTTACCGAAGAACGATTACCGCTATTTGCGGATTACTGTTGCGCCAATGGTGACGGAAGAACAAAGTCCTGTTATCGATGAAGTAAGAGCATTTAAGATTGAGAAGGGCTTAGCCGAGCGTCACCCTGTGGAGATGGCGCTCATAGAGCACAGCGAAGATGAAAAAAGCAGCTCGAGTATTTACGTGTATGACCTTGTATATCGTCGTCTGCCGGTAAGTGAAATCGAATTCGATGTCACTGACGATTCGTTTTACAGATATGTTACTGTCGAAGGCAGAGATGCCCAAACGCGCGAGGTCAAAGTTTACAGCGAAGATAACAGACAGCGGACCAGAATAGTTGAGGTAAAGTGGGAAAGAATAATCAGCAGCACGATTTACAGATATACCGAGGCCAACGGGCAAAAGCGTGAAAGACTGGCTTTACGTATTCCCTCAGGCAGGAGTGTTCACAGGTATCTAAAAATTACAATCAGGAACTACGATGACAAGCCTGTCGTCGTAAAGTCAGCATCGGCAAAGATGATAGCGCACAAGATAGTGTTTGCGAATATGGATAATGTGGCGCCAACACTTTATGCCGGCTCGGAATCAGCAAGGACGCCGCGGTATGACCTCGGGCAAAGATTGAGTAATCCGTTACAGGTCAAAGCAAGGGCCGCTAAGCTGGGCGGTATTACCGACAATCCGCTCTTTGGACAAGCTGAGGAGAAACCTGTTGCCTGGACAGAGAAGCATAAGGTTTTGCTGTTGGTAATTATGGTGGTGATGGCGCTGGTTCTCGGTGGGTTCATATTGAAATCGTTTAAATCCATTCAAAGCGAACAGGTTGAAAGTTAAGCGCCTGAAGGAAAGTAACTGAAATATTTACAAAATGGTTGCTGAGCGAAAAAAAGTTTTTGTTGCTCTTAGCGGCGGAGTGGATAGCTCGACCGCCGCTGCATTACTGAACCAGAATGGCTTCAATTGTGCAGGCGTATTTATGATTACCTGTGACGAGAGCCACGATGCGCAGGCAGATACCGAACAGTTGTGCGAGAAATTAGGTATAAAACTTTATGTGCTCGACCTCCGCAGGGATTTTGAAAGAATTCTTGACTATTTTTGCAGTGAATACAGAAAAGCTCGGACGCCAAACCCGTGCGTTTTGTGCAACAGATATATTAAATTTGGGAAGTTGTGGGATTTTGCACGAAGTAATGGAGCCGGGTTGCTTGCCACAGGTCACTATGCAAGGATTCTTGAGCACAATAACCATATAGGCTTGTACGAGAGTCTTAATGCTGCTAAAGACCAGTCCTATGTTTTATCAATGGTTAATAAGGAGATATTACCATACCTTATCTTACCGATGGGTAACTATTCGAAGAACCAGACGCGTCAGATGGCAGCTAAGTTCGGTTTGGGTACAGAACACAAGGTTGAATCTCAGGAGATATGTTTTGTACCGGACGATGATTATGTAGCTTTGCTTGAGCAGCGGTGCCCGGAACTTGTCCGCAAGGGAAATATTGTCGATAGCAGCGGCAAGGTTCTCGGCGAACATAATGGCATGCATAGGTTCACCATCGGTCAACGGCGAGGGCTGCGAGTTGCAATGGGCAAGCCTTATTATGTGGTGAAGATTGATGCCGAAAGTAATACTGTCACGCTTGGCCCGAAAGAAGAAGTTATGCACATCAGACTTTGGGCAACAGGGGTGAATTGGCTTTCTGAAGAGCCGGCCTCATCTTTTCGGGCGAAGGTGAAAATACGCTACAACGATAGAGGCGCCCCCGCGAGGGTTTCTCCGCAAGGAAACAGCGTTGCCGTTGAGTTTGATGAGCCAAATTTGGCTATAACGCCGGGCCAATTAGCCGCCTTCTATGTTCAGGAAGGAAAAAACAGCAGGCTCATCGGCGGCGGATGGATTGACAAAGTAGCAGACTAATAGTAAGTAACGGTAAAGCCTGGAACATGAAACAAAAAAAAGCACGAAGCACGAAATTCTAAATCCGAAACAAGTTCAAATGACAAAAATACAAAATTCAAAATGTTTTGGTCATTTGGAAATTTGAATTTCAATATTGTTTCGAATTTCGATATTCGGATTTAATAATTCACGACTGTAAAATATGCAGACACCCGACAATATTTTGGACCTGCTCAGAGAAGAGGGAGCCGAAGCTGCACGGAAAGCGCAGCGAGGGGTGATATTGCAGCCGGGGGCTATTGGCGATTGTATATTGACGCTGTCGTTAGCTGCGTTTATGAAGGACGTTCTCGGATTGGGCGGAGTTGATATCCTTGGGCATAGTGAATACATCGGCATTTTACCGGGCAGAACCTGCATTGATGGTATTAGCTCCATAGATTCAATAGATTTACATAGATTGTTTGTGGAAAAGAAGGCATTTGACCTAAAGGACGGAGATCCTCTGATAAACACATTTTCGGGTTATGCCTGGATCGTGACATTTTTGGGTGAGCCGGACAGCAACTTTGAACAAAACCTGATTTTCACCGCCAATTGCAGCCACAGTGCGGAAGTTATAACACTGTCTATGAAGCCGCCAAAAGGTTTCTCCAGACATTTAACCGACTTTTATATAGAGCATTTTATCAGCCAGAGCGGTTTATCTTTGCAGCCCCGGCAGGTTAGGCCGGGCGATTGCTCAATAAAAACAACCGACGCAGATATAGCCCAAGGTAATGAACTGCTGAAAGAAACAGGCCTCGAGCCTGGTCAGAAGCTGGTGGTTATTCAGCCGGGCAGTGGTGGACTAAACAAATGCTGGTACCTGGATAATTTTTTGGCTGTGGCCAAAGAGCTTGATTCAAAAGGTATTGAAGTAATCTTCTTATTGGGGCCTGCTGAGGTGGACAGATTCAACGATGCAACAATTAAGAACATAAGCAGGGTTGCAAGGTGCCTGAGTGATTTGTCCTTGGTGCAGGTATTGGGGCTTTTGAGCTGTTCGAGCGGATTCATCGGTAACGATAGCGGGGTTACGCATCTGGCTGCGGCGTTGGGAATCAGGACGTTAGCTGTTTTTGGCCCAACTAATCCGGTAGTGTATATTCCAATTGGGCAGGCTGTAAAAGTATTTGCGAACAATACTGCAGCTTTTGCCAAGAAGCCCTCAGCGAGTCTGCAGCGTGAGCTTTTGGATTTTTTGGTGGTGTAATGAATGTCCGAGAGCCTCGACCAGACCAGATGGTACAGGGTATTACAGGAGAAACTTTTTTTTTCGACAGAGATAGACTTCAAGCGGTTGACCCCGTTAGAAATTCTAAATGGGTACTGATACTTAGAAAAAAGGGATTTCTAACGGGGTTGACCACCGACCGATTTTTCTGTTATAATAACCACGTTTTAATATTGCCCTATGATTTGTGGCAATCGGGTATGTCAGATGTAGTCTATAAAGAGATTTCTCGTAAAGGTGTCTGTATGCAGGAAAAAACTTTGGGCGAATTAGCTGAATATGTGGATGGACGGGTCTGTGGCGACCCTAATGTGATAATTAAATCGGCATCGACACTTACCAGGGCGGGCGAAGGTGACATTAGTTTCCTGACCAACCGTAAATATGAGAAGCAACTGCGGACGACCAGGGCAAGTGCGGTAATCGTGGGCAAGGAAACACCCACAGCTTCGGTTCCCCTTCTGGTAGCTGATGACCCTTATTATGCTTTTATGCAGATAATGGTGCTGCTTCACGGGCATCGTAAGCACAAAAAGGTAGGGATAAGCCCTCGGGCTTCAATTTATGACAGTGCGAAAATTGGCGCAGACTGCCAAATTCATGATTTTGCAACAATAGCCGATGGGGCAAGGATCGGCGACGGTTGCATAATCTATCCCTGCGTACACGTTGGGCAAGGTGTACAAATTGGTAATGACAGTATAATCTATCCCAATGTTACTATTTACGATGGAAGTAAAATAGGCAATCGTGTAATTATAAATGCGAATTCGACAATAGGCGAAGACGGGTTCGGCTATGCCACCCATAAGGGCATACACCACAAAATACCACAGACTGGTATTGTGATTATAGAAGATGACGTTGAGATCGGTGTTTGCTGTGGGGTCGAACGAGGCACACTTGGTGACACCGTGATAGGTCAGGGTAGTAAGCTGGGTGACCTTGTTACGATAGGTCACGGCACAAGAATCGGTCCACATTGTTTGCTTGTGGCGCAGGTGGGAATTGCCGGCTCGACCACTCTCGGGCATCATTGTTTAGTCGGTGGGCAGGTCGGTATTGTGGGTCATGTCAATATCGGAAACAATGTTACGATTGCAGCCCAGGCTGGTGTTATTAACAACATTCCAGACGGCAAAGTGGTCTTGGGCGCGCCTGCTATCGAAGCAAACCAGGGCAAGCGAGCATACGGCATGATACAATATCTGCCTGAGATGCGGCAAAGCATTCGCGACCTTCAGAGCCGAATTGAACGAATTTCCTCACTAACTGAATCCAATTCTGAAGGGACTCCATCCCCGCCTTTGGAGGGATGAGCTTACTCCTGTCCGCCGCCCCGACTCGCGTCGGAAGAAGCGGGGGCAGGCAGAACAGAGGTAATAAATCGCGAAATTGCAAGCCTTAAAAGCCAGCTGCCTGCACCTGTGTTTGCTTCTGCACAGGTGGCGCAGGCACAGATGAGCAATAGGACCTTGTGAATATACAGATTGGAATTGATTAACGCGGATAAATCTGTGAAATCTGTAATAATCGGTGTAATCTGTGGAACAAACTATAAGAAGCGCAATACGATATTATGAACAGTTCAGATGTGCTCGGTTTAATTGCTGGAGAAGGCAGACTGCCCTTTCTTGTAGCAGCCGGCGCCAAACAGGCGGGATTAAGAGTTATCTGCGTCGGCTTAGCGGAAACGGCCGAGCACAGCCTCGCTGACGAGGTTGATGTGTTTTACAGGGTCGCGATTGCCCGGCCGGGGGCCTGGATACGAAAGTTGAGAAGGCACAGCGTAACCAGAACGATTATGGTTGGGCGAGTGCCGAAGGGTCGACTTTTCACACCATGGCGAATCCTGCGGTATCTGCCCGACTGGCGAGCATTCAGGATATATTACTGGCGGCTGCGGGGCAAGAACAAGCTGACAGATTCGCTTTTGTGTGCCGTGGCCGACGAGCTGGCAAGCGGCGGGATAGTACTGGAGAACTCAATTATGTATTGCAAGGAACACCTGGCAACGGAGGGTGTGATGACGACGATACCACTGCGACCGTCGGCTGAAGGTGATATTGAATTCGGCTGGGAAATAGTTAAAAAGCTCGGCGAGCTGGATATAGGCCAGTCGATTGCGGTGAAGGAAAAAGAGGTAATCGCCGTCGAGGCAATAGAAGGTACAGCAGAGATGATCGAGCGAGCCGGCCGATTCTGTAAATCGGGAGGCTGGACACTAATCAAGGCTTCGAAACCCCAGCAGGATATGCGTTTTGATGTCCCGTGCGTGGGACCTGATACTATCAGAAGTTTAGCCGAAAACGGAGGCAAATGTTTGGTTGTGGAGGCAGCCAAGACGATAATTATCGACAAAACCGAGACAATAAAACTTGCCAATCAATTAGGCATAACTATTCTGGGGCGATAATATCTTGCATAGCATTTTCAACAAAATACGACGCAATAATCGCACGATATATATCAACAAGAATTTCCGCAACGGTATTCTTGAACAGGGGTTATTAGTCGGCGAAACAGAGCTGCAAAAACGCTACGCGACGGTAACAGTTCCGTCATCAGAGTTTACACGTGTATATAAATTCGAAGTCACATTTGACGGTGTTAGCAGAGAGCTTTATTTTAAAAAGTATCTGCATAGGTCTGTTTTGGATATTATCAAACATCTTGTACGCGACAGTCGCGCCAAGCGAGCCTTTAAGGCATCACTGATGTTAGCCGAAAACGGCTTTGATGTTCCTACTATCATTGCGATGGGTGAATGCAGATTCAGCTTTTTCAATACAAGAAATTTTTTTGTTACTTCTCAGGTTGAAGACGCAAAAGATATTTATCATTATTTTGCTGAGACGTTGGGAAACTTGACCAAAGAACAATTGCGATACAAACGCGAACTAATACGAGCACTTGGGCGAACTATAGGCAGAATGCACGCAAAGGCTATTTTTCACGGTGATTTGCGATTGGGTAACGTATTGGCTATGCAGGAGAATAACCGTTGGCGTTTTTTATTCCTTGATAATGAGCGCACAAAAAGATTCCGCAGGTTACCTTTTCAGCTTCAGCTAAAAAATCTGGTTCAAGTCAATATGATCCCTCGGCATATGATAACCAATACAGACCGGATGAGATTTTTCAAAGAATATTGGGCTGAAAATCCAAGTGTTAAAAAGCAGAAAAAAGCCTTGATAAAAAAAGTTCTCCGTAAAACTAATCAGCGTTTAAGTAAGAAAAGAAAAGTTAGTAGAGAGCTGAAAAAGTGTCTAAGGAAAAACGCCAGATACCTGCGAATTAAGACTGGCAGGTATGTTGCAGTGTTTGACAGAACTTTTTGTCAGGAAGCCAAGTCATTTGATTTTATAGAACAAATAGATACGCTGGTGGATAAGGGACAGATTCTTAAGAACGGCGACACCTCCTATGTGTCCCGCCTGACGTGGAACGACAAAGATGTGGTAGTTAAACGATATAATCACAGGGGGTTTATTCATTCGCTGCGCCATACTATCAAGAGGTCCCGTGCCCAACGAGGGTGGCTGCATGGACATCGGCTTAGAGTGATGGGAATAGCTACACCGAAACCATTGGCCTATATCGAGCAGCGTAAGAAAAAGCTCATATGGAAATCTTATCTGGTAACCGAATATGTTAAAGGACAGAACTTTTATTGTTTTCTTCGGGATGATAAAACCACCGACCAGCGGCGGTCAAATGCAATTCAGCAGGTCGAAGGCCTACTCGATAAGTTGGGAAAATATCGTATTTCTCACGGAGATTTGAAGCACACAAATATCTTGATTACAGAGAACGGAGTTGTTCTTACTGACCTTGATGCCATGCAAGCTCATAAGCTAAATTGGTTTTATAAATTCAAGCGCTCGAGAGACTTAGAGCGTTTTCTAAGAGAAACAAATATATCCCCTAACAACGGGGATCCATTGTCTGATGTCAATTTCTGGAAAAATGAACCTGTTCAAAGACTCCGTTGACAACTTTGATAAAATACAGATGCACGACTGGACAATTCAAATAAGGGAATAACATCTGTGATTTTATATACCCAGCCGTCGAACATTCAAAAAAATGCCGTTTCCCCACATGATTAGCCCCTTTGCGTTGTATTTTGGTTTGAATATGTCATACAGAACAAATCCGTGTTCGCGAAGAAACAGATCAATCTCACTGTAAATCGCGCCGCCTTCGTATGGGCAATTAAACCAGATTTCTGTATATACCAGTAGTGTTGAACTCTGAAGGACACGAGTTGCTCCATGAAGAACCTTTAGTTCGCCGCCCTGAATATCGAATTTCATCAGTTGGATAGCGGGATCGCCATTGCGTTCTGCCCATTTATCAATTGTAACGAGCTCGACTTTCTCTAAACTTTTCACAGATGCACCCTGCAGACTTATTTCTTTTAGACGTTTTGCCGGTGCAAAAAGGGATGTGCATCCGGGGGATTCAGTCACATAAAGGTCGGCGGTACCTTCATGGTCAGATAAAGCTAAAAACTGCGGGTGAAATCTGGGATCATCTTTTGCGTATTGTTTAAGCATCTCAGCATAAAATGGGTTAGGCTCAAAAGCATAAGCGCGGGCTTCTGGAAACTTTCGGAGCAGCCTTTTTGATATTCGGCCATCGCTTGCGCCTGCGTCGATAATACCCGTTACTTGGTGGCTTTTCAAAAGACTTGCCATGACTTCATAAGGTTCATCGAGAGACACCAGGTTCTTATTCTTACCAAGAAGCTTTTTTTTAATAAATGAACTGAGTCGATTTCCCATATTTTTTCTTTCGTAAAATGGGGGCATGAATGATTCCAGCAGACTTTAATATATAAGATTGTGGTTGGGGGTGTAGAATATAAAATCTCTTCCTCTCTTTAAATCTTCTACATAAGTGTTTCCTTCGGTTATTGAATCTTCAGCAACAGACAGATATTTGTAACCTAAATCATTCATAAAATTGAAAACATTTTCCGCAGTGACGTTATATTTTGTGAGCCGATGTTCTTCTATCTCCATCATAATTATTGGTTTGAACACCTCTATGGTTTTCCTAGCTTCCAGTAAAAAGCTATGTTCGGCACCTTCTATATCTACCTTTATGAAGTCGATTCTGCCAATTTCTTTTCTGTATTTTAGCAAATTATCAAGTGTGGTTACATTAACGTTTATTGTCGGTAGATCCCGATGGATATCTTCAACTTCGTATACCATATGATTCTTGGGCCCCAACGAGCAAATAAATTTTGCTGTATGTTCTTTACCACCAAGTGCGATATTTAAAGGTTCGATAACATCAGTGAACATATTGTATTCAATGTTCATATTTAACATATCATAAGTTTTAGGTATCGGCTCTATAGCTAATACTTTGCCGGCTTTTTGTTGAGCAGCCAGCATTGAAAAATAACCTATATTTGCGCCTACATCTACAAAGACAGCTCCCTCTTTAAGATTATGTACAATGAAGGTGCCTTCCATATCCTCCCACGTCGCGTTTACATCCAGCTCTAAGATTCTATCCTTTAAATTAGAGTATACGGAAAAACCATATTTGGTTTCAAACCACAGTCCCTGCTTATCAATACGAAAAGGTCTAATCTTTTTATTTTTTACGTTTTTAATTAGTCTTGTGAAGAAAAATTTAGTAGCTCTTTTTCTCAGAGAATCGACACATCGCATATTTATTTCTCCCTTAGTTATTAAATAATCACCTTAACTGCGTGCGTTCGACCATAGATTTCTGAGCTTGATATACGTGAAGCTGTTTACTATATTTCATTTAAGTTTATCCTTTGTTATGCATTCAGTAATCAGGTTACACAGTTTTTTGCCTATTACTTCGATGTCGAAGTTTGCAGCCTGTTCTATACCTGCTTGACCCATTTTTTTCCTTAGCTGTAGGTTGCCTATCAGTTGAGCAATTCTATCGATCCATTCTCGCATATCTGCTACCAAAAAACCTGTAACGTGATCGCAGACATAAGTCGAGTTTGTTCCAACCGGCGAGGCAATGACGGGCAGGCCGGCAGCGGAATATTCCAGAACCTTGAAGCTGCATTTACCTCTGGTAAATCGATTGTCAGGCAACGGTGCCAGTCCAATATCACTTGTGGCCAAATCAGTGCCTCGTGTATCTTGGCTCCACAAACGTTTTTCTACAGGCAAGTTTTGCAGGTCAAAGAAGTCATCACATATTATTCGCAGAATAACGTTATCAAAACGTGCCCCGATTTCTTCAAGAGCAGGTTTGATTTCCGCAAGGTAACCTAACGTACTTTTGCTGCCTATCCAAACAAGGCGGATTTTCCCATCGACTTTAGGGCGACAATCCGGCCTATAGTCACTAACTTTCAAACCAATAGGCAGAACCTCCACATTGGGATTGAATCTTTGTGCATGTTCGGCAAGATAAGAGCTGCCAGTAGTAACCATATCAGCCAGCTTTACACTTCTTCGAAAAGGTATCATGTGTGAGCGGCTGTAAAGTTCGGGACTCTTATCGCTGTACATTATTGCATCATCAAAACTATAGATAATTTTTTTGCTGTACCTGTGCAACCAGAACGCATCGACGAAATTCAACTTCTTTTTATGAAGGAAAACGCCATCGAAATCTGCTGCTTTCTTAAAGAGTTTTCGACGTGCCAAAGTTCCGGACGGCAACTGAGCAATTTCGTAATCTATGCCGTTTCTGCGCAGAGTATCGAGATAAACAGCAATCCGCTGCCTGAAACTCGCCCGATTAAGGTTATTAGTAAGGATGAGTAAATTCACTATTCAATCCTGTAGAACTTATATGCGTGTTTATTAGATTAGTGTTTTTCGATGCTTACGTGACAGTTCAGCCTTGCAATAATAATAAAAGCGTCCCTTCATTTCCTGTATCTCATTGGTGTGGTTAATATTTACGGCTATTAAAAGTTTGTCCAGCCACTCATTGACTGTTTCGGTTGAAATCCAATCTCGGCATGACTTTGCAAAGTAACCGGCCTCGAACATTAATATCTCACTATTTGGTTTGCCGTGAAATTTGGCGTGCTGAAAATCCAGCAGAAACACGTTAGGATTAAGATTGTGCTCACATAACATAACTGCCCCGCTGTTCACATCTATGTGGTTACATCCCGCATTGTAAAGACTAACAAATAAAGGGATGGTCCGCATAAATATCTGGTGACGTTCGTTATCCGTTCCTTTGAGCATTAAGCTTTTTATAGGCGACAGACCGGGCAAATCTTCCATTATGATTACACTGGACTCAACAAGCCGCAGCAGACCGTATATATGTCCGTAACCATAGACTTTAGGAGTGTTGATACCTCTATCAATAGCCGTAAGCAGGTTGACGACTTCGTTCAGCCCGTATCTATGATATTTAAACCTGTGTTCAAAACGACTTAAAAGAAAGGCTTTTGCAACATATGAAGGGACTGAACCATTGGGATATTCCACACGGAAGACAGCTTTCCGGTCTGTTAGCTTAAATATTTCAACGCTGGATTGTAGTTCGTGATGGGTAATGTTTCTAATAGTACCCGCTATTGACTGTGCCAAAGGAGCCAGTCTCTTATCTCTCAGCCACCACTTGACCTTTCTTGAATCTTCATACCTGAATTTCAAGACGGACTTTATTATTCTTTGCTTGCTTAAAGATAACATATCGATTTAATTGACCTTATTTTTTTTCTGAAAAAGTACCAAGCATTGCTGCTCAAACAAATTCAACTTCGGAAACCGTTCTGTAGGCACAAGTCCAACGCGGTTTGCCATGGTAACAATATGAGCAAAAGTTATGTAGTTTCCTCTGATTTTTTTACCAAGTGTCTTTCGCCAATAATACCTTGGGCAGTTTTTATTGTAAAAACTGAGGGCAACATATTTCTTCGAAACCCGAGCTAATTCTTTTAAAGCAGCCAGCCGGACCTCGTCATTTTTCATATGATGAAATAAGCGCATACAAAAACATAAGTCCGCTGAGCCGTCATTTAATGGTATCGCCGAAATGTCGGCCTGAAGTAATTTGACATTTTCCGAAGTTCCAAACCGTTCTTCGGCAGCTTTGAGCATATTTGTGGAACAATCGGCCATGCTCAACTTTTTAGCTTTTGAAAAAATAGGGTAGAATCTACCATTGCCGCACGGAATATCAACTATATGAGCATCGCTGCCAACCATATCAAAGAGTCGTTGAGCAAATGCATTTTCGAACCTGTTAAGTCTTTTCATCCTGCGCCGGAGAGTAAATCTTTTCCGTTCGTAATCCCTGGCTTTTTCAATCGTAACGTCTGCCGCTCCAATGCTATTTCCTGATAGATGCTCATTTTCTTTAGACATTTCACTACCTCACACAGTATACTCGCGTATTGTTATTCATCAAGAGAATCATCTTACAGAATAACTTTAACGAACCCTAAGGACCCTCTCCTTGACTTAGCGGTTTTCGTACATCGATTCGTAATATTTCTGGTATTCGCCGGAGACAACGTTGCCGAGCCAGTCCTGATTCTGAAGATACCAGTCTATGGTTTTATTAATACCTTCCTCAAAGCTCACCGAAGGTCGCCAATTAAGCTCACTAATAATTTTGCTCGCATCGATAGCGTATCGCCTGTCATGTCCGGGCCTGTCGGTAACATGCTTAATCAGTGACTTTGGTTTGCCTAGGCGATTAACTATTACATCAATCACTTCCAGATTTGTCTTTTCGTTACAGCCCCCTATATTATAAATCTCGCCGGGCGGCGCCTTTTGTAAAACCTGCCATACAGATGTGCAATGGTCATATACATACAGCCAATCCCGCACATACAAGCCGTCGCCGTAAACGGGTAATTCTTTATCATTAAGTGCATTGTTAATCATCAGCGGAATCATCTTCTCAGGAAACTGATATTCGCCGTAGTTATTCGAGCATCTGGTAATGTTATATTTTACGCCCCAGGTATGACCGAAAGCCCGTACCAGATGGTCCGCCGCGGCTTTACTGGCTGAATAAGGCGAATTCGGGCTCAGTGGTGTTTGTTCGGTGAATTTGCCCTCCGGACCGAGCGCACCGTACACTTCATCGGTTGAAATTTGAATAAATCGCTGTAAGTTTTTGTCCCGTGCGGCCTCGAGCAAAGTCAACGTACCGGCAATATTGGTTTCTATAAAGACCTTAGGCTCGGTAATGGAACGGTCCACATGGCTTTCAGCGGCAAAATTAACTATCGCATCGATTTGGTATTCGTCGATAATTTTTTCAATCAGTGTGACGTCGCATATATCACCTTTTACGAATTTGTGATTTTTGTGCTCTAAGAATCCAGCGAGGTTTTCAAGATTGCCGGCATAGGTCAGCTTATCGAGATTGATAACAAAATAATCTGGATGCTCCGAAAGCACCATTCGCACAAAATTGCTTCCTATAAATCCGGCACCACCTGTAACCAGAATCTTTTTCATAACTGCCTCAAAAAACGTTCTAATGGACCTTGCCAAGGCTCAATCGGCTCGTCAAGAAGAGCTTGTATCTTGCTGCAATCAAAACGGCTGTTTAAAGGCCTGTCAGCTCCAGTTTTCCAATCGCTTGTTTTACAGGGCAACAGGTTAACATCCATCGAGAGCTTGTCAAATATAAACTTTGCCATTTCGTATCGGCTGACGTAGCCGGCACTTGCGAAATGAAATAAACCCGTTGGTTTTATTCGCAATAATTCACAGATTACTTTGGCAACTTCGGTTGTAGCCGTCGGCGAACCTATCTGGTCGTCAACAACCTTTATCGTACTGTTAGTTTTTGCACGCTGGATTATCTTGGTAACAAAATTATTACCTGCTAATCCATAAGTCCATTCAACACGCACTATACAATTCTTGCAGCTACTCTGGGCCAAAAGCCGCTCCCCTGCCAGTTTAGTTTTGCCGTATTCATTTATAGGATTAGGAAGGTCCATCTCAACGTAGGGTCTATCCGACCGGCCATCAAAAACAAAGTCAGTACTTATGTGAAGTAACCAGGCATTAGCTTCTTTCACGAGGACCCCCAGCCGCCCTACCGCTTTCGTGTTGACCTGATATGCTAATTCTGCCTCACTCTCGGCGCCATCAACATTGGTATAAGCTGCGCAGTTGATGATTGTCTTTGTGGTACTGAGAGCTTCCTTCAACTGCTGAGAGTTAGTAATATCAAATTCCGGTAAATCAAATACTTCAACATTAAAGCCCTGCTGTCCGCAGATTTTTGTCAGGTCCGTACCAAGCATCCCCCTGCCGCCGAGAATGGCAACCTTAGAATCATTAATTACCATCAGAGACTCCCAAAATCCGGCAATTTATCAGGCCGAAAGTCTTTAAGTGTGGGATATTCTTTGTCTTTGGGTGATAAGATGGGCGCCTTTATTGGCCAGTCGATGTTAAGGTCGGGGTCATTCCAGATGATGCCGTTTTCAGTCTCCGGATTATAGAAATCGGTGCACTTATATGAAAAAATTGCCGTCTCACTCGTAACACAATATCCATGGGCAAAGCCCGGCGGAATATATATCTGCATGTGGTTCGCGTCGGAAAGTACTTCACTGACCCAATGACCAAAAGTCGGAGAACCTAAGCGAATATCGACAGCAATATCCACAACCTCGCCTGATAAAACCTGTATTAATTTACCCTGTGATTGTGGGTATTGAAAATGTAAGCCCCGTAAAACTCCCCTCTTGGAAAATGAAATATTGTCCTGTACAAAAGGGCCCTCGATACGGGCGTTCTCATAACGCGCACTGTTCCAGGTCTCCAAAAAGAATCCTCTCTCATCAGAGAACACATCCGGCTCCAATACGAGCACTCCAGTCAGCTTTGTCTCTTTAACATTCATTTTATACTGATATCTCCCAGTTCATAATGCTCATTGAGCATCCTGTGGCACGGGCATCTTGCCCGTGATGAGCTCTCGGTCTGGAAGACCGTGCCACAAGTATCAATGTCATTGCGGAGGCTCCTTTACAGCCAATTCGTTGGCTCTATTGAGCGATTCGAATGTTCCGGCGTCCGTCCACCAGCCATCAAGTATATCATAGGCCAACTGGCCTTTTTCAATATAAGCGTAATTAACATGAGTAATTTCAAGCTCGCCGCGAGCTGATGGTTTGAGGCCCCGTATTATGTCAAAAACCGCTGCATCGTAAAAATATATGCCCGTTACTACATAATCCGACTTGGGTTCTTTGGGTTTTTCTTCAATACCAATAACCTTGCCATCGGATAGCTCTGCAACACCAAAACGCTGTGGGTCGGAAACTTGCCTGAGGAGTATTCTGGCGCCGGTTTTTTGAGCTATGAATTTATCGGCATAACTTTTGAGACTGCTTTCAAAGATATTGTCACCGAGGATAACAACCAGAGACTGGCCTTGTGCGAAATTTTCAGCCAATGCCAGGGCCTGGGCAATTCCGCCCGCCTCATCCTGAACTTTATATGTAAATCGACAGCCGAAATCTTTTCCGGAACCCAGCAGACTAACAACATCGCCCATATGCTCAACGCCAGTTACAATAAGGATTTCCTCAATGCCGATAGAAGTTAACTTCTCAATGGGGTAATATATCATTGGCTTTTGCCCCACGCCGAGCAGATGCTTATTTGTAACCTTGGTCAACGGCATAAGCCGCGAGCCTGTGCCGCCCGCAAGAACAACACCTCTTAAATCCATATTCATATCCTTAACAAATAATCAATTACCAATTCTCAGGTAATTGCTTTCGTTGCTCCTGTAGTGAATCCGCCATCTACCAAAATTATCTGGCCGGTAATATATTCGCAAGCATCCGAAGCCAAAAAGACAACCGTGCCATCAAGGTCGTTTGGCTGGCCCGGGCGATTAAGAGGAATACGATTTGTAATATAATCCACCCACTCTTTGTTCTCATATAAAACTGCGTTTTGTGCTGTTTTGAACCAGCCGGGAGCCAGCACATTGACCGTGATTCCAAACTTGCCCCATTCCGCAGCCAGGCTTCTGGTCATTGACAGGATAGCCCCCCGACTTGCGGTATATGCTGTGATGCCCTCCATGCCGAAAACACACGTGCATGAACCGACGTTTATTATCCTGCCATAGTTTCGTTTTATCATCTCCTTAGCAACCGCCTGAGCACAAAAAAAGCTGCCCTTGAGATTGGTATCCAATACAGTGTCCCAATCCTGCTGAGTAACTTCGGTGCTTGGTTTTCGAATATTTAAGCCGGCATTGTTGACCAGAATATCAATTTTTCCATATTCCTTTATGGTCGTCTGAACCATATTCTCAATGTCGCTTTGGGAGAGCACATCCAACTGGACAGCTAATGCCCTTCTACCCAAAGACTCTATTTCCTGTTTGAATTCGGAAAGTCTCGACAACTCCCTGCTTGTAATAACCAAATCCGCGCCGGCGTTGGCAAGTGCCCTGGCGAAATACTGGCCCAAACCACGGCTCGTCCCGGTTACAATTGCCACTTTGCCGGAAAGATTAAAAAGGTCCTGCATCTTCACTTCCTCAAATCTTAATTTCTTTGATACTCTGTTAAAAACACGTAAAAGTTGTCATTCTGAACGAAGCGCAGCGAAGTGAAGAATCTCTTTATCGTTCGAAAGTAACGAGACCCTTCGCTACGCTCAGGGTGACATAGAATTTTTTTACGGTTCCAAAACAATTTTCAGCAAGTCTTCTTCAGCCTTGAGCAACCGTTCAAAAGCTCCTGGCCCATCTTTCAACGGCAAAACATCGCTGATTAACGGCTCGACGTTAATTTTGCCCGAAGCTACTAAGTCTATACAATCACGAAATTCACCCGAACTGGCATAAGAACCGGTAAATGTAAGCTCCCTGGCAACCAATTCCTGCAAATTGAACTCAGCGGCCTTTTCCAGATTACCAACAGCAACAAGATGGCCACCGGTCTTTGTTATCGAAACTCCATCGAGAAAAGTCTGCGCATACCCGACGGCCTCGAAAGTAACATCCGCCCCTTTCTTTTTTGTTTCTTTGAAAATCGTTTCTCTTAGGTCAGACTTAAGAGGATTGATGGCTTTATCCGCACCCAACTTCTTTGCCAGCACAAGGCGAAATTCATTGATGTCGGCTACGAAGACCCTGGCTGCTCCCCTCAGCCGGGCTGCCTGCAAAATGAAAAGGCCGATTGTCCCGGCCCCAATAACCACAACAGTATCATTAGTAGATATGGGTGCTCTATTGCCCGCATGCGTACCTATTGATGCCGGTTCCAAAAGCGCCGCCTGAATAAACGACATATCGTCCGGAATCTTCGAGACAATCCACCAGGGCACTGCGACATATTCAGCAAATGCACCGTGCCTTTTGAACTCCGGCGTGGAAACTCCTAATACCTGTCGTTTTTCACAGCGATTATACAAGCCCTTCCGGCACGGCTGACATTTATTGCAATATACAGTTGAATCAAAGCAAACTCTATCGCCCTTTTCAAATCCCTTTACATTTTCGCCGGCCTCTTCAACGATGCCGGCCGCTTCATGACCCATAATCAAAGGAGGAATTCTTCTGCCGGTCTTGCCTGTGAAGCCATGAACGTCCGAACCACAAATTCCACAGGCCTTGACACTTATCAGTACCTCATCGTCACCCACCGCTGGGTCGGGAAAGTCTGAATATTCAAAACAATATGGTTTAGTATAAATTAAAGCCTTCAATTAAGTCCTCTATTGGATAAAATTAAAAATAAATGTAACTTGAAACACACCAGGATAACAAAATACTCGAAAAGCAACCAATATTCACCAATTTTATTGCAGAAGAACCAAAATTTTACCTTTCCGAGATTCTTAGACAAGCCTACAATAGGAATCACAAGGCATCTTCATAAATTACTATTTAAAGGGACATTATCATAGCTGGGACAATTACAAGACGCCGGTTTCTGGCTCAAACCGCCGGGCTTACCGCCCTGACTGCTGTTTTGCCCGGATGCCGTTCTGTTGGCTCGCCGAAAGCACGAGCTCCTAATATTATCCTTATTATGGCTGATGACCTGGGGTACGGCGATGTTGGATGTTATGGCTGCACAGACATTCGCACACCGGCCATAGACAGTCTGGCGAAACAGGGAGTCAGATTTACCACATTTTATGCCAATGCCCCCGAATGCACACCAACCAGAACCGCCCTGCTGACAGGCCGTTACCAACACCGTGTTGGCGGCCTGGAATGTGCCCTCGGTATCGGCAATGTCGGTCGGTATGACGATGCCATCCGATTACGCGAAACAAATGATATGGGCCTACCTGTTGAACAGACAACCATCGCTCGCGTGCTCAAAGATACTGGATATGCCACAGCAATATGCGGCAAGTGGCATCTCGGATATGAGCCGAAATTTTTTCCTCTAAGGCACGGTTTCGATTACTGGTTTGGCCCGGTGGGTGGCTCTATTGATTATTTCCACCACTGTGAATATACCGGCCAACCTGCCCTTTATCTAAATGACCAACCCATCAAGCGAGAAGGTTACCTCACAGACCTTATTACCGATGAGGCGGTTAAATTTATTCAACGCCGGCAAAATACACCCTTTTTCCTGTACGTCGCATATAACGCACCTCACACCCCCTATCAGGGACCGGATGATAAAAAGAACGACCCTGTTCCACAAGCCGACTATAGCAAAGGCTCCCGAGCAACTTACGCCGCTATGGTTGAACGGATGGATGAGGGCATCGGGAAGATATTGAAAACCCTCAAAGATAGTAAAATAGCGGACAACACACTTGTTATTTTTATGAGCGATAACGGCGCCAATAAAACCGGCAACAATCAGCCTTTCTCCGGTTATAAAGGAAATCTTTTTGAAGGTGGTATAAGAGTTCCGTGCATTGCAAGATGGCCCGGCGTGCTCGAAGAAGATATAGTATCGAATCAGCCCTGTATCACTATGGATTTTTCTCGGTCTATTGTCAGAGCAGCAGGTACCGGACCACCGGAAAACCGTCCATTTGATGGCATAGATATTTTACAGGCGCTCCAAAGAAATCAACCCGTTCAGAAACGTACACTTTTCTGGCGTGCTCGAAGGGGAGAAAGGACAAGAAAAGCCGTCCGGGATGGCTTTTTAAAATACATACGGCTGCAGGAAGGCGATGATGTAGAAGAATATCTTTTCGACCTCGAACAGGACCCGGCGGAAAAAAATAATATCCTTGGCAAGCGGAAAGAAGATGTGCGAAAATTAAAAATATTGTTAAAGAACTGGGAAGAAAAAGTAAAGCATAAGCGCTGAGAGCTTATCGGCTTCTTATTTGATAATAATGCAAAAGATTTTGGGAGATAACAAAATGAATGAAAAAAATCAAAAAACCACAAGACGCAGATTCTTACAGAATTCGACAGTAGCCGCAGCATCAGTAACCTTGGGACTAAATGCCATAGGTGTTCCTCTAATAAAGACCGCCCGTGGAGCCAATGAGAAAATTCGTGTGGGCTTTATCGGCATTGGCAACCGCGGAACGCAGCTCCTTAACGGCTTTCTCCAACAGGATGATGTTGAAATCGCCGCTCTGTGCGATGTCTATGAACCTTACTTAGCCAGAGATTATTCCAAAGTCGATAAAACGCTCAAAGATTCTTTAGGAGGCAGAATTCCGAAGATGACAGAAAAGTTGGGCAGCAACGTTGCACGATATAAGGATTTTCGTCGCCTGCTCGACCGTAAAGACATAGATGCAGTGGTTATTGCTACACCCGACCATTGGCACGCTATCCAAAGCAATATGGCCTGCCAGGCGGGAAAGGACGTATATGTGGAAAAGCCGCTGTCGATAACCGTACTGGAAGGTCGGAAGATGGTCGAGGCCGCAAAACGATATAATCGGGTAATACAGGTCGGGCTTCACCGACGCTCCTCCAAATCGTACATGCAAATAGCAGAGCATGTCCAGGCAGGTAAAATCGGCAAGGTAACGGTGGCAAGGGCCTACCGGATAAGTAATATGTATCCGAACGGTATAGGCAAATTTCCCGATACGGCCCCGCCGGAAGGAATGGATTGGGACATGTGGCTTGGTCCCCGGCCCGAACGCCCCTACAAGAATAACATGTCCTTGTATAAATTCCGCTGGTGGGAGAATTATTCCTCGCAGATGGCCAACTGGGGCGTGCATTATTGTGATGCGATGCGCTGGATGCTGGCAGAACAGGCACCGGTCTCGATATCTGCGCACGGTGGAAGGTTTGCCCTCGATGACGACCGGACAGTTCCGGATACTATGGAGGTTATTTTTGAGATGCCCTCGGGTGTGCTGCTCATTTTCGGCCAATATGAAGCGAACGGTGAACCCGCCTTAATAGAGGGAGAGGTCGAATTCCGTGGCACGCTGGGAAATCTTTACGCCGGCACCAGTGGAGAAGCCGGCTATAAGATCGTGCCTTCAAAAGCAGGACAATTTCAGGATAGCGACTCTAATATCGAACCGCTGGAAAGTAAGAGAATAGATGGCGACCTTACCGTCCAGCACATTCGGAACTTTCTTGATTGCGTCAAAAGCCGTCAACGGACAAATTGTGATATGGAAACAGGCCATCGTTCAACAACCTTTGCTCTACTGGCAAATATCGCTCTGGCTACTAAAACTCGAATACAATGGGACCCGAAGAAAGAACAAGCCATCAATAATAGACAGGCTAATAAACTGCTGCACTACGAATACAGAAAGCCCTGGAAGCTATAGGGGTAGTTGCTACTCCGCGAAGTAGCTCGCTCCGTAGGACGAGTCGCGAACTTGAAATTGACAGGATACTCGTAAAGGTTATTCTTTTTGTCCTGCAACTACTGTTTCAACAATAGCCTTCTTGGCCTCGGCTACCGCCGGGCTGTATGGATAGTCTGTCGCTATGGTCTCGTAAATCACCTTGGCCTTGTCAACGGCCTTGATGCCACAGAGCGCCTTTATCTGCCGGACAAGCATCTGTGACCGATAGTAGTTACTTAATTCGAGCTTATTTAGCCGTTCAGCTAAATAAAAAGCGATTAAGTATTCTTTCCTCGCCAAGTGCACATCCAGTTTTATCAGGTTCAAATTCGGCATCAATAGCTTCACCGGGTCATTGGCGATGATTTCCTCAATCTTCTCTATAGCATAATCCAACTGCTCCGGGTCGTCGGTGCTATCTGCCAATTGTCTTGCTGCGCGCAATCGCCCAACATCCTTGACCTCCTGCTTAGTACTGTCGGGCTGTTCGGAAGCAGCCCGAAGATTTTGAAGTATTTCCCTTGCTTCTTTAACCTGCTCCAGCGCTATCAGAGCTTCAGCTTTAGCCATCCTGAATCGAGTAACTATTTTCTTGTCTAACTTTCTCTCCTCGAGCTGGTTTAGAATCTTTAACGCCTCCTGCGCCTTTCCGAAGCATTGCACCAATAATTCAGCTTGAGAAACCATCGCATTTTGGCGAACCACCGTATTCGGCGCCGATTTTTCATGCAGACGGGTGAAAAGTTTCAACGCCTGTTCATACTGCCGTACCGAAGCCGATCGCAGGTACTGACCCAATTCAAGGCAGAAATGTCGGTGCTTGGATTCCGCCACAAGCTCGTCCATTCTATTCATTAAAGCCGCCGCGGCCTGTTGCCTCCACAGTTGGCGCTCAAGGCCATCGGCAAAAGCATATAAATTGACGATATCACCTATTGGCAGTTTGTCAAAGTTACTTTCAGATATAGCTTTCTCAAAGGCCTGTTTGTTACCCGGCTCAAGCTGGATTTTATCCCATAAAATATGAACGTGGATTTTTTGTCTTATCTCGACGATTACCTCTCCGTTTTTCAGCACTTCAAGTGTTACTGTGCGCATCTCGGGTCGTAAAAACACATGCTCGATACTTTCGCCGGTCTCGATTGTTCCATCGTCGAATTTCCACCGGTATGAATAATCCACGTTGCGTTGTGCCTTGAGGGCGTCGAATCGCATCCGAATCAGAGCCGCTTTCTCCTGGTCCAGCCGCCAATCATCGGTTATCTGCCAATTAAAGCTGCCCCCATCTTTGGCCAGGTCTTTATATCCAATTTCAGTAGCCACGAAGCGTCCCACAGGCAGGAAATCACCTCTGGCCATAAGGCCTAATTTTTCCTGCGGCATTTGCCAGGCGGCTAACGTAAACATTTTTCCCCATGGGCTGCAGTTCAGATATTCCAGCTTATGCACGCCAGCTCCCAGAGAAATCTTACCCTGTTCCTCTCCCTTTATACCAGCCTTATAGTCGTGTTCACCGGGCCAGCTCACCACCACCTTGCCGTCTATAAGCAGATGCGAGGTCCAATTCGAGGCCGTGGCGAAAATGTAATCGCCCGCTTCGTCGGTCTGGAAGAAACCCTCATAGCGATACAACGCAAGACGGGGTTTCTTATCGGTGTTATCAGAACCAGATTCCTCCAATCGATGAATTGGAAACGAATGGTGAACATTATCAACCAGACTCTTGCCCATCGGCTCGGCGACATTATTCCACACTTTTAATAAACCGGAAAGCTCCTTACACTCGGGGTAATTTTTGCCTGTATATCTTGTCTCTAAAGTTACCCCGGCTTTGGGCTCCCATACTGAGGAGGCAGGTTTATACTTCTCTTTGTGCACAAGATAAACAAAATAGATCGTGCTGCCATAGGAATTGTCGAAAAGAATCTCCATCGGCTCATCTGCTTTGGTCCAAAATAACCGGCTGGGGACTCGCTGGCCTATAGTCGTAAAAACTACCGCTTCGAAATCCCTCGCATCAAAGCCGGGCATATATAGCTTGGCATAAGAGACCTCCGGATTTTGCCCCCTCAGCAGATATCCTGCGCTAACCAGACTTGCCCGTCGCTCGCCTTTCATATCGGAACCGGTCGTTACCAATTTAATCTGCTCGGCTGTCGATGGAATCCCGATATTAATTTCAAGCGGCGGCATATGTTTGGTCAACGGCTCTGATTTGTACACTCTTCTTTTGTCTGCATAAATCTCAAAGCTGACAGACATATCGGAATCAGCTCTATCATTAAGTCCGGCCAATGCTACAAAACGCCTATGCTGATTCTCGTGTTTGTAAGTAACCTCTCCAGGGCAGGTCATATTGATACCTTTTTTATAGACCTTCCCATTAAGTCTATAGTACGAGCCGGTCCACTTCTTCTTTTTTTTCAAATCGGACAGATGAACATCAGGTATCTGTGAGTGGGCCGGGTCTTTTTCAATGCGAAACCGAAACGCCGCATCCTCGAGGTGCCACGGAACGGACCTGCCGACCTCAGCGGCCCAGCCGATATTGCAAACAAATAAAGCTGCCGCGGCAGCAAACAACAACCGTCTTATATGCTCTATTGACAACATAATTTTCAGCATACTGCAACTACATCCAAAATTGCTCATTTATCCTGTTTTTTATCTTCCGTCTTCAGGCCTTTATCTTTGCCCTGTGCCAGAGCCTCGAAATAGGCGCTAATCATATGCTCGTAGCCCCTAAAACGATTTTGTTGTTCCCGGGAAAGAATATCGTTCAGCTTCCTGTCTGTTGCTTTGTCCTGGGTATATTGCAGTGCAATTTGCCTGCCCAATGCCCGGTGCGATTTCTTCAGAGAGTCGACAACTTCATCGAAAGCTCCTCTGATATCTACTCCACTGCGGCTTTTGATAGACTCTTCTACTCCTTTCATCGCTTGAATAGACTTCTCAAATTCCATTGTTGGCAGATTATGACTTTCGAGCTTGAGCACCAGCTCTTGTGCCGACTGCCGGATTTTTTGCTGTTTTTCCTCTGTAGCTTTCATCATATCCAGTACTTTAGGAGGCAGCTTACCCCCTACCCCGAACATGGTGGCTTGGTCGCTGTCCTTACCGAGTCCTGTTCCGCCCGTCTGCGCTTTCGTGTCCTCATCTTTGACCTGGCCGCTTTCCAAAGGCGTGTTTGAGACTCGTTCTCGTAAACCGTACTCATTGTCGGACAGCGCCTTGGCTACCGGCTCTACCAGCTGGCCGTCGGACATACCGCTGCGTCCTGCTCCGCTGCGTCCCTGAATAATATTATCCTCCGGCTTCTGGTCGCCGGTTTTGCCTTTAGCGCTTGTGCTGCTTATAGTTCCATCGGAAACCGGCCCAGCCGTATGGTCCAGAGAATTAAGATAGCTGCCGATATCTTCCACCTCCAGCCGCATTTCTTCTTCCGATGTAATCAAATCAGCTACCAGGTCTTCCAGTTCCGACGGCAGCTCCGCCAACGGCGCAAACAACTGCTCATCCTCGGGAATCTCTGCGATAAATTGAATATTATCATAGAATCCCAGTGTCGCCTCGCAGTTTATCATTAGCTCCTCGGCCATCTCCACCTCTTCAGTTTCCAGGCGATGGGCGTCAACTCGCGCTTGACGCATATCGGCTACTTCCCTGGCTTGTTTAGCAAGCTCGTCGGCCTCCTCGTAGAGACTTTTCATCGATTCGACCATCGCGTCGTCCCCAAAATCCTGAAGGTCCAGATTAGTAAAATCGTTCACCACATCCGACAAAATCTCCGCCAGTTTGGATTGGTCCATCGCAAGCTCTTCCAGTTTGTTCTCATCGGCCGCACTGAAGTCTTCCGGCGGTTTATCCATAATCATTTGTCTTTCCTGCATTATCTGCTTCTGTTTCTCGACAAACTCATCCAATTCCTTGGCCATTTCTTTGAGCGATTCTTCTACGCCGGTATCAAGTGACTCGATACTTTCGCCTAAAATTTCCGCCGCCGCCTTTTCCGCTTCAGCCTGGCTCTCTTTGGCAATTACACCTTTAAGCGCAATGAGCTGTTCGAGCAGGAAAGCCTGCTGTTTTTCGACAGATTGCAGTGAATAAGAAACTGCAGATTTATTAGCCGCCTTAATTGCTTTAGTCTTTGGTTCTGTTGCACCAATCGTTCCTATTTTCTCCATTACACGGGCGTGTTCGCCGTCTCTTAGCTCAACCAGTTTATCAACAAACCTCGGGCGCGGATGTGATGATACATCCCAGGCCTCAGTCATATAATCACCAACAAGCTTCTGCTTTTGGTCCATTTCGCCCTGATGCCTCTGCAGGTTCTTGATATTTTCCGCTTCTTTCCTGCTTGCATTAATTACATCGTCGAGGTTCGTCAACACATTTTCCGTTACACCTAAAGCCGCCTGCTGCGCTTCAATGGCCTTGTCCAGTGCCGCAAAAGCAGTACCGTTCGGGTCATCAGCCGAAATCGTCAGCTCATCTAACGACCTGACCTGGAGTGTAACCGGCTGCGATTGACCCATGTGCTTCATTGGACTAAAATCCTGACAGAATGCCTGCAGAACGTAGGCCGAACCCGGTTTGAACACACCGGCATCTATCGGCAGGCGAAGTGTCTCAGCCACCTGCTCCTTTCTTCCCGGTGGTCCTTCATATTCCCAGTTCTCTATTGTTTTTGCAGGACTATTGGCCTGCATTTGTCCGAGTGTTACGTATATCCGGCCGATCCCAAAATCGTCAGAAGCTTGTATATCGAACTTCAGCCTTTCTCCGGGATTCACCGTAAGGCTCCGGTCGGTATCCACAAATTCAATTTCCGGCACACTGTCCTGCTGCAGTAAGATCGGCCCGGAAGCAATGGCAATACGTCTGTCACTTCCAGGCCCCTTGACCTCAAGCTGGTAGGAACCGGCTTTTTGCAGATGCGTTTCTGCACGCCATACCCTGTCAACATTTTTAAACTCAATCGTCTTGTCCTGCGCCTTCCACCACAGTCTTTCAGCCTGCTTGTCCAGCTTTACGTCCACAACTACCTGCGAATCTGCCAGTCCCGATATCGCCTCAGGAGGCCCCAAAGTGCTAACCTTCCCTATACCCGTATATTCAGGTGACGAAATATGAAACTGAGACTCTTTTATTCTCGGCACTGTATTGACCGTCACCTTGATACTGGAACTATAAGTATCTGCCGCGAACACTCGAAAAGCAAACGGCCTATCTACTGCTGCAAAAGTATAATTGAATACTCCCTGCTTATCCCCTACGGCCTGCATGGTTGTACTTTTGCTTTTGCCCTTTTCGGTACTTATATAGTCCGCTCCATCCATCCATACAATCTCTGGATAACTCCGCAGCGCTCCATTACCCCCCCTGCCTTCAACTTCAACCGACACTAACAAATCATCAGCTTCCGCGATGGTTACGTCACTGTCCGGCGTAACCTTCAGCACCACTGAGCCCGCCGGCGGAACATCCGACAACGGTCGTATGAACCTCGCAAAGGCATTGACCACATAACGGCTATGACTAAAACCATAAATCATCCAAAAAAGCATAATAATCAAAAACGCTATCAGCCACTTTCTTATTCTCCTCCTGTCCCACAGCTTTCTCAGGTCTGCCGTTGACATTAAGGAAATGGCTGTCCCTATTGTTCGCCGGGCAAATGGTTTCTCATCTGAGGTAAATTCACGAGACTCAAAACACAGCGCATTAATCAGCATGTTTTCCGGCACATTATGTTTACGCTCCAGAAGTAACGCCGTACCCTCGAGCCCTTCGAGCTGTAAAATCGGCGATAACAAATTCTTCCAAAATTCAAATATCATCAAACCCACCCAGCCTAAAACAATCGCCAGTCGTAACCCGGGCGGAAGATGTAAAAGGTTATCCATAAAACACAGCGCAAGCCAAACACCCAAGCAAACCGTCCCCCACACTAATCCTCCTAAAACAAGCCGGTTAGCCATCATTATTCGTCGGCCTCTGGCTACGGTCTCTCGAACCGGCTCGCTCTGCTGGTCATTTATATGGTCCATAACTTTGTTCCTCTAAGGTTCCTTTTTGGGGCTTTGGCCTACAATGACAGTGCCGCACCAATTTTCGTTCCTGGTGTGCTCCATCCTTCAACTGGAATCTGCCGCATATACTTGGAAATTGGTGCGGCAGGCTCGCTCTGCTGGTCATTCATATGGTCCATAACTTTGTTCCTCTAAAGTCCCTTTTGCCGTACGGGACCAAAGCTTTTCTGATATAAAAACTTCCGGCGTAGGGTCATCTGGCAGCAAGATAACACGGAAAAACGTCCCCCGCGCCGATAGTATCATTTCCTGATTTGCCTTATCATACTTCCATCGCCAGATGCTCAACCGCCAGGGTTCAACCCCGTTAGAAGTTGCCGTCTTACTTCTAACGGGGTCAACCACCGTCCCTAATTCTCTGTCCCACTCGCCGCCTATTTCTCCGAAATGAGTCGGCGCCACCTTGCGCCGCAGACTCACGAGAGTAAGCATTTCCTTGTCATTCTTACTGGCCAGCCCCCGCTTGTCGCTGGCGGGGGCCAGTACTCCTAACAGTTTCTTTTCATTGTAAAAATCTCTTTGTCTTTTGATGTGGTCATGAGCGACCGCAAACAGCTTTTTATCCTGTTCTTGGGGCCAGCCAACAATATACTTTCCGTCTTTCCTGGCGGCCAGATAAAACTCCTCACCAAACGCGGATTCAACCAAGCAGGTATCGTCGTTTTCGGTCATCTTAGTCGGTATCGGCGTCAAAGATTCCTTTGTCACCGCCTGAACCGCATCCTCCGGCCCAAAACGCATATCGGTAAACTTCACTGTAACTTTGGCTGCAATGCTTTTACCTTCATCTAATAGTTTTATTCTTTGGACGTAAACAAGTTCATCCAGCGTGGTTCCCTCTCCGCCCCGCTGCTTACTCCGCAAAACCAGTCTGTGCGTTTTCTCCCCGGTCTTAAGATAAACTGTCACGGTGTAGAGATGCCCCCGCAAAGATTCATCACTGTTGAAAATCACCGTCGCGGCGAGATAACGCAGCGGATACGGTTTGCCGGAGTATTCTTTTGCGGCGGGCGAATAATCCGCTTCCCCTGTCTTTTCATTGTATTTGGTCGTTTCTATGAACTTCCAATTCCGGCGCATCTCCTCTTTTTCCGGATAAAAACGAATCTCCCGCACCGGCTCAAAAGTAAAATTTCTGACTTTGCCGTATTGCACATCTTCCCCTGTTACCATATCTTTGGTCTTGAGTTTCCCCCCCTTCGGTATGTTCAGCTTGAAACTTCGACCCAGCGTTAACGATATCTCGCCTGTCAGAACCTTCCCATCGGAAAAATAGACCGCTGCTATTCTGGTCTGGCTCTTCTTTTGAGTGGCATCGCCAAGCAACGTCCCCGTCGAAGCACCACATACTGGGTTGACAGACCAAAATAAAAAGCAAAAAACACAGAATAAAAACTTAAAATTACACATTTTCGCTTTTAGCTTCATTTTCTTCGGCTCTTTTTTCAGCTTTGTTCTCTGCACAATTATTCAAACCTTTGCATTAAAAAAGATTCATCTTGCGACGCATCGTCCATTCCAATATAAGAATACCCAAAAATATCAGAATGTATATGTACTTATCTTGAACCAGCGGAATCTCCATACTGACAGCATAGTCCATAACCCTACTTCTAAGTGTATCAACCAGATTTTCAAAATCGGTTTCTCGAAAATATGCACCGCCGCTTCGCATCGCCAGGTCATCCAGAAACGCATGGTCAACTTCAAGATTAGCACCTTCATTCACACCCGGTCCCACTACTAATGTCTTTTCATAAGACTCTAATAGTTTCTCACCTACATAAGCCTGCACTTCAAACAGGTATTCGGCCCTCTTGGAAAAGACCATTTCCGCGCGGAATGTATTCTCCCTGCCTATCACGGGTTCGACAGATACCGGCTGCCCTGCACCAATTGAACCTGAGCCGGGACGTTGCAAATCGGGCGCTGGCTCACGACTTTCGCTGGGAGACAATTGGTGCGGGGTCAACGTTGCTTTCAAGTGCAACTGTCCCGGATTATAGCGCCCGGCAACGCGAATCGTAGCGCTGGCCTGTTCACCGGGTCTGTAGCCTTTTTTATCCCACTTGATGCCCACAAAGCGCTCCCCTTCCTCCCACTGCGACAGGTTCCTGACCGACTGTCGCCAAAAATGACCGTAGGCCTGCTTAAGCACATCAGAGGTCTGAGTCCATTTCCACAGCGTATTCGTCGCCACTCCCATCGTCTGTCCCTCTCCGAAACGCTGAAGTGCAACTACCGATACCGTCCTGCTACCCACCGAAGCGTCCAGCAGGTTGATAGCTCCGCTCCTCAGAGACCCGGTTAGATTGATACTCTCAATCGTGGCTCCCGAACTCTGACTAATAAGTCTTGACGTTTCGGAAACAATACTGTGATTTGCCGCTGATAACGGCACATTCACCGTAAACTGGTCTGTTTCCAGTTTTGGCTCGCCTGCACTTATCCGCCATGGAAACAGCGGCTCAATCACCGTCCTCGAATACCCGCCCTGACCAAAGGAATGCTCTCCTCCAAGAAATATCACTGCTCCCCCTTCACGCACGTATTCCACCAGAGCCTGCAACTGTTCCTGCCGCCATTGTGTGGCAGGGAACGAACCAACTATAACGCATTTATACAGCCCAAGCAGTCCTTTGGTTGAAGGAAAGCCCGCTTCAAGATTCTCATCACCTTTCTGGCGACTGCCACGCACAATAAATCGGTCACTGCTTACGCGAAACAGCGTCGTCAGTGCCACGGACGTATCATCGGACATCTCTTTGTAAATCTGTCTGAAATCCCATCCTAACTGCTGAGCAAAAAGAAGTACAGACAGGGTATTTTTACGTACCTCTATTGAAAAAATCCGCGTATTGTTCAATTCAGAAAGCTCCCCATCAATCGTTTCGACTCGAACACGATACTTTTTCATTCCCATTTCAGATGGACTTTTCAAGTTGAACTTCACACGCGCTCTGGCCCCTGTTAGGTCAACCAGTTTGGAATCTCGAGTTTCCCAGTCCTGGCCGTCTTTGGCTTCCACTCTCACATTCACCCGCTCTGCCCCTGTGGCAAAAGCATAGGAAGCACAGCGGGCTACAACCTCAGCGGTCACCTCAAAATCGCTTTGCTCTTCCACAACCTCCGGCGTCTCAATCCTGGTTATCGCTATATCATTCCATGTCTCAGGATCGCTGCCCACACCGGCAATATAAACCGGCACTTCAGGCAGCTTAACGTTTTGCACCACTTCGTCGCCGCCGTCAGTAAGCAGGAGCGCGCTCATGTAGTTGGATGTATCCGGCTTATCTGCTATTGTAACCAGACACTTGCCTAAATCGGTTTCTCGGACCTGCCCCTGCTCGACTGAGCTCGCCGAAGTCCGCACCTCACTGTCAAATTCCAGGGTATCAAAATCTATGAAAGAAGACCGCAGCTCTTGCGTGAGTTCTTCAAGCAGACCATCGGCTCGTTTGCCCCGGCTGCCTTCAACTTTATCCTCGACCTCCATAGAAGAAGATGTATCCACAAGCGCAAGAACCTTTTGATTCTCGTCGGGTCTTTGCATCACTTTCCACACCGGGTCAAAATATGCTAAAATCAACAGCAGCACTATTAGTATCTTGGGTACCACCAACACCATGACCTCTTTGGCCGAATATTGTCTTCGCTGCCGTCGATACAGAATAATCAGCCAGACCCCAAGCCCCAGAATCAGTCCCGCACTGAGAACGGGATTCAGATGTGTTTGCCAACGCAGTATTCCCATTAGCTTGCCCTCCCCCCGTTCTTGCCTTCGCCAGAAAGCACGGGGGTATCATGAGTCGATTTGCCAATGATGTTCCTTAGCCTGTGAACTGGAGACCACAATCGCCCTTTATTACTTTCGGAAACTTCTGACACCGTTTCTGCTTTCGGCATTTTTTTTTGACCGGCCCGGGACAGCCTGGGGGCTTCCAGCCATCCCTCTGCCAACAACGCCAGCGTTGCCAACAGAAGCAAAAACAAAAACAACTCTACCGACCTTGCCTGGCCCTTATGGTATTGCTCAAAGTCCACAGCCTCATCGTAAGGCAAAATCTGATGTGCTATTTGACCCAGAGCCGGCACTTCCGAACCTTCGATATATTTTTCCAATCCCTCTTTCTCTGATGCACGCACTGATATACAGTATTTATTATCACCTGCTGTAATTAGGTACACCCCGGTCCTCGGAAAGGCCGGAATTTGCTGCTCTTTGCCTTTCCAGTCCATCGAATCACCTACTAAGGAAAGAACTTCGACCTCGCCGCCCTGGGCTCTGATGCCGCGCGGACGCTCACCAGCCACGAGTGATATTGCCCCCTCCTGCCCGGATGAAGACCCCGCCACTGCCATACGTTGCGCAATCATCACCAATAAACCCGAAGAGGGCAGCGTGTTCCAACGCGAAGTAAAGGCCGTGCCGCTGACGTAAATATTGCCCCTGTTCAGCTTCTTGTGTGCGATTACTACTTTTCCCGCACCAATTGACCCCGAGGCTGGAGAGCGGTCGCCTCCCAAAGGCCCTCGCCTGCCGTCGGCAGACAATTGTTGCGGGACTCCGAGAAGTGGCGTAAACTCCGCAGATATTATCAGCGGATAAAAAACGTATGCGCTGATAGATTCCAGTTTTGAATTTCCTGTTGCTTCGCGTATTCGATTCCAGAAGCTGATTTCTTCGGACAACACCTCCAAGCCGGCACCCCGTGCGTACACCTCACGGGCCTTTATGCCAGCACCGAGCCAGTCTGGAAACTGTCCGGATAAAGCCCTTTGCTCGGGTCTAACCGATGGAACAACCAGAAGATTGCCGCCATTTTCAACGTACTCCCTCAGCCAGGCCGAGTCCGCCGGGGTGGATTGCATCCCCGCCCACGTCGTAACAATCAAAATTGGTTTTTCCTTAGCGGCGGTTTGGCTCAACTGACCCGGCAAGCTGAACTTCACGACCATACCGGTAAATTGTCCCTGCCCAGAAGGAGATAGCGCCACCGGCAGTACTCCAAATTCTTCCGGCGTACCTCCAAACAAAACCGTTGCCGTCTCTTCACAGAATACCCCTATCCCCGCTTCATTGTCCGCCGAGAAACCATCACCTTCAATCCACGCCTTAATCCAGTGATACCCGGTCACATCCGGCGTCGTCTCCACCTCCACCGTCCTGGCTCTGCCCCCTTCTACCACGATGTTTTCCGTATTTTTCTGGCCCTGATTGTCTATAGAGTTGACCCGGATATTGGCCACAATATCCGAGTTGTTCTGCAGGACTAAGCCAATCTTATAAGGGTGCTTCGGCAGAACCTTTTCCTCGGGAAATTGGACCGACGCTATCGCCACATTCGCTTCTTCACGGATCTCGGACTCGACCTTGTGAAAATAGACTGTTATTGGTGTCCCCCCTGCGTTGGCCTGTGCCAAATCTCTTCCCGCCTCGACTGAGTTCGCCGAAGTCCACTCGCTCTGCTGCATGTCACTGAACACATGCACCGCCCCGCCGCCTGTAGAGCTTGAACGAAGAAGTTCAAAAGCTCGCGACAGCGCATTGCCGGCATTTCCTGTCGCTGCCGTGGGTCTGATTTTATCAAGTGAATCCAAAAGCAGTTCAGTATCGGAAGTCAGCGAATCGGCCGCCGGTACCGCCGGTTCATCAACGGACAATATCACCGCTGCTTTCGAGTCACTCTCCAGCGCCAAAAGAAGCTTTCTTGCGCCTTCTCTCGCACATTCAAGTTTGCTCCTATCATTATCATAACTGCCGGCCTCGCTCATTGACGCGGAATTGTCCACTATGGCTACCACCGAAATCTTACCGCCCAGACCCATCGACGTTACAAATTCAGGTCGCGATAAAGCTAATAATATAAACGCAATCAACAAAATCCGCATCATAAGCAGCAGCCACTGCCGTATTTTGCGATGCGAGTTCAGCTTTGGGTCGGTCCGGTGAAAGAACATCAAAGTCGAGAATACCACCGTCCGTTTCTTCTGCTTTAGTATAAGGTGAAAAACTATCGGCAGCCCCGCTAACGGTACGAGATAAAGAAAAATGGGAGCAGAAAAAATCATACCATTCTACTCCTTTGCAAAATAGCGTCATATACCTCCGTCCTTGTCTCCGTCAGGATGTATTCCGACCGGGTCTTCTGAAAGCCGCTCCGCAGCTCGTCGAGATAAAGACGCAACTGTTCAAGGTAGGCATCACGTATCCGCCTGAAATCCACTGTTATTTTATCTTTCGTCTCCAGCGAGGTAACATCGGCCAGTCCCGTTATTGACATGTTCATCTCCGCCGGGTCCAGAATATGAAACAGCGTAATCTCTTTGCCGTCATAGTAAAGGTGGTTAATACCCTGCAAAATACTTTCCGGCTCTTCCAGCAGGTCGGAGATGACGACCACTAATGCTTTACCTTTGATCATTTCCGCCGCGCTGTGCAGCGCTGCTTCGATATTACCTTTGTTCTTAGGCTCGATTTTCTCAAGCCCCTGCAGCATTGGTTTAAGCCCTACAAAGGTCCCCGAAGGCTCATAGTAGTCCCGTATCTGGTCGTCAAACGTAATCAGCGAAACGGTATCACCCTGCTGCACCATCACATACATCATCCCCGCCGCCAGATAGCAGGCATATTCGCTCTTCTGCAGCGTCCCGTCCTGTTGGTATTTCATACTGCTGGATATATCTAACATAATGTAGCAGCGGATACTTACGTCTTCGTGGAACCGCCGGATAACGTACCGGTCGCTTCGCGCATAAACAGGCCAGTCAATCTGGGAAACCGGGTCACCGGGAGCATATTCGCGATACTCTGCAAACTCGACAGAAGACCCAAACGCAGGAGACCTGTGCAGACCCTGATGACTACCGTCCATTGGCCGACGCACCCCTATTTCAACGCCGCGCAGACGCTCGGCCATTCGTGGAGGAAGATAACGATAGCCTATGGACTCAATCATACACACCTCCGGCTAAACACGGAAGACAGAAGTCAGATTATCTCTGTTATCTGTTCTCTGTTCTCTGTCTTCTGTCCTCTGTCCTCTGTCCTTTCTACTCCGACTCACCCACCGTATCCAGTAATCTCTTTATCACCGCATCCGTATCAAGCCCTTCGCTGGCTGCGGCAAAATTTAGAATCATTCTGTGACGCATTACCGGCAAGGCGTATTTTCTAATATCGTCGCATGAGACATTGAAGCGACCGTTCAGAACTACATGCGCCTTAGCTGCCAATATCAAAGATTGCCCGGCACGGGGCCCGCAGCCATAACGCACAAACTCACTGATAAACTCAGGAGCCTCATCGGACTGCGGCCGCGTTGCGCGGCACAGCCGCGCCGAATATTGGGCCACATGTTCGCTAATCGGAACCTGCCGAACCAAATCCTGATACCTCAGGACAGATTTAGCATCGAGGATGCCGTCGAGCGGCTCTCCATCACGACCGGTGGTCGTCAACAATATTTCCTGCTCTTCCTGCAAGTTGGGATAGTCAACCTTAATAAGCAAAATAAACCGGTCTAACTGTGCTTCCGGAAGCGGATAGGTACCTTCCAGCTCTATCGGATTTTGCGTTGCAAGCACTAAAAAAGGTTCAGGAAGGGTATATGTATGGCCCGATGATGTTACTTTACGCTCCTGCATAGCCTCAAGCAGCGCCGCTTGTGTCTTCGGCGGAGTACGGTTGATCTCATCAGCTAAGAGTACATTTGTAAATATCGGCCCCTGCTGGAAAACAAACCTCCGTTGTCGTGTGTCTGGGTCCCTTTGCAGAATATTTGTCCCGGTAATATCGGTAGGCATCAAATCGGGCGTGAACTGAATCCGGTTGAATTTTAACAGCATCGTCTGGGCCAGACTGTGCACCATCAGAGTTTTCGCTAATCCCGGCACTCCCATCAGCAGGCAATGTCCACGAGCAAAAAACGCGGTGAGAATCTGATCCAGCACTTCCTTTTGACCGATAATGATTTTGCCTACTTCATCAAGAACAGTATCTTTGGCCTGGGCCAGCGATTCAACCGCCTCGAGGGCATCTCTTGACCCTAAATTAGTAGTGTCCGCCAGCCGGGCTTGCGGCCTGCCCCCGCTTGTTGCCGGCGGGGGCATCCCCTGCTCGACAATCTGCCCGGATGATACATCAAATTTGCACCCGCATTTGCAGCGAGCTTTTGTCCCAGCCGAAAGACCGCTGACATCATATGTCCTTCCACATTCCGGACAGCTTACAGTTGACATCTTATCTGACATACAATACCCTCCGCTACTACTCTGCGTAGTAGCCACGCTACGTAGCACGAGTCTAATGAGTCATAACGTATGTAATAATATTCAGCCCTAATTGCTGAGCATAGATTGGTTCATAGCCCCTTATCAGTGGATAGTAGGCATCCAGCCAACCGGCTTCAATATCGTAGGGACTGTAAAGGACCCTCAGGTCGCCATCGATTGTCACGCCCAGTAAGTAGGGTTGATTTTTGAGTTCAGGTTTATTCTTTGCCACCACAGGTGAATACCTCACTTTTTTGATTGGAAGAAGACTATTATACAGATGATGATTCGCCGCAATAGGCTCCAGCTCCGCCTCAGGCAAAATCTTTGCCAGCTCCCGCCGCACAGCCCTGTCGAACGTGCTCAAGCCCATACCGTTGTTTATTAAAAGCATCCCTCCAAAATTGAGATAGCGCCGAAGAGCGGTTACCGCCTCCTCAGAGAACGAGAAATCGTCCAAACCTGTCAGGTACAAAAACGGATACGAGGAAAGGTCGTCCTTTTCGGCATCCACCGCCACGCGCTTCAGATTTACACGAACAGCAGTGTGCTGCCGCAGCTTCATAAGCAGTGACGTAGCCCCTCCCGGATGCACATTCCACGCCCCTTCGTGCTTGAGCTGGGCAAAGACAAATTCATCGGTAGGTATCTTCTGGTCAGCCGAACCGAAAACTTCCGGCTGACCCTCTAAAAGTCCGACCTCTGCATAGCCGACAATATAAGCCGCTAAGTTCAGTCCGAGCTGATTGGCGCTTTTTACATCGTAATAAACCGCCTTCGGCAGCTTCTCAAGCCTTGTTATATCACGATTCCAGCCACAGCCTAATCCATATTTCGAAACCAGCACACCAATCCTGCTGCCAATATAGATACCCTCCATAAGCGGCTGATTGGTCCCCGGCTTTTTTGGATAATTTACCCTGTTCACATCTGCTAACATGTGATAGAGGGGATGGTCGGCCGGAATCACGCGAAACCGGCATTCCGGAAAGGCCTCGAGGAAAACCTTCTTGGCAGATTCATAAAAGTAAGGCGACCCGGCAATCGAATCGCAGACAACCATACCGCCATTCAATACGTATTCACGCAGTGCCTGAATGTGCGTCTGGCTAAGTCTAAGCGTCCGTACTCCGCTGAATAGTAAAGCCGGCAGCTTCTTCGGGTCGAAATGAAAATCGTTAAGGTTAACATTCTGCCAGTGGTATTGCAAATCCATCGACCGGCCGTTACCCACGAGCCTTTCCATATCCGTAGGGCACAAATTCCAGTCGGCTATCTCCATCTTATCCCCACCGGAATCGACAAAAGAAGCCGATTCACCCCATATTACCTTTCCTACGAGATAATCCGGCTGTGGCGGCTTCTTACGTTCGGTACGCCGCAAAGGCGTAGCCGGCAGCGGCAGCGGCGGCAGCGCCTCGGCTGCGCTCATGTTCCTGCGAGGGGCCTTGGGTTTTGTTTTGTTGCCTAAATAAGTGAACCAGTCGTCTTCTTTCCCCCGGGCCGGCACACATACCACAAATATCAAAACAATTAGCAGAAACCCCCTAAGCCACGATTTGAAACTAAATGCGGATACGCATATTTCCTCCTGTTGGAAGGGGTCTTCGACTGACAGGCGTAACCCAAAGACATCGACTGTTCTTTTCGTCTTCATCGCATTTGCCCTCGTCAAAAATCAGAAGTCAGAAATCGGAAAACAGAAGTCAGAAATCAAATACTGTCCTCTGTCGTGCCGAATAACCGAGTTTGGCCACCTTGGAACAAAATTTAAATATACATCCTCCCTGCTTAAAATAACCCACTCTATTATAAACAATTTTCAAGGAAAATTCAACGCATATATAGAACAACCTGAAAAAATCGATGCTTCTATATTGGCATAGGTCATTGCCAATAAAGAATTTAAAATAAGACGACCATTACTTGAAGTTACAGCCACCCAACCGTCACTTCCGATAACAACTTCGTTCGAGAACTTCTCTGGCTGTTTGATATTTATGGGGCGATATCAAATTCTCTGCTTGCGTTATTTCAACTGTTGTATTATCCTCTTTACGAGTTCCGGCCTTTTTATAAAAACAGGCATTATAAATTTTAAACAGCACACTTTTGCTGAAATTAGATGCACGTATTTCAAAAACGCCGTCCAGCCGGCAGACACAAAACGAGGAGAAAAATATGAAATCACTAAATCGTCGAGAGTTTATGAAAAGTTCAATAGGAGCAGCTACAACTTTTACTGTATTGTCACAAGGTAAAACTATAGCGGCAGAAAACAAAGTTGTTTTGGGAATAATGGGTGTTGGCGGCCGGGGACGCGCACTTTTAGCAAGTCTCGTAAAAAGGACTGATATTAAGATTAAATATATTTGCGACGCGGATACCCGAAGCTATGGGCCGGCGGTAGAGATAGTGATTGAGGGACACGACTACAAGCCCAAATTCGTGCAGGATTTTCGAAGAATGCTTGACGACCCGGAAATCGACGCAATCGTTATCGCCACTTCCGACCGCTGGCACGCCTTAGCTACAATAATGGCCTGCCAGGCCGGAAAAGATGTCTTTGTGGAAAAACCATTATCGCTGAGCATCTGGGACGGCAGAAAAATGGTTGAAGCTGCACGCAAATACAACAGGGTTGTCCAGGTTGATACACAAAGTCGCAGTGCCCCCTATACCGACAAGGCCCGCGAGTACATCCGCAGCGGCAAATTAGGTGATATTCGTCTGGCCCGTGTATTCCTTATGCAGGAATCCGGTCCTATTCGTGTAGCCAGCGTACAGCCTGTCCCGGAAGGTTTGGATTACGATTTATGGTGCGGCCCTTCGCCTATGCTGCCCTATCGTCTGGGCAGGTGGTTCTGGAGATTGTGGGATTTCTATGTAGGCTATATCATGGCCGATATGGTTCATCAGATTGATTTGGCTCGATACCTGATTGGCAAAGAATATCCGGATACTGTATGCAATGCGGGCGGCGTTTACCACTTCGACGACGGCAGAGAACAGCCGGACACTCAATTCACAACATTTGAGTTCGATAAAATCACCATGCTCTTCGAAGCGTCCCTCTGGTCACCCTACATGCATCGAATCGTTCTCCTGAAAGACAAAACCAAGTTTCCCGACTGGCCTTTCAGTGCAACAAAGGTGGAAATATTAGGCACCAAAGGATTTATGTGCTTCGGCAGACACGGCGGCGGATGGCAGGTCTTCGAGGGAGACCCAAGTGTTCGCCAAAGCAAGGCCGTGGTCTCAGAGCCGGCCGTGTTAAAATTTGGCAGTATAATCGATGAGCACTTTGAGGATTTCATAAATTGCATCCGTACTCGGAAGAAACCCAAAGCCGATATCGAAGAGGCACATCTTTCAATGCTGTTATGCCATCTGGCCAATATCTCATACCGGGTTGGAAATCGAAAACTTAAATTTAATAGCGAAACTGAAAGCTTCGTAAACGATACCGAAGCCGATAAATACTTAAAAGCAAACTATAGAAAACCCTGGGTTGTACCTGAGGAAGTATAGAGATAAAAATAAGCGTACCTTTTCCGATACATCCCTGTTGATTTGACAAAGTCACGCAGGGAAGGTATCATATAGTCCGATTTCATAATCGCCTTACAAAGAATTTGGAGTTCACAGGAGGGGTACCTCTTTCCTCTGTGAAAGTCGGAGAATAAAAATGGAACGGTGGATAACAAACCAAAAACGGCCAAGTCGGGTGCTTATAGTAGTTGCTTTGTGGTGTGTTATAAGTCCTTTCATCTTTCAGAAATCAGAAGTAAGAGGCCAGAAATCAGAGTCCGTCATTTGCCCTCTGTCCTCTGCCATAAGTAATGTATCACAACACCTCGTTTCCAAACCGAAGAAAAAAGGCATTGTCAAAATAGCTACTATTGGACCTCAGGCATTGAATGTAGATGTCAATACTAAGCCGCAACAAGTGGTGAACAAGATAATAGCCCACTGGAGGGGGCGATTCGCCCAGGTTTTGCCTGACAAACCCGACTTAATCGTGGTTCCGGAGGCCTGTGATCGGCCGGCCGGATTCAGCCTCGACAAACGCCTCGAATATTACCGGGTGCGAAAGGACCAGATACAGAAATTCTTCGCCCAGGTTGCCAGAGAAAAT
This sequence comes from Sedimentisphaerales bacterium, assembly GCA_035528395.1. GTDB lineage: Bacteria > Planctomycetota > Phycisphaerae > Sedimentisphaerales > Anaerobacaceae > NIOZ-UU13. The sequence goes on from DATKYR010000147.1 coordinate 61,488, forward strand.
AACTGCTATATCGTCTATTCGGCGGCCAGAGAAATGGAGGACGGCACCTGGCGGAATTCCAGCATAATGATCGACCGAACGGGTGAAGTCGCAGGTATCTACAATAAGAATCACGTCGTTATTGAAGAGACCACCGAAGCAGGTATTCTTTGTGGCAGAGATGCGCCCATCATCGATTGCGATTTTGGCCGGGTCGCGTTTGCAATATGCTTTGACCTGAATTTCGATGAGCTGCGGCTGAAATACGTCAAGGCCAAACCGGACTTGTTGATTTTCTCATCGATGTATCACGGAGGCCTGATGCAGGCATATTGGGCCTATTCCTGTCGTTGTCATTTTGTCGGTGCTATTGCCGGAAGAGCAACTCCCTCTGAAATTTACAATCCTTTAGGCCAGGTTATCGCCTCCAATACTAATTATTTTGATTATACCGTTGCTGAGGTCAACCTGGACTGCCGCCTTGTCCATCTGGATTATAACTGGGGTCGTCTCAAAGCCCTTAAAGCCAAATACGGACCGAAAGTCAAGATTACCGACCCCGGCTACCTCGGCTGCGTATTAGTTGCCAGCGAACATGAAACTATCAGCGCCGATGAGATGATTAAAGAATTCGAAATTGAGTTACTGGATGATTATATGGCAAGGGCACTGGCCCACCGGCATACGCTGGGAAATATGGAATAAGGAGAAAAATATGAAATCATTAAATCGTCGAGAATTTATGAAAGGTTCTATCGCCTCCGCCGCCGCCTTTACAGTATTCCCTCAAGGCAAAGTACATGGAGCAAACGAGAAGGTGATTATGGGTGTGATGGGGCTGGGTGGTCGAGGAACATACCTGGCCGAGAAATTTGCGCAGCGGCCGGATGTGGAAATCGCCTATCTCTGCGACCCAAATACCAGGCGTTTCGCCCGGGCACGAGAGGCGGTTGAAGAAGCTCAGGGCAAAAGAACAATACTCGTGCAGGACTTCCGAAAAATCCTTGACGACCGCAACGTCGACATTCTTGTCAATGCCACCCCCGACCACTGGCACGGGCTGGGAACTATTATGGCCTGTCAGGCCGGCAAGGATGTCTACGTGGAAAAACCTCTTGCGCACAATATCTGGGAAGGCAGAAAAATGGTCGAGGCCGCCCGCAAGTACAAGAGGGTCGTCCAGGTAGGTATGCAATCGCGCAGCGCCGCTTACGCCAAGAAGGCCAAGGAATATATTGAATCCGGCAAGCTGGGTGATATTTACATTGTCCGCGTTTTCAACATGATGAGCCATCCTATGCAGGAAGACACTCCCAACCAACCCGTTCCTGAAGGTTTTGACTATGATATATGGTGCGGCCCAGCCCCGAAACTACCTTATAACCCAAGTCGCCGGTGGCTGAACCAGTGGGAGTACAGTTGTGGGCCTATTCCCGGTGACGCGATTCATCAGCTTGACCTGGCCCGATATCTGCTGGACGATATTCCATATCCGAAAACGGTCTCTCACGCCGGGGGTGTGAACACCCTTCGAGACGGCAGGGAAACGCCCGACACTCAGTTGGCCACATTTGAATACGGTCGACTAACTCTATTGCTCGAAGCGGCGCTGTGGACACCTTATATGGAAAAGACACCCGTCGATGTGCGGGACTCAGACCGGTTTCCAAACTGGCCTTTCAGCAGCACAAAGATAGAAATTTTGGGGACAAAAGGTTTCATGCATTTCAGCCGGCATGGTGGCGGCTGGCAGGCTTTCGACGCCCAGGGCGAATTGACGCATTCCGAATACGGCCGTCAGGGTGACAAAGAACATCAGGACAACTTTATTGATTGTATCCGAACTCGAAAAAAACCCATTTCCGATGTGGAAATAGGACACCAGTCTGTGTTACTGTGCCATATGGCCAACATATCATATCGAGTAGGTAATCAAAAACTTGAATTTGACCCCGACACCGAATCCTTTACGAATTGCGACCAGGCCAATAAATATTTGAAACGCACTTATCGCAAACCCTGGGTCGTCCCGGATAATGTATGAGCAGGGAAAGAAGTGATGTTACAAAGACTTTTACTGTCCATAGGCATCGTTGCAGTATGCTGCCATTGCTCCTATTCGAAATGGCTTAAAATCTCCAATATAAATGTAAGACAAGAGCCGACGGAATTGGGTGGCCCCAAGATAATCATCGAGTATGACATTGAGGACCCGAATATTTCACCGGCATCCCCTGCTTACGTTTTTGTCCGCTACAGCAAAGACGAAACCAATTGGCAGTTAATTACGACAGACCGTCTTCAGGGCAACGGCTTTGATATTGTTGACAAGCCGGGACATAAGCAAATTATCTGGTGGGGAACCGACCAAACCAGTTTCACCGACGTCAATCAAGTGGATATTCGTATTCGCGGCATTCAAATGATACGCATCCCGGCGGGAAAATTTATAATGAGGAGTCTGCCCGGCGGAGGTCGTGACGAATCGAAAAACATAAAACCCAGCTCCGACCTTCCCCTGTTTTATATGGCGAAGCATGAAACCACAATTGCTGTGTACACCGATTACCTCAACGAGGTCGGCGGCGAAGGAGCTGGCTGGAACCAGCGTATGACTGACAATAATCGCTGTGGCATCGTCCGACATAGTAATTACACGTATAGTGTCGAACCGGAACGCGAAAACTATCCGATTACCTATGTGTCCTGGTATGATGCGACAAACTTTTTGCGGTGGTGCGGTTTAAGACTGCCGACCGAAGCCGAATGGGAAAAAGCTCTTCGCGGAGGACTCTATCTGGACGGCGACGAAGTCAAAAAACGTCCAAACCCAATGCCTGAAAGACGCTTCCCCTGGGGTGACCAAAGTCCGAACGCCGATGGTGTTTTTAGATGCAATTACGATGGCGCCGACGACGGCTTTGAATACACGGCACCTGTAGGAAGCTTCGCGAACTTCAGCAGTCCTTACGGCATCTGTGATTTGGCCGGAAATGTGTCAGAGTGGACACTGGACTGGTATTCAACCTCATATCATGCCGGCCTGGATGGTTTTCGCATGGTGAGAGGTGGCTCGTGGATGGCCGTACCGGCCGCCTGTGACGCTATCACCGGAGCAACGCAACTGCCTCTTAAGGAAAGTAGTATTATGGGATTTCGCGGAGCAAAGGGACGATTCACTCAGGAAGCAAGAGATGCTGCCTTGGGTCGTACTAATTAAGACTTCACCTTTTACCGCTATAAGAACCGAGAAGACTTAGCAAATTGGCACAGACTATTGTCACGGGAGATAAACAAATGAAAAGAAAAAGACTACTGAAGTGGGAAAAATTCCAGCTTGAGAGCCTGTCAAGCTCAAGGAACACAGTTACAGTATTGATGCTCTTTGTCTTCTGTGCAACTATACAGGCTGATAATAGTACACAAAAATTACGAAATGATACTATGGTTGCGGTTGCCGAGAGTAGCGGTTACGGGCAACGAACTCCGTTCGTTACCACGAGCATAACCCCGACCGACTTGCGGTGCGAATACCTGACCAACCCCTTAGGTATTGATGTGAAGCGACCGCGGCTGAGCTGGAAGCTTAAGGCAACCGAGCAGAAAACACGTGGACAAGCACAGAGGGCTTACCATATTCTGGTGGCCAGTTCGGAGGAATTGCTTGCCAGGGACAAAGGCGACCTATGGGATTCGGGCGAAACCAAGTCTGACCAGTCGAATCTCGTTATCTATCACGGCTCTCCCCTGTCATCCGGCATGCGCTGCTATTGGAAGGTACGGGTACGCGATAATCACGGAGTGTTCTCGGCCTGGAGCGCATCAGCTCGATGGACAATGGGATTGTTGAATCCGTCAGACTGGTCAGCCAAATGGATAGGCACGGATCAGCAGTTCGTTGAGGTTAAGGAGTTGCCTCCGGAAGGTAACTACCTATCTGATCCATGGTTTCGCAAGGAAATTATCTTAAGAGACAAGCCCCGGTGGGCAACGATGTACGTAGCGTCTGTGGGCTACCATGAACTCTATGTGAATGGAAAGAAGGTGACAGATACGGTTCTGATGCCGAGCGTCGCCGACCATACAAAGCGGGCGCGTTACGTGACTTACGAAATTGCCGATCATCTGCGGCCTGGCCGCAACGTGATTGGCCTATGGCTGGGCACATCGTGGTCTGTCTACCCGCTGTACAAGACTGACGACAAACCACAAACACCAATAGTCATTGCTCAGGCCCACATCGAAATGCGAGATAGGCAAAGCCAACGTTTGATCACCGATGAAACGTGGAAGACCCATCCCAGTCCGAACGTTCTGTTAGGAACATGGATGTTTATGAACTTCGGCGGTGAATACTATGATGCCAATAAGGAATTACCGAACTGGTGCCGTGCCGATTTGGACGATACTGGCTGGAAGCCGGCCACCGTGTATCATCCCAAACTGTTGCTGTCGGCTGAAATGGTCGAACCCAATCGCCGTACCCAAAAAATCAAACCTATCGCCATCGAAAAAGTCGAAAGAGGGGGCTATCGCGTTGATATGGGTGTAAATTTTGCCGGTTTTGTCGAAATCGATGTGAAGGGACAACAGGGTGACATTATCGAATTACAATTCTCGGAACGCAAAGAGGAGTTAATAACCCATCGGCTCCACAGCGCCTACCGCATCGGACCCGGCAGGCAGGACACCTTTCGCAATCGTTTCAATTACGGCTCAGGAAGGTGGATTTTAATCAAAGGATTAGGATACAAACCCGCCTTACAGGATATCCGCGGTTATCTGGTGCGGACCGACTTTCAGCGGGCAGGCTGGTTTGAGTGTTCCAACAAGCTGCTTAACGACATTTACAATATTGTGCTGTGGACTTTTGAGAATCTCAGCCTCGGTGGTTATGTTGTCGACTGCCCTCAGCGCGAACGCATGGGCTACGGCGGCGATGCCCACGCCACAACACAGATGGCGCTGAACAATTACAATCTGGGGGCTTTCTATACAAAATGGGCCCAGGACTGGCGTGACGTACAGGGCAAAGAGACTGCCTGGGGCCTTGGTGAAAAATCAACGAACCAAAACGCCCCGACGCAGGCCGGTAATCTGCCGTATACCGCTCCTACTTACTGGGGCGGCGGTGGACCCGCCTGGAGCGGAATTTGTGTCACCCTGCCCTGGTATGTTTATCGGCACTATGGTGACATCCGCATACTCGAAGAGAACTTCAATACGATCGAGCGCTGGCTGGCCTTCCTTGAAACAAAGTCGAAGAATAATATGCTTGTTCGCTGGGGCGGAGAGTGGGACTTCTTAGGCGATTGGCTCTGGCCGGGAGCACAGGGAGTCAATGGTGACACGCGTGAGACCCTCTTTTTCAATAATTGCTATTGGATCTATAATTTGCAAACAGCCGCGCGGATCGCCGATGCTTTGGGAAAGAAGGATATCGCTGCGAGATACCGTAGTCGGGCGGTAGTTATAGCCCGGGCTGTGCACAAGGAATTCTTCAATCCTCAGGAAAACGGCTACGTGAATAACCTGCAGGCTTACCTTGCTATTGCGATGTTGGTAGGACTGCCTCCCGAGGAAATTCGACCGGCGGTATGGAAACGTTTTGAAGACGAGATTCTCATTCATCGCAAAGGACACTTCTGGGGCGGGATTACCGGTGGTTATTTCATTGTCAAGAATCTACTGGAGTTCGATCGTCCAGACCTATTATTTGAAATGGCCACTAAAAAGGACTATCCGGGCTGGGGTGATATGCTGCAACGCGGGGCCACAACCCTCTGGGAGGCCTGGGACGGCAGTAATTCTCGTCTGCACAGTTCGTATTTACACATCGGAGCCTGGTTCATCGAAGGGCTGGGGGGTATCAAGCCCGACCCGAACAGTCCAGGATACAAGCATTTCCTTATCAAGCCGGGAATAATCAAAAATCAGCCTCTCGATTGGGTCAAAGCCAGACTCGAATCCCCGTATGGAACAATCCGAAGTGAATGGCAGATTCTTAACGGAAAACTCAAACTAATGGTCTCTCTTCCGCCTAATACAACCGCAACACTCTACTTGCCGACTAAGGACCCTAAATCAATCAAAGAAGGAAATGTCCCCATAGCCCAGGCAAACGGCATTAAACACCTGCGTGACACAAAGGAGTTTTCCGTACTTGAAATTCAGCCCGGCCACTACAACTTTGAGGCAGCCTTATAACCAAAGGTTGTTCCATCTCTCCAGTGCTGTTGGTGTTGAGCATAAGTTGTGAAGGTCCGTCACTGCTTTTCACAGAGACACCTTCTGACCGGAGACAAACACCTCTTTGACGTCAAGTTCACCCAATTTCATTTCGACAAATGCTTTTCCGTTTTTTAGGCCGACAGTACCAAAGCCACTTTCGACCGAGAAGAAGCAGCGAAAATTGTTCCCAATTTTCGAATCGATATAAAGTGTTTTATTAACTGCATCGTAACGCAGACCTGTAAGGCCCTGCAGTAGGCCATAGCTGGACAAGGCTCGCGCGTACCAGTGACCACATTCGTATTCATCGAAAGGATTCCGAATACGACCGTCATATCGATCGCGGCAGACGCGCACAATCTCAAGCCCTTCTTGAACCATGCCTTCAAGCATCAGGTGGGAGGCAACCTGGTATTCGATGCCGGTCCAGACTTCGTCGCTGTAAACGAACGGGATGGATAGTTGCCCGCCGCGAGGCCAAGTGCATAAGAGCAGGCCGCCGTCTTTACCCACTGCAAAAGCAGGCCGTTGTGGGTTGGCATGGTCAGAGAGGTCGTGCTTGAGATTATACTTGTGAACAGCCCTCAAATGGCTTTTCACCTTCTCGTCATCTATGATTTCACCCAGTCCCGCCATGTGGGCAATCCAGAAACCCAGGACCCCATCTGAGAGACAACCCGTACCGTATTGGTACTTGGGTCCCTGTGTATTAAGCATTTTCACAATGTGGCTGTAGCCCGGGCCATTCTGTGAAGTATTGAGCGGATGAAACTCAGCATTCAGGCCTTTCGGTTGGATCTTTTGGTAGAAGTACTCTCCGTTGAAAAGTTCGGTCTCAAGGAATTTCTTGCCTTTAACCAACAGCTCTCGGTATCGGGAGACATCATCATCCATGGCGGTGCCCATCTCGATTGCGGCAGCAAGTGCACCGAGGTAGAAGCTGGAACAGTGTCCGTCCGGACCCCAGTATTCGATATCATACGTGTTGTGATGGGGCTCTTCCAGGATGCCTTTGCCCCTGGGATCCCACGTATTAATGCAGTAGTTCAAGCTGATTTTGACTTTGGGCCACAATTGTTTAAGCCAGAGCGTATCACCGGAGATGCGCCATTCGCGGTACACTTTCATAATTCCGCCGAGCTGCCCATCAGAGGCAGCGTGATAATCGTGTGTAGTGGGGCGTATGGGCAAAGCTGTGCGAAAACTCTGATGTCCGCGTTCGTCTTGGCTTTCATTAAACTCTGTCTCCCGTAGACTCCGTTCGAGGGAAGGGAATAAATGCGGTATTGCCTGGGCATAGTTCCATACGTGCGTGCAGGAACCGTGGCAACAACCCTGCTCATCACTGCAACCCTCAAAACACCAAAGACGACCGTTTGTTTGCCTGAGCACTGTTGGGGATTTGAGAATAGTGAGATTGGCCGAAACGGCCTCGATAACTTCGGCAGGAAGAGTTGAGTCATAAAAAGATTCTGTAAATAGAGCCGTTTTGCGGCGTAGATCATCATAGTTTCGACGCCAGTAGCGAGCGACTTCTTTGATATCCTTGAACCGGCCGGCATACCAGGGAACGTAAGTGCGAATAGCAAAGTATTCACTGTCTTCGGAGGCAGGGGCATCCGGCGCATCCTTGCCGAGACGCAGGTTGGTCTTGGGCACATACCAAACAAACATTAAACGCACAGTTTTCTCTTGGCCGGGTTTCAATGTGAATGGCACAAAGAGGGATGCCCCAGGGCACGGTCCATCAACCGGAGGATTCTCGAGCAGTCGAGCTTCCTGAATGTTCTTCCAGGCAAGGGTAAGGGAATCCCACCAGCCGCCCTTGAACCAGCAGTGGTCGACAACCATATTATTATCGTCGACGAACAACGCAAAAGAACCCAAATTCTCTGGCTTTTCTTCAGTGCCTTCCTGGTGAAGGACAAAACCGTTTCGGATAGGTAATATCGTGTTCCCTTCTCTGCCGATAGCCATGAAGTTTTTCGTATTGTAGGAGAAAACAGCATCGATAGTCTCGGTTGAAACGTTGCTGAAACTGTATTCCAGTGCCCCGGCCGGAAGAGAAGCATTGTCAGGATCTCCGGGAATAAATGGGCTCCAACCAGTCACTTTGATGTTCAGCGGGACTTCCCGGTCTTTGAGGGTGACTATCCCAAAGGGGAATCGTGCCAGAAAGGAGGCTTGATCAAATCTTGGCAAGCCATAACTGCTCCCGGAGGCACCATTGCCGGTGTTAGGGGCACCGAACACCTTCCGGGCGGGCACGGGGCCTTCAAGTACTTTGGTCACGTTGGTTTTCATTCCTTTGATGCACAAGGCTGCGAATGAGCAAGGTTCATTGAAAACCTGCATAGTATTCCTGACTGAGACATGGGAGATAGCCCCTGTTCCTTCTAAACATATCATACCGGCGCCAATTCCGCCGATAGGAAAAGCAACTCGATTCAAATAAGGACCCTGGTATGAATCATTATACTCACGATGTTGGGCGTGGATTGTTGAGCCTGTGAGTAATACGGATAGGGCAAACAATACCACAGTCAGGTATAACCTATAGTTGGCGATATTAGTACTCATGACTGACCTCCTAATTGATTGATAAAATGCATTCTTAACTGGCATTCTCTATTTGCAAAGTTCCTCAATGTGACTAAAGTAGCAAATCTATCCTGAAATTGCAACTCTCTCAAAATTTCGCTCAGATTTTAGCTAAGTTTTGGATTATAAAACAACTTTTTCCTGTCAAATTTTCCTGGACCGATCCCACCAGCCAATCACAGTGCACTGAGCCGCACACGAAACTTGTCCTTTACCCATCATTCCTTCGCCCCGTGCCTCCGCAGAAGTTCAACGATTTTCTCATATCCTTTATCTTTGGCCAAGGACAAAGGCGTCCTATCGTCATTATCCTTCGCATTGACATTGGCGCCGTTCACAAGAAGTAGATTAACCACTTCCCTGTGGCCCCGAGACACTGCGGAGAGCAGAGGAGTCCCTGGTCTTGATACGCCCGTAGAAATTTACTAATCCTGCATCGTATTAACTGATGCGATACGATTGGCATAAACTGCTTTTTTGCGGATACCCCATACTACATTTGTTATGGGAAGTTTGTCCAATTCTGGAAAGTAAAATGTTATGATCCCGACATTCCACCATCTGAGAATCACATCATCTGTGTCAATCTGGTGTCGAAGGTCATCTCTGTCAACTGAGTCATTGGATTCGGACAATCCGTGCTGTAATTCCAGCCTGTTTGGTAAAAAAACCCAATAGAAAAATAAACTTTTGACCCATATTATTCTTAGGAACACAGACCAAATATATGCCAGAAGAATGTATCCCAAGGGCTCGATATTTACTCCCAAGTGCCTGAAGCCTTTGAAGAAGCTCAGAAAAGTTTGTGGCCCATGAAGCAAAAGTATCAGCAGAATAATGAAAAAACTCCCTAATAACAGCCCCAATGTTACGGGCTTAAGTTTAAATATTGCAACTGCCGCATTCAGAGCCCCAAATACTATAACAACACCGCCAATAACATCTTGGATTACAGGTACTGTCTCTGATCCTCCAAATATCAAGTCTAACAGTATACCTATTACACCAGCCACAATCATCAATACCATGGTCGGCAGAAATAAAATCGGCCACCCCCAGTTATAACCGCACAGCCACACTTTTATGTTTGGGTTTTGTATTACCTCATTATTGTACGTCTTCAGCAATAATGAGACAAATTTACCTTTAAATTAGGAGACGATCTCAGCTCCGGTTTCAATGATTTTACAGTTAATTCTTTTCCTTTCAAGAATTGTTTTTGCTTTCAACTGTTTTCGCTTTTTCGCTAT
>DATKYR010000148.1:0-57170 GCA_035528395.1 Sedimentisphaerales bacterium
TCGCTATATTTTAACAGCCAAAGGGCAAAAGTTCGCCTGTGCGTTAATGTCGGCTTCAGCCGTTGATATAAAAGGACTTACGAACATTGCAGCATGAAAAACACGCATAAAAAACAAGGAGTTGAAAGATTGTATTACAAATGGGCACGAAGAAAAGAAAAAAATTAGAGTAAATTCGTGGAAATTCGTGGTTAAAAATATAAAACAGAGGAAAGATGACAGAAAACTGACATCTGACATTTAATAAGGAGACCAATATTATGTTAAGAGCATTTTCCACTTCAGCGACGGGTATGGCGGCCCAGCAGTTAATGGTGGACACGATTGCTAATAATCTTGCCAACATCAACACTACGGGTTTCAAGCGGAGCCAGATTGCTTTTCAGGATTTGCTTTATATAACTCTAATAGAACCCGGCACAGAAGTGGTTTCCGGCACAAATACGCCCACCGGCCTGGAAATAGGTAGCGGCGTCCAAACTGCAGCTACCGTAAAAGTTTTTAGCAACGGTGAGCTTGAGAATACCAACAAACCTCTCGATATAGCTATTTCAGGAGAAGGCTTCCTTCAGGTAAGTATGCCAAATGGTGATATACGATACACGCGCGATGGCTCTCTGCAACTAAATGCCAACGGTGAATTAGTTACAATCACCGGATACCCGATAGAGCCGGCCATCAGCGTTCCAATAGACGCTACCTCTGTTAATATAGGTAAGGATGGAGGTGTTAATATTACCGATGCTGCGGGGACACAATCAGTTATAGGTACGATTCAGCTGGCACGTTTTCCGAATCCCCCGGGTCTTTCCAGTGAAGGCGATAACCTGTATGCAGAGACCTTAGCAAGCGGCACGGCTACGACCGGCACAGCAGGAGAGAGTGGTTTCGGTACTATCCAGTCGGGATTTCTGGAAAAATCGAATGTCCAGATGATAACCGAACTTGTCAACCTTATCACGGCCCAACGAGCATACGAGACAAACTCCCGTGCAATTCGAGCCGGAGACGAAATGCTAAGGCAGGCAAATCAAATAGCAAGGTTCTAAGTGAAAGACCAGTATGAGTAATAAAAAGAGCACAAGAACACAAGGGCATAAGAGCATAAGAATACTTGTAAGCTGTATATTTATGACTTGTGCGATTTTCTGCCAGGCATCGGTGAATACACAAGCCGACAACACGAAGAAGGATTCTGCTCTCCAGGTTTACCTCCCGAGAGAAATTACAGTCAAAGACAGTTGCTTAAGCCTTGGCCAGATTGGCATAATTCGAGGCAAAGAATCTCTTGTATCCAAGGCGAGCGTAATCGCATTAGGACGGATTTCAGTGCCGGGGCAGAAGATTGTTATCGACAGGGCAATGGTTTTAAGCAGATTGGCCTCAAACGGTATTCCTGCATCGAAAGTAACATTCACCGGTGCAGAAAAAATAACGGTACAACAGCAAAAGCAAACCATCCGTAGTATTGAATTTGTTAAGTTAGCAAGCTCCTTTCTGGAAAAAAATCCTCCCGTCGTTTCAGCTTGTGGATTCGATCCAATACGGAGGCCTAAAGATTTCATAATCACCGGCAGCAGCAAAGATATAAGATTGTCTCCTCAATTAGTCCAAAGCAGAGCAGGAAACCAGGCAAAGGTTGAGATTACAATTCTTTCAGGCGGCAAAAAAATCGATGTGCGTGAGGTAACTTTCGGGTTGAAATACAATGCCGCCCAAGCAATAACAAAGGTTGATATTCCCGCAGGTGCGGTTATCAGTCCTGAGAATGTCAAGATAGAAAAGACGATATCGAACTATCCGGAGTCGTCTGATTGGAGGCCTCCTTACAGCCTCATTGCCAAGCGTCAGATACCGGCAAAGACCGTTCTTCGTCCAAATATGTTGGGCTCTGTCAAGTCACCAATCATTGCTAAGCGCAATCAAAAGGTTGTTATTCGAATTGACAGGCCTGGATTTCTGATTACGGCCTTTGGAAAAGCTATGCAGGATGGCCGAGCCGGTGAATATATAAAAGTTCGAAACGTTGACTCACAAAGAATAATCTTAGTCCGAGTCAACGAAGACGGAAGCGTGGTACCTGTTTTTTAGAAGGAGAAATAATGAATAACAGAACAGGCTTAATATTTGTCTTGATGATTCTCGTGCTCTTGCCGGCTACCTGCCTGCAAGCAGGTTCTATCTGGGCCAAGAGGGACAAGAATATGAAGGACTTATACGCCGACGATGTGGCCCGTCAGATAGGTGATATCCTGACCATTATGATCAGCGAAGACAGCAAAGTCGATAACAAAGCAAAAAGGGATTTAAAGAAGGACACTAATCGGTCAAACACCTTTAATGGGGAGCTGGGAATCACAACGCCGAATAATAATATTCTACCCCGCATGCCCGGCTTCACGATGAGTGCTACATCGGGAAATGAGCTGAAAAGCAAGGCTGATTACAAAGACGAACGCAAGTTTGAGGACCAGGTCAGTGTAGTAGTAATGGATATTCTGCCTAATCACAACCTTGTGGTCATGGGAACTCGCAGCCGTAATATTGCAGGTGATATACAAACCATTGAAGTAAGCGGTATAGTCAGGCCGAGCGATATTGCATTTGATAACATGGTCAAGAGTGAACAGGTGGCAGATTTTCGTATTGTTACTAAAAATTCAGGCATCGCGGCACCCTATACAAGGCCTGGCTGGCTCGGCAGTATATTTGACATTATTTGGCCGTTTTGATTGTACCGTCTGCACAGATTTTTTTTGAGAGTAATAGCTTATGAAATCAATAATACGAGCAAAAGAGCAAAAGAGAATAATGGTCCTTATGACGTGTGCACTGTTGGGCTGTGTGCTTATGGCTGGAGCCGGGCAATGCGAACGAATAAAAGACATTGTTGATATTCAGGGGCTTCGAAGCAATCCACTGACAGGCGTTGGCTTAGTCATTGGCTTGGCCGGTAACGGCGACAGCGGTGTGCTATCGCGACAAATGCTTACAAACATGCTGAGGGAATCGGGATTAGTTCTTACTCCCACCGATTTGACCGGCGGTAATATTGCAGTGGTTTGGGTTACAGCAGAATTAGGTCCCTTTGCCCGAGAAGGCTCACGAATCGATGTTGACGTCTCTGCTATAGGAAATGCCAAAAGCCTCCAGGGCGGAAAGCTGTTGCCGGCACCCCTGAAAGGTCTTGATGGTCAGGTTTACGCCATAGCGGATGGAGGAATTTCAATCGGCGGCTGGACAGCAGCAGGCGATAAGGCTTCGATTACAAAAAACCACCAGACGGTCGGTCGAATTCCCGACGGCGCGATAGTTGAAAAGGAAGAAATAGCTACATTCGTTGAATACATTGGGGGCCATAGACTTATCACGCTTAATCTTAGAAACAGCGATTTTTCAACCGTAGAGCAAATCAGCAAAGCCATTAACCAGAATTATGCGAACAGCGCAATAGTAGTTGACGCAGGTACAGTTACGGTTAAAGTTCCAATCGAAATTAGTCAGAAAGATATAGCCGGCTTTATCGTCGATATTACAAAGCACGAAGTGAAGGTTGATGTTCCTGCGGTGGTGGTTATCAACGAGCGCACCGGCACTATCGTGGTCGGTGAAAACGTCGGCATATCAGCAGTGGCGATTTCGCAGGGCAGCCTTGTTGTAAAAATCAAGGAAATGCCGATTGTTTCACAACCAACCGCGTCTTTCTCTGATGCCGGTGACACTAAAGTTGTTCAAGACACGTTGATAGGAATCGAAGAGGACGAAGGATATCTGATTCCTATGTCCCGGTCGGTTACCGTCTCAGAGTTAGCCAAAAGCCTTAACGGCATAGGGGCAACACCAACAGACCTGATAGCGATATTTAACGCTTTGAAAAAGGCCGGCGCTCTTCAAGCCAAGCTGGTGATAATGTAGGAGCAATTTAATGGACAGCGTCAAATTGATATTAACCGAACCAGTCTCACCGCCGACTCTGTTAGAGCAACTCGACAAGTCGATGCTCAACAGCATTTCGGAAGAGAAAAAGAAGCAAGCAGCAAAAGATTTTGAATCAGTTTTACTGACTAAGCTGCTGGACGAAATGAAAAAAAGTGTCGTGGACTGGGGCTCTGAAAAAGACGGAGCTTCCGAGCAGATTCATGGAATATTCTGGCTGTACCTTGCGCGCGATATTGCAAACAGCGGCGGCCTTGGACTGTGGAAGGACATATATCAATCTCTAACCAACGCTGAGCATGCAAAAACAGCACAAAAATCAGACTTCGACGAGCTCAGCCGAGTCGTGGATGGGCATATATGAAATCGACGGCAAGTGAAATAGAAGATAAAGTTGATGAGCTGCTGTCTTGTCTCGACAAAGACAGCCAACATATACAAGAGAGCTTGTCACAATTGAATAGACTTCGCAGCCTGGTTATCAAGCGCGACGATGCCGCTTTGGGCAAACTGCTTGAGGTTATCCGGGCCGAGTCGGACAACTACAGAAGCCACGAATCAAAACGGCAAACGATACGAAAAGAATTGGCGAATGCTCTTGGGTGTAACACAGAGAAAATTACTTTGTCAGCGCTGGAAGCAAGTCTGCCAAAAGGGGAAAAAGCTCAGGTAACAAAGAGGAAAACGAAGTTAATGTCACTGATTAAAGAACTTAAGAAAGAATATATAAGCACGGCTTTGCTTTTGTCTGAATGCGCCAGATTCAACAACCTGCTTTTGAAGAGTGTCTTCGACCTCGGCAAGACAGGGGCGGTTTATTACAACTCCAATGGTGCGACCAAACGGCAAACTGATATGGCTTTTGTAAACATTCAGTTTTGAGAAACGTCGTCCGGACCTGTTGAGCTTAGGCTAATACCCAGCAGGTGCGGGACGGGAACTGTGTTCTAAACTGTGTTCTAAATAGAGTTAAGAAATGGATAGTTTCTCCATAGGAATTAGCGGCCTTAAAGCAGCCCAGAGTGCCTTTGATATAATCGGCAATAATGTCGCCAACGCGGCTACCGACGGCTACCACCGCCAGAGAATAGAACTGCGTTCCGCTTATTCGTCGCAAGTCGGTGAGCTTCTTTTTGGAGGAGGTGTCGATGTCGCCGGTGTTACCAGATTAATTGATGGTCTTCTGGAGCATGAGATTCTCCGTCAGGGATCGTTATTAGGACAAGTCTCGCAGGAATTTGCTACGCTGCAGACGGTCGAAAACACATTTGGAGAATTTTTGGAGGGGAGCGGTTTGAGCGGAGCTATAGACAATTTTTTCAACGCCTTGCAGGACCTTTCCGCTCATCCGACAGAAGTCATCTGGCAAAACCAGATTGTAACCGCTGCCAAGACTATGGCCGGTCAATTCAGAACATTAGGAGAATTTCTGACAGAATTGAAAAGCCAAATTGAATTAGAAGCTAAGAACACAATCGAACAGGTTAATATTCTGACAAACAGAATAGCCGAACTGAACAATAGCATAGAAAAGCATGAAATAGCCGGTGGCCAGGATAACAATTTACGGGACCTAAGGGACCAGTGCATAAAAGAACTGTCCTCATTAGTCAGTATAGAAACCCAGACGCGACAGTATGGTGTGACCGATGTTTATGTAGCTGGAACTCCTGTGGCGATAGGTGCCTCCGCTATGGACCTTGAGACAGGTTTTAGAGAAGATGGCAAACTGGGTATTTCCATCGCCGGCGTGAACAATTTTAACATAAACGTGCAAGGCGGACAATTAGGTGGATTATTGTCGTTAAGAAATGAATTGGTCTCCGATATTCGCGATAACCTGGACAATCTGGCAACTGCAATGATACAGCAGATAAATCAATATCATGTCCAGGGAGTCGGCTCAACCGGGTCATTTGCGGAACTGACCGGATGGCCTGTGACGAGCGAGGTTCTGGGCGATTTCGCCCCCCCCATAACCAGTGGTTCGGTATTTATCAGAGTTACGGATACAACAGTTCCCGGAACAACCACAATAACTCGACATGAAATTGACATTGCCAATGACCTCCCGGCTGACCCTACGCTATCTGACTTTGCAGATTATATTACTAACAACATTACCGGTCTTAGTGCTTCGGTGATTTCTTCCAAACTTCGCATCCAGGCTGACACAAACTATAAATTTGATTTTCTACCCGCCGTTCTTCCTGAGCCTGAATCCCTCGACATTAATTTCAATGGGTCCTCGGATCCAACTGTAAGTTTATCAGGCATTTATACAGGAAGTTCAAACGACACTTTCACATTCACTGTTTCCGGCACAGGTAATGTTGGAGTTGATAGCCTTACCCTTACAGTAACTGACATCGCCTTAAACACAATTGATACCATCAATATCGGTTCCGGCTATGCGGCAGGTGACAGGATCGATGTTGGAGACACAGGAATCAAGATATCTCTTAGTATGGGTGATCTGGTCGACGTAGATTCTTTCAGCATTGCTGTTTTTGCGGACACTGACACTTCGGGGGTGTTGGCAGCGGTTGGAATCAACACCTTTTTTTCCGGCAGCAGCGCTATAAATATAGCAGTTTGCTCTGATATAGCTGCTACACCGGGCCGTGTGGCATCAGCCCTGGGTGCGGATATGACCGATAACACCAACGCTTTGCGGATGGCAGGCCTGAGGGACCAGACCATAACCAGCCTGAACTCTATGACACCTGGAGAGTTTTATCGCCAGATGGTCACGGACATTGGTCAACAGCTTTTTGTTAAACAGGCACGTAAAGACAATATCGAATCTATGGTCCAAAACCTGGGCAATCAACAAAGTGAGATAAGCGGTGTCAACATCAACGATGAAGCCGCCCAGATGTTAGTCTTCGAGCAGATGTTCAAGGGAATGAGCAAATATCTGAGCACAGTTCAATCGTTGTTGTTATCTCTCATGGAAATAATATGAGAAGCGTGAATTGCATGTTATGAAGCGAAAACAAGATATGAGATATGAAAAATGAGTGGAGCACTGAACAATATTTATAATAATGTCAGCTTTGCGTTGTACCTTCATACCGATGCAATGGCTAAGCTACAGGAACAAGTATCTACGGGCTCACGGATAAATCGAATCTCTGATGACCCTGCTGCCGCCTATCGGGTTTTAGGGCTCAATACCAATGAAAAGTCCCTGGAAAATTATATCAACAACCTCTCGGAAGTCATTAGCATCCTGGAGCTTTCCTCCACCATTATCGAGGATATAACGTCAAATTTTACTGAGACCCAAATACGTCTAACTCAAATTAGCAGTGGCATCTATGATGAAGCAGCAAGAAAAAGGACGGCAGAAGGAATCAACGATATATTAGAGCAAACAGTCTCATTGGTTAACACTAAACATATGGACCAATACCTTTTTGGGGGGACCGATACGGGCTCTGCGCCATATACAGTAGAACGTACCGATGGAAAAATCACCAGAGTAACTTATCAGGGTAGTTTTGAGAATAGAGATATTGAAGTAGCACCCGGTATGGAATCATCAGCTTTCTACATAGGCGATAATATCTTTCGCTCCAACGACCGCAGCGCCCCGGTTTTGATTGGTGATACCGGTTGCAAAGCCGGCACGGGGACATCGAGTGTTCGCGGTGGAGCATGGCTGACAGTAACCGGCTCGGCAGGCAATTATAATCTCTCTATCGATGACGGCCTGAGCACTTTTAATACAGACGGCACAGACACTAATCTGGCTGTAACAGATTCGCGAACTGGAGAAGTCCTATACATTGACACCACGGAAATAACCGGCACCGGAGTTGATTTGGTAAGCATACCCGGAACTTATGACATATTCAACACACTTATTATGATTCGGGACATATTGGAAAATGAAAAAGGGCTTTCCGATGCTCAAGTTCGAGAGCAGCTAAACCACTTACTGAGCTTATTTGAAGAGACAGCCAAACTTCTGGTCCAATCCGAGGTCTCTATTGGCTCTAAAATCGGCTTTCTGGACGAACTCAAAAATAGCCTAAAGGACATACAATACAATACCGAGGACGAAGCGACCCGTCTGCAGGAAGCAGACATCGCCCAAGTAGCTATAGACCTCTCTCGCCGTGAGGTTCTATATCAAATGTCGTTAGCAGTGGCTGCAAAACTTATGTCTATGTCGCTGCTGGATTTCCTCATATAACTGTCGAGGACAAATGTCAAAAAAACTGAAAGGTCACTTTTGAAAACATATATGTTCGATATTTATACAAATTTTACATCTGGAATTGGGAAATTGCGAATATACGCTGGTACAGGCTAACGGCACGGAATTTGCATTATTTTTACCAAGGTTACAGCCATGGAACAGCCGGTTTTTAAGCAGCTTCATTTTGCAATGAAATAGCAAAATTAGAACTCAGAAATTAGGAGTAAATTGGATGGCAATAATGGGGACGAATTCAAATCCACCACGTGGACAAAGGCAAAATAGTGTGTTTGGGAACCCTAATCATTATCATTACGAGAGGGGTTTGGAATTAGCTGAAGCCGGTAAATATAAGGAAGCCCTGGCTTGTATGCAGGAACATCTTCGCACGACCGGCGGCAACGCACAAGTACTGAATGATACGGGAGCAATTCTGTACTGCCTGGGCCATTCGGATGAAGCCATCGAGCATTTTGTCAAAGCCCTGAGTCTCCAGGAAGACTCCGCTGAAATAGTGTGGAACCTGGTGGAAGCATATCTTGCTGTGGGCAAAGCAAACGAAGCTATGCAGCTATTCGATAATATGGAGCAGATGGGCATATTGAATGTGGACGTACTTAACAGAACCGCCAACGTATTCCTGGAACAGAATAATAAAGCCAACGCTATTGAAATGCTGCTACGCTCACTGCAAAGCTTGCCCAACCAGGAGATTCTCAGGCCGATGATTGAAGTGATTCGCAGCAAAAGACCTAAGATAGCTTTCTTTTGTGGATTAAGAGGCGATACAAAATTCCTAACGGATATTTACACATTTACTGAACGCCGTTTCCTTGTGGAATTCTTTGAGGGAGAGGACATTGACCAAATGTATGAATTAATGAAATGGAGTGATATTTCCTGGTTTGAGTGGTGTACCAATATAGCAGTGGAAGCGTCAAAATTACCGAAGGTCTGCAAGAATATTGTACGGCTTCACCGTTTTGAGGCTTATGGAGACTGGCCGGGCCAAGTCCAATGGGAAAATATCGATACACTCATCACCGTTGGTAACTCATTTGTCAAAGAAGCCTTACTTAAGCAAGTTCCAGATATTAGAAATCGAACACGGCTTGTTACAATTCCAAACGGCGTCAATCTTGATAAATTCAATTTCGTTGATAGACCACACGGCAAGAATATTGCCTGTGCCGGTTATCTGAATATGAGAAAAAATCCGATGTTCCTTCTGCAATGTATGCAGAAACTGCATTACATTGATGCGGAATATAAGCTGTTTTTTGCCGGAGTTTTTCAAAACCCGATGCTCGAGCAGTATATCAAGCATATAGTTCAGACACTTGACCTGACAGATGTAGTTTCATTTGACGGTTGGCAGGAAGATATAAATTCCTGGCTGGAAGACAAACATTACATTGTCTCGGGGAGCATTGGAGAAAGTCAGGGTATGGGATTAATGGAAGGTATGGCTTGCGGCTTGAAACCGGTTATCCATAATTTCCCAGGAGCAGATCAGATATTTCCATCAGAGTTCTTGTTTAACATCGCAGAAGAGTTCTGCCAGCAGATTTGTTCTGAATCATATGAATCCCCAAAGTATCGCAGATTTATCGAAGAAAATTATCCGTTGCAGAAACAATTGATTGAAATCAACAGCATCTTCACCCAATTTGAAACCGAGATAGATTCACAACAATCCGGGCCTGTGCTTTGCAATAACTCGGAAAATTGGGGTCTTGAAGAGATTAGATTACCCGCAGAATTTTCCGCTCCGACGTTCGAGAATAATTTGACTGTGTAGTTCTTAGCTATTTAGAAAATGTTAGATACTCATGGAATGTCAGAAGACGACGAGAGGTCCCCAAAACATAATGAGGCGGTTTTGGGCACCCCAAAAAAGGCCGGGCCGGTTGTTACTGTGCTTGTCCCGACTTTTAATCGGCGGCGATATTTACCCGGGGCCCTGGCCAGCGTTGTGCGCCAGAGTTATCGAAATCTTCAAATAATCGTAATAAATGACGGCGGTGAGGACGTAAGCGATATAGTTAATTCATTTGGGGACGAGCGGTTAATATTCATCAACAGAAAAGAGAATCGCGGCAAGGCCTTCTCGCTCAATGAAGCATTACCCCGAGCTGAAGGCAAATACGTTGCCTACCTTGACGACGACGACCTATATTATCCTAATCACATCGGAACACTGGTCGATGCTCTTGAAAATAATAGCGACTGCCAAGTTGCATACAGTGATTTGTATAAAGTGTATTGTAAGGTTTGCCCGGACGGCAGCCGAAAGGTTTTAAGTAAAGTCGTTGAAATCAGCAGGGATTTCGACCGCTTTTTTATGCTGTACTATAATCATGTCCTGCACGTAAGCCTTATGCATCGGAGGGATTTGCTTGAAAAAACCGGGCCATACAATGAGGACATCAACGTTTTAATTGACTGGGACATGACCCGTCGGTTGGTTTTCTTCTCAGACTTTCACCATGTCCCGGAAATTACCGGTGAATTCTATCTGCCTGCCGATGACTGCGACAGAATATCAGTGCAGTGGCGCAAGAACGAAAAGGAATATACGAGGAACATTCTAACGATACGAACCACCAGGCCCGCCAAACCCTGGACTAAACTCGGAGATATGTCTATCATTTTTACTACAGAGAGATTGAACAAGCAGGCAGGCACAACCCTCGGTTCTATTTGGCAGCGTACCTTCTATCCATACGAGGTTTATCTGCCTCTGCCGACAGCGGATTTCGAAAAGCTCGACACTGTTATGCCTAACATAATCCCTGTGCCCGTTAACCCGTTGTCTTCTCAGGCAAAGCGAATAGATTCAGCTTTAGCCAGATGTGAGGGTGAATATGTTGCCATAGTACCAAGCGGATTTCCCATGAGAGAATTCTGGGTAGAGGATTCGCTCCACGCTTTGGTCAACAGTTCAGCCAATAATGAGGGATTTGAGTTGGAAGACTCAACAGAAAGACTCTGGGCGGTAGTGGTCAGAAAAAATGACTTACAGTATGCTCGGAGAAGCTTTCCACATTTATCGGTACGTGAATCTCTGAATGCGGCAGGCATAGCGATAAGGCGCCTGCAGCCGGAAGAAATACCGTTTCAGTTCGACCAATTGCTTGAAAAAGCCAAGTCAGCAGAAAAAAACGGTAATTGGTCAAAGGCTGCTGAAATGTTTGAATATATCACGGAGCATTATCAAAACGAACTGTGGATGAAAACGTTAGCTGCAAAGGCATCCTTCAAAGCCGGCGGCCACATCCGAGCAGCCGAACTCAGCCGTGAAGTCAACCGTCAACGACCAACAGTGGATACACTCCTGTTGGAAGCAAAGGTCAAACGCGAGAAAAATGATTTTAACTCGGCGATTAATTTACTCCAAAAAGCGGAACAAATACTCGAAGGAAAAGAATTGCTATGGACATAAAACAAAATAATATCGATGAACAGCACGACTCGACACAACATTACGAAGTTTTGCAGGAACTGGGGGACTGTTACACTTCTGTCGGCAACTACACACAGGCACAACAGTGTTACGAAAAAGCAGCCGTCCTATCGCCAGACGAAGCGGGCCCTTACGTTGGGCTTGGAGTAGTTGCCCTGCAAAAGAATCTTCTTGATGATGCTGAAATAGCCTTTAGGGTCGCCTGTCGGCTGGACGTCAATTGCGCCAAGGCCTATGCGGGCTCCGCTATGGTCGCACAGCAAAGAGCCGATTACAAGCAGGCCTTTGAGAAGTATCTCAAAAGTCTGGAGCTGGACACCGATAATCTAATAGCTCTTCTGGGATTGTTTCAGACCTCCTGCCAGATGGGTTCATTCGCAAAGGTTATTTACTATCTGGAGGCATATTTGAATATGCACCCGGGCGATACCTCCGTTATGTTCCCTCTGGCGGCGCTGTATATGAAAGATGGCAAGCTTGAGAAGTCTAAAAAAATTCTCCTGGATCTATTAGCTCTGGACAAGAGCCACACAGACGCAGCTAATCTTCTGGAAGAAGTCGAACATAGTTTGGCCCAGGTAAAACAAGGAATCCAAACAGGAACTCGAGTGTAATGAGCACCGATAGTGTTGAGATTATTCCAGATGGACAGATACACCTGCTGGACGAGCTGCAAAGCCTGTTGGAAAAGCAAATAGAGCTCGTCCGTCAGGGAAAATTCAATGAAGTTGAGAACCTGAGCGAGCAAGCCGGTTCTCTTGTGGGGAAAATGGCACAGTCTGGAGTCCTTAAATCGGCTGAATTTCAAAGTCAGCGTGAGCAGTTGCGAAAATTATACCAAGACCTATGTCTTGCTCTTACAACTCAGCAAGCCGAGACTGCCGAAGAGCTAAGCCGGGTCCGTAAAGGCAAAAAAACCATTGAGACCTATCGCAGTAATCTGTAATTGTAAGCAAATGGGATTCTTAACAAAGACGATCGCTTATAAAAGATTATGGGTGGAATATAGCTATACAAAATGAAGGTTGAGAATAAATCGCTGGAGCAGAAGGACCATGGTCCTCGGCAAATTCCTCGCTATGATGTGAGTGATCAACAAAAGGCTCTGCATCGTGCCAGGAAAAGTTTTCAGAATGGCAATTTCAGTGAAGCTTTTGATATCTATGACCAGTTGGCACTTGCTTATCCGGAAAAAGCAATTGTAATTTTGGCCGAGGTTTATGACAAATACCAGCTTATACCGGAGAGAGACAGGTATTTGTGTTATCAATCTCGTTTCTTTAATTTCGGAATTAAGCCGATTGATAAGGTGCTGGATATAGGCAGCGGCAATTTCCCTTTTCATCTTGCAACGCATTTAGCGGATATTGCCATCGACGATGACGACTACGGCAGGGGTGGTGTGCCGTTCAAACATATCAAAGGAAAACCTGTTTTTGAGTGCAACATTGAGAACCTGCCATTTAAGGATAAAGAATTTGATTTTGTTTATTGTTCTCATGTGCTCGAACATGCCGTCAATCCTGAAAGGGCATGTAATGAGCTTATGCGGGTCGCAAAACGCGGCTATATTGAGACACCAACACCATCGAAAGATCTATGGCTGAATAACGCCAAGGTCAGTCACCACCGCTGGGCAGTCGAAAATATCAACGGCAAACTGGTATTTACAGAATTCTCAAAGGAAGAAATTGATGGACTACAGCACAATATTTTGAGAAGAATTACTACCGATCCTCAAACTCAACGTGAGAAAGCTTTCTCTTCACTCATACACTTAAAGGCGACTCTATTCAATACGATGCTATTGTGGGAAGATTCATTTGAATATGAGATCCGAACACTAACGAGACAGCAAGAGATGCGAAGTCCTGTGACATCTTGCGGATTCAATGCAATATCTAATATAACCTCCATAGAACCAAGGTTTTCATTCGTAATGATTGTCTTAAACGGTATGCCTTTTATCGAATACAGCATCAAATCAGTCTATGACTTTGCCCACGAAATAATCATTGTCGAAGGCGCCGTCGAAAAGTGTGTGTTTGCAGCCAATCCGGACGGCAGCTCAACCGATGGAACGGTCGAATTTATAAAGTCTTTCTTTGATACCCAAAACAAAATCAAACTTATTCAGGGCAAATGGCCGGAAAAATGCGAAATGCAAAACGAAGCCCTGAAATATGTTACGGGTGACTACGTCTGGCTTATCGATTCTGATGAGGTTTACAAGCATAACGACTTATTGAGAATAAAACAGATTCTAAGTGACGACAGAAGCATAACCCAGGTGAATTTCATTCCAGACAATTTTTGGAAAGGTATGGACTATATCTTCGTTTCGAACGAATTCTTTAAGCAGTGGTGCCATTATAGAAGGTTGTTCAAATACGTGCCGGGCGCAGTGTTTAAATCACACCGGCCTCCAACAATGCTCTGGCCAGGCTCCAATAAAACCACGGAACAAATGCATCTTGTTGACGGGCACAAAACGAGAGAGATGGGAATAGTCCCGTACCATTACAGCTATGTTTTGAACAAACAGGTCAAACAAAAAATCGAGCTTTACCATAGGTACAACTGGGGGGATAAGTGGGGTATCAATCTGCTTGAATGGTATAATGAATGTTTCCTGAAATGGACGCTGGAAAACAGAGGGCAAATTGAAGCCCGATATCCTGTCTGGACCGGCGACGGAAACTCTCGCACACAGCTATTCACTGGCACACATCCGGAAGTTATGGAAAATTTCATGAATAAGTTTGGACAGAAGCACTGCTGCTCTGAAGAACAAGCTTTACAAGTGATTGGAGATACTTACTACCAAAAGAAGGTCATAGAAGCCTGGAATCTTATAGAAATAGATGAGCCTGTCATAAAAAGAAGAAATTTGATGACACAGAATATCCAGCAAAACAAAACATTTTGGAATATTCATGTTGCGCTAGCCTTTTTGGCTGAGAGGCTAAAACCCGAAAGTTACTTGGAGGTTGGTGTCCGCACCGGCTGTTCTCTTGTATCCCTTTTGCATAATTCAGATGTTAAAGAAGTTGTAGCGCTCGATATGTGGGGAGGAAGTTATGCCGGTTTATCCAACACGAAGGAATATACAGTAGAACAGATTAACAAATATAGGGTCAAAACAAATAAACAATTCAAAATTGAATTTATTAAAGGGAATAGTCATAAAAAGCTAAAAGAGTTAATAAGCTTGGGCAAGAAATTTAATTTAATTACAATCGACGGCGACCACAGTGAGAGCGGCGCTTGGGAAGACTTGCAGGATGCGGCTAAGCTTCTTGCAGACAAAGGAGCTATTGTTTTTGACGATATAATTCATCCGTCTTGTTTAAACCTTCAAAGTCTTGTTAACAGATTGCAAGCAGAACACCCCGAGTACAGTATTCTTATTAACACTAAACAAGATACCGGTTGTGCCATCTTTTTGAAGAATATTGATATTGCCACCCTACTGAATGAAAAACAATTAGAGGTTCCAGGCAAAAGGAACAAGGGGGTAAGGATAGCCGGAGATTACATCCAGACTGGAGTAAAAGTTGATGCGGAATCCTCTTTTGGGACGAGTATTCAAGAGTTGTTCACAAAGATTCGTCCGCGAAAGATTATCGAAACCGGCACATATCTCGGTACCGGCACTACCACTATAATCATAAGATCGCTGGAGACGCTTGGTATACATGATGCAATGTTCTTTACCATCGAAGTTAACCCTCAAAATTATGCTCGTGCGAAGCAATATTTCGAAACGAACAATATGAAGGTCAATGCCCTCAATGGCCTGTCGGTGCCAAGAGCGATGTTGCCAAGCAAGGAGGAAATAGCCCGAAAGACAATAACAGATGTCGATTATGACGGGATTTTCGTAGACCACAAAGAAGAAAACAGGGTCGAGCTTTACTATAATGAAACAAATTTTCCCAATCTGCCCGATAGTTTGCTATATAAATGCCTCAAGGTATTCGATTTTAAGCCAGATTTTGTGCTTCTGGACAGCGGCGGCCACATAGGCAACATCGAATTTAACCACCTCATAGATAATCTGCAAGGAGAATGTTACATTGCCCTGGATGACATTTATCATGTCAAACATCATCACAGTTTCCAACAGATACAAGAGGATGAACGGCTTGAACTGATAGTTCATTCAAAGGAGAAATTTGGTTTCTGTATAGTGAAGTTCACACCTAAATATGAGCAACTTGGCATTTCTAAGCACCTACCAGTTAACGAAAATAAGTTTGAAACAAAAAATGTAAAAAAGAATCAAATAGCACAAGCACAGACTCTTCTTGACCAGGGCCATATCATAAAGGCACTGAAGGAGTTTGAAGAGATTCTGGCCCTTTCGCCAGATACTGTTGGTGCTCATTTGGGACGGGCTTTGTGTCTGGCTCGGCTTGGCCGGCTATTGGAAGCGGAAGTCGAGGTGAAAAATGCGTTAAGCAAAGACACTGACAATCCACGCTTGCTGCAATTTGCAGAGCAAATACGGAAATTAAAACCAAACCTGACAGGCGACAGAGATATAGAGTGGGGTTCCATAAAAGACAGAATTAAGGAAACAGCAAAGACACAGGGCCAAGGGGCAAAGCTATTGGACTTCGGATGCGGCCAAACCGCAGAACTGTCCCGTTTTGCAACTCAGCTGGGGTACCAGATAACGGCAATAGATTTGATGCCGTTGACAGCGTCACTTGATGGTGCGCAAAACATACACTTCATCCAAGGTGATTTTTTACTGCATGATTGGACACCGCGGAGTTTCGATTTGATAATTAACTGTTCGTCAATCGAGCATTCTGGATTGGTAGGAAGGTATGGGGTGGTCGAGGAGGGGCCGGATGATGACCTTAAAATAATGGCCCGGATGAGCAGACTCATTAAGTCTGATGGCAAAATGCTCTTGACCGTCCCTGTGGGTCTTGACAGGGTCGTTGGCTCGCTCCATAGAGTTTACGGGCAAAATAGACTTGCAAAACTACTCGATGGATGGGAGATAGAAAGCAGTTGTTTCTGGGTGAAATATGAGGACAATCAATGGCATGAAGTGGACGAAGAGTCAGCTTTGCAGAGGGAGCCGATGCTGGCCTACGGTCTGGGCTGTTTTGTGCTGTGCCCTGCTGTGAGAGTTATCTCCCAAAATGATAGCACATCAATGCCTATCTATGACCATGATCTCGGTACTTTCGACCGTAGTGAAGATAAAACCACCGCTAACATTATAGATTCAAAAGCGAGCATCCCAGTGATTCCCACACAACCACATAAGATTCTTATTGTTAGAACGGATGGGATTGGTGATTTTGTGATTTTTTCTGGTGCCCTGCCCTACTATCGGAAACTCTATCCCAGCTCACGTATCTCGATTGTTGTACGTGAATGCTCCACGGAGCTCGCCGAGGCCTGTCCCTATATTGATGAGGTTATAGTCAATCACCGGAAGTCAATGGTTTATGACCAGAACTACGCAGCCGAGTTTATCAACCATATCCGAGCAGCGAAATTTGATGTTGTGATTTGCCCCATCTATTCAAGGGATAAGGTTACCGACTTTATTGTAATAAATAGCGGAGCAGAAGAAAAAATTGTCTCAACCGGCAATGACTCAAACATGCCACTTGAGCAGATTAAGGCGAACAATCCATATTTCACCAAACTGGTCCATGCAAAAGCAGGCACTATGCTGGAGGTAGAGCGAAATAAGGAATTTCTCAAAGGCCTTGGTGTCATAGTCGAGAAGCCATATAGGACTACTGTATGGATGGAGCAGGAGCATAAAGATTTTGCCGACAGGCTGCTCAAAAAGCTTAACATAGAAAAGCCGCTTGTGATATGTCCTTTTGCACAGTACCAAATCAGAGATTGGCCTGATTATAAATGGGCGCAACTGATATCACGCTGTAGGGACTATCCCGTTTTGATCTGTGGTTCCCAGCAAAATATCCAGTTGGCTGAGAACATTATTAAAGCTACTGAACATACGAGAGTTTACAACCTTTGCGGCAAGACCTCTCTGAGACAGTTGGCGGCTTTATTATATAGAGCAAAGTTGTGTGTTGGACTCGAATCGGCACCGGCACACGTAGCGGCAGCTGTTGATTGTCCACATGTTGTCATTATCGGTGGCGGTCATTTCGGCAGATTTATGCCATATAGCTCCAAGACAACTTTGGTCTATAATCAGATGGACTGCTACGGTTGTAATTGGCGGTGCAAATATGGTCAGGATATACGCTGCATAAAAGCCATAACCGTTGATATGGTTGAACAGGCCATCAGTGGTTTGTTAAAAAGAGCTGTTGGGCAATCTAAGCAAAATCTTAAAACAGACTACAAACAGGCAGAAAAAAAGCAATACATCGTTAGTGCAATAATATCGACCTACAATTCAGAAAAGCATATTCGCGGATGCTTGAAAGATTTAGAAAATCAAACCATAGCCGACAGACTTGAAATCATTGTTGTCAATAGCGGCTCACAGCAAAACGAAGAAGCGATTGTAAAGGAGTTTCAGCAACAATACAACAATATCAAGTACATCAAAACCGAACAACGCGAAACCATTTACAAGGCTTGGAACAGAGCGATTAAAGCTGCATCCGGAAAATACATCACTAACGCAAATACAGACGACAGACACCGCCAGGACGCCCTGAAGAAAATGGCAAGGACTTTAGACGAAAATCCGGACAAGGTCCTGGTTTATGCCAACCAGTTAAAGGTAAATGAAATAGACGGACGGAGAGTTTCTGTGGGCGAGAGGATAAACGGCCAATTTTCACGAAGCCGATTATTTAATGGTGAATGTCCTCCCGGCTCTCAGCCGATGTGGCGAAAGAGCGTCCACGATGTCTTTGGATATTTCGATGAAGAATTTGTTGTATCGGGGGATTATGAATTCTGGTTCAGATTGACACAAAAATTTGATTTTCTCTGCTTGAATGAAGCACTGGGAGAGCGTTTCATTGGTACCGAGGCCATCTCCCATGCCAATGACGACTTGCTGAGCTGGGAAAATGAGATGGTTATTCGCAAGTGCTACGAATATGCGCTGCAGGAAGGTATGACCATCGGTGCAACAGGCATAAGTGAGCATCCGGTATTCTCCAGGTGGCCTGAAGTGAATATCTGGAAGCAAAACACTAAAGCCAAGCTCGAAGACAGACGAGTATCTTTGGTTGATAACATTAAAGATACCTGGGATTTCAGAACAAATCCGTCACCGAAACTAACAATCGTAATAGTTACCTATAATAGACACAAAGAATTATTAGAAAATCTCTATGCTCTGAATGACCAAAAAGAGAAAGACTTTGAAGTAATCGTTATGGATAATGGTGGTGATTTGTCCTGGCTCAAGCAACATATAGACGAATTCAACTTCGGCCTTTGTGGAGTAGAGCTTAATCTCAATCTTGGCCCTTCGCCAGCAAGAAACATAGGTGCTGAGTTTGCTAAAGCCGAGTACATAGCATTCCTTGATGATGACGCCGTTGCCGACAAGCACCTGATCAGGAACATTGTGGAGCATTTTGAAAATTACAGTATCTGCGGCCTAAGAGGGAAAGTCCTGCCGAAAACACAGACCGACTTGCAATGTATTCCCGTTAATTACGATATGGGTGATCAGATTATAACTACTGCCTGTGAAGTTAGTTGCCTTTCTGCATTCAGAAAAGATGTTCTTATTAAAATGGGGGGATTCGACGAGTTGCTCTTTGGCTCCGAAGGGATGGAACTCTCATATAGAATATGCAAGGCTCAGAAAGAAAAAGTAAAAAGCATACTCTATTTTCCTGATGTAATTGTTTATCACGATCATTGTCCTGAAGGTCCGGTCCAAACTGAAAAGATACTGCGGCAACATTGGATGGCACTATTAGCATGGAGAAATGACAACGAGATAACGGGATACAAAGAGCTTATCCATAGTTTGTATCCCGGAAATAAAGCTGTATTTGAAAATAACTACAACAACTACACGTGGATTTTAAACGTAGCTATATACCTGCAAAGAAACTTTCCTGAAGAAGCTGTAGAATGGGCCGAGAAAGCCGTTGCACTAAGGCCTGATGGGTTTAAGGGCTGCTATATTCTTGGCTCATTGTACACATGGTTCAGCAGATATGACGAGGCCCTTGCCCTGCTGGAAAGAATATACGAACCACTGCGGAACTCAGTAATGAGCGGCGGTAGTGAGTTTATCAGCTCTGAGTTTAAAGATCAGATCGACATACGTGAATGCTATGCAAGCATGTGTACAAAACTGGCACAGTGTTACATGCAAACCAACCAATACCAAAAGCTAAAGCAGGTTTATACAGATTTGTTGAATAACCCTAATCTGATATTAGCGGAAGAGCAAAAAGCAGATATTCTCAATGTACTGACAAAATTGGATAAAACTCTACCCACACCACTCATCGCAGAAAAGAAAAACAACATTACTTTATCTGCTAAGTCAGAGCAGGATTATTTGGTTTCAGCGATAGTCTCCACTTACAATTCAGAGAAGTTCCTGAGAGGCTGCCTGGAAGATTTGGAGCAACAGACAATTGCCGATAAGCTGGAGATCATTGTTATTAACAGCGGCTCGCAGGAAAATGAAGAAGCAATCGTTCATGAATATCAGCAAAAGCATAATAATATAGTCTATATTAAAACTGAGCAACGTGAGGGAATTTACACCGCCTGGAACCGTGCCATCAAGGTTGCTCGGGGGACTTTTCTAACCAACGCCAATACAGATGACCGGCACCGTGAAGATGCTCTGGAAATAATGTCTGAAACGCTGCTGGCCAATCCTGATGTTGCTCTTGTTTACGGCGACCAGATATGCACCGATACTCCAAATGGCACATTTGCCAATCATCATGCTATCGAGATGGCCAAAAGACCTGAATACAGCCAGGAAAGACTACTTTTCGGCTGTTGCGTGGGTTCGCAGCCGATGTGGCGCAAATCACTTCATAATGAGCTCGGATATTTCGATGACACACTGACCTGCGCAGGCGATTGGGATTTCTGGCTGCGCATCTCAAGCAAATACAAATTCAAGCATATACCCAAGTTTTTGGGCCTTTACTACTATAATGAAGACGGCATCGAACATGGCAAAAAGATTCACAGTCTGTATGAAAGATATGTAGTCGGCAAACGGTACGGAAATCCGTATATATCGGTAATACCTCTGTACACGAGCAAGTACAATCCTCTGGTTTCGGTGATAATGCCGGCTTACAATGCTGCTGAACATATCGCAGAGGCAGTTGAAAGTGTTCTAATTCAAAACTACCGAAACTTCGAGCTGATTGTTGTTGACGACGGCTCCACAGACGATACCAAAGACATTGTGACAAGCTTCAAAGACGACAAAATCAAATACTTCTATAAAGACAACGGTGGCCCATCAAGTGCGCGAAACCTCGCCATAAGCAAAGCTAAAGGGCAGTATATTGTGCCTCTGGACGCAGACGATATGATGACACCGGACTCCCTTGCCAAGCACCTGGCGGAATTTGAAAAACATCCCGAAGTTGACCTTGTCTATAGTGATGTTCTGCTGATTGGCGAGAATAGTAATCCGATAAGGATAATGAATAAGCCCGAATATCAGGATCGCAGGTATCTGATTAGAGACCTGCTCCGGGCGGGACATCCGATAGTACCGTTTAGACTTGGCATAAGAAGAAGCGTTTTCGATAGAATAGGCTTTTATGATGAGGACCTACTGATTGGTGAAGACTACGATATGATGCGGCGTTTCGTAAAGGCCGGCCTCAAGGCCCATCATCTCAGCGAGCTACTGCACCTAAGAAGAATGCACGCCGATAGTCTTTCAAGAAATTACTCCGCCCAAAAGGCAAAATCTCATTTCGAAGTTGTCAAGCGATTTATTGATACGTTCGCATACGATGAGCTGTTCCCGGATGTTACGTGGGACGAGATAGCGCCCCAGATGAGGCAATTACATGCTAAATGCCTTGCTGCCGGGACCTACCTTGCAATAGGACAAGATTATGTAAAGACAAAGGCTACTGAGTGTTCAAGAACAGCTTTCGACCTGGCCTGTTCAGAGCTAAATGACTGTGTAAAAATGAATCCTGAAAACCAGGAACTGCGGCAGTTATTGCAAAAGTCTAAACTCATACGAGCCAGATATACCGAGGCACTACAGCAAGTTGTTTCTAAATGAATGTAAATATGGTAAGCAAATATAAGATAAATAATTAAGCCAGAAGTGTTTTTGAACGATAATAAGTTACGTGAGGTGTGGGCGTTAGCCGTGTTTGTAGATTTTCGTTAAGGTATGAAAACTTAAACCAAAAGGCAGATAAAGATGTCAACTTTACGTCTTCCAGGGCTCTTAACAGGGATAGATACAACCAAACTCATCGAGCAACTGATGGCTATTGAGCGCCGTTCACTCAATGTGTACAAAGAACGCATAAGTATTTGGGAGGAAAGACAAGATGCTCTGAGCACTCTGGAAACCAAACTCAGCAACTTGAGAAGCTCGGTTCGGGCTCTTTCCGATGCCGACGAACTTCGCGCTTTTTCAGTTGCCTCCAGCGACACCGACAAATTGACTGCCGACGCATCCTATAACGCCTTTGAAGGCAATCACACGGTGGTAATCAACCAGTTGGCCAATGCCGAGCGGTGGGTTCACACGACCGGCAAAGAATACGCCGAGGATTACGTAGGAGCCGGCACTTTTATTTATTCATATAACAATAAGGAAACGGTGTTGACGACCACATCTGAGACAACACTCGAGGATTTCGTCGGCTTAATCAATAACGATGCGAACAATCCCGGGATTACAGCCAGTCTGCTATATTATAATGATGCCTATCATCTTGTTTTAAATGGCAATGATGTCGGCACAGATTACGGTATCTCCATCAATGCAAGCAGCACGGAAGTATGGCAAGCCAATATTGCTTTTACGGTTGGCGGCGGCAATGCCACGCTGAGCTCAAAAATCACGGGACTCGACCAATTTGGAGCCAATCCGCTTTTAGGTGGCGAACACATTGAGATAACTGGCTTCGACCATGATGGTGTTGCTATAGCTCAGGTAGACCTTCCAGTTACCGAAAATACCAAAGTTGGGCATCTTATTTCAGAGATTAATGATGCTTTTGACGGGATCGCTAAAGCGGTTCTTGAGAACGGCAAAATTATATTGACGGATGATACCTCCGGCACGAGCAGCCTTTCAATTGATTTGAGATGGGATAATAACAGCCAGGTACCACCGGCAACGCTAACTCTACCTACTATGGCCTTTTCAACAGAAGGCGGCAGCACAACAGCATCGGGCCTTAATGACAATTTTGAACCAGCGGACTTTAGCGAAACTCAATCTGCCCAGGATAGCGAAATAAGGGTTGACGGCTACCCGCCCGGTGCTTGGATCAGCAGGAGCTCCAATACGGTAGATGACGTCATTTACGGCGTAGCACTGCATCTGCACGATACGACTGATGCCAACGGAGAGGAACTGACTCTGACCAGAGATATCCAATCGGTAAAAGACAAACTAACCAAAATGGTTGATGCCTATAATTTTGCCGTCCAGTATATTAAGG
The DNA here is from genome assembly GCA_035528395.1 of Sedimentisphaerales bacterium. Lineage (GTDB taxonomy): Bacteria > Planctomycetota > Phycisphaerae > Sedimentisphaerales > Anaerobacaceae > NIOZ-UU13. Next base: position 23,231 of record DATKYR010000148.1, read on the forward strand.
AAAAGACCGGGTACAATGACGTTCTAAAAACCGCGGGTCTCTTAATGGGAGATTATGTCGTTTCGACCATAAGGCAGCAGATTCGCACACCGCTTATCGTCCAGACCAACGGATTTATAGAGGATATCGACACGTTCCTGACGCCGGGTCATATCGGCTTTAAGCTCGACAGGGAAGGGGTATTGAGTCTTGACATGAATGTCCTTGATGAAGCAATAGCTGAAGATTATATGAGCGTCCTTGCCATAATCGGAGCAGACAAGACCGGCAGCAGCGACAGTAATACTATCGAATTTTATGGTGCCCACAGCGATTATACCACAGCGGGCAGCTACGATGTTGAGGTGGTGGTAAGCGGTGGAGCAATCACCAGCGCCAAAATCAAACTCTCGACCGAATCAACCTACCGTGATGCAACATACAGCGGCAATATAATTACCGGCAACAGCACCTTTGACGATAACGGTAACCCTATGTATCCCGAGAATGCCCTTCAACTCAGTGTTGACTTAAGTCAGGACGGCACTTTCACCGCTACTGTCAGGGTAAAGCAGGGCTTTACCGGAGCAATAGAGGACGCACTGGATAATATGCTCAAGGTTACAACCGGTTCTATCCAAATCGACCAGAAACATGTTGACAACCAAATAGAGTATTTACAGGAAAAGATTGAAAACGAAGAATACCGCCTTACTAAAAGAGAAGAAAGATTGATAGCTCGATTTAGCCGTCTTGAGAGAAATATAGCTTTGATACAACAACAGATGGGTGCCTTAGGTTTCGCTCTATGACATAAAGGCAAGAATGTAGTGTGAGTTTTCATCCGGTGAGTTATTGGAGGGAACAACACAGACTTTAGACTCAAGACCACAGACCAAAGTCTTGTGTCTTGTGTCTTTTACACCTGGGAGTTTGCTTTTCTACGACGTAAACGGTAAATCATAGCTAACACTTCCGCTATCGCCACATATAAAGTCTCGGGTATAGGATTGCCGAGTTTGACCGTGGAATAAATTGTTCTGGCCAACTCAGGCCTTCTGACGATTGGCACACCATAAGCCCGTGCAATTTCTCTGATTTTTTCCGCCAAATGGTCTGCTCCTTTGGCCACCATCACAGGCGCTTCCATCGACTTGGCATCATAACGCAGCGCAACAGCTACGTGTGTTGGGTTGACAAGAACCACACTGGCCTTGGGCACTTCCTGCAGCATGCGCTTCAAGGCCGCTTGGAACTGGATTTTCCGGATTCGACCTTTGACCTCAGGTGAACCCATTGTATCCCTGAGCTCCTGTTTTACTTCCTGCTTGGTCATCTTCAGTTCCTGGATGTATTTCCATTTCTGATAGAAGGCATCAGCAATACCCGTAACCAACAGTACAAAGCCAATGCGTATCATCAGACCAAGTATTATCTTTGCGATAACTGCAAGTATTTGTGTAGACCAGGCCCATCGAAGCCCAGCAAGCATATCGAGCTTGCTCCGAAGATAGAACCAAACGATGAGTGAGATTAAAAACAGTTTTAGGACGGATAATAAGAGCTTCACAAGAGAGCGAGCGTTTACCAGTTTCAGTAACCCTGTGACCGGATTAAGCTGGTTGAATTTTAATTCTAAAGCCCCCGGCGTATAATTCAGCCCGCTGACAGCGACGCTGGCTATAAAAGAACCCGCACAAAGTGCCGCGAGAATGGGGCAGATAACAAGTATCAAATCGAGAGTTTTTCTACTGATGAAATCCAAAAATCCACTTCTGTCAGCAAAAATGCCATTTTCGCACGACATCCCCTGCCTAATTTGTATCGTGAACCATTGGAGTAAGTTCGGTGCCAACAGAGCAAGCATTGCCACCAACACCAGAAGTGTTACAATCGATGTCAGCTCCTGAGACTGTGGTACCTGCCCTTTGCCCCTGGCTTTCGACAATCTCCTTGTTGTTGGCTGTTCAGTCCTTTCGGCAGCTTGCTCTGGCATAATCTGTTCCCGATGTTAGTAAAAGACTCAAGACAAATGACTTTGTTTTGTGGTCTTGAGTGTGAAGTCTGTGGTCGTTTGTCTCATAAGGGCAGAAGTTTGCCCATCCAATCAGCGAATTCGGCCACAAACGTATTAATAAACGGCAAAAATATCGCCACCATTAACAATCCCAGACCTACACGCATTGGCAAACTTTCAAATATAATGTTCATTTCCGGAATCATACGTGCAAAGACAGCCAATACAACCATCAACACCAAGAATGCTGCTAATATCGGTGCGGACAATTTCAGGCCTGCCATTAACAGTGTCGAACCAGCCTTAATTATCCCACCGGCCAAAACAGGTATTGTCGGGATACTGCCGGCAGGAAACGTCTCGTAACTTCGCGAGATAATCAACAAAAACAGATGATGGCCGTTAGCGCTGAGAAACAGGAGTATAAATATCATCTCCAACAAGTTGCCCAGCGGTTGAGTGCTATCGCCGGTCAATGGGTCCAAAATCTGGGCTATATTCAAACCCATCTGCCGTTCGATAATACGCCCGCTGAATTTAACCGCGGCAAATACAAAAGTAACGATTAGGCCCAGAGCCAGCCCATAGGTGGCTTCGTTAGCCAGAAGCAATACTGCCTCGACGATAGAGACCTGCTCAGCCTCGATAGGTACAGGTGTTATCATCGAAAAAAAAATCGTGACCAGAACAGTCAACGCAACCTTTATCCTGACAGGAATGCTTTTCCATCCAAAAACAGGAAGTACCAAAAAAAATGCTGAAATCCTTGTCAGCACCATTACAAAACCAAGAAGTTTTTCGATTATCAGTTCCATAAAAGTGAGCTAAAGTGCCTAAAGTGAACTAAAAATTCAGGCTATCAGCGTATCAGACCCCCTAAGGGGTGGGTATCTGGTTATCAGGATATCAGGTTGAATTTATTTTTTTTCCTGGTATCCTGATTGTCTGATATTCTACAGCCTGATTTCCTGTTATTCTGATATCCATAATTTAGGCATTTTAGGCACTTTAAACTTTAGTCACTTCAATGGCCAATATTTTGGATATGGCCAAACATTTCGTTGGTAAATTTAAGTATCACTTCCAGCAGCCAACCGCCGCAAACTAACATAACGATACCGACAGCCAAAAGCTTTGGGACTATCGTTAAGGTCATATCGCGTATGGAAGTAACTGCCTGAAACAATGTCATCGTTACTCCTACCACCATACATGTCAGCAGAATCGGAGCAGCTAAAAGCAAAGCCGTCTCGAGAGTATGCCGGCCCAGGTAAAGAACGAAACTTCCATCCATAATTTAATTCCATAAAAGTGAGCTAAAGTGTCTAAAGTGAGCTAAAGTTATCATTTTTTAACTTTAGGCACTCTAAACTTTAAGCACTTATTTAAAACTCAGACTAAGACTCTCGGCCAGTAATCCCCAGCCGTCAACAAGAATGAATAATATAAGCTTCAAGGGCAACGAAATCATCATTGGTGGCAGCAGCATCATACCCGCACTAAGCAAAACACTTGCAATAACTATATCCATCAGTAGAAAAGGAATAAACAAAAGACAGCCTATCTCAAATGCAGTGCGGAATTCACTGATAATAAATGCCGGAATTACTATATGCAAATCTATATCCATCGGACTTGTTGGGGGTTCTATCTTGGCCATCCGCACAAAAAGAGCTAAATCGGCTTCCCTGCTCTGCCGAAGCATAAATTCCTTGAAACAATTGCCGGCCCTGGTACCCGCCGTTTGAAAATCAATCTCGTTCGCAAGATAAGGCTGGATGGCGTTCACGTTGGCCTTGGTGAATGTAGGAGCCATTGTGTACAACGTCAGAAATAAGGCTAAACCCATCATTGCAATCGTAGGAGGTATGCTCTGCGTGGTCAAAGCACGTCGAATAAAGGACAAAACAATAGCTATTCTCGTAAAGGAAGTCATCATTACCAAAAGACTCGGCAGAATCGCCAGGCCGGTAAATATGATTACAAGTTTGACAGGGGTTGACCAATCTTTGCCTTTGGTCTCGTTGCTCGTTGCCTTATCTATAACCGTCATCAAATCTGTAATGCTTGGAACCCCGTTTGCCGGGGCACTTGTCGCGGTAGTATTGCCAAGCTGTCCAGGCAGTCGAGGTTGTCCAGACGCATTTACATCCTGGCCAAAAGAGAACCCCGCTTGTATCAAGACAACAAACGCCAGAAAAAGCATCTGGCTCCGGCTTGGCCAGCCTTTGACAAGACGAGTTTTAATAAGCTTGCCGGTCATCTATATCCTCAATATTGAACTAAAGTGCCTAAAGTGAACTAAAGTGATAAAGTGAAAAAAATAATCCATAACTTTAGGCACTCTAAACTTTAGGCACTTTATTCACTTCCATTTCTAAGTCGGCCAATCTTGTGATGTTCTCATTCGTACTGCCTATAAGGAACCGTCGCTCCCCTACCTCAAGCAGATGCACAGCCTTGCGCGGCCCGAGGTGAACTGTTTCGGCGATACGAATTTCCTTGCCAGGCAGATTAGTAATCTTCGGCAGAAACCTTTTTGATACGTAAATCGCCGCTGCACCCAGAGCAATGAGGAACAAAACCGAAACCATCATCTTAAAGAACAACTCCCGGGTACTTAGTTTATCACCCGTACTCGTCGAAAAATTAAGGTCATTTTGAAATAAAGAACCAGATTGGGATTCGCCTGTTAGAAGCGAACCTTTCGTTTTTGAATTTTCCGATTCTGTTCCAAGCCTGTTAGAAGCGTGCTGTTCAGCATCGGTAGCCGATCGAGCCGAACAGACCAATAGCACACCGCTGCCTAACGTAACAGTTATCAAAAAAACAACGATTTTTTTCCTGTATCGTACCATGCTGCGACATTCCAAATTAGAAAGTGCCTAAAGTGAGCTAAAGTAAGCAAGTGCCTAAAGTGACGATTTTCGTTAACTTTAGTTTACTTTAGGCACCCCAAACTTTAGACACTTTAGTTCACGAGCAAATGGTGTGCCGAAATGCCAAAATGGGCATTAGTAGGCCGTCAGCAGGATTTTCGATGCGAGAATTGGCGCATAATCGGACAAACTGTCGAAAAACTTAACACGGGCACGAATTAATCGTTCGCCCTGAGGACTGCGATTAGTATCTGCGACTGTTTTGAAATCGGGCTATCCTGCCGCACCCAATCACCTCCCGGCCCAGCTCCCCACCAATAAACAGACCACTTAGACCAACCCCCAAATGCACTGCGTTGCGTTTGGAAATCCAATCCCGAAGACAAAATACCCCGCAGATAATCCGCCACTTCCTTGGCCCGCTTAGCTGAAAGTATCCACTGGTCTTTCTCGGTTGCCTGGTCATCGGCCAAACCAAGCACATAAAGCTTAATTGGTCTGGAACCGGAATCCTGCTGCAAATTCGAGCAAAAGCCACCTAAGAACCGCTTTGCCGAGGCATCCAGGCGTGCATCTCCCCGTGGGAAGCGAATGTTAGTCACCGAAAAATCGGTTTTCGTTGCAGCTACTTCTGACGGCATGGTCTTCATAGACTGGCGCAGCTCATTGAAGACCTGACGAATTTTCTCCTCTTTTATATGTATGCTCCTGCCTTCAAAAAACTTATCGGGTTCGATTATGAAATACTTGATTTTAACATTACCGAAATCTGGTCTTAGTTTCCTGCCCCATAACATACCAAGTCCAAAGTTTTTAATTGACCACGAGAAGGAATCTCGGCCCTTTCCAAATAGTTCCGGGTCCTGTACAGTCGCAAGGCTTAATAGCATCACAAAGAATGTCAGCAGCAGCGTTACCATATCTGAAAACGTAACGATATATCCCGGAACCTTAGGACCTCCTTCCTCGATTGATTGATGCTGACGCTTCAATTGTAAATGCTCCGTTCCAACAAAACTATCTCAAGAATACGTTCAGGTTCCGTACTCGCGCGGGCCGGCTCACTACTTCTGAGGCTCCCTTGAGCCAGAGTACTTGCCGCCGAGATGCTGAACCACTTATTATTGAGGTTATGCTCGGTTGTAAGATATTTCATGACCGCCCAAGCCCGTGACAAACCAAGCTGTTCAGAACCCTCTTCGCTCACCGGTCCATTTTCGCTAACAACTACACGGGCTGGTATCTCTTTTAAGAATGACGCCATTTTAGTCATAATGCGACGTCCTTCGGCCGAAATAAGCGTACCTCTGCCCCAAAAGATTCTTTCCGATGAGATTGAGAATACCTTTAGACGGCGATAATCCGCGGGTGTATCTTCTTTTAAGTTATCCTCCAATCCTTTAGCCAAAGTAGGTTTTTCACTACCTTCGACCAGTTCCGGTGTCGCTTCAATTTGCTCCGTAGGCAGGACTGAATCTCTACTTGCTTCGTCTGACAGGTTGATCCCAGGCAGAGCCTTAGAAAAAGAAGCTTTTAATTTCCAAAAAACTTTCTCATCGAAAGACGAGAAACTCAAGAGAAGCACAAAGAACGTTAACAGCAGCGTCATGCAATCACTGAAAGTTACCATCCATTCCGGTGCACCTGGAGCCTCATCAGGTTCTGCTTTTTTGCTCCCACGTCTCATTATACAGTAGCCTTTACTTCTTCCCGTCTGCCCTGTGAGATAAATGCCTGCATTTTTTCTCGAACAATGGTCGGGTTATCACCTTGTGCAATAGCGCAGATACCTTCTACAATCATCTCTATTGCGGTTGTTTCTGCTTTGGAATAAATCCCCAATTTACCTGCCAATGGGATAAAAATCAAATTTGCAGATAACGCACCATAAAAAGTAGTAAGCAAAGCTACCGCCATTCCTCCACCAATCGCATCAGGTGAATCCAGGTTTCTGAGCATTTGCACCAGACCGATAAGTGTGCCTATCATCCCAAAAGCAGGAGCGGCCGCCCCCATAAACTCCAAAATCTTTTTGCCTGTCGAATGGCGGTCCTGAAGGTACTGAATCTCTATAGACATAAAGTCCCGAATTTGTTCGGAATCCCGTCCATCCACAAGCATTTGCACGCCCTTGATGAAAAACGAATTGTCTAAGTTGGGTATCTCCTGCTCCAAAGCCAGCGCTCCGTCACGTCTATTGATGGCTGCGTAATTAACCATTTTTTGAACCAGCTCCGACTGTGACGGCACCTTCGCAATAATCGTTTTCTTGACTATCGAAAATATTCCCAAAAACTGCGGCAGTGAAAAATGTATGAGCGTAGCACACAGCATACCTCCTATGGTGATGGCCATTGAGGGAATATGGATGAATATCTGCCAACCACCGCCCGCAACAATGGCGGTTGTAATGACCATAAAACCAAGCAGTATTCCTATTATCGTTGCGATATCCATAGGTTTAATTTCCTTCAACTACCTTTTTTAATCTCCGGGTCAAAAACGCCGCCAGCTTGGGCTCAGCAGTGGTTACCTCAGCCAACAGTTTAGCTTTGGTCCTCTCGGTCATATAGTACAGAATCTTCGCGGCCTCATCAAAGCCGCTGCCCTGACTATCAACCTTGTCAGGCTGCGTTTGGCTCGTACACATACTAATCAATATCTTGCCTGCACTGGACGCATCCATCTTGTCATAGGTAGCTGCTATTAATACCAGGTTGTCCTTCTCGGCCTGGGCAATCTCAAGCCTGCTTTTGAGCAGCTTATCGCGTTCATTCTTGAGACTTGTGACGATTAAAGTAAGCTCGACCCGCAGATCATTGAGGTTTTTAATGTCCTCCTTTAACGTATCCTGGGCCCTCTGCAATCTCTGTTCCCACACCTCAAGGTTCTGGAGCTTATCGTTATACTCCTGCATTTTCTCCCTGACCTCAAAGATAAGATTCTTGAGCTGCTTTTCCGTCATAGTTTTTTTCTCTCTGTCGGAAGCCGTGCGAACAACACCTATCACATCGAACCCCGGCTGGGGTAATTCCGGAACAGTCTCCACGGCGCCAAGTGTCGGTCGAACCGACTCATCGGGAACACTTACCGAAGGTGGTTCAGTACGCCACCCCAAGAAAAACGCTCCGGCAAAACTTGCCAGTCCCGCTGCTGCTGTGATTATTATAAGTTTCTTACTCACTGGTTTTCTCCTAACTTTGCGCTTTTCGAACAAATGAAACTGTAGCTCCCTCATCCAATTGTTTTTGCTCAAGTTTCTCTTGTTCGGTTATAAATCTCATCTTTGCTTCGGTTCGCAATCTTTCCATGCCTTCTGTGAGCCTTCTGAGTTTTAAGACTTCCGCAATTTTATCTCTTTGTTGTGATTCCAGCTCCTTCACTTTATCTTCGAGCTTCTTAATTTGCTCATCGCTTGCCGCTGAAAACTTTAGAAAAAATTCTTGCTTGCCTAATCGCTTTTTAGGATTTTCCCCGGTTAAACCATTAATTATATCCTCTAACATCTTCTGCTGCATAAGCAGCTCGCCTCGTGTCTGGGCTAATCTTTCCGTCAGCGCAAGCAATTCTGCTCTGGTTTTTTGTTCTTCCTTTTTCCTTATGTCAAGGACACGCTGTAACCGCCATACAAACCGTTTCATTTAATAGCCTTTTTTTCGCTATTAATTTCCAATTTCAACTTTAAATACCTGACGAGTGCCCAGAACGCAATTTACCGAGCTTGGGCACCCAGCAGTTCATCCCACGACCGGGTAATAGTAGTCAACTGCTTGACGGTTTCATTGAAATTTGTCCTATCTCGAACAGGCTGAATAAGAAAGTTGTTTATCCTGTCAATCAAGGCTATCGCTCCGTCAATGCGTCGATTGCTGCCCGACGAAAACGCCCCAATGTTTATCAAGTCTTCAGCATCAATATAAATAGCGTATATTTCCTTGAGCTTCTGTGCGGCAAGTCTGTGCTCTTTGCTGACCACCGCAGGCATCAACCGACTGATGCTCTGCAAAATATCCACAGCAGGATAATGGCTCCTGTCAGCCAATTTTCTCGACAGAACTATATGCCCATCCAGCAGACTCCTGGCACTATCAGCCACCGGGTCAGCCAAATCATCGTTCTCCACCAGGACGGTCAAAATGCCCGTAATACTGCCGGTTTCGGCACAGCCTAAACGTTCGATAAGTCTCGGCATTAGTGAAAAAACGCTCGGACAGTAGCCTTTTGTCGCTGGTGGCTCACCTGCGGAAAGACCTATTTGACGCTGGGCCTGGGCAAAGCGAGTAAGCGAGTCCATCATAAACAAAACATTTTTGCCCTTGTCCCTGAAATATTCGGCGATTGTAACAGCTACGAACGCCGCCTTTACTCGCTGAATGGGGGGCGAATCCGAGGTGGCAACGACAACCACGCTGCGTGCCAAACCCTCTGCACCGAGGTCTCCTTCAAGAAATTCCCGAACCTCTCTGCCACGCTCTCCTATCAGCGCCACGACATTGACATTTGCCTCACTCGAATTGGCAATGTCACCAAGCAGAACGCTCTTTCCCACTCCGCTGCCTGAGAAAATACCCACGCGCTGCCCTTTGCCAAAGGTTAATACGCTGTCTATCGACCTGATACCCAAAGCCAAAGGACTGGTAATTTTCTCCCTGCTCAAAGGTGGCGGACTACTTGCATCCAATGCCTTCTTATCAGTGCCTGTTAACGGCCCTTTATTATCTATAGGTTCTCCCAGCCCGTTCACAACTCTACCTAAAATACTTTCGCTTAGGGTGATATGGCGTGGAGTAGTGCGGGCTGTTACCGTATCGCCCGGCGATATACCATCTATATGCTCCAGGGGCAACAGGATAAGACGGTCATTCTGGAAGCCTACTACTTCAGCCAACACACGCCGGCCGTCACGAATCTGGATACCGCAAAGCTCTCCTAAGCCTATTGCCGGACCGGTAGATTCAACCGTCAGGCCAGAGACCCGGACCACAAAACCCTGACAATCCAACAAATTCACGCCGCGCAGAGCCGAGTGAAACTTCTCAAAATCAATCAAACTGTTACCAACCTCACTTGTAGCCATAACTCAATCCGCCTTTTGAAGCGCTTTACCAATTCGTTCCAGATGCCCGTTAATCAAGGATTCGATTATTCCTTTTGGGCTCTCAAGCAGGCATTCCGCCCGTCCGATTTTCGGGTCAGAAACAAACTTAATACCGGCCAAGGCACCATCTGATTCATCATGCTGTGCCTTCTGGCATTGCGCAAGGTCTTCGGGATGCAAATGCACTACTATATCCTGGCGCGTCGGAGCATTTTTGAGTGCTTCTCTGACGATAGATTCTATTTCATAATCCCCATCTTCGACTTTTTGCATCAAAATCTTTCTGGCGATTTCCACCGAAAGCTTGGCAATTTCTTCTTTGTGCTCGACAAACACTTTGTCGTAACATTCGTTGAGCTTTGCAACCACGGCATTAAGCGCCTGGTAAGCCTGTGAAAAAGCAGTTTTCTGAGCCACCGAATCTTGTGTCGGAATTCGCTCGGCATTTGCTGATGAATCGACTCCATCACGACCGACAGAATCATCCATAATTCTGGCCGAGGCAATCGGCTTTTCAAGATGGACTGTAAGGGTCTGCGTCATTCTGTTACCGCCCTGCTAATCTAAGTTTACCCTCCTCATTGGCATCACGCAGCGGACCGACAACCTCTTCTCTGGCATCAAGAATTTCTTTTGCCAGTGGCTCCTGCATCAGTGAAATTTCTTCGTCAAGCATAGCCACAGCCCGCTCAGATATATTTGAGCGTATCTTTTGTATAATTTCTTCATCGGCTCCATAAAGCGCCACCGCTAATCTGCTCGGCTCCACGGCTCGCAGCGCTCCCTGCATAGACCTGTCTGCTATTGATGGAATGTCTTCCCACGTTATCATCAAACGCCTTACCATAGTGGAGGTTTCCTCATCATGCTTGCTGAGCTCATCAAGCATTCGGTCTCGCAGGTCTTTTTCCAGACCACTTAATATAATAGCCAGTTTTCGTAGAGTCTGCTCCGGTTTTTCCGGAAGAGCCTCTCCTTTGAAACTCTCCAGCCGTTCGCTAAATGTAAATGCTATCCGCTGCTTCACTCCACTGCCCACCAGTTCCGGATTCGTCATCCTGCACACTGCTTTAAGCCGAGCTTCTTCACTCAAATGCGACAGGACTTCCTGGCTTTTCTTTGGAGTTAGCTCTGAAAGAACCACAGCTATCGTCTGTGGATGTTCACCTTCCAACGCAAGAACTAATTCGTCCGTGCTTGCCAAACGAATATCCATAAACAGGTCTTTATTTCCCGTAGCCTTTTTAACCCGGGATTGGATTTGCTCGGCCCTATCTTTGTCAAGGACACTCACAAGCATTTCGTCGAAAAAAGTTTTTATATTAAATCTATAAGTTTGCTTTTTTTGAAGTGAGCTGCAGAACTCATGGGCAACTTTCGCTTGTTCTCTGGCATCGCCATGTTCCGAGGCGTCGATTCGAGCAAGCTCCATAGCAATTTCCTGGATATCTTCTGTATTAAGTCCCTTGAGCAGTTCAGTAGCAGTCGCACCATCCAGACTCATCAACAACATTGCAGCTTTTTGTTTACCCGTCAACATCGCTTACTTAATCCCTCTTTTGAATTTTTCGCGCTAATACCTTTCCGGAGATTTTTTACTACCGGCAATATTGGCCTGCAATTCTGTCAAGCATTGCATCCTTCTTCTATAAATGCAAGCTCACCTCTCTCATTCATTTCGCGCAAGACCCGGACAATTTCCTCTCTGGCTTCTTCAATATCTTTCTTTTTGTAAGCTGACATAAACATCGCTTCTTCTTCCAGCATAACAGCCATTGGCTCGGATATATTGGATTTCATTTTCCGAAAGAATCTATCGTCGGCCTTGACCAATGCCAGCCCTAACTTCCTTACATCAATTCGTCTCAAGGCCTCTTTCATCGACCTGTCAGCAATTTGCGGAATGTCCTCCCATACTATCATCAAGTCAGCCACCGTTTCACCGGCCTGCCTGTTTTTACCCTGTATGGCACTAAGCAGACCATCTCGAATCTCTTTACCCAGGTTTCGCAAAACAACAGCCAATTTTCTCAAAGACGGTTCAGACTGTGTTGGTAAAGGCCCACTTGCACCCCCATTCTTGCTTTCGCAAGAACGCACGGGGGCGGCAACAGCCTCAAGACGTCTGCAAACTGTTTCTGCTATCCGTGTTTTCGCTTCGGCGCTCATAACTCCACAACTGCTCATCCTGCTGACAACACTAACTCGGATACCCCAATCCAAAAAGCTGAGCACCTCCGAGTTTTTCTCCTCCGGCAGTTCTGATAAAACCACCGCTGCTGTCTGAGGGTGCTCATTCTCCAGAATTGTTGCTATCGTTTGAGAGTCGGCGGAACAAATAGATATGAAAGGGTCGTCTTTGTACAGCAGTTCCTGTATTCCGGTCTGGATCTGCTCTGTCTTCACATCACCTACGGTACTTTTCAATAATTCTTTTAGGAAGCCCTTAAGACGAAAACCATGGTTGGTCTGCAGTGAATTACAGAACTGCCGGGTAAGTTTCAAGCTTTGCCTGTCCCTGCCGAAACCAGCGGCATCCAGATGTGCCAATTCCGCTGCCAATTCCTGTACCACTTCGGCATCAACACCTTTGAGAAGCTCGGAAGCAGTTACCGTATCCAGACTCATCAATAACATTGCAGCTTTTTGTTTACCCGTCAATGCCATTTTGGTATCTCGTTTCCGCCTGTCAGAAGTCTGCAACGGACGGATAGCCACCTTGCATCTCGCTTGAAGAGATTTTCTGCTCGAAATTTGATATTCCTTGCTCAGCATTAGATATTCGCGTCTTGTATATCGCGTCTTGTATATCGCGTTGCTTATTTTTCGCTAAACGCATCACGATTCAAGCATCGCGATCTTTAGCCCCCCTTTTCTTCGAGCCAACTGGCAAACAATTGCTTGACGTGCTCAGGGTCCTGTTCCAAAGCACTGGCTATCTGTCTGCGCAAAACTAATGGTTCCGAGCTCCCGCCTCCACCAGGAAGAAGTCCGGCGGCCCCTTCAGCTTCGGGCAATTGTCCTGCTGCGGCAGTCGATGTCACCTTACTCTTTGCACCACGGAACATACGAAGAACGAGCAGCGCGCAAACTGCCATAATGCCTAAAGAAGCCTGGCGGGCGATTGCTATATAGCGAGGCCAACTGGACGGCTCTTCTTCAACCAGTGATTCAAGCGGACGATTGAACTTGACATCAACTACTTTGATTGCAGTTTCATCCTCAAGACCAAGAGCATTTTGGATAATTGCCACCACATCTGATTCTTGCATTAACTTTGCGGTGCTATTACCGGAACCTGCATCATTAGCGTCTGATACGGACAAGTCAACAAATGCCGCTACTTTCAGAGATTTTATTTGGCCCGGCAAAATAATCTCCTGCGTTACAGTCTTGCCGATCTCGTATTCAGTCTTAATTATTTCATCTTTCTTTATACTTCCCGGTATGGCCGGCTCGCCCGCTGCCGATGGTGCGCTGGCTCCAGTTTCAGAATTGCTTGTAATCTCTTCTGTAGTAGTAACTCCCTTTGGGTCAAGCTTTTCTGTAACGGTGCTAACGCTGTTCATATCAATAATGGCACTAACCTTTACCGTTGCCCGGCCGGGTCCCAAAACGGTAGCAAGCATATCCTCAACCTTGCTGGCCAAGTTCCGCTCAACCCTTTCCCTGTAATCCTGAACAGTACTTGCCCCGCTGGCCATAGTTGGGTCAGACTCGCGAGAAAGAAGATTGCCCTGGCTGTCTATCACGGTAACATTTTCGGATGTAAGCCCCTCAACACTGCCGGAAACCAAATGAGTAATTGCTGCGATATTCAAAGTGCTTAATTTATAACCCGGTCTTATTCGAAGAACCACAGAAGCGGTGGTTTTGCCGGTATCAGGTGTAAAAAGCGTTTGTTCAGGACTTACTATATGGATACGGGCGTGAACGACACCGTCTATCATTTGGATGCTCTTGGCAAGTTCTTCCTGTAGTGCTCGTTTGAGATTAACACTTTGAACAAATGGGCTGACGCCGATTTTTTCATTATCAAATATCTTGTAACCGCCCTGCTCACCTATCGGAAGACCCTCTTTTGCCATATCCAAACGAAGCTGATAAACCTGTTCTCTCGGCACGTAGATACTTGTCCCACCATTTCGCAATTCGTAAGCAATGCCTTTATCACTGATTTTCTCTGTAATCTTAGCCGCCTCTTCGGGTGCAATTTCCTGGTATAACATTCTCATGTCAGGCCTGCGGGCCCAATATGTAAGCAGAGCACCGGCAGCAACAAATGTAAGGAAAAGCGCAATAAGCAAGGCCCGCTGAACGAGACCTATCTTTTGCCAAACCGCACTTATCTTTTGGAAAAAGTTCATTAAGCCCTTTCATTAATTGGTGAGTGGTTAATTGGCTACTCACTACTCACCACTCACTACTCACCACTCACTACTCACCAATTACAATGGCATATTCATAGTTTGCTTATACGCCTCAATCAGCTTATTTCTAACGCCCACAAGAAGCTTAAAACTTATATCCGCTTTAGCCACCGCCGAGATCACTGAGGTGATATCCTCATTCTTACCCGATAACAAATCCTTTATTGACATATTTGAGGACTGTTGAAGGTCATCAACCTTGGATATGTAGTTCTTCACCGCATTAGCAAAGTCCGCCTTCTTGTCGTCGGAACCCTCCAATTTCGGCATACCGGAAAAATCGAGATTGTTCCTGGATTGTACCGAGTGGGGTTCCAAAATACTCTTCATTGAGTTTTGGACACCACTTATATTTGCATTTAAGTTAACCATTGCTTATTCCTCAACTTATCGAAGTAATTCGAGCGTGGTTTCCACCATTCGCTGGTAACGCTTCAAAACCGCTACGTTGGCTTGATACACCCGCGTTGCAATATTCAGGTTCATCATCTCAAGCGGCAAATTTATATTGGGCATTGCAACGTATCCCTCCTTATCCGCCCGAGGGCTGCTGGGATCGTAAACCTTAAGAAAATCGCCCATATCCGGAAGAATTTCGCCCAGCTCAACACCGCCCAAATCGCCATCTGATTTGAACGCCGCTTCGAGCCTGCGGTAAGGCTCACCCTTACCGGCATCGCTTGTGCGGGCATTGGCAACATTCGACGAAATTACTTCCATCTGCTTGCCCTGTGCTTTCAAACCCGAAATTGCTATATCTATAGGGCCGAAGAGATTGTCAACTTCCATTTTCTATCCCTTTCTCTTTCTCTGCTGGGCCTTGTCCGACTCACCGCGAACCATAGCAGCCAACAATGGATTACTACCTTGCGCCTACGTTTATTGCCAATTCAATCTGTCTGTACCTCTTGTTGAGAAGCCGAATATATGTCTGGTAGCGAAGACTATTTTTAATCATTGCACCCACTTCGTTTTCCAAAGTAACGTCGTTGCCGTTTGACTTTACCGGTGTCTGTCTGGGCCTATAAATCTGCGGCTCAAGTTTACTAAGGTCAACTGAACCGGATGAATCCAGGGATTTGGCAAGAAACTCTTCAAACTTGACATCAATCCTGCGGTATCCCGGAGTTTCAATATTGGCAACATTATTGGAGATCGCTTTCTGGCGAAGGCCTTCAGCCTTTATACCGGCCTCGATAATAGCTATTATGCTGTTTGTTTCGGACATCTGAATTTCCCAATATCTATATATCTATGCACAAACCTTGTCTCTCAAGATATATAAGCAAGAATCGTGCCAAACGCTTAAAGCTGGTCAATTTCAGCGTATTAATCCCATATCTTGGGTGAAAAACCACTTTAAGTCCGAATAATCGCTTATTTGATAGGCAGCAGTGATGTCAGGATTTTATACAATGGCGTGCTTTTTTACATACCCTCACTTCTCGCAAAGTTCTTGAACTTACTTATCCTCAACCCACACCGGAAATTCTTTCCTGCAACAGGAATATTTCTCCATCAACACCGCTAACAGCAAGGTATTTTTGATTAATTGCCATCTTTTCAATATTCATAAGTTAAGTAATAGCAAGCTGTTATCGTTTATAAGGGGATGGGTCATAAATACTGGCACAACAGTTGCTGCTATTATGTTAACTTTATGGATTATGGTGTATGAACACGAACTTGTTGACATTCGATAATATGTTGTTTGCGGGAACAGCCGTCACGGCCCCTCCTGCACCCAAACCTTATACATTCACTAATGACACGCAGTTTTCCCCTGCGGCAGATGATACTCCACCGCCTTATGACACTCCCGAATCAACAACGACCGATAATACACCTTATATCGCCCAAAACGAGTCTACAAACAAGTCTACACAAGATTTTAGCCATACGCTTCGCAAAACAGCAGTCACTGAAGCGCCCCAGCAGGACCGAGATAACACAAAACCAAAAGAGCAAGGCTCTGCCCCTCACAAGGCCGTCCAGCCGGATATAGTACAGGACTGGTTGGCGCAATATCGTCAAACAGTCCAAAACGGCAAAGAAGGTCTCCCCACAATTACCAATATCAAGCCGAAAGCCGGCTATGAACTCGCCCAACTGCTCACCAACTTAAAAGCTGACAAATCCCCTCCTGTTACCGGAAAAGCAGCCAAATCAGCCGAAATCAAACTTCTTGTAACTACCGACAAGGGCCAACTTGGACTTAAAACCGTTTTATCTAATATATCCAAGGGTACTGCCGATACTCAGTCTGGACAAGGTAACAACATAAATAAAATACTGATACCAAATAGCACGGTCGCATCCACAAAAGCTCCAGGCAATGGGGAAAACGCCAAAGAACTGATTCCAAATGCTCTTGTTAATGAAGGCAGCAAAACAACCTTGACTAACGAAAAAACGGCTTCAGTGGACACTTCAGTCGTCGCTGGCAGCCCCAAAAGCTCTGTATTGAGCGGCAAAATACTGGGAACTGATAATCTTGTTGGCGATGAGAGCAAAACGAACAACGGAGAAACAACCCTGACAGATAAGTCAGCCATTCCCGGCAATAACAAAACTCCGACGTTGAATACAAACTTTCCACCGGTTCAGACCAAATTCACTGAATCCCAGTCAGAGCCTGTCGGGATTGCTTTGAAACCATCAGACAGTACGGCAACCGCCCCTGCAATAGTCTCAGAATCATCAGGTGGCAACGACAAAGAGTCCCCACGTGCCGGGAACAAACTCTCAGATAACCCAACTGTCCAAGAGCTGAATATAACAACCGTCCAAGTATCCACCGGCCAGACAAAAAACCACGGCAGTCCGACCTCCAACGATAGCTCTGATTCAAACCTCGAAAAAATGCTTTCGCACAACAATCCACAAACTCCCGTTACAGAGCAATCCCACAACTCTGCAGAGGGTGCAAAGGCCGCTGCTCTGCCGGGGCAAACTTCGCCCAGCAGTGTCTCTGCAGACATTGGGAAACAGATTCTTGAATCTATTCACAGCTCTTTATCCAGAGAAGGGCAGGACCAGCAGATTACGATTCGCCTTAATCCACCAGAACTGGGAAAGGTTTTCATAAAATTTAGTGAGCAGGACAACCAAATAATAGGCCTGTTGGAAGTCAGCAAGCCCCAAACCAGAATAGAGATACAGCAGGCACTACCGCAGATAATCCAAAACCTTCAGCATTCAGGCATTCAGATAAGGCGGCTTGAAGTTACGCTATCCGAGGCCGAGCAGCCAGAGCAAGAGGCTCTTAAAGACCAATCGCTGCAAAACGGCTGGACCCAGCAACATGACTCAACAAATTCACATTTGGGGGTAAATAATCCCGATACTAACGGGATTAACGAATGGCTAATAAACAATAATAACTACGAGAACATTACCGAATTACAGGAGTCGCTCACTACTGACGGCTCTATAAATATGCTGATATAGATAAATCCTGAAACCACTTGGTGATTGGTTAATTGGTGAGTTGAATACTTGCTATTTAACCACTCACTACTCACCACCTTACAATCGTGTCGGTTTTTGCTAATTCTCAAAAACTGGAAGGCCATATACATATGCCAACCACCATTGCCGAAACTATGGAAAACGCAGTGCAACGCCACCAAGATGGAAATCTTCAGCAGGCTGAGCAGTTGTACCAGTTGGTTCTACAAAATGACCCTAATAATCCTGTCGCACTACATTCATTGGGAGTGATAGCTCATCAGAGGGGGAAACATCAAATTACCGACTTTCATACGAGTTTATCAACGAAGTAAGTTCTCTGGCGATCCTTGAAATAACCGGTTTCCAGTCTCCCCTTTCGGCCTGCCGGAACAGGCGCATAGTGGGATACCAGCGAGTCCTGTCGCCTTCAAGACCCCACCTCCAGTCCGGCGTGGTGGGTAACATAGTCCACGTCTCAACGCCCAGAGCCCCGGCGAAGTGAACTGTTGAATTGTCCACTGAAATTACCAAGTCCATCGCGGCCACCTGGGCGGCAAAACTTTCCAAGTCCCTAAGAGGGTCAATCCTATCATCTTTCAAAACTTCCACACCGAACCGCTCATAGGCCGCTCGCAATTCCCTCGAACACTCTCCGTATTGCAGATTCACAAATCGTGCTCCCTTGACCTTCAATATAGAGCCCCAATGCTCTAATCCGATAGACCTTTTCTGTCCCTCCTGGCTGTTCCCGCTTCTGAAGCTTATCCCTACCAGCACAGGAGCCCCATCCACTTTATATTCACTGCGAAATCGGTCGCGCAGCTTTTCGTCGGGGACCATAAAAGGATTCTGAAAGCACATGGAATTCGGCGACAATCCCAGCACACGTGGGATAGAGACCATCGAAATCTGATGGGTAATTGATGGGTCTTTTAGCAAAGATGCCGGAGGATCGCTCCGTTCAACAACAGTAGTCCCGGGAAAGCTTCTCCTCAGAAGCGAAGCCAGCCGGTGATCACATTCGACAACGACGCGAATGCCACGCGCCAGAATATGCCGGATGAGCCCTGAAAACTGCACTTCGTCGCCGATACCCTGTTCGGCCCATATGAGCAGCTTTGTCACACCTTCCGCAGAACCATTCCACCACTGCTGGGAGAACGGTCGTAGAGGTGTGGAAAAACCGGCATGTTTCCAGCGCCATTCATATTCGGCCCATCCCTGCTCAAATTGAGCCCTCAGCAGCAAGACAAGTGAACGGTTGTGATGGGCCTCTGCACATTCAGGGTCAATAGCAATTGCCTTTTCAAAGGCGTTGTTTGCATCAGGGAATCTGCCCAGCTCCATCAATGCGGTACCAAGATTGTTATGGGCTTCCATGCAGGACGGACGCAAAGCTATAGCCTTTTCGCTTGCACAAACAGCCTCTTCAAAGCGCCCCTGCCGGTTAAAAAGAACACCCAGGTTATCACGGAATTCGGCTGAATCCGGGACCAGGCTTACCGCCTTTTGCAGATTCCCAGCCGCCTCTTCAAATCTACCTTGAGCAATCAGCACCATACCGAGATTGCTCAGGGCCTCGGCATATTCGGGGTCAAGGTTTATTGCTTTCTCGTATGATGCTATCGCGTTTCCCAGCTCTCCCTTTTTCTTCAGCGCCAACCCGAGATTGTTGTATGCCTCCTTGAAATCACTCTGCAGGCGGATTGCCTGCCTGCAGGCGATTACCGCCTCATCCAGACGACCCAGCTTCATCAGTACAACACCAAGGTTATTGTGGGCTTTTGCAAAATCCGGCCGAATTTGAAGCGCCTTGCTGAACTCCGAAACAGCCTCATGAGACTTTTCCAGCTTATGCAGCGCTATTCCCAGGTTGTTATGGATGTGGGCATGCCCGGGTGCTTGCCTGATGGCCTCCCGCAGAAGCTGTACCGCCTCGGTGTATTGGCCCCTTTGACTATGAAGAGCAGCGAGCAGCTGCATCGCATCGACTTGGCGGGGAACCTCCTGGAGGACCAGCCGGCAGAGTTGTTCAACCTCCAACAAACGTCCGATATCGTAGTAGGAAAACGCCAGGTCCAGAGCTTGCTCAACGGTCAATCCGGATAAAGAACTGCCGGAGAGAGTTTCCCTACTGTCCCCGTCGGTTTTCCTGACTGAGGCATTGTTTTCATTCTCTCTGTCGTTGTTCGGTAACAACGGGAGTCTCCCATTTGCGACATGCAGTGTTGATAGACCTTGGAAAAGCTTCATTTACTATCTGCACTATACTCCATTATGAAACTTCAGACAAGAATTATCCTTCATTATCAAGGCATTTATAGATTAAGAACATTTTTCGAGATTAAGAATATTTCCCAAGTGGCCGGAACGTTGAGCCGCAAATTTCCATCGGAATTGTCCGATAATTTCACAAAATTTCCCCGATTATTTTGCCTTTTTTAACAGCTTCTCAGCGATATCAATCCCAATTTCATCCGGATTACCGGTCCAATGATTTTACTGTAACTTCCATAAAAGAAATCCCTCAAGTCTCACCTATTTTGGTCGATAATGGCTACTGAAAGCGAATTCTTCTGGCGTGCTTGTTGCACGTGTTAATTATAGTATTCGGATTTAGGGGCTTTTGACAGGGCCAAGAAAAATTTGTTCGGTACTTTATTAAATTAATAAGGAGTCAAAAATATGTTAGCAATTAAGAACAACCTTATGGCAGCAAACGCTGCGCGGCACTTGGGAAACAGCTACAATGCCCTGGCCACATCGGTCGAAAGGCTGTCGTCAGGCTTGCGCATCAACAGTGCAAAGGACGACGCAGCCGGCCTGGCTGTTCGCGAATTGATGCGAGCCGACATCGCTGTTTTCCAGCAGGCTGCCCGTAATGCTCTGGACGGCATCAGTATGATGCAGACAATGGAAGGTGCTATGGCAACAATCGATGATAAATTAGTGCGTATGCAGCAGTTGGCTGAGCAGGCGGCCACGGGCTCGTACTCTTCTGCACAGAGATCAATAATGGAGAACGAGTTCACAGAAATGCGCGAAGAAATCGACCGTGTCGCCGCAGCAACCATGTTTAACGGCATCAAGATGCTCGACAGCGCTACCGCTTCCGTGGATATCCAGGTTGGTAAAGCTTCAACCGACTTTATTACCCTGACCGCCAGCGATATGACCAGTGCATCGACTGGTCTTAATATCACGGGTCTGACCATTGCCAACGTAACCAGCGCCAAGACGGCATTGGAAACACTGGACAACGCAATCAACACCAAAGATAACGCTCGTGCCCAGTTCGGTTACAAGATGAACCGTCTGGAAGGTACGATATCGGTGCTTAACATTGCGGCCGAGAACCTGCAGGCAGCCGAGTCTCGTGTTTCGGACGTCGATGTGGCGACCGAAATGGCAGCGATGACAAGGAACCAGGTGCTCGCACAGGCCGGTATCTCAATGTTGGCACAGGCCAACGCAATGCCTCAGATGGCACTGACACTGCTCAGATAAAAAACAGCAGCATTCGAATGTTGAAGGACACAATAGGGAGATGACTGGGGCAAATCCTCAGCCATCTCCCATTTTCCTATAAGTTAGGATACCAGCTAACAAATATCGTGGTGCATCGTGCGTATTGAGTATTACCTGATAAAGCTAACGCAATACGCATCTCGCAGCTCGAGATACGATATAACGGAGCGATACTATGAACGGAATCGCAGCATACCAGGATAATGTAGTTACAACACAAAGCAAAGGCCGTCTCATTGTTATGCTATACGATGGTGCAATCAAGTTTATGAGACTGGCAATTAAAGAACTTGAGGCGAATAACTACGAGGCAAAGGGCCACTATATAAACAAAGCTCAGGACATAATCAATGAGCTCAACGTGGTCCTGGATATGGACGCCGGCGGCGAAATAGCTGCCAACCTTCGTAAGCTCTATTGCTTTATGAGTAATCGCCTCTCTGAGGCTAATATAAAATGTGACGCTCAAATGATTCGTGATTGTATAAAACTAATGGAAGAATTAAACCAAAGCTGGAAGGCTATCGCCGGATAATCAATTATAAGTTCATTCTTGCTTGTAATTAAAATGTTATCTGGGAAAAAATTCCTTTAAAATGTTTTGGTACCCATAAAATAGACTGGTGGAAAAGAGGCTGTGCTATGCTTGAAGCAAAAGACATTATGACCAAGAAAGTAATCTGCATAAAAAGGGACATCCCTGTAATTGAAGCCATAAGAGTTATGTCGACAAACAACATTACGGGCATCCCCGTGGTCGAAGATGATATGACTCTGGTAGGGATACTTTCAGAACAAGATGTGCTAAGATTATTCCACACCTATGAAGACGAAAAAAACCGGACAGTAAATGATTTTATGACACAACCTGCAATCCACTTTGAAGAGAATGAACCTTTGCTGGATGTTTGTTACTGCTTGAGGGACAACTCTATCAGAAGAGTCCCGGTTACATCAAATAACAAAGTAGTAGGCGTTATCAGCAGGTCAGATATTCTCAAATGTATTCTCCAACTTTGGGAACAAGATGCAGTACCGGCCGGCGGTGCCACGAATAATACAGAACGACAGATAATCCCCAAGCAAATTTAAGCACGCATTTATCCCAAAACATCGACCTTCTCAGTCGTTTATCGAGTTCTTAAATCCTCTGAACAGCTACACAAATCTCTCAAATTCCCAAGCTCGTCAACAGGCCAAATGCCAAATTCCTGTATTTGACTACTTAATTCCAGTATAATAATTGCCAATAGCTTGACGAAGCTGCTAAACTAAAAGACTTTTTCTGATTATAGATTTTATGATTTGGGAGATTTCACAATGAGAAGATGGTTATTCAGCAGGCTCCTAATATGTATCCTGCCGATTCTATTCGTATCATGTACACTTTCTGCAAAGCAATCTGAGCCCTGGCGGGGTGTGCATGTTATTATGACAACTCAAGACAAAACTGAGCAACTAACTGAAGTTGTAGATGAGCTGGCAGAAGTCGGAATTAACGTAATCATAGCAGAGATCAATTACGGATATGAATATCAATCCCACCCAGAGCTACAAACAGGCAATCCAAACAAAAAAGAGCAAATCAAAAAGCTGGTAGCTGAGTGCAGAAAACATCATATTCGACTTATCCCACAATTTCAGTGTTTAGGCCATCAGTCGTGGCGTGAACGCACTTTTCCTTTATTAGTCAAGTATCCTCAATTTGATGAGACCCCTGACCAATACACTAAAAATGAAGAGATTTATTGCCGAAGCTGGTGTCCACTTCATCCGCAAGTTAATCTGATAATATTTGATCTTATGGATGAGCTGATAGATACTTTTGAAGCCGATGCTTTTCATATAGGAATGGATGAAGTTTTTCTTATAGGTCATGACGCATGTCCACGTTGCAGGGGTAAAGATAAAGCTAAGCTTTTCGCCAAGGCTGTTAATGACTATTACAAACACCTGGTTAAAAAACATAAGCTTGAAATGCTCATGTGGGGCGACCGTTTGATCGATGCCGGCAAAATAGATTACGGTAAGTGGGAAGCGAGTGCCGATGGCACCGCTGGAGCTATTGACCTGATTCCCAAGGATATAATAATCTGCGACTGGCACTACGAGTCTCGTGATACCTACGAATCGATACCTATGTTTCTGGAAAAGGGCTTTCGGGTGTGGCCGGCTGGCTGGCGCAAATTAGAAGCTACAAAGGCTCTGGTTGATTATTCCCGAAGTTTGAACAACAGTAGAATGCTCGGACATTTAAATACGACATGGGGAACTGTTCCCATAGAAAAAATGGCAACATTTGAGCCGATACTTTATGCCGCAAACTGCTTTAGATGATAATCCCATACAGACATTCCAAACATAATTGGCCTTTACGCTTTATCTGCACCAGTACCCCGTTGACGTAGAGGAAGGCAACGGGAACCAAAGGTCTAAACTTGAGGAATAGGCCTCTCCTTCTCACTATTGCCTCCTACCCAAACCTTGCGAAGATGCTTAACTCTCTTTCTTCAAAACGGCTCTTCAGCTTTATAGAGGCGGTTTCTTAGGTGGTAGCAAGGTAAAAAACCATAAAAAAAATTGCTTAATCAAGCCAAATCGATTAATATAATGATGAATCCGCTTGATTTTGCGATGGCGGCAGATAATTGGTTGCAGAGGTTGGAGTAAAAATGGCCGTGCTAAGCGGGGTGTTAGCGGTACCCTGTACTCGCAATCCGCTATAGCGAGGCTGAATTCTTTTCAGAGGATTAATTGAGTTGAGTCACTACTGCCATAAGCGATGTTGACAGTCGGGTCCCATGCAAATGAACGGCGTGAACCTGGTCAGGCCGGGAACGGAGCAGCCATAAGCGTCAGTTTGTTGTGCTGTGGATTAACCCGGCTCGAGTTGGCTGTGACAGCAAACTCAGCAATATCGATTCGAAGAAAAGTGCACGGCCA
The DNA here is from genome assembly GCA_035528395.1 of Sedimentisphaerales bacterium. Classification (GTDB taxonomy): domain Bacteria; phylum Planctomycetota; class Phycisphaerae; order Sedimentisphaerales; family Anaerobacaceae; genus NIOZ-UU13. The sequence continues at coordinate 47,558 of DATKYR010000148.1, forward strand.
TTTTTAATCGGTAATTTCACGAGCAAATTTTAGCAAGAGCAGCAATCACCCCGATATGAAACGACCGGCCTGCTCCGGCGCAGCTTCGCCGAGCCAAGTTGTCAAGTTAGGTGAACGATAGTTTCAAATGGGGCATTGACAGCATTGAAAAATAGTACCAGAGCTATTCCTTTCAATGCTCCTTGAATTGTGCCATCCAAGGCGCTTCGGTTTCCCAGTGGGGTGAGGGGGCATTTATATCAAAGTTCCTGGCCCATTTGACGTGCCACAATTCCTTCAGCCAAACCTTCCTTGCCGAATAGTCCAAAAAGATACCATTTATTCCCTGCTGGTGCCTGTTAATGCAAAAGCGGTTCATGGATTCTACATGAGGCGAGAGCCGTTCGCCGTCATAGCTGGGGGGTGTATCGTCATTCTCCGGTCCACCGCAAAAGAACCAGCAGTCCAGGAACAGCGGTATCTTAGCGCCGCCCTTCACATTGACTGTCCCCCAGTAATATTTAGCGGCCTGTCCATAAAGCGGGTCTTGCCCGGCCACATAGATCCAGTGGTTGATTCCATAGCTGCCGTATGTACCGACTGGCCCCCACTCTTCGTTTGGCGTCATACCGACCTTGCCCCAGGACGTAAATGTGTCGCCACCTGCTTCAAGGGTGCTACTGGCCCCGGGCGGGTAAGTCGGGACTTTAATTTTTGTCGCCATCGGGCAGACCCGTATCTTCTCTTCTCGATAGTAGTAGTCGTACAGGACATTTATCCAACGACCGCCCGACTGCGTGCGTCTGGGAAAGAAGCCGTTGTTGTCGTCGGTATACATAGCAAAGATAGTGCCCCACTGCTTGAGGTTCGACAGGCAAATAACTGTTTTTGCCTGCCTCTTTACACGCTGCAGTGCCGGCATTAATATTGCCATCAACAACGCAATGATAGCAATCACTACCAAAAGTTCTATTAACGTAAAACCTCTTTGTTTGTTTACACTAATAGTCCTTGCATATTTTGCCATTATTTTGGTTTTTCACAATACCGTCACACGGATTCGGCCGAATCAGGACTTCTATCTTTGCCTTGGGATAGGCGTAATTTTCAATGCTCCTTGAATTGTGCCATCCAAGGCGCTTCGGTTTCCCAGTTGGGTGAGGGGGCATTTACATTAAAATTCCTGCCCCATTTGACATGCCACAATTCCTTCAACCAAACCTTCCTGGCCGAATAGTCCAAAAAGATGCCGTTTATGCCCTGTTGATGTCGGTTGATGCAGAACCGGTTCATGCCATTCGTGTGAGGATCGAACCGTTCGCCGTCATAGCTGGGGGGCGAATCGTCATTCTCCGGCCCGGCACACCAGAACCAGCAGTCCAGGAACAACGGAATGTTACCGCTGCCCCTCACATTGACCGTTCCCCAGTAGTATTTGGCGGCTTGTTCGTAAAGTGGGTCTTGGGCGGCCACATAGACCCAGTGGTTGATTCCATAGCTACCCCACGTACCGGCCGGCTCGTACTCACCGGCTGGCCGCGAGCCGGTCACACCCACCTTTCCCCAGGACGTAAACGCGTCGCCACCAACTCCAAGTGTGCCGCTGCCGCCTGGCGGGTAAATCGGGTTCTTAATTTTCATCGCCGTTGGGCAGCAGCGTATATTGTCATCCCGATAATAGTAGTCGTAGAGGACATTTATCCAACGCCCTGTGCCGCTTGTGCGCCTGGGAAAGAAGCCATTGTTGTCGTCGGTATACATGGCAAAGATAGTGCCCCATTGCTTGAGGTTTGACAGGCAGATAACTGTTTTTGCCTGTTTCCTTACGCGTTGCAGTGCTGGCATTAGTATTGCCATCAACAACGCAATGATGGCAATTACCACCAAAAGTTCTATTAATGTAAATGCTTTTCGCTTTTTCATAATGATACTCTCAATTTATTAATTCGCGGAGTTGCAAATCAAAAAAATTGTACACTTCTTAAGGCCAAAAATCAAGAAAAATATCCAAAATTCTTGACATAAATTTCAGCCTTTCCCACTCACCATCATTTGCTCCGCTCATTCTTGTCAGCGGTTATGTATATTCTTTAATAGTGATGGGTATGGTGAACCATGGGGATTGTGGCAATGGCTACAACCTTGTTCACCCAGTGTGTGAGCTGAGGGCCACTTTATCAATTTTCACTGACCTTAAAATGAAAGATTCTTTACGGAATGGATTGTAGAAAACACTAAACTGGTAAGTTGCCGATTGCCCCGAGGCCGAATGGGACTTGGCATACAAGTTTAAGTGGCATTTCTGATTATAGCAAAACAACCGGGGCCTATACCGAGTGAATCAGCATAGACCCCGAACTGGTGCAAATCTATCTTCTCAGCAGCGCAGTTAATTGCTGCTTCAATTAGCTTCCAAAGAACTTACCTAACCAGCCGAATGTCGTCGAAGTACATCGTCCCTGCGCCACCCGCAGCCGGGCTGTTCTTTGTGCCGAAACCAATGGTAATGGAATTGACGTTGGTAAGGTCCACGCCGGTAAACGCCTGCAGATCGATCACCCACTCGTTCCATCCGGTTGTCTGCGTCACAGCGGGATCATCGTGATAGACTACAACATTGCCAAGAGTAACAAACATCCGATCGGCGGCATTACCAGACGCGCCGCTGAACCACAATGACAGCTTCGTAACGCCTTCCTCGGTCCAGTCACGCCGAGAGACCAGCGTCAGCGTAGCCTCGGAGGTTTTCAGGTTGTTGTCGTAGAAATACGGCATCGACTGGATGCCGCTGTGAACAATACGTTGCTCGGCGTAGGGAGGCATTTCATTGCCGACGAGAGCGCCATTGTCCGTGGTTCCATAGCCGTCAATCCACGCCTCGAATATCCTGTTGCTTGCCGGGTCCGGCGGGTCGATGTCATTGTAGGACTCGAAATCGTCCACAAGGAGAAAATCGGCCGTCGTGAAACTCCAGACAAGACCCTTGATTGTCTCAGTCGGATAGACCTCATCCACTCGCCAGTAGTAGACGGCCTTCAAGGCGAGTTTGCCGGGATCGTGGCTCTCAGAACCAAGGGCCCTGGGGCCTACGTACTCAGGTGAAGCTGTGGTGGCATTGTTCACGGTGACTCTGTCTGTGCCAAAGTACAGTTCGTGCGAAGCGGCATTGTCCGCCGGCGTCCAGCTAAGAGTCGCCGTCATCTGCACATCCGCAGCACCATTGGAAGGCTGCGGATTGCCCACAGCGCCGGGAGTCGTAAAGCTCCAGACATCCCCTTTGTGCGTCTCGATAGCGTCAAACTCATCGACCCGCCAGTAGTAAACCTTCTCCAGTTCAAGGGATGCGGGTTTGTAGGTTGCCAGGCCCTGCGGGGCGCCTCCGACGGCATCATTTATACCGTCGAAACTGGTACCCATATAAACGGTGTGTAATTTGGCGCCGTAACCTGGCGTCCAGGAAAAGGTCGCGTCGGTGGCCACAAATTCGGCTCCGTCGGGTGGTTCGGGATTGTAAGTCGTCTTCGGAGGAATCGAGAAGCTCCAGACATCACCTTTCCACGGGCTGTTCGGCTCGGCTTCGTTGACTTCATCGATTCGCCAGTAATACGTTGTTCCCGGGACAAGGCCTTCCGGATAAGGAAATCCCGGGAAGCCGACAACAATGAATGTGGCGGCCTGGTTACCAACAAACGTGCCTTCGGCACCGGCGTCCACGTCGTCAAAATTATCGCCGACGTACACATCGTGCGAAACTGCAAATTCTCCGGCCCGCCAGCCAAGGTTCACCCATGTGTCTTCGATCATGGTACCGTTAGCAGGACTCGGACCACTGCTGAATCCCGGTGCGACTGCAGCGTCGGAGAGAAATATATGCCCAAATCCAAGACTCTGGTCATGAGCTTCACGGCCTGTCCAGGTCATCTGAAGTTCTCTATCACCATTGTCGGTGTCGTCGAATACAGGGTGGAATCCGATGGTGTTACCTACTGAAAAGTCTAATGAAAGCATCTGTCCGTATTCGATAGAGGCTTCAAGGATGTATCCATCGGCAGTTACGGAGGAGGCTATCTGTAGGTAATCAGGCTCGACCCCACCACCAGTATCCATGTTGCACCAGTTCCATCTCTGGTCGTTGGCATTAAAGCCGTACTGGTAATGAGTAGTAGATGTATGTACTGTAGCTGCGTCTGTCGTAGAGAAAAATACTTCTATAGCGTCCGCATTCCAGATATCGCCGCCGGTTTTATTCATGGATAACGTCTCGTCTTTCATCACCACTGCTATGTAGATGTTCTCGTCATCCCATAGCAGATAGAACTCTCCGCTACTGTCCTCAGGGTTGTCCCAGGTAGTCTGTCCAGAAAACAATTGCTCTTCCGTATCAAGAACTGCTGGGGTCATAGCTCCAAGATTCCAGTCGCTCAGATCTCCGTCAATTGCATCAGGAGTACCCCTGAGAACGTCTATCACCAGTGGTTCTCCAGTGAGTGGGTGTACTGCAGGTGGGTCCGCAATCGCCAAACTCAAGATGAGCAAAGTGAAAATTCCCATGAAAAGGCATTTCTTAGCTAACATTTTATTCCTCCTAATAAGAGTTTTTGTGTAGCAATGAATCATCGAAAGAAACAGAGTTGATGTCCATGCTTTTTATAAAACAATACTAACGTATTCATCGCAATACCGAATTAGCAAGGTGATTACACATCTAAATAAAAACACAAGAAAAAACCTAAACTTATGGAGTCTTGATAGCACCCCAGGTCATTGCCGGTTTTCCAGTAACCTCCAGACCTCCGATCTTCTTGATCCATGGGCAAAGTCTCGTTATAACCTCGGTGATACACTTTGGTCATGGGGGACGAGCCACCGGGCTCGGCCATGAGGTGGTTTGGGAATCAGGCACGTACATTACACGCCTCCTATCCATTTAACAGATATCATCCGGGATTTCCCATATACGCCGCTTTGTCTCCACAATAATTATTGGCCGTGTTATTATGGCACCTCCTTTGGTGTTTCAGAACTCCTCACTACTAATATGATTATAAACCTAAAAGCCATTAAATCAAAGAAAAAGTCAAAAAAAAGTGAAGATTATGAAAAAAGCCCCTGCTTATAGTACGAAACACGCCAAAAAGCAGAGGCTTATGATGAAAAAAACAATTCATTGATATTATAGACCTTTTCGTTCACGAGGTCAATAAAAAAGCAAAAGAAGTGAAGATTATGAAAAAGTGCCCCTGCTACCTTTTAGAGGAAGGTGAGTGAATTTCCGACTCATCCTTCGTATATGTTTGCTAAGGCAATCATCCTCACCCCTGCTGCAGGGGCGGGATTCACGCTGGGTTTTTTTCACACCATTGTCTTGAATTCTGGAATAGTTTCAACCACGGTGAGGCCTTGAGGCCGGACCAATGAGAAGGCCAGAACGGCCACTGCCAAATTTGAAACAGCCTCTCAGGATGGGGCATAAGAGCCAGGTGCCTTCCATCACGTGAACATATCCCGGTTATACCCAAATTTGAACCATTAGGGTTGAATGGATATTGTTCTGTCTCTTTACCATCATCGTCAACGAAGCGTATGGGCGCCAGCTCTTGAGACGAACTCATGGCCAGACTAAATATCTTTTGGTCGGGCCACAAGCACCTGCCTTCTGCATGGGCCACCCATACTCCGAGCATAGAACCTTCCATTTCTCTAAGGAAGATAGATGGACTCGGGCATATTTTTACGGTGACGAATCTTGACTCGAATATACCTGATTCGTTCCTTACAAAACGCGGCTGCTGCCTAATATCTATCCCCTGCCAGGGAATCCATCCAAGCAACGCCATAACCTGACATCCATTGCAAACACCGAGGGAGAAAGTGTCGAGTCGTTCAATGAAATCTTTAAATTCATCGCGTATCCTATCATTGAACATAATAACACCAGCCCATCCCTTACCAGCGTCCAGGACATCGGCAAAGCTGAATCCACCTGAAAAGGCAACGCCGCGAAAATCTTTAAGGCTTACTCTTCCATTAGCAATATCAGCCATCGTAACATCCCATGGTTCAAAACCAGCAGCAAAAAACGCCCCCGCCATCTCTCGGGCACCGTTGGTGCCGACCTCACGCAGAATCGCCACTTTAGGTTTGTTCTTAGCTTCCATTTTTTCGCTCGGTGTCGGGGCCGGATTGAAAACAAGCTCATAATGCGGTCCTTTACGAGCAAAGCTCGCTTTCCGTTCAGCCTCCACGCAGGCGGGATTGGCCTGAAGCTTATCTAACTCATACGATGTTTGCTGCCACATACCTCGGAGTTCCCTCATGTCGGCATCAAGGACTGTTTGCTCCATGTATTTGATGCTAATCTTTCCGCCGTGGGCGGATTTCGTTGTTTTGCCCAATAAAGCAGTGTTCTTGTCATAATTAAAGCCGTAAGCATTGAGTATCTTGTCCACATGTTTCAAATTCGCAGGGAGTGTCTCAAATACCAGACCAAGCTCCTCGGCGAAGAGTGATGCAAAAACATTGTGTCGTCCGAAAATATTGGCATTATTAAGGTTGATATCCAGGCCGCAGTTGCCGGCGAATGCCATCTCCAACAGACAGGTAATCAAACCACCCTCTGAAACATCATGGCCGGACAATACCAGACCTTCTCTAATCAATTCCTGGACGGCTTCAAAACCTTTCCGAAGAAGATGGGGATTCTCCACATCCGGGGCTTCGTCGCCAATTTGCTCATAAACCTGGGCGAGAGCAGAACCGCCAAGTCTCCTTTTGCCGCCGGAAAGGTCAAGCATAATAAGGACGCTTTTGCCGGGCATCTTGATATCAGGTGTGATAACCTTGGTGATATCGGGACACGGCGCAAAGCTTATCATCTGAACCGTGCCGGGTGATTTTATCGGGCGTTTTCTACCTTTCACCGCAGTCCAGGCTGTCATTGAAACAGAATCCTTGCCAACCGGTATCCTGAGCCCAAGGTCTTTACATAGGTCAGTTGCTGCCTCAACGGTTTGATGAAGACGTGCATCTTCACCTGGTTGTTTGCATGGCCACTGCCAGGTAGCTGAGAAATTGACCGACGTAAAATCTTCAATAAGGGCCCATACAAGATTGGTCAAGGATTCTCCCAGACTCATCCTTCCACCGGCCTCTGTATTGACAAGGCCTTTAATAGGCTGTTCACCGATGGCCGCTGCAATTCCTGTGATTCCAAAGAAGCTTCTGGCGGTTACAGCACAGTCCGCCAGGGTAAGCTGTAACGGCCCTACTGTTTGTTGTTGCACACTCAGGCCACCTACGGAGCGATCTACCTTACGGGTCAGGAAATGTTTGGAGCCGACTTTGAGCAGGCGAAGCACCCTTTCAAGTGCATTCAGAACTTCTAAAGCTTCAGGCAATTTCACCGGACTGAGCCGACGAGGTATGCTCTGACATTCTATTGTCATCTCAGGCAGGTTCGCCAGGAGAAATTCCATATCCAGGTCAATAGGAACCCGCTGTTCTCTTGGAGCATCCTTAGGTGCATCTTTATCGGTAAGCACTAATTTCCCGTCCCCCGTGACTTCACCTACCACATACATCGGACATCGGTTCCTTTTGCAGGTCCGTTCGAGGATTGGCAGCCCTTCCCTTTTAACAATCATTATCATGCTTTCCTGGGATTCATTACACCAAAAAACAAGGACGCTCATGGTTTTGTCACCACAAGGGATATTTCGCAGCTCATACCTGGCCCCGTGGGGGTGAACAATTTCCGGCAGTGCAACACATTCGCCGCCTGCTCCAAGGTCCGTGATGCTGATAATGGGGGACTTATCACCAAGCTCAGCACAGGCCCGTATTACAGACTCGTTACGGTTTTCCATTTCAGGATTTGCACGCTGAACCGAATCAAAGTCCAGGTCCGCTTCCTGACCACCGGCATCCTTGCTTGAACCGGAACCGCCGCCAAGGCCAATTGGGTATCTGTCACCGCCGATCTGCACTACTAAGTACCCTTTCTGAAGCTCCTTTTTATGGGCATGAGCTTCATTAATCAGACCCCAGTTTCCAGCTACCATACAGGTCTTTCTCCATCCGTAGTGCTCACGGCCGCACATCAGCTCGAACGATGTGCAGGACCCCGTGGTCAGAGGGACACCGAACTTGTTGCCGTAGTCACTTGCCCCATTTGAAGCCTCTATTATGATCTCCAGGGGCGTCTGGAAGCGTGAGGGGTGAGGTGCGTACTCTTTTTCCCAGGGTAGCTCATAACCACTGATAAAAAGGTTGGCAACATTATAGATGGCAAGAGCTCCCAAGACAGTCCCTCCGCAACCAACACCCTGTATGTCACGTATGTTCCCGCCCAAACCAGTGCCCGCACCGGGGTCAGCACTGATAGTTGTGGGGTGGTTATGAGTCTCAACCTTAAAAGCGTCACATATCTTTACGATTCTCGTAGTGAAAGCAGATGGTTCTATAGGATTTGATGGAAGGAAGATATTCAGGGGCTTACTTGATGTCACTGCAGCGTTATCCTCATAGGCAACAATAACATTGCCCTGACTGGCTTTGGTTGTTGACCTTATCATATCAAATAAGCTGTGATCCATTCGCCTATCATCGATTATAAATGAGCCGTTGAATAGATGATGCCGACAGTGCTCAGAGTTGAGCTGGCCGAACATAAACAGTTCAACGTCAGTTGGATTGCGGCCTATTTTCTGATAGTACTCGAGTATGTATTGCATCATCTGTTTATCTAAGGCCAGACCTAAGTTTTCATTTGCATCCTTGAGCACATCAGTGCCTCTTTCGAGCAAAGGAATAAGCTGGACCGGCTCCGGTTTGGTATCCTGCTCGAAGCTAATTGGTGGTTCGAGGTAAGGCTGCTCTGTCATCCTGTCATGAACAGATGTGTATATCTTCTTCCGCTGCTCAAAGGTAAGGGCAGATTGGTCTTCCAAACATATACAAAAACACAGGGTCTGCTCAATTCTTTTTATAGAATCCAGCCCGCATGCAGAGCAAATTGAGACAGCATTTGTACTTTTCGGGGTGACTATAGCGAGCCTGGGGCCAATCTCAATAGCATTCTTCTCAAGATTAGGCTGCTCCCTGAACATCTCAGGCTCAAAAGTTTCCTTTAGGAGCCATTTGAGTTTATCCAGCTCATCGCTTCTCAAAGCCCGGCTGGAATCAACGAGAAATCTTCTTTCTATTTTTACTGCCTTGATTTCAGGAGAGACTTTTCGCTGCAAGGTTGCAAGCCAAAGCTCTTCTTCAGTCGTCCATAATTTTGAGCGACGAAAAAATGAGGTAATCATAGTTACTGCCTTTCTTCATAGAAACTAATGCACAGTTATGTACGAAAACATATTGCGCTCTGGTATTATATGAATTTTGGTGAACACTACAAGCATACTAATCAGATGTTAGCAGCCAAAGCGACGGTCATCTGTGTAAATAGGGGGATTTGGGCTGTTACCTGGACTTTGTGCGCAGTAATCTAAGGACTGGTAAAGAAATTAGGTTTCGTTTTTGGCTGAGCGAGGACAAGGCTGGCAAGGAAGCAAAACGCAGGCCTACTGGTTGGTAGTCCGAGTTTTGCTGACACCGCCAGCCGAAGCCGCAGCCAGCCAAAAATGGAAGA
>DATKYR010000149.1:0-4079 GCA_035528395.1 Sedimentisphaerales bacterium
TTTCGGATTTGCATTTCCGCTGGATTGTGCCTACAATAGTCCCGGCAACTTTGAGGCTGGCGTGCTTTGTGAGACGGAAAAGAAAATCGGGATATAGTTGGTTTTTCTGGGATTTACCATTGTTTTAGTCGGTTTTCAGGATTTCTCTGGAAGTTCGTGGCAATGGTCACAAAAGAAGCAACCACTAAAAAGGCGCCGCACCTGACCGCTATTCCGCTGTGATCCATTGCTGCCGGTGAGCTTTGTCGTTAGGAATCACTGATATTTATTATGTTGGCACTAGAAAAGGAGAAAAGGCCATGTCCAGCATTTACGAAAAATCGACAAGGGAGTTATTCCAAGATTTCCTTGATTCCTTTGTTCCTCCCCCTGCAGAGGGTTTCGGTCTTATCGAACGCAAGCCTCTCGCTGACGGTGGTCACTTCACCCGACGGGAGATTCTGAACTGGTTCCAAAAGAATTATCCAAAAATCAAGCAAGCAACCGTTAACGCCCACCTTGTCTTGATGTCAACAAATGCACAAAGCCGGGTACACCATAACCCCCGAGATAATGGAGCCGACGATCTCCTTTTTCAGATAGGTCCTTCGAACTTCCGCATTTACGTCAAGGATTTAGATCCTCCTCCTATATACAAGCAGGATTCGGACATTATCGCTGATGAGGACGCCGACAGTGAAGATGAAGAGACCAAAGAGACGCATGAGTTCGCATACGAAAACGATCTCAAAAATTTCTTAGCAAACAACCTCAGCGTCATACGGTCATCACTAGACGTGTATCAAGACGGCAACATCAGCGGGATAGAATTTCCGGTCGGTGGCAGATATATTGATATCTTGGCCGTCGAGAATGGAAAGGATCTTGTCGTTATCGAACTTAAAGTCTCCAAAGGATACGATCGTACTCTTGGGCAGCTTCTCCGGTACATGGCGTGGATTGAAAAGAACCTTGCTGATCCAGACCAGAGCGTGAAAGGAATGATCATCGCCCGAAATATCTCTGAAGATCTGCGGTTAGCCACTTCAAGAGTGAAAGACGTCGAGCTTTTCGAGTATGAGTTGTCAATAAGAGTCAATCGGATAAATAACTGAACGCCAATAATCGCATCGAGATCGATTTCGGGTTGGCCTCGTCGCTAAGCTTGGTCGTTGATATTTTATTTACGGAAGGCTGAATTGTTACTGAAAAATGTTGTATATTATTATGTTGTGTGCCAGATAGAGGAATTGAAATGAAACGAGATATGGAGCTCATTCGCAAGATACTCATCTCCCTTGAAGACTCTAATCAGGCCCAAGGTGTGATTCCTCTCAAGTTTGATGGCTACTCGGATGATCAGATTTCCTATCATATCAAGATTCTTGCCGAACAAGGAATCATCGCAGCCACAGATTGTTCCAGCCATAGAAACTTTACGTGGCGAGCCAAAGGTCTGACATGGGATGGGCATGATTATATTGACGCCATTCGAGACGAAGCCAGTTGGCAGAAGGTGAAGGAATGGGTCAAGAGTACAGGTAAGATCTTGACCATAGAAACCCTCAAACTAGCCGTGAAGAAATTGTTTTTCTAAAGACGGACAATGCCAGCGAAGAAGACCGTATATGTTCTTGGGGCGGGTGCTTCGAGGAGTTACGAGGATTCGCCAACCGGCCGGAAAATGCCTCTTAGCAGAGACTTGTTCGAAACATACCAAAACCTTGCCATAAGCGAGAACCAATGGGTGTCCATTGGGGCAATCCTCAATTATGGAAGGGACGAAATGAATATAGATATCCTTAGTTTCTTCAAAACAGGCATAGATATTGAGGAGTTTCACTCAGAAGTGGAAGATAAACTATTGGAGGCCATGTCCGAAGATAGCCCCAAAATATATCTTTTCTGGCGTACATATAACCAGTTGATTTTCCTATTTACCAGCGTCATTAATGAGATCCAAAACGGCCCTCTTTCAAAAAGCCACTTGAAGCTTGCAAAATTCCTCTCACCTGATGATGTTATAATAACATTCAACTGGGATACTCTCTTAGATAGAGCACTTAATGAAGTTTATAAGGGTTGGAATAGTGCAATCGGCTACGGAGTTATGCCTCAGAAGATTTTTAGAGATGGCTGGTATGAGCCTGAGGCACAGAGTGAGATCAGTGCCCCAAAACTTCTGAAGCTTCACGGCTCTACGAACTGGATTACTAGCCATACAACAGCCGATCCGAAGACTGGAAACATTACGTTGATGCAGAGTTCCTCTTCTGATACGTTTTACATATACGAGTACGCAACGCAGCCCTACCCGACCTACCAAGGTCGTTATATGGAAGGCTATGAACCATTTTCATATGGTTATTATCCGCCCAACATTATGGACGATCCAGGCAAGTCTGCAAAAGAAGGTTACAGATTTGTTGTTGGGAGGCCAAAATTTCCGTGGGTTCCCCGGGGTTGTTCAAGCGACGAGGGACTGGTTTCAATGCCATTGGTGATTCCTCCGGTAAAGAGAAAGAAGTATGACTTGTTTGGTGACCTCTTCAAAGGCATTTGGGATCAAGCAGAGAACACTCTTGTGGAGAGCGATAAGATAATAGTAATAGGTTACTCATTTCCAAGAACGGATCACCAAAGTACGGACTTATTCTCGAGAGCTTTTATTAAAAGAAGCACTTTGCCCAAGATTGTCATTGTGAATCCAGACCCTGAGCGAGTTTATTTCAAGTTCAAATATGATTTTGGAATCCCAAAAGAGTACATTGATGTTTTTGAAACATATTATTCTGAACAGTTTGATCTGAAGAACTTCGAATAAACATACTTTTTGCTGGTATGTGTTATTCAAGGCGGACGTTTATCTTTTGCATCATTATTGTACCTTTCTGCTTTGCAGGGGCAAAAAAAAGTTGTTTTAGCATTTAATACTGAACATGCAATTTCCGGCTTTCCGGCTTAGGGCGAAGGTGCATACAAACGGATATCATCGAAGTACATCATACCTGAACCACCGGAAGTCGGATTAGCCCTGTTACCAAGGCCAAGAGTAATCGAATTTATGTTGGCAAGGTTCACGCCCTGGTCTGCAAAGGCCTGCAGGTCGATATCCCATTGGGTCCAGGTAGTTAAGGGCAGTCCGGCAGGGGTGTGGTTTGCCTACTTTCCACCACTGTCGGCTGTCCGCAGCAAATGGTGTCCGGCTTGGGCCGCTCATACAAAAGTCTACGGTGAGAAACCGCTTTCAAAATAAGTTATAAGTATAGAGAAAGCTCAAGACTAGTGCTCTGTCGCTAATCAATTGATGGGTACAATCTTTTCAATTTTATCCTGGCGTCTTCTGTCGTAAAACGCCAATCTACCTTGTTGGCTTGACTGTTGCGATTTTTAAGCCAAGCCTTGCATTTTGAATTCAGCTTTTCAATATCTTCTATACGCTTATTGAGGCATTGCCGAGACAAAACACTTAATTCAATCTCAGCCATGTTTAACCAACTGCCATGTTTCGGGGTATAATGTACCTCAAGTTTATCAGCGATACGTTTCGCTTCGAATGGCTCGAAAGTCTCATACAGCGAAGCTTTCTTGTGAGTATTCAAGTTGTCCATCACCAGCACTATTTTTTCCGAATCAGAGTAAAGCTCATCAACCATCCACTTAACACATTTTGACCAATCCTTTTTAGTTCGCCGCCGTGTCACCTGCAATTGTCTTTTACCCTTCAACGGCTCAAAGATCATGAAAATATTCGCGACGCCGTTACGTTTGTACTCATAATCGTATCGAGCTTTCCTTCCAGGCTTTGACGGTATTGGCTTTCGTAATTCTCCGATCAATTGTACCGGCCTTTCGTCAAGGCAAACCATCGATATTTTACCGTCATACACTCTATGGTATACATCTAATACATCTTCCATCTGGCAGACAAACTCGGCGTTAGCTTTCGGCGGTATACACCTGTCCCCCCGAAAAACTACATCGCCGTTGTCAACAAAGAACTTACGTAAACTTGCTTCGTGCGATTAATTGTATTATCTTAGCGGCATGAACACCATAAGAAACCTTCTGACAAACCTCTGTAATCTTCTTGTTTGTGC
>DATKYR010000150.1:0-10013 GCA_035528395.1 Sedimentisphaerales bacterium
TCTTGACGATGAATACAAATACGTCCAAGCGTTTTTAACAACCGGTTGCAGCGGACGGTGTTCCACCGCCGCTGAACCACATCGTTAGAAGTTTCGTAATTGAACCCTCAGAAGTGGTACTATTGGCCCTTGACAAGCGCAAAAGGTACTCCATAGCATCGATTTATGCATGATGGTGATATGGAATCTTAATAAGCGTTCGCTTCTGAGCCATCTGCTCGCGATGTACATGACAGTAAGACTCATGGTTATAGATGCTCAAGAGATGCTTGCAGTGCAGAAACTTGCATTTCCTGCCATCAGCCGATGTCTTTAGCTTTTTTTCCATCGTTATTCCTATTAGATAAATCACCAAGCAGAAAAGCTGTAAAGGTTAGTTGTCTTCGTCTGGGGTCTAAAGATTTCTAATCTTTATGTAGTTTATCATTATACCAAATTATTGAGCTTTATCAAGCAATCTTGTCTTATTTTTCTTTTATTTTGGGACAAATCCCTTGAACAATTCTGTTGTAGTCCTTGAGCCCTTAGCACTCAGCGGTTAAATCCTGAGAAATCCCATGTTATACCACCTCAGGATTTTCTGTAGGACGGCTGTGAGAGGGGTTTTATCGCTCTACAATGGCCTAACTCAAGCCGAAGGGTATCTGAGGTAGGGTCGGGGGATTTTAACGCAAATTAGAATGAAAAGAGGGGCTTTACCTTCTCACCATATCCCTACACAAGCCGAGCATTGCCTTTTTGACCAAAATCCCATAGACTACGAGGGTATGGAAAAGGCCGAAATAAAGAAAAACGGCTGGGTTGCATGGTCAGAAGATGAGGTCAAGTTGCTCAAGAGACTTTTCCCGCAAGGAAGAGCAAGGGAAATAGCTGAGCAAACTGGACGGCCTTTGACAGCGGTTAGACAAAAAGCATACAGCATGGGGATTAAAACAAGAGAATGGCGTCTCTGGTCAGCCAATGAAATCAAACTGCTCAAGAAACTTTACCCAAGTAAGAACACGCAAAGCATAGCCGATAAACTTGGGCGGTCTTCAGACTGGGTGAGATGTAAAGCAAATCTCATCGGCCTCAAAAAAGTGGGAAGAGGTTCTGTTTGGTCAAGACAAGAGGAATCCCTGCTTACGACACTATATCCAGATAATAGCATACCGGATATAGCGAGACAAATTGGACGGACTGTCCAGGCGGTAGCAGGCAAAGCACAGAATTTAGGACTTGGAAAACCGAAGCCTGTCTGGTCGAAGAGAGAGCTGAATCTGCTAAGGAAACTATATCCAAGTAAAACGGCACAACAAATAGCCGACCAGATTGGAAGAACAGTACTGGCGACACAATTGAGAATACACAGATTAGGCCTGAAGAAAAGAAGGCAAAAGGCAAAGATGTGAAACTACTGCTGGCCTGTTTGGCTGTCTGGAATTAGTAGTAAAACATAGACCGAGAGGCAGAAATGAAGCGGTGTACCAAATGCAAAAAGCGGAAAGACAAGAGTGAGTTTAGTAAGAATCGTAAGAACAAAGATGGGCTGAAGTTTTGGTGCAAAAAGTGCGAGCGTGAGTATAAACGCAGACTTTACAGGAGAAATAGGGGGCCTGTGAAAATACACTTCGTATATGAGGAGAGCCATCGGACCATTGATGGCTTGAAGCAGAAACGCTGTACCAAATGCAAAAAGTGGAAAGACGAGAGTAAGTTCGGCAAGAAGCGTTACGGCAAAGACGGATTGAGGTATGATTGCCAAGACTGCGTGCGGGCATATATGCGAGAGCGTTAAAAGAAAGAGGGGAAGGGCCTGAAACAATATTATCGATATGAGGAGTGTCATCGAGTTGTTGACGGGGTGAAACAAAAGCAATGTAGAAGGTGCAAGAGCTGGAAGGCCGAGAGTTACTTTTACATAGCACGCAGGAACAAAGATGGGTTGGCGATTTGGTGTAAGGAATGTGCAAATAAAGCTACCAACAAGGCACGTAAGAAGCGGCGGATGGCCAATGAAATAGGTGATAGTAGCAAAATGTCGAACATACGAAAAAGAGGGCTTGGATATTTGAAAAAAGTATTGGGACATATGCCATCAGACCCAGTAGCGGTATCAAAATTCTTCAAAGCCAAGGAATCGTGGACCAGAAAACCAGCGTGGTGGTTTGATTTGCCCATCAGGAAAGTAAAGAACAACAGACAGGGCGTATACTATTTGCTGGGAAAAGAAAGAAAGAGCGGCTTTGTTGTCTTGAAAGTACCTAATGAGTTCTTAATGCGTAATTTAAAAAAATTTGACACACAGTATCGGGACAACATAAGATTGCACATAGCTGCAGAAGGAGCAACTCGTTTTGTTGACGAGCGTGTCAAAAGCGGCATGGACTTTTCTCGTTTTGAACTAAAACATCCAAAAGATACAAGAAATTGACGAGCCAATCACCACCCACAGCGGCTGGCCAATAAAGTAGTTCTTGGTTGTATCGAGCGGCGGACGGCTGTGCGGAATTGAGGAAAAAGGGCGAAGATGAAGATGCGTACCCAGAACAAAAAAACATTTAAGAGAATGCTGCTGACCACGGCGATGGTTGTTGTTTATTTACTCTTCATAGTATGTAGAGATAAATCCGTTGGCCACTTCAAGCGTGGGACTGCCCTTGCGAAGAAAGGTGAAAATGACCAGGCCATCTTATGCTTCGACAAGGCCAAGTGATTTGACTTAGGCAACCGAGCTCCCCTCTTTGATCTGGCAGGGCTTTCAGCAAAGAAGCCTCAAGAAACTGTGATTTTGAGCTGAAAAATGGGTCTGAATATTATCTCCAGGGGTTCATAGCGGGGGCGCGTTTCGAACATACGACCTTCCGGCAACCATGATAGCACTGCATATCCCTTTGGACTCTGAGAGTAGTAGATGATGAATCCCACTCTCTGGTACGGGACGGTGGAGTTATTCCGCCCCCGGTTTTTGTCGAACTCACTTGCCGGCTGTGGATTCCGGCAGGAAGTTTTCCATCACCCACAATTCGTGCAAGTTCGTAATAGCCTGCAACGCAATGTTGTGGCCTGTGGGGTCGATTCGCATTCCAATGACATACTCCGGGATGTCCAATTCGGAGAGTTTCTCGGGTTTCCCACCGTCGACTGCAATACGCCATATTTCGGACGTGCGCGAAACAGAGAGATCAACCACACGCAACATCAGAGCCTTGCCATCCGGAGCCCAAATAATCTGATGCACCTTATCTACCAAACCACCAGCCAGGACTTCTCTCACCTCATCTGTCTCAGTAGAGAATATTTTTATGCTGCGGTTGTCCTTTTTGAAGTGAACAGCCAGTTGCCTGCCGTCCGGTGACAGCGCCCACCAGTAGTCTTTCATCCCCGGGAACACGCCGCGGGTGATCTCTCGTTCCTCGCCGCTGTCCAGATCCCGTATCATTAGGTAACCGAGTTGTTCAGTCCCCCCGATCGGACCATGACGTCCGTGATACAAGAGCCTCTTTCCATCTGGAAACCACTGAGCGACCGGAATTGACATATCCTTGTGGCGCAGCAATTCGGAGTACTCTCCCGTCTG
Source organism: Sedimentisphaerales bacterium (assembly GCA_035528395.1). GTDB lineage: Bacteria > Planctomycetota > Phycisphaerae > Sedimentisphaerales > Anaerobacaceae > NIOZ-UU13. The sequence goes on from DATKYR010000150.1 coordinate 3,560, forward strand.
CAAATCCAGCGTGCAAACTGCGTTGTACCAGCTTTCCTCCAGGAACCCAGACAGAAGGAGTGACTTCCCATCGGGCGCCCAGAAGTGAAGGCGGCGCGGCAATTTTGGGCCAAGCTCCCGCTCCTGCCCTGAAGCAAGGGACCAGATTTTGATTAAGGATGTCTCATCATCACCGCGGCAGCCATAGGCGAGATGCTGGCCATCTGGCGACCAGACCGGTTCGCCGGACTTGCCTGTGGGCCGCAGGGGCGTGAGAGGCGAAAGCAGCGTGCCCTTGGCGGGATCGAATCGAGCGACATACACGTTCTTGCGAAGGTCATAAATGCTGAAGTAATAATCACCATTGGATCTAAACCCGACCGCTCCGACGTCACCGATGTTTGCCTTGACCAATCGCGGAAGCCCCGCTGGCATGCCATCGCTGATACCAAGCAGCCAGGCATCCCACTTGTCCGAGCGATTACTGGCGAAGAGAATCCACTTGCCATTGGGGGTCCAGCCGAGCAATCGATCATCTGCCGGGTGTTCTGCAAGGCGTATCTCACGGTTCTCATTCAAGTCAAGCAAGAAGACGTCTCGTGTCTGCGTATCCTCTGCTTGTGGGAGATCGTAGGCAACAAAACGCCCGTCCGGTGAGATGTCAAACTTATTAGGATAGGCATCGCCCAGATCACGTATCTTTTGAATGGACCCGTCTTGAGCATCCACCCATACCATCTGTTTAGACTTCTCGAAAAGGACTCCGAGGATCTTTGTGCCATCTGCAGACCAATCCCTTGGGACCAAATACTTGTCCCGACAAAGAAGTCTCCGGCTAGTGCCGTCGAGACCCACGATATAGAGGTTGGAGGACTCGGAGGCGGGATCGTGCCAAAGGTAGGCAACGCGCCGACTGTCGGGAGATAACGCCCCGTCAAGGGCGTATCCCTCGGAGTCTTCCCACGACTTTTTATCTGTAACTGCCCAGCGTCTTCCTGTGGAAAGCTCTCGGATGAAAAGGTTGCCGGCACCGGCATCCGAGTCGTCAACGTCACACAAATAATTACCATCCGGCGATACATTGGCAAAATCCCCAAGTTCTGGCTGGACTCTTCTGAGTGTCATGGTCGGCCCAGACCCAATGACTGTCGCATCCCTTAACGTACTTCGCCTCATATCGGACAAAGACGTGCAGCCGATTGCGACGATCAAGAGCACAGGCAAAGGCGACCATTGATATGAGTTCTTTTTGAATTGAGCAATCATGGTAATCCTCCTTTTCAATTGAGATTTGCTTTCCAGAATTCCGGCCAGCCCCGGCAGGAATTGAGGTGCTGAGAAATGTTCCAGCAGGCTTACGATGGCCTGGCCGTAGTCTTGTGTTCCTTCTCCTCGGGTGCGACTCAGCACGAGTGCATCACATGCTAATTCGCGGTTTGAACGCATTCGATGAAAAGCCAGCCAAACTATAGGATTGAACCAGTGCAGCACTTGCAGCAAGGCTGTTAACCAGCCCAAAGCAATGTCATGGCGTTTGACGTGCGCCAACTCATGTAGAAAGACGTACCGCAACTCCTCTCGAGTGAGTTCCTTTGTGATACTTTTCGGAACGAGCAACCGAGGCCGGATAAATCCCAATAGGATGGGAGTGTTAACCTTCTTGGAGGGGACAAGCGCCACGATTGTTCGAAGTCCTATCTCTGACCTGCATTCTTCGAGCAACTCGAGTATCTCTTTATCTGTTGATGGACACTCAATGCTGGCAGCTCGCCAAAGCTTGAGATTGCAGATGATGATGTAGCCGCCCAAAAAGAGTGCTCCTGCCAGCCAGAGGAGGGGCAAAACACCTGATAACCTAAACAGTGTGCGCGTTGCTGGGTCTGCAGATTCCCGTGATATTCTTGTTGGAGCAGTCAAGTTTCTGTTTTGTCCTTCATCTGAGTTGGTCAGATCCGGTCCTGCCGCCAAAGGTATTGAAGAAACATCCGAAGCGGCAGCGACGGCAGTTCCATCCTCCTTTATGCTCTGCTCCTGCCCCAATATTATCTGTTGCGTTGCTGAAGAGTCTCCCACAGCTTCGGTCGATTCTGCATCCAGCTCTGACATGACATGCCTGGGCACGTTAGATTTGCTTTGCCACGTAGCGAAGTTGAAGATGCTAAAGCGACTCTGTGGAGCCCACGGCAAGATCATCCGAACGACAAGAATTAGCCAGAGTGCATAGTGCCAACGGGCAGTGAGCCGACTTCGTAGTGCGCCCTGTATCAAGAGGATCAGGCAGGCTAATATGCTGGCCTGGAAGGTACTGCGCAACAGCCAATCAAAGAACGGCTGCATGTGTGTGCTGAGCGTTTCCATTATTTGCCCTTTCCTTTTTGCTCGAGCATTGTCTTGATTTCGGCAATGTCGCTTTTCGATAGTTTAGCGTCTTCTATGAAAGCCGCGATCATCGGCTTAGTTGCCCCTCCGTAGACTCTCTTGAGGAACGAGATCCTTTCATGCTTTATACATTGCTTCTCAGTCACGGTGTGGAAGTATATGTACTCCTTGCCCTCTTTGTCAAAGTCAAGAGCGTGCTTATTGAGGAGCCGGTTGATAAGAGTTCGGATGGTCCTTGGGCTCCATTTAACCTTACCTTTGAGCTTTGCCACGATCTCATTGGCCGTGAAGGGTCCCTCGGACCATAGGACCTGCATGACAACGCGCTCGGCTTCGGAGATTTGAGGTATTTTCTTCATGAGATAGTCTCCTAAATATTACACGTGTAATTGAATATAAAATATTACACGTGTAATATGATGTCAATAAAAAAATAAAAGTTTTTTAAAAAAATCTTTGTAGGGCCTATTTCTGGCTAGAAAACACAGAAAAAGGGGCGAAAAAATATGTGGAAGTACAGTGCAGGATGTTTACCTTTGATCGCATAATGATGACATTGTACAGGCATTAGGGGAATATTCAGTCGAACGAATTCAAGATCTTGTGAGTGAATATAGGTTTATATATCCAAAGCTTGATGTCGTGGTGCAAAAGTTCTTTGGAAAGGAAAAGGAGTTCAGTTTCAAGACGCTTGATGTGATTGCAACTGAGATTGCTGTGGACGCTCTTGACCATGGAAATTTTGGTATGCCGTGGCAATGGGCGGGTGGATTTAGACGAGCATGCAGAAGACTTTGCACGCTTACTAGCAGATATTGGATTTCTGCTGGTAAAAGTTAATCGGACGGCTCCGCTGTCCCTACCGAAAATTCCGTCCTTGTTTATTTACAAGGGTTTACGTACAATTGCCAACTCTCGAAAAACTACTTGAAATGATACCATAATCATCGGTGTACGGCAGCAGTGGCGCTACTGTGTTGCAGCTTGCGCAGGACCATGCGAGATACAAGGGTGTTGATGAGATTGTTCTCCACAGGAAGGAATCACCAAGAACATCTGCAAAAACTCATATTCATTTTGGCTCTAGCGAGACTCACATCTGACCATAAATAATCTCTGTTCAGCTATCTGGTTAAAGGTTGTCGGGGTACGGACGGAGCCCCACTGTCAATCAGATATCCAGCCACATCTATGCGTCCATGGCTGGCCGCCACGTGAGAGTTCGCGGCGAAGGTAGCTTTATAGGCGTTCTTTTCCTTAACTTCATTTCTCATATCGCTTAGCCCTTCTACGTTTTCGGCATTTCGTGATCATCCGTTAAAGGATTGCAGTTGTCGGCCCTTCGCCAACGACCCGGCAGCTCAAGTTCGGGTAGATTTTCCAAAAAACCATTAGTCGTGATGAGCATTCTCAAATTGTTCAAGAGCAGAGTACATGCTAAATCGCTTTCGAGCTGGAACTTACCAACTCAGCTAAACACCTAACCTACAATAACCTACTGCTAACTACAGAGCAGTGATACCAGATACACTTGTCGGGTCAAAACCTAAGGGGCTAGTGTATTATCAAGAGATTTCTCTTGACGGCAAAGCAGTTGATTTGGTATAAATAATGTAGTTAGGCTTGTGTTTACGGGGTAGAATATCTTTGGATTTAGTCTTTCTGTTGGTTAAATTACTGAAGTTTTCTGAATAGAGGAGGCGTTATTTAGGATTATGTGAAGTACAGAGTTTTTACTTGTTGCTTTGTGTTTCGCAAGTGAAACTATTCTATATGTCAACTCACATCGCATATTAAATCTTTTTGAAGGAGGACAATTATGTCTAAGAATTTGCTTTGTCTAATTCTCTTTGCCGTGGTGGTCATGGCAGCCCCCGTTGGGGCCGACACACTCACCGGGCTGGCGGATGTTACCGAAGTTGACGGTGCAATCGTGAGCTTACGGTATGAGGGAACGGAATATGTTGTCGAAGAAGGGGATCTGACACTGGGTACAACGACGCGGTGGTATGTCCCGACTTCAGGCGTTGAAACGTTGTGGGAGGACGGAACTCCAGTTCCCGAAGCAACGGTGAGCGGAACATCGACCGTTAAGGCCGGTGACATTGGCCCGAAAGCTGACAATTTCCTGTTCACATTGAACGGGGCCACTAACATATCATCGATCGACGGGATCGATTTCCAGGAAACAATTTTTCCCATCCCGGCGAACACGTTCTTCCACTTCGAGCGAGGCGGTAACGACACTGGAACGTGGCAGGCGATTCGTTTGGACGGTTCGCTCGGGCCGCCGATTGCATTCACCGCCGCAGCTGTTTATGCGGATACGGGAGTTGGCGTGAATGGTCAGAATGCTTATGGTGTGGTTTTCACGACAGATGTGCCGGTGATGGGCGTGCGAATCACGGCTTCGGGACACGATACTTTTAGTATTTCGGTACCGACGGTGATACCTGTTATCGCCACCAAGCCAATTCCTGCGGACGGTGCGCTCCATGAAGACATCTGGGTGAACCTTAGCTGGTCGCCGGGAAGGTTAGCAGTCTCCCATGATCTATATTTAGGTGACAATTTCGACGATGTGGACAGCGGCGCCGAAGGTACATTCGTGGGTAACCAGGAAACGACATTTTATGTTGCCGGCTTCCCGGGTTTTGCCTTTCCAGATGGCCTCGTACCGGGCAAAACGTATTACTGGCGTGTTGACGAGGTCAATGACTCGGAGCCGAACAGCCCCTGGAAGGGCGATGTATGGAGCTTTAGTATTCCTCCCAAGACCGCCTATTCACCAGAACCGGCTGATGGTGCCGAGGCTATCGACATAAATTCAGACCTTAGCTGGACGGGAGGTTTCAGCGTTAAACTGCACACTGTGTACTTCGGTGACAATTTTGACGATGTCAGCAATGCCGCCAGTGGACTTCCCCAGGGAACTGCAACTTACAATCCGGGTACACTTGAACTGGCTAAGACCTACTACTGGCGGGTCGATGAGTTTGATATTATCGAAACGTATAAAGGGGATGTCTGGAGCTTTACTACTGAAGGCGCTGTTGAAGCGGTTGATCCGACTAATGGCGCTGTGGATGTAACACAAACACCTGTTCTCACATGGGCACCGGGCTTAGGTGCTTCACATGAGGTCTATTTCGGCGCCAATGCAGCCTCTCTGGAATTAAAAGGCAGCGGCAACCTCGGTTCCGAGAGCTATGAACCCGGACTGCTTGAGTGGAATACCACTTACTACTGGCGGATTGATGAGGCCAATAATGCCAATGCAGATAGTCCATGGACAGGCCCCTTGTGGAGCTTTACGACAGCCAACTTCCTGATAGTGGATGATATGGAGAGCTACAATGACATTAATGAAGGTGAGCCCGGCAGTAATAGAATATATTTAGAGTGGGTGGATGGATTCGAGAATCCGGCTGTAAATGGTTCTGTCGTCGGTAACTTAAATCCTCCAATTGCCGAGCAGACTATCGTTCACAGTGGCAATCAGTCGATGCCGATGGCCTATGACAATGCTGTTGGCAAATCAGAGGCTACTTTGACTTTAACTTCCAATCGTAACTGGACTGTCAAAGGTGTTGATACACTAACGATTTGGCACCGAGGCGGTTCGGCTAACGCCGCCGAGCAGATGTATGTTGTTCTCAACGGAAGTGCTGTGGTCAATCATGATAATCCTGATGCAGCACTGGTAACTGCGTGGACAGCATGGAATATCGACCTGCAGGCTTTTGCAGATCAGGGTGTGAATCTTACAAATGTTAATTCGATTACTCTTGGTCTTGGTAATAGGAATAATCCTATTGCAGGCGGTACGGGTATGATGTACTTCGATGACATTCGTCTTTACAAGCCAACGGAACCAGCGCAATAAATCTGGATTATGGTTCTAATTCAGATTGTGGTCGAGGCGTGGTTTATTGGTTTTCGTAGGGGCAAAGATTAACCGTCTGGCTGCACGGTCGTACTTGCCTAGGTGACAGTTCACCACGTTGGCATTGAATTGCGGCACAGGCAAAAACTGCGACTGAGGTGAGGCCCCTCTCATTGCTGCCTGGAGGATTGGGTGAGCCCACACTGGCTT
>DATKYR010000151.1:0-18716 GCA_035528395.1 Sedimentisphaerales bacterium
ACCCGCTCTATTGCGGCCGGCTGCAAAGCCCGATGCCTGCGTTGTCGGTGAAAAAATGTTCTCAACGTGGAGAAAACCACGCCTGGCGAGCATTTTTGGCCTGCCGCCTTGGCCTCGAACTTTTCGCTCGGCCTCATAACGAGGCGGTTATTCGGATAAGCTCTTAGTATCTCCTTTACCTGTCCCAATGATGCTAAAATCGGCACCGGTTTTCAATACTTGATTTTGTTGGCAAATCAGGAGTTTTTCAATCTGCTACGGCCATTTCGGTTTCAGGCCTAAAGACGTCAAACTCAGGACCGAACTGCCCTAAGTATAGCAAAGAGTAGGCCCGTTTGAAAACCAGCACAGGTAGCATCAGGACGGTCCCGATATATGGTAGCGCCAGGATGCAGGCGGCACAACAGCATGTTACAAAGACGGCTGTCAGAATGATTGCGCCGATGGCTAATGCTATGACAATTTGAAAAAGAATATACAGAGCGAAGCGGGCTTTATTTACAGAGAGGAGTGTCAGGAATTCCCGCCAGCCGGTTACGCAGCTTGTTGTTCGCAGGAACATAATTGGTACGACAAAGTCCATTGTGAATTTGCCAATCAAGGTGAAAACAATTACGATAGAAACAATCACAAGGACAATCATTACAATGCCTAACACACCGGCCACATCTGGAATGTTACCGGCAATCATTATAGCGATAAGGCCGCCGGCCAGAAGCAAAGGCAGTCCTATCGCAGCGAAACTTATTAAGCCTAATACGATTCTGAACAAAAACAAGCTGTTGGCGTGTTGTTGGAATTTTGTCCAGGGAACTTTGACCTCGGCCTTGTTCTCAGCAACGCAGTGGAGGAACATAAATCGCCCCCGGCTGCTCAGCCAGGTAAGAACAAGCCATAGCACTATTATCAACATTACTCCAATTAATGCTACAGGAATTATCCAGGCCAGGTTCTCTAAGACAAACACTTTTGCCTGACCGAAGGCCTCATGGGCGTTGTGAGGTCCACCTCCTCTGCCTCCTCCGTTTCCCCCGCCGCCGCCTTTTCCCATGTATGCCAGCCAGGCGCAGAAGCCGATAACGAACCATTTGCCTAAATCGAAAGGCTTGAATAGGATTGTCTTTACCTTTTCGAAGGCAGGGCCGATAGGCTCGATTACACTTATTGTCGGTGGCTGTTGGGGGGTCATAATATAAGTCCTCCAAGATAAATAAACCGGTTAATGAACATTACTGTTAAGACAATCACGGCGAAGAAAGAGTTTAGGTTAGAGACCAAAATACTAAAGCCCGCGAGGCAAACCACAGCAATCATAGCTGCTATGCCTATAGCTTTCTCCCACCAGCTTACTTTCAAGATTATATTCTTTTCTTCCCGCTTCTTTGCTGTCTTTAACTGTTCGAGTTTGCCAAGGGCATTATTTATCAATGATTCGGTGAATGCTCTGCCGGGCTGATTTGAATCATCGGCCAGTTTGACAAGCCGCGATATATTCCTGTCCGATTGAGCCAGAGAATCACGACACAACAGATTATCATTTTTTTGCTTCATAATATTGTCCTTTATCGTACGATGATGCTGTCCGCTTGAGCTCCCGGCGAAGAGAAATCCGAGCTCGATACAGCAAACTGTGCACAGCCTTTTCCGTAATTCCCATCACTCCGGCAATATCACGTGCCGGGAGGCCTTCGATATACCTGGCCCGCAGCACGGTTTGTTCTTTACTTTCCAATCTGCTAAGCGCTGAACGGACGAGCAAGGCTGTTTCTTTTTGTTCGAGCACTTCATCAGGCAACGGCTTGGTGTCAATCGCTTCGAGGTAGCGGCTGATATCACCGTTAGTGCTGGGCCGAGACGCCCGCTTCCTGGCCTCAAGGCGGATGTTGTTCCGTGCGATGCCGAAAATCCATTCCTCGGGGCTGCCTCTCAATGGGTCATAGCTGCCACATCCCCGTACAGCATCGAAAATAGTCTTTTGCACAAGTTCTTCAGCGAGTGAAGGGTTCGGCCAACGCCTCATAAACGTCCCATAAAGCAGTGGAATTTCCTGTCCGATAAACTCTCGCCATATATCAGCATCGCCTCGAGCAAATCCGACCCAGCTTCGTTGTTCCAGCTCATTTGACACTTTTTCAAATTTACCTTTCCGGTATCAGGCCCTATTAAGTAATATGCGCGCAAGGGGCAAATTACTCACACTTTTTTAATATTTCCCTCACATCTCCTGATTGCCGGTATTGTGAAGCAATCTTTACGGTCCGGATACGACTTTTACCGGTCCGCATTAAGTTTGGCTTTCTTAGCAGCAAAGCTTAGGAGAGGGATTAGGTTTATTTTGGGCTGTTCCCGAGTTATAGGACAACTCCTGCAAGATAAACAAGCCATTAAATGGCTCAATCTTACATACGTTTCCCATGTCTCGTGACTGGTTGTCCGTGATTTGATTCACGACTCTCGATTCACGCCCCAGGCTTTTCCTGCTGCTGTTTAAGTAAGCGCATTTCTTTTTGAATCGGCCAATCGGCGAAGGCCAGAACAAAGGGCATGATTATATTCGCTATTGGCACGAGCATTAACAGCCCGAGCGCCCAGGAGTAGCCGGCCTTGGAAAAAATCTTGCAGAAGATTAATACCTTTATGATGACCACTATCAGGGCAAAAAGAATTGCGAATATGGCGAATATCACTACAAACACGGGGCCCACTTCCGGACAATGCTGTAAAGAAATATAAGGTTCCATATTTTTCCCTTTCAAGTAACACAATTTGTCATTCCCGCGAAACTTGTCCTCGACTCCGATCGGGTAGCGGGAATCTATCATTACGATATGTTTTTGGTTTCCCTGCTTTCACAGGGATAACGATACCAATCAATCATTTTAAGAAATTAACTTAACGGCAAACGTTGGTTATGTAAGTATCAGGTTTGTAGTATAGCAAATAGGCGCTCCTTTTACAAGGCCAATTGAGCCGAGAGAGTCGGTGGCGGGTGAAAGCTCATAACCTGTTTAGCTTAGCTATGACCCGGGCTATCTGGTCACGGCGGGTCTCGATGGGGGCCGGGTCTTTAGTGAAAGTCGTCATATCTTTTGTAATACTTTCCGGCACTTCAAGCAGAGCAGTGTATTTTTTACGCTGTTGTGGAGAGAGTTTGTCCTTTTTAGCGTTGAGCAGTCTGCTCAGAATGACCAGGTATTCATAGTCCTCGATGCCGTCACGCAGCATTTCCCAGCGGACGCTTTCAACCGGCCCATCGAGAACCGGCCCGGTTGGGTGGGCATCCGCAGCGGCCAGCGGTGGATAAATGAATCGACCATCTCCGTTGCCCCAGGGTTTTTTGGCGCCTTTGGGTGTGCTGTAACCAGAGCGCCAGCCCATTGGGTCCTCGTAGGGGTTCTGGGGATTTTCTCGGTCCGGATAGGCGGCGGAACTGGTCCAGTAGTTTGTCTGCCAGACTAAGATGCCGTCAATTTTGTGTTTCCAGCTCTGCCAGAGCCAGACTCGCAGCTCGGTGCCGGGGTGGTCGATAAACAAAGTGCAATAGGGCGCCTTGGGGCCGGTGCAGACATACCACCAGAATTTTTCACCGTATTGGCGCCGTTGTTCGGCCGGTTCGTGTTTATAGTTATTCGAAACAGGACACCAGATATTCGGCCCACCGACCAGGTTCGGCTCTACCTGTTCGGTCAGCATACGATTGATGTCGCCGGCTGCATGCTTGAGCTTGGAGAATCCGTTCATAACGAACTCGTAGTCTTTCGGGGCAGGCTCATCGAACCAATAAATAAAGGCCTCGTCGAGCCAGCCTTTTTCGCGCAGGTGCTCCTGGATTTCGCGGCAGTAGGCGTTAAAGGCGGCTTTGTAATGGGGCGTATCCTCGCTGAAGCCGAGCAGCTCCGGCTCGCGTCGGGAATGGAAAGTCCCGCCGCCGAGGCCTGGGATGCTGAGCCTAAAGGAGTTAAAGTGGTAGTAATCAAGTCCTCGTTCCATCGCTTTGTCCCAGGCTGTCCAGTCAAAGACCGGCTTAACTTGTTCGGGTTCAAGTGACTCAGGGTCTTTGGGCCAGGTAACTTTCAATTCGTCCAGCGGCGAAGGATTGTAGGGCGAGATATGATGGGCGCTAAGGTTGGCCCAGTACTTATCGAGGACCTGCCGTTTGTGCTGAGAGTCGGAGAGTTTATGATAGCGGAATACATTGGACGAAGAAAAGCCAAAGGCTGTTGTGCAGGTCATCCGGTCGGGAAGAACAAAATCATAGACCTTGACGCGCAGTCTAACATTGGCACTGTAGTTTTGCCCAATAAGGTGAATGCCGCCGGTATAAACTCCCGCCGGGACCTTGCGTGGGACTTTGACACGAACCCAAAATGGCTGATTTTTATCCGCCTCCAGCTCAATAGGTTCTTTAAACGGAGGCAGTGGGTCCGGCCAAAGACCGGGCACCGAACTTTTATCGGTTGGGTGTGTAACATTGACATATCGCACTTCGAGCACTTCCACGTTCTCAGCGGGGATAGTCGCTCCGCCGGGTCCGGTCAACTCTTCCGTTCGAATGGTAAAATCCCGTAAGGAAACTGTTGGCCGAACTACTAATTGCGCAGCCTCGGCTTCGTTCCGGGCGGCGCGTATCACAATTGTTCGGCCTTTTGTTTCGGGCAGCGGCTTGTCCGGGCTTATTTTCCAGCCGGACGAGGCCCACCATAAACCGACTTGCTCAGTCGAGCCGGCAAGCAGCTCACCATAGGGGGCGTTAAAATAATCGCTTCTTTGAGCTAATACACTCTGACTGCTCAGCAATACTGCCAGGCAAAGAATTGTTTTTAACATAGGACATCACCTCCAAAGCGGATTTTCAACGTTAATTTGGCCGACCCGGCACCAATTGAGCTTAGGCTCACACCTAATTGGTGTGGGGTGTGCCATCACTGAATTTTAAACTATAAACCTCAGTCCGTCAAGAGCTTCTTTAGTCGGCCAAGCATAATTCTGTGATAATGGAATGAATATTGACCTTTAATGACAAAAGTTTTACAATAGAAGTTTGCTTCGTAGAAAACATCAGACTGGAGATTGTCATTGCGAGCCCTTCGCTTTGCTCAGGATAAACTCCGCGAAGCAATCTCAAACACAACGATGGCTTTTTCCGCCTGTTGTGCGAGAGATTGCCACGGCCCTTCAGGCCTCGCAATGACGTTTTGTAAAGTTTTCCTACAAAGCAAATAAAAATGTTAATATGAACCTTTGTAAAATCCGGACCAGGCACGTTTTGAAAATGAAAAAGAATCTCGAACAAATCGCAGGAGAAGATGGCAGATTCAGCCCGCCGGGCATCAGGTTCGTTTATGAAGGACTCGGCTACACGGCAAAAAAAGTCACTGTCGAACCCAAACACGTTAGCGGCCAAATGCTTTGTGAGGGACTAAGGAAATTAGCTCTCGAAAAGTGGGGCAGAATGGCAATGGCAGTTTTGAATGCCTGGGGCATTAAAACAACACGTGATTTCGGCGAAATCGTTTATCTTATGATAAAACACGAATGGATGAGCGCCCAACCAGCAGATTCAATCGATGACTTCAACGATGTCTATGATTTCAAGACCGTCTTCAAAGACCAATTCGAATTTTGAATTAACGACCTCAATTTAGATTCGGCTTTGTAGGCGTATTTGACGATGGTCTGCACAGCGGTTTAATGGGGTCAAACTTATAGCAGCTTAGTTTCAACTTTGCCGTCACAATGCTTTGCAAATCGCCCAATATCCTTCAACCACAAGTCAACAAGACGCAGCTCATTTTGCGGAACAATCTTTGCTTCGACTAATCGTTCATAACAGAGTCGCATGTTCGTCCCAATTTGATTTGGTTCATTTGACAACCTGATATTGCTGAGCAGCTCCATTATCCTGGCATTATTTAGATAACCGGAAATTTCATCGGCAAAATCCCCGACAAGACTGTGCTTGTTTCTGTCCTGAAACATTGTGGCTGGGCCAAAAGCCACCTTTTTACCAGCTTTGTGCAGGCATATCTGTGCAATAAACGAACGCCAAATATCCGTCACCCTAAAACTTACCGAGCTTGGCAGATAGAGCAGGGCAAAGGCATCAGGCCACCAGATTGTATTCTGCGAATTGAACGGGCAGAATGTCCCCTCCGAAAGAACGACTGTGTTCGACCGAAACTTCATATCCACTTTTGTCGTCAGACGATAAATTGCATCAACATCAGGATTGCCATCAACCAGGTACTGCTGGATGGGGCAGTCGAAGACAGATTCACCGTTGAGCGAGCTGGAAGCTTCAAAACTCTGGTTTATATATTCAAGTGGGAAACCGCGTGGCCAGATTCTCTCGCCTGTAAAATGTGTGTAAACATTCTCCCATCCGGATTTCTCAACCAATCGGCCTTTTACGCTTTGATTAACAGAAGTCAGAAAATTCTCTTTGGGAATATTGTCGTCATCGGTTTCGGCAATGACCTGAGCGCCATCCCGGATAGATTTGAGGTAGCCGACATTTTTGCGGGCGTAGTGGTCCAATGGGCATTCCTGAACAAAGTCGCTGTCAAATGCCTTCTGCTCATCTATAGAAAGCAGCCGGACGTTTTGACAGCTCCAATCAGGAGGTGTTCTCCTGTCTGCGACAGCGAGAATAGTCCAATCTCTTTTCGTCTTTGCTATCGTTTTGACAGCCTGGGCAGGATAGTTTATCGTTGTAATGATGATGAATTTTCCTGTCAACATTATTTTAATCCTGTCATTCTGACGTTCGTATCAGGCGGACTCAAGCCATCGATGCCACATCTTTCGATAGGCCTCTTCCACCTTCCTGGCAAATCCCTTTGTGTCACACAATGCACTGTTCTTCATTCGCTGCCGCATCGAAGAACGAAGCTGAGCAAGGGCCTGGTGGTTCGCCGCAAGTGCCGTGGCTTTGGCAACGTATTCGGCAGGCGTCAAAGTCGCAAAGAAATCGAGCCCGATGGTATTGAGTATGCTCAGTCCGACACGAGAGGCATGACATTTGCCAACCAGCGAGATTACAGGTACCCCCATCCAAAGTGCCTCACACGTGGTTGTAAAGCCATTACACGGATATGTATCCAGCGCAATGTCTACTTCACCGTACACCCGCAAATGCTCATCGATGGGTTTCCACCCGCAAATGGCCACTCTGCTTGAGCTGATTCCCAACCGCCCGAACTGCTGGAAGTAAGACTCTCTCATCCGGTGGTCGGCACTGGCTCCGAACTTTAATAAAATGCGAGAGTCCTGATTAGCTCTTAGAATCTTGGCCCATAGCTCGATGATATGTGGATGTACCTTACTGCTGCTGTTAAACGAACCTAACGTGGTATAATCATTTCGAAAGGCCGGCAGTGGCGCCACAGTCGGTGCAAAATCGGCTGGCTTATAACAGAGAAAACCATCCGGCAAAAAAAATAATTCTTCGGTATAGAATTGTTGGGATTCCGGGGCCTCGGCCAGGGCATCTGTAAAACGATAATCGATTGCCTCCAATCCGGTTGTATCCGGAGAACCCAAATAGGTAACCTGGATTGGAGCCGGCTTATGCGCCATTACAAGCAGACGATTGTCAGCAGTGTGACCTGAAAGTTCCACCAGAATATCGATTTTGTCCCGCTGAATCATATCAACGACCACCTCATCATCGAGGCCACGAATATTTCGGTAGTGGTCGAACTTTTGCTTAAGACGTTCGGTAACAGTGCCCGGCATTCTTACGTTACCATATCCATAAACTTCAACCACTTTATGGTTATGTCCATCCAGAAGTGACTCAAAGAAATACGCTACTGAATGCATGCAGAAATCCGGTGAGATGTAGCCTACCCGAAGCCTCCGGTCAGGGTCTGGGACATTGCTGTGAGATACTCTGGCCAGAGAAGCAGGGGCATGAATCCGGCCCCATCGCTTATGTTCTTCAAAAAGCTTGTAGGGGTCCAGTTTGGGCTGATGATGAAGGTAAAACAGAAGGTTAGAGTGTACCGCTGCATTGGCCGGCTCGGCTTCCACTGCCTTTCGAAATAGCTCGATACCTTCCTGAGTTTTGCACGTTCCTATCAGCATTCTGGCCAGATTAGCTAAGAGCTCGGCATTATTCGGCTCTGCCTCGACAGCTTTTTTTTGATATCGTATTGCCTCCGACAAACGTCCCATGCACTGGCTGATATATCCCAGCTCGTTGTACACTAAAGCATGTGGTTCTTGTTCTAATATCTTTTCGAACCACTTTTTGGCTTTGTTTATCTGTCTGGTTTGTTTGAACACCATCCCCAGGATTAACATTATGTCTGTTCGAGACTGGTCCTGCTCGATGATTTGTTGGGCAGCTTCTTCGGCTTGTTCATTTAGTAGCTTTGTCGCCTCCTTGACCCGCCCAGTTGCTAAGGCCTGGTTGGCCTTGATTAGCGATTGCGGCAGCTCACTGCTCGAAGTGAGCAGATGCAAATTGCCGTCTTTCAAAACTAACGTTCGCAATCTGCCTTGCTTTGTTCCGGCTTGCCCCGTTAGAGAGCCGAAAGGCGCAGCCTCTAACGGGGTGTGGGCGTAGCCGCAGGATTGTTTTACTTTTCCGTTGTGGCTTTGACTCATCTATAGTTCTTCCAATAAAGCCGACGAGACATTCGAATATAGTCCTTCATTGTATGCTGTTGCCTGTTGGATCAACGAATGCAAACAATGCTAAAATCGCTTCGACATAAGACATTTATTATAATCGGCTGATTCACAACCAAAAGTGCAGTTGATTTTTGATTGGCCGGGCAATTACACAGAACAAATATCGCTGTCGTATTTTTTGGGTGTTATTCTAATTCGAGTATGAAAGCCTGGTCGCACCTGCTTGACAGATGCTCCGGCTCATATTCGACAAATCCGTAGCTTTTATACAAACTAATCGCTTCTTTCAGAACCGAAGCTGTTTCCAGAGTCATTTTCTTAAATCCGATTTGCCTTGCTTTTGACAGGGCATCTTCCAGCAATAACTTGCCTAATCCTTTGCCTCTATACGAGCTGTGTAAATACATTTTGCGCAGTTCGCACGTTTGCCTATCGACCGGGTAAAGACCGTAAGCTCCGATTATTGAGCCGTCCTTTTCTTCAAGCACATAAAAAGTTCCGCCTCGTTCAAAATAAGAATGTTCAATATCTTTGATGTCGACGTCCGTGACCGCCGGGTCCGGCTTGAGGTTATATTCTTTTAGAACGCTATAGACTAACTCTGTTACTTTACCGCAATCTTTATTATTCGCAGGCCTCAATCTCGGCCACCTTTTTTTTGTCATATTGTTTCTCTTTCCTGCGCAGAAATACAGCTATCAACATAAATCACCTGTGAATTGTACCTCACTTTTTAGAGAAAATCACAGATTATTCAGATATGGAAAGGCCTGATGTTTGTGATTGTGTGGAAGTTTTGTATGCCGGAACTACGGTTAGTCCAGCGCACGAAATGCCCCTGTTTCTTCAATAATTACAGGATAGCCTTCGACGGTTGAGGGAATCTTGTCTCGCAACTGCTGTGGTTTTCTCGATGTAAAAATCCTGATACAGGGCTTGCCTTCGTAAAGCCCGATTGCAATGCCTTCGACTCCGGGAATGGCCATCCAGGCATCCGTATGTTCTTCCTGTACCTGCTCGATTGTTCGTTTCGGCATAGACTGTCCTTTCTCAAGGTCACTCGGACCGGTATAACAACAGCCGGTAATACTACCGGCTGCGATTATAGCACCAATGCTCAGCATAACAATTGCAATCTGTTTGACCATTAACAGGTCTCTATTCTCTGGGCCATTCAGGAAAGCAGGCTAACACTGCGTTTTATGCTCGTAGGCATAACCCGGCAGCATTCGCAGGCATTTATGCCAGACACGTACTGTACTTTATCATAGACTTTTTACGTCTCGCTATTTACCATCAACGGTAACACCAAAGCGGCTAAGCACCTCATCAATCGGATTGGCAATCGTTACCAGGTCACTTCCCGCAAACAACAATCCTACAGGCATCTTTCCCTCTTGTGTTACAATTAGCGAACCAGAGTCGCCGCCCTTGCTAAAACCACCTGGTTCGATTATGATTTGGTTGATAAAGCGAGCCGTACCAGAGTCATAGCCAACTCTGACCGTGGCGTTGATGGCAGTTATTTCTCCAGTCGTCAGGCCCGTCGTCCGGCCGTATTTCTGGACTCCCAAACCTATCACTGCGCCGGTAGTCTCGCTGCTTGGTGTCCCATATCCACCGTCAGGTGTAGCGTTGCCAACCATATCGATGTTCGTCAGGGCAATGGCCGCGTCTATCGTGTTACTGGCACGCGGATGAAAATTGATCGGCTCGAATTCTGCGAGAGTCCCAATGGCATCACGTGGATCTAATCCACCATCATACGGACCTGGTTGTAGCACGTTATCACCTATGGAGGCTTTGTTCTCATCGGCATACACGTGGTTGTTGCTCAACGCATACACATTTCCGTTCTTCTTAACCCTGCACCCGATCGTACCGGCCGTGATATTAGGATGGCCCGTTGAAACACCGATGGGAGCTGGTCGAGGCCCAATGGGAGGCTCGACAGGCCCGGCATCCGTTGTGGCCAAGGCTTCATTGGAATTATCTGACTCATTACGAGAGGTATCGACAGCCGTCACTACGTAGTAGAAGGTCGTATCAGGTGACAGACCGCTATCAATGTATTCACTCAGCTCCACATTGGAAGCTATCCGGCTATACGGACCGCCAGAGGTGGTGGCACAGTACACATTGTAGTAATCGAGGTCCGAATCATCTATATTATCAGCCCAGTTCAATTTTATCGCACTGCTGCTAACAGGTTCTGCTGTTAAATCAGTCGGAGCCGCCGGAGGCGTACGATCTTTCGGTGGTTTCCCGGGTTTATTTGGCTTGTTGGCGGGAGGTTTAAGCGCGTAGATTTTCCCTGTTACTACAACATGGACAGGGACGCCTTCGAGCTCTTGAGGAATACCGCGAACTCCCGGGCCGGCTGTAAAGACCTTGACTGCCAACTGGTCGTTCTGGTTGTACCCGATGGCCGTGCCCTCCACTCCGTCCATTGCCATAAGGCGCTCGGTATTTCTTTCCTGGACTTCTCTGACGCGTTCAAAAGCATCTTCGCTGCGTCCCTGGGCCAATAGAACGCCTGAAAGAACCATGACGCCAAAAATGGCAACAACTACTAACAGTACCTTACAAAAAATTCGTCTTGTCATAATTTTGCTCCTTACAATTTCGAGATTTTCATTTTAGTTCAATTTAGCAATGAAATACAATGTCATAAGTTCAAAATTTGGGCCTGATTATGTTATCGGAATTCTGTTCTAATTTGATAAGTCATCGCGTATTTTGTTTTCACGCCATATCCTCCCCATCAAGTAGACTACATATCCTCCGCTTCCTCTTCAGAATTATATGTAAACATTTATTCTACCAGATTAGGTCCATAAAGTCAATGGATTTATTCCAAATATTGCAGAATATTTTCGAAATTGTGTTTATATAAGTCTATCGATAGAAAGACCTTAGGATGTTAATCAAACCAAAAATTTCAAAATGATATTTTTGTAATACTCAATTGCTTTTTCCATGTCACTGATTTCAATATACTCATCCGGCTTGTGGCAGAGCTGCGGCTTGCCCGGCCCAAAAATCACCACCGGTGCGCCTAACGAAGCAAAATGGGGGCCGTCCGTTGTAAAACCAACAGCCTTGGTTTCACTGGTCCCGACAGCCGAGCAAAAGTCCTTAATAAAATCACAGCCGCAATCGGTCTCTAAAGGCTGCACCTGCCGAATCACGCTGACCTCCGCGTCAAATTGGGAATTTTCGGATTTCAACTTCACAAAGATTTTTTCTAAATCAGTAATAATATCCTGATGATTTTGCTCCGGCAAAGTGCGAATATCTATCCCGATACTGCATTTATCCGGCACAACGTTAAGTGCTTTACCGCCGGTAATAGTATTGACACTCATAGAACACTCGCCCAACAGCTTGTGTGGCTCGGCGGCAATGTTGTAATTTTCCAGCTCATCCAGAACAGACCGCATTGAAGTTATCGCATTTACTCCCAATTGCGGCGTCGAGCCGTGAGCGGCCTTGCCTTTGGTTGAAACTTCGAGCCACAGCATTCCGCGATGCGCCGTTACAATTGCAAAATCCGTCGGCTCAGGAATAACCACGCCGACAAATTCAGGCAGCCGGCCATGGTCGTTAATAAATCTTATCGCACCGCAGCTATCAGTCTCTTCACCTCCAACGGCTGCAAATACAATATCGCCCTGTAACTTTATGCCGGAATCTATAACTTGCCTGATAGCGGTAACGGCCGCTGCGATGCCGCCCTTCATATCCGCCGAGCCTCTACCGTAAATTTTGCCATCGCTTTCAGCCGCCTCGAAAGGGGGTTTTTCCCACTTCGCTTCGCCCGGCCCGACAACATCAAGATGACAGGCAAATAGCAACGCGTCCTTGTGCCCCCCGGACTTTACCTGTGCGATAATATTCGCTCTGGTTTGGTCCCAGGCATCTATTTGGGAATCTATCCCTGAACGGTTAAGCTCTGCCGAGATTACTTCCGCCGCGGCTAATTCACCCTTCTGCGGTGTGCTTTCAGCCTGAATGAGTTTTTTCAACAGCTCTTTCATAGCAGTACTTCGTTTAGCCCCCAGGCTTGCCCTGGGGGTCAATACACTTATATTTAGCCCCCGGTTTTACCGGGGGTATTTCTCCTACCCAAATAATGGGAACAACAAACCGGTTAATCCTATTGTTTATTATACGAGAAGCCGAGATAAAAGAAAAAACAGAAAAAATTTTGTTGCAGATAAAATGTGAGTGTAGATAATGAAGGGTTTGAAAATTTAAGAGCCGGGCAAAGGAGCGTAAATGGGACCTGTATTAAATGGGCTGATTAAACTTCAAAGTGTTGAAAATCGTCTGCGGGTTGAAAAAGCAAAACTTACAAGGTGCAGAAGAAACGTAATTATTCAGGAAAATCAAATCAGAACCCTCCAAAATGCTCTCGAGGCCAAAAAAGAGGAGGTCCAGTTGAGTAAGGTCCAGTTCGACCGCCTCGAATTGGAGGTCAAGTCCAGAGACGAACAGATAACAAGGTTAAGAGCTTCCCTCAATACCGCAAAAACAAATAAAGAATACTCCGCAGTCCTCACTCAGCTCAACACAACCAAAGCCGACAATTCCAAGATAGAATCCCAATCTCTGGAATTGCTGAAAAATATTGAGGTTGATGAAGCCGAATGCGAAGAAATAAAAAACCAGATAAATGAGCAAAAACAACATCTCGAGCAGCTCCGAACCGAAGTCGAGACGCTGGCAGGCAAATACCAGGCCGAAATCGACAAAATCCAGGCTGAATGGGACCAGGTTGCACGGACCATACCCGAGAAACCGCTGGAGATATTCAAACGCGTCACCGAAACCTATGATGGCCAGGCTGTTGCAGTGATTGAACAGCAGGGCGGCAAAAAGGGGGCCTATAGCTGTGGGGGCTGCTTTATGGGCATCACCGCTGAGTGTGTTAATCTGCTTATGACCAAGGACGATATAATCCGCTGTCCCAATTGCACAAGGATACTTGTCCTTGGGAGCGAAGAAAATATCTAACGTTCATTACTTGATGCTTGAATATCGAGATACGAGATGGGAGATACGAGGAACGATATAATCGCCTATATAGACGGCGCCAGCAGAGGTAACCCTGGCCCGGCCGCTGCCGGTTTCACCCTGGCCGATTCAGCCGGGACTCAACTACAGGCGAAAGCCTTTTTTCTGGGCCAGGCTACGAACAACATAGCCGAATATACGAGTCTTGTAAAAGCTCTCGAAGCTGCAAAACAAATCGGCGCCGAACAGCTAATGGTTTTCAGTGACAGCGAGCTGCTCGTCAGGCAAATTAACGGCCAATACAAGGTAAAAAGTGAGCAAATCAGGCCCCTTTTCCGCCAGGCCGTCAATCTGCTCGGCGAGTTCAAAGACTGGAAGGTCCGGCACATCGCCAGGGAGAAAAACAAAGAAGCCGATAGACTCGTAAACCAGGCATTAAATCTCGGCACAGATATTGAAAACGAACCGGAACTCGCCGCACAAAACCAAAAGCCGATTCGGCTCGGCGTGCTAATCAGCGGCAGCGGCACAACATTGTTGAATATCCTCGAATATATAAAACAGGGCCGGCTAAATGCCGAAGTCGCCCTTGTAATAAGTTCACGTTCGACAGTGGCCGGCGTCGAAAGGGCGAAAAACGCCGGGCTTGATGTAAAAATAATCCGCAAAAAAGAGTACTCCGATATCGATGAATTCAGTAAGCGCATCGAAGATGAGCTTGCTGCCGCAAACGCTGACCTCGTCGTACAGGGCGGCTGGCTTTGCCTATGGAAAATACCCGACCGATACGAAAATCGCATAATGAACATACATCCCGCTTTGTTGCCGAGTTTCGGCGGGCAGGGCATGTGGGGACATCACGTCCACGAGGCGGTATTAAAAGCAGGATGCAAAATAAGCGGCTGCACAGTGCATTTTTGCACGAACGAATATGATAAGGGACCAATAATCGTCCAGCGAGCCTGCCAGGTCAAAGACGACGACACCCCCGATACCCTTGCCGCCAGAGTTTTTGAGCAGGAGTGTATCGCATATCCGCAGGCCATAAGGCTGTTCGCCGAAGGTAAACTGCTGGTTCAAAACGGCGTTGTAAGAGTGAAATCATGATTTGAACTGCGGCTGGGTGAGTAGCCAGTTAACTAATACGAATTCAAGTTAATTCTTGCGCCTTACTCTAAAAGCGTTCCGGCCGTGAGGGTGGGATAAATGGCCACTATATCATAAATCGTCATTATATAAAGCGCACTTATTAAGTTGAATTGGTATAATATCTGTTGTGGAAAACAAAAATCGATGATGTCACTCCTGCGAAAACAAGGGTCCAGAGTGAAAAAGCTGGATTCCCGCTGGAGTTTATCCCGAACACGATTCGGGGCGGGAATGACAAATACTGTTTCCACAACAGGAACTAACTAATCAACTAATCAGCCAATGAACTAATCGCTACTTTGATTTTGCAACGGCAGGTTCACTTTCCTTTGGCTCGGTTACTTCAAAACCCTCAAATTTCAAATGCTCTTCGTCCTGCACATCAATCTTTATAAGGTTTTTGCCTTTGAATTTACCCGATAACACAGATTCCGAAAGCGGGTCTTCTATATAGTGTTCAATGGCTCTTCGTAGCGGTCTTGCACCAAATTCGGGGTTATAACCTTTATCGATGAGGAATTCTTTTGCCTGGTCGCTCAGTTCCAGTTTTAAGCCGTGCTCGGTCAGTCGCTTGAACACCTTCGCAAGCTCGTAACCGACAATTGTTTGCAAGTCTTCTCTGGTTAACGCCTTAAAGACTATCGTATCATCGAGCCGGTTCAAGAACTCCGGCCTGAAGTGATGCTCAACCTCTTTCTGAAGGATATCTTTCATCTTCTCATAATTCGCATCAGGGCTCTTTTTGCTGAAACCAAAGCCGGATTGATTTTTAATCAGCTCGGCACCAATGTTGCTCGTCATAATCATAATAACGTTCTTAAAATCAATGCTTCGTCCAAAGTTGTCGGTCAGCCTGCCCTCGTCCATAATTTGAAGAAGAATATTGTAAACATCCGGATGGGCCTTTTCTATTTCGTCCAGCAGCAGAACAGAGTAGGGCCGGCGCCTGACCCTTTCGGTCAATTGTCCACCTTCTTCGTAGCCCACATACCCGGGAGGAGCACCCACCAATCGGCTCACATTGTGCTTCTCCATAAATTCGCTCATGTCCAGGCAGATAAGAGAATTCTTATCGCTGAACAGAAACTCCGCCAGGGCTCGTGCAAGCAGTGTCTTTCCTACACCACTTGGACCCAGTAATATAAAGCATCCCATCGGACGATTCGGGTCCTTTAGGCCGCTTCTGCTGCGTCTTACCGCTTTGGCCACAGCGGTGATTGCCTCATCCTGCGAAACCACCGTCTTATGCAGCTCAACTTCAAGTTCCAGGAGTCTCTGGGTTTCCTTCTTCTCCAGTTTCGTCAGCGGCACACCCGTCATATTACTGACGACCTCCGCAATAGTCTCTGTATCCACGACGCCGGTCGTTTCTTTATTTTCCTCGTACCATTTTTTATGCAGTTGCGTCTTTTCATCAAGAAGCTGCTGGGCTTCATCTCTCAGTGCCGCCGCATGCTCATAGTCAGCGTTTTTAACAGCGTCGTCTTTTTCTTTTTGCAGTTTTTCTATTTTTTCCTCTATCTGCGTCAAATCCAGCGGCGGAGTCATATTCTTGAGTCGAATTCGTGCACCGGATTCATCGATAACATCGATTGCTTTGTCAGGCAGGCACCTGCCGGTGATGTATCTGGTCGATAGCTCTACCGCCTGGAAAAGGGCCTCGTCGGTAAAGTGAACCCTGTGGTGTGACTCATAGCGGTCCTGAAGCCCTCTGAGAATATCCAGTGTCTCATCTTTTGAAGGCGGCTCGACAATTATCGTCTGAAACCGCCTCTCAAGGGCACCGTCTTTTTCGATATGTTTTCTGTACTCATCCAGAGTAGTAGCGCCGATACATTGAACTTCTCCCCTGGCAAGGGCCGGCTTAAGCACATTCGATGCATCGATAGCGCCCTCAGCCCCACCGGCTCCCACAAGCGTATGTAGCTCGTCAATGAACAAAACAACGTTCTTGGCCCTTCTGACCTCGTTAATGACTGCCTTTATTCGCTCCTCGAACTGTCCGCGATATTTCGTCCCGGCCACCATCATCGCCAAATCAAGCACCACCATCCGCTTGCCCTTGAGGATTTCCGGCACCTGCTTGTTGATTATCTGCTGGCTCAGGCCCTCGACAATAGCGGTCTTGCCGACTCCTGCTTCGCCCAACAGAACCGGATTGTTTTTCGTTCGTCGACAGAGTATCTGCACTAACCGCTCAATCTCCTTCTTTCTGCCGATCACCGGGTCAAGTTCACCGTCTTCTGCCAATTGTGTAAGGTCTCTGCCGAAGCTGTCCAGTGCCGGCGTTTTGCTTTTCGCCTTTCGGCCTACCGTTGGACTCATCTTCATGCCGAGAGCGGCTGGTCCGTTATCAACTCCCGCTCCTAACAGATTCAGAACCTCCTGACGAACATCCTCAAGCTTCAAGCCAAGATTCATAAGAACCTGAGCCGCTATACCTTCGCTCTCGCGCAGCAGACCCAACAGGATATGTTCGGTACCCACGTAATTGTGGTTAAGTGAACGGGCCTCTTCGATTGCGTACTCAATAACCTTCTTGGCCCGCGGTGTCTGCGGCAGCTTGCCCATCGTAACCATATCCGGGCCGCTCTTGACCAGCTTCTCAACCTCGAGCCGCAGCTTTTTTATATCCACATCAAGGTTCTTAAGAACCGTAGCACCAACTCCGCTGCCTTCCTTAACCAGCCCGAGAAGGATATGTTCGGTCCCTATGTATTCATGGTTAAATCGCTGGGCCTCCTGGTTGGCCAACGCCATAACCTTACGTGCACGGTCTGTAAAACGCTCAAACATCTTTTACCTCGAAATCTACTTTCAGAATGTACTAAAACTCCCCTTTATCACTCGTGCCCCAATGAGTTACGAGTATCGCTTGTCCGCCGTCTTGTCCGTCATAGTTTTTATGAAGACGGAAGCTTCAGCGAAGGCGGAAGTATCAACCTATATTATATCACACTCAGCCAATTCTGTCAAATACGCAAAATCCTACCCTGTATCCTATTTCACAGGGCTGGGAATGCCTATATTTATATCTCTCAAATTGGGCTGATGTTCGTTTTAGGACCAACATTTTTCTTCTTCAGTTTCAATTTTATCGACAAAAAAGGACATCGACTTTTCAGTTACCTGCCCGGTTAAGGACTTTTTCTTTCGTCTGGAAGCTCGGATTCCATTTTTTTGACGAATAAAGCACCCTGCATTTTTCACTGGTATATTAGACAGAGCGACAGGGCCTTGACTGAAACCAACTATTGCGGACATATTCCGATAATATACGATAATAGGGTTATCATTTAGCCCTCACCCCTGTAGTGAGGATTAATACCGTTTAGCCGTCGCCGGCACAGCGACGGCCCAATGCCTCCCCCCATATTTCTCTGATGGGAAATAATTCCGTATTTGATACTGAATCCAAATGTTTAGCCCCCGGCTCTTCCGGGGATTTATGCCTTCATATTTAGCCCGCCGATTTACTCGTTTACTCGGCGGATTTTATTTATCCACAATACACAATATGCATCCCTATCCTGAGTGAAGTCGGAGGGACGCATGTTGTAGATCCACCCGTGGCGGAATCAATTAAAAAAGGGGCTTATACCGAATAATTCGGTATAAGCCCCGAATCGCCTGCACTTGCGTAACCGCAGGTACAAGTGATGCAAATCTGCTATATTAATCGTGCAATTAATTGATACTTAAATCCTGGTTTAAGGTGCCGGCTATGGTTCTGATGGCCGATACAGCCGAATGTCGTCAAGGAACATCAGACCCGAACCACCAGGCTGCGGATTGTCCGCATCGCCAAAGCCGATAGACAGTTTGCTGACATCGGTCAGAACAACGCCGGCATTACTGAACTTTTGCAGGTCGATATTCCATTCCGTCCACGTGTCTGTCAATGATGC
>DATKYR010000152.1:0-4349 GCA_035528395.1 Sedimentisphaerales bacterium
GAGGAACATTAAAACAGATGGGAGAACTCGCGTGCGCCGGCAAAGTGGCACCCTTTTTGTTAATCCAGACTTCTGGTCGAAACCGTGATTTTGAGCTGAAAAATGGGTCTGGATTTTGGGGTCGTGGGTTCATAGCGGGGGGGCGTTTCGAACCTACGACCTTGCTCTCAAAGTCTCTGGACAATACGGCATTCTTCTTCCTCTGCATCCATCAATTTATCGTTTTTTGTGCAACCAACGCCGCTTGGTGTGCACAAAAGGCAACAGGACGAACATCCAGTAGAGGCGAAGATAGGCGGTCGGGAGTTCATAACGGGTTAAAAAAGTTTTTTTCTGCATTCAAAATGTGTTGAAGAAATAGAACCCGACACCGATCAACACGATGCCTGCGGCAAGTCGAATCACGGTGTCCGCCTTGGGTCTTCCGAACATAATATATCCACTCTCTTTTATCTCACTCCTATCAATAGACCCCTTTCACTCTTGCAGCCCGGTAGCCACCTGGGACGCCACCGGGGGAAAGAACAATCTGCCAAAGCTGATGTGTCCGTGCGCGAGAGGCGCCAGCACATGACAGTAGATAATATTTCCACATGCGATAGAAGCGGTCGTCGTACTGGTCTTTAAGGATGTTCCAATTTGTATCAAAATTGCGAAACCACTGCATCAGGGTCTTGTCATAGTCAGTGCCAAAATTGTGCCAGTCTTCAAAAACGAAGAGACCTTCGATTGCTGAACATATCTGTCGAGACGACGGCAGCATAGAATTGGGAAAGATATAACGCTGAATCCAGGGGTCTACATGGAAAACAGAGCGGTTTCCCCCGATGGTATGCAGCAGAAAGAGCCCATCATCTTTGAGGCATGTTTTCACTTTATGCATAAACGAGACATAGTTTTTATATCCCACATGTTCGAACATACCTATTGAAAGAACACGATCAAATTTGCCCCTCAAACTGCGGTAATCCTGCAGGCGGATATCAACCGCATAGCCTCGGCAGAGTTCTTTGCCGAACCGGATTTGTTCTTCAGAAACTGTAATGCCCACAACTTCAGCTTGGTATTTCTCTGCAATAAACTTGGCAGTTCCGCCCCAGCCGCAGCCGATGTCCAGAACCCGCATTCCAGGCTGCAATCTCAGCTTCCGGATAATACACCTCGCGACACCGGGGAGCGTACTTTAAGCCTTCTGCAGAAAATCCATGCAGGTACTGTTGGCTCAAAATGTATAAGACCGGCTGAACGCCATCTGATTGTCAGCTACTTGATGGCCGATGGGTATTCCACCGCAGACATGGCCCAGATACTGAAAGTTTCAGACAGGTCTATCGAGCGGGACAAACAAGCCATACGTAAAACAAATGCCTTAGCTGCAGATCCGGAGCTGGTCGAACAGATGGTAGGCAGATTGGTCTGCGAGGCGGAGTTGAGCATTCAGAGGATGCGCAAGACCGCACGCGATAAGAACACCCCACAAGCAGTAAAGGTAGATGCGGAGCACCGCTGCTACCAGGTAGTAAGTGATATGATCGGCTCTCTGCAGCGCTTGGGGTATCTGCCGACAGCAACTCCAAGGCTGCAGGCGGATTTCACGCACAATATTGGCCAGATCCCGGACTTTTCCCAGATGCAGGCGGAAGTGCAAAGACTGAGGCAGATTACCGGAGAAACTCAAGGAACCGACCCTCAACTAACAGAGCAGCTTAATCAAATCGAAACCGAACTCGTAAAAGTCAAGTTGGTAAACCAAATCGAGAACATATCCAATATTGTTGAAAGCAGGGAGATTCAAAATGAATCGGACCAATAACTACCTTGCTTTGATTTCGGCAGAAATCATCCAGGCACGAAGAAATACCGGGGCACAGTCTCCACAGCAGTTTGCAGAGGCCTATCTACAATCCCACTGCAATCTGCCGTTTTCGAGGATGCACGAAGAAATCTTTTCTCTGCTCAAAGAGATCACGGTAAAACGCAATGCACGCGTGGCGATAGCAGCCCCACGAGGCCACGCAAAAAGCACAATAATTGCGCTGGTCTATCCTTTATGGTGCGTGTTGTACGGCAAAGAGAGCTTCGTACTGATTGTCTCAAGTACCTCAGATCAGGCCATCCTGCGGCTGAACGACATCAAGAAGCAATTGGAGACTAATCCGTTGTTTCTAAGTGATTTTCCTGAAGTCTGCAGAAGCAAAAAGCAAGCACCCTGGCGTAGCAACCGAATCCTGCTCGCCAATGGCGCAATGATATCAGCCTATGGTGCAGAACAACAGCTCCGTGGTGTCAAAAAGGGCAAGGACAGACCTGGTCTTATCATATGTGATGACCTTGAGAATCTTGAGCAGGTCAGAGAAGAGCAGCAGCGTGAAAAGCTCAAATCGTGGTTTACCGGCACACTGATGAATGCCGGCCATCCGGCAACCAATTTTATCGTGACCGGCAATGTATTGCATTACGATTCGTTACTGGCTAACCTTCTTGAGCCCATTTGCAATCCGGGCTGGATTGCCAAGAAATATAAGGCTATCGAAAAATTCAGCGACCGCCCCGAGCTATGGCAGCAATGGTCATCTATTTTTCGGGGTCTTTCGGAGTTTGAAGAAGAAACCGGTCCCGAAGCTGCAAAGGCATACTTCGAAGCCAATTGCAACACAATGCTGGAAGGTACCCAAGTGCTCTGGCCACAGCGCGACGATTATCACAGCCTTATGGCCATGCTTGAACGTGATGGGACTGTTACTTTTTATCGTGAGCAACAGAATGAACCGCTCGACCCCGATGCGTGTATCTTCAGAGAGGAAAACTTCCATTACTGGGACCATAAGTATGAGAACTCGCCACAGCTTATTCAATCTCTCGGCAAAGATGCCAGATTCTCTGCAGCATGTGACCCCAGCTTGGGTAAAGGGAAAAGGAGTGATTACTCTGCAATTATTCTTGTTGCAAAAGACAAGCGTGATGGTGTCCATTATGTTATTGCTGCAGACATAGCTCGTCGAACACCGGATCAAACAATCGAAAAAATCATCGAGTACTGCAGGATATATCCCATCGCTAGATTTGCATTCGAAAAAAAACAGTTTCAAGAGATCATGTTGGACAACTTAATCAAGCGAGCCCAGCTCGCCGGTGTCCGTTTTAATAGCCGTCCGATTAACAGCAAGACAAATAAACAGGCACGGATTGCAGGCCTTGAGGCTCTCGTCACTCAGGGCCTGATAGTTTTCAGCCGCCGCCACCAAATCCTACTGGAACAGCTGCGCCAGTTTCCCCTCGGTAAACATGATGATGGCCCCGATGCCCTGGAAATGGCAATTCAAGTGGCACGATATAAGGCAGGCAGTGTATATTGTTACTGGTAGTAGGTTGCAACCATCGTAGATTGGCCGAGTTTGGAGGTAGAATAGTTCCCTAATTTAATAAGTCGACACTTGACAAATTGCACATGAAACCGCATATATAGATGGTGTTTTCGGCCATTAGGCCGAGTATACATATTGATAAATTGCATTAGGAGAATTTGAAAATTTCAAGCGGGTAACGGCCCGTATTTGACAATTTGAAAGATGCGTGAGCATCAAGTAACTGCTTCGCCCTAAAACACCACATGAGCCTTCGGGCTTTAAATCACAAGAGCAGTACTTGGACCGCGTTCCCGAAATGGGAGCGTCGGCTGAGTGCTATCTTGTGAGGCCCTGTGGTGGGGCTGGGCGAGTAGCCTTGGTTTGGCGCTCCTTTGTATTTTCGGGACAAAATGCAAAACATACTGATTCAAAGATTCAAAGTCACCTTCAATGGCATACCGCCTTGGGCTTGGCCATTCGAACCTCCAATACCTCTGGTTGGGAGAAATTACAGACCTGGAAAAAGACTCTTGATATACGCCAGCGCAGAAAATTTGTCCTGGTTCAATGAACGCACTCCCCCACCTCGTTTTTCTGGAAACAAAGCCTGGAACCGTTACCGTGCCGTGTACGAGCAAAGCGGTCGCTATTCAGAAGATTTTTTCCCTGACGTTGGGATTCAGCCAATGACAGACGGTGGTCTACTCGTTGCTGGGCTTTTCATCGCTGGTAAGTACGGGCTGCCGCAGCGTGCAAGACCCCGTTCATTTTTAGAAACCATAGCGGTTAGCAATTGGTGTAAGTTCAGCATTAGGTCCGGTACTAATAGAGACTACATTCGTGACGTGAAGAAACTGACAGCATCACTGCCTTTCGTAGTCGGAGAGTTAACTGTGCTTCGGCCAGTGGTCGTCTTAATTCCGAAGCCAGTGTGGGCTCACCCAATCCTCCAGGCAGCAATGAGAGGGGCCTCACCTCAGTCGCAGTTTTTGCCTGTGCCGC
>DATKYR010000153.1:0-9912 GCA_035528395.1 Sedimentisphaerales bacterium
AGCTTGCCATGTTTGGGACAGCAGGTGTCCATGTGGATTCTGCTGCGGCACTGCTTGTGCAGTTGATTTAAGGCCAGCTTCTTAGCGCTGCCGACGGCAGTGTAGAGCCGGACCGGAAAGCTGACCAGCGAGATCTTCAGCTGTCCTTTCCAGGTAGTGGTTAGTGCCATGATAACTCCTCCTATAAAAGAATTTCAGGTTCTATTGCTTCAGCGTCAACTTTTCTTTAGTCCGCCGGTAATTCCGGTTCTGCCATAGTACAATCAAAGAGATACTTGACATTCTTTAGTGCCCTCGAGGTTTCCAGCTGGGACCGAACGCAATGTCAGTTTTACAGTGCCATCTGGCTTGTTAATCGAAATCTTTTCGATACATCGCCGCAGGGCAACCAGCTTTTCCTGAGCCAGGCCTTCACGAAGAGTAAACTCCAGGCTTGAAAGGAACTTTGTAGCGTCAGCAACCATGTTTTTTATCTCAGCTTGCGATACTACCAGCCGGTCGAGCTCCTCGAGTCTGGTTTCGAGTTGCTGCTTCTGCTGTTTTAGTTCGTTCAAGCGCTGGTCTACGAATTCGCGGTTAGCTAAAGTTATGTTGTCCAGCAGATTGTCGATAATCTTCTTGATTCTATCCTGTTGCCTTTGGGCTCTCCTACGAGCAGCAACGAATTCTTCCGCTTCTGAGCCAATCTGTACCTTCACCGCCTGGGCTAACTTTCTACGGCCACCTGGGGCCAGATACGGCCGGTAGAAATCAATAACCGTATCGGTAACTAATGATTCCAGGACCTTCTGCGGGATAGCGTTTAGTTCGCAGATACTCTTACCCTTGGTGATATAACCGCCGCATCCATAGTAGCGTGTCTTTACCCGTGTACCGTCCACTCGCTTCTTGCCCTTGACTCGGGTAACGCCCTGGTATCGAAAGGGCTGGGGTTCCGGGAGTGGTCCTGGTTTAGCGCTCCCCTCAAATTAAGCCCCTGAAAGTCGGCGATCGCAGATGGCCCATTTCCGTCAGCCCGAAGTAGCGAACTCTGCACAGCCAACCGGGCAATCGGCATATAGACCCGGAAGGACAATTCACCGGCTCTTGTAGCTTTGGCGCTTTCACCAATTCCGCGAGGAAATCCTGCCGTTGCCTTCTGGTAAGGCCGCTGCCGACCTTGCCCTTATACATCAGCCTGCTTTGAACCCTCTCACCGAGCAGCAGCGCACGTACGGCCTTTTCGCCCCGCATCGGGACACAACCGATGACCTCAAAGTCGGTAGCTCATCTGGCTGTATGATTTCGGCAACACTGATAAGAATCTCTTCACCAATAGAGTTGATATCGGTCCCGATTAAGTCAATAATGATTGCATGGAATTTAGTCTTTTTTTCACTCCAAAGTGAACATGTCCTGGACCGTATCTGAAGCATTTTGGAAGAAAACATGGAGTGATGTTTTGTTGTCGCAAGAGCGCGAAGTAGGTCTGGTTCATCAGTTCCTGTGAGCAAGCTGTGCTGCTTCTTACTAAGTGGGCCAAAGATCCTTTTCTTAAGAGGGCTCCCATCTTTGGGAGTAGGATATAATTTTTCAAGTTCGTGCAGCAATCCGTCAATGGTCATCCGGTTTGTATTTGTTGCTCTAAGATAGTCATAAATCTTAACCAATGGTGCATATCTAGAGCGGTCTACATTTGAGATATCACCAACTTCCCATAGGTATTTTCTTAATTCCTTTGAATCATCTTTAAGAAGATCCCCAGTAGCAACATGAATCCACTTACAGTCAGAATAAGTTAGTGCTGCCTGTGCTTCTTCTGGTTTAATAACCTGACCCTCGGGCACCTCGCGTTCAAACTGTCGGACTGCTTTATTCGGAATAATCTGAAGGTCAAAAATCTTGCCATTAATTGAACGATTTGAGAGAGAGCCGGTACAGAAAATGAAATTCTTGCGAAGGCCAGGCCATTGTTGTGACCAAACCGCGAGAACAATTTTCTCATATTTGCTGGACTTTTCGGAGGGCAACAGAACTGGAGGGCAACCTTTTAAGCCATATAAAAAGAAAAGCAGGTTTTCAGCAACATCTCCTGCTGACATAATCTCGTCGAATACCTGTGGCTTTTCATATGAGCTATCCACACGAATCGGGCCTTCGTACAAATCTTTATTAAATGATTGCCCAGATGGGCGATGGAAAAGCTGAAGAACAACAGATAGATCAGGTATGTCTTGAAAGTCCTTGGTTTGAATCAATAGCGTATGGGTCCAAACGCATCCGGGTCGTTCCATTTCTGGCGCATACCACGTCTTGGCAAGAGCATAGAAGTCGGTTTTTGGCAGTGGGTAGCCTGTAAGATAACTCTCAAATCCTTCTATCATGCTGGGGCCGGACATGTCACTTAATGTGAGCATTATCCTCTGAGCTTCTTTCGGAAGTTCCATTGATGATTGTAATAAATGATGTCCCTCTAAGTATCCGTGAAGAGCCTGATGGATCTGCATAGTCTCAGTTTTCATAGGCACATCCCATAAGCCATTTGATGGGCTCAGTTATATCATGCGAATCAATATCTTCGCTTCTAACAATAATTCTTTCAGATGGACGTTGGTTCTGCTCAGCCAAGCGACGTCGGCTAGCTTCGTCGTCAAGACGGCCACCTTGTGCGCTGATGCCATATACCTTAGTATGTAACAACTCGGAATTGGCCTTCAGATATTGGTCGAGGAGGGGGAGTCGCTTTTCGAGAAATACTTTCGGGGAATTTTCAATTCCGAGGACCAGATCCCACGCCGAAAATATAATAACCAAATGATATGGTTTGCGAATATTTGGCACTCCGGTGAGAATCTGGAGCAAGTCAACAAGCTTTACCTGTGTTGGCGTAAACGACGGTTGCCATGGGATCGAGTTGTCGACTGCGAGACATTCTTGATTGTTGACACCGTTACGGATTATCTGAGCGAGAGATTCGGCTTCATCTATTCGGTTAGGTCTATTGATTTTCCCGGAATGAATGAAAAACAACGCTCCTAAAGCTTCCCGAACTTGTACAACGTAATCCTTACGACACTGTCTGTCCTCAATCTGTTGTCTGAATCGTTCTCCGGATACGTCTGGGAAGAATAGTTGCACAGATTCTCTACGGTCAGCTCTGGTCAATTCCATGGACACAAGTTCTTCAGATGAAGGGCTAGTTCGATCAACTCTCAAATAATTCAGCCATTTGCCACGGACACGATTCAGATGTCCATCGTCACCCTGCAGTGCCTTAAGCCTTAATGCAGTTGGTACTTCGTCTGAATTGTTCACAACGTACCAAAGCGCTGCAAGGAACGTTGTTTTTCCAGTCTCTGGTAGACCTATCATGATAAATTTTTCTTGTTTAGATGCCATGATTATTCATCCCTGGAACCGCCACAGGACAGAGAATAACGATCAATCTCTCTTACGACTAGTGTCCTCAATTGAGGTCTACGCCTTAATATTCGTGAACTGGGGCTCTCTTCTACCCAAGATTGGAAAAGAGTAGAGAGACCGTAGCCAAATTCAATTCCGCTGTTCTTTGACGGATCAGGACGAGCAGCTACACGTGAACAGCGTATCCAATCGAGTTTGGAACGAAAAGGCTCCTCAAACTTCTGCAGTTGTACCATTCAGTGGCTTGGAAAACTCTGTGGTCTTCTAGGGTGCGACGGGGTGAAGTACTTGACATAAGAGACGCGCCCGTACTAGAAACAGATAGAGCAACCCAGAAAAAAATCGGTGAATATGAGGGCGGAGAGACAGGGTTAAGTCCAGATGAACTAATTTCAATCATCGTTTTACTCAGAGCGTATAAACGACACTTCATGGCCTGCGTAAGCCGTAAGGAATTAATCCAAGAGGATGACCTCAGACCGCACTTTGAAAGACTCCGATGTGGAACCGATCCCGAGAAAATACAGGAAATACACCTACTCCGTGAAATAGACGATGAGGCACTGCTTATGGATGTGATGATTGAGGGAGAACAGGGGAGAAAGGAGAGGTCTGGTGTTACATTCGCGTTGTCGGATGAGTCGAAGCCGGTCAAGCTTGCGGCATTAGACGCCATCCACCATGTAGTGTCATACAAATTTAACGCAGAGAAGTCGTCTTGGACTCTTTCTGATGATGGAGTGAAGTCCTTGAAGGCTATCATCGAGGAGACGGGCTCAGGGGGGGAGAGTAAGGAATACTTCACGCCCCTTGATCAGGCATTCTCTTTATTGTCTGATTCAAACACGGACTCTACGAGAGAGGCTCTCCTGTCTCTTCTGGATAATCCGGATACGGGAATACGGGCTAAGGCGATAGAGGGGTTGAGCGAGGGGTCAAGTTATGATGGCTTCACTTTCTGGGATTTCGAATGCAGTGAATCAGCTGCATACACCTATTCTAAGGTACTCGGTAAAAGGAATTCGCCGTCTGGGGAGGTCAGGTCCGCTGTGGCTTCCTTCATCGACGCCCAATTGAGTTATGAGTCTGTTCCCTATCTCCTTGAACTGGCAGAGGATGAGGATTCCGAGGTAAGGAAGAAGGCTGTGTCGTCTCTGGCGAGGCTAGACTTCACAGTCCTTGACAAACCCATCACCCCCAAGGGGTATGGCGAAGATTGTGACCGGCGGGAGGTGATTGATGTGACTGTCGCCCACAACAGCTACTGGCGGGATAGGGTGTCCAGACAGCTTAAGTCTGATGACTGGAAGCAGCGGGTTGACGCCATCGGATTATCTCAATACATCTACTCCCATGAGCGCACCACCATCTCCTTGGATCATGTGAATGACGAAAGCCATGAAGTGAGGGCTAAGGTGATGGAGGTCCTTGGGAAGAGAAATCCCATACTCCCCGAAATCAAGCGGCGGCAGATGGATGCTTTAGTTAACGGCCTAAACGACCCTAAAGTCCTTGTCCGTGTCATGGCTGCAGTGTCATTGGGTGAATTAAAAGAGGACAGTGTGCTCCCTCATCTTGGGAAGGCCCTTGATGACCCTGATCCGATGGTCGCCGGGAACGCGGCAATCGCCATCGCGGTGTTTAAGAAGTCGAGGGGTGGGGAGGTCGCGGACATGGTCTTGTCGGACCCGGACGAGAGGGTGCGTTGGGGTGCCCTGATGTCCTCGTCCCATGAGATATCGGAGAATAACGCCGCCTTATACCTTGATGTGATGGAGAAATCACCTGAACCGAAGGTGCGGCGTGCAGCATACAATCAGTTGTTCGCTATGATGCATGATGACCAGTTCGCAATCGACCCCGAGTGTTGGACTCCTGACTGGGGTCCAGTCGGGTATTTAGGCTGTGCCATACAGGGTTTGGCTGACAGCGACAGGGTCATCCAGAGGATGGCATATTATGTCTACAAGAGGTCATACTGGGACAGGGGATTAGCCGGGCTTGAGGAGGATCTGGACAGCGCCGAAGGCGAATGGAAGAAAACAACGAAAAAGGCAGTAACCCATTTCAAGAGCCTTGAAAAAAGATATGGGTACCTTGAACCATACGAACTATTGAATACGGAGCCCAAGCCCATATCCGGGATCTGGAATCCGTTCAAAGGCAGGGTAGACAACTTAATGGGCAGCGAGATATACCCCCCAATGTATGAAGACGATAAACTACCCCAAGAAAGACTATTCTATGCAAGGGATAAATCCTTGGACGAACCAATTGATTACTCAGATAATACACCAGAGGACGGGGAAGACGAAGACATCCCCTTCTAATTACTCTGCAACAGTTCAAGTGCTAGCGTCATTACGAGTCCGCCTCGGCGAACGAAGCAATTTCTATCGCTCGAAAGTCAGAGATTACCACGGCTACATTCTGTGGCCCTGCAATTGTAACCATGCAAAACACAAGTTACAAAGCACTGTGAACATCCATGGGGTCGCTCAGAGAAGGAAACGACCGAGATTATCCCAAGGAATACTTAGTCACCACCATATCGGCTCACACCAAAAACGATGTAGTTATATGGAATCAATCGATTTTGGTCAGTACTGCTCACAATCTGGCTGCGTTTTGGCTCGTAAACCCATTCAGCCCAATCCCAAACGGTCTTTGACATTTCAGGGATTTGCACTGCAACATATGATCCTTCAGCCAAGCGTGCCCGAAACGGAATGCTACTAAAATCCAGCCCCATACGAACATCTTCCACTGGAACATTTCTCCTGCGAGCTGCAATGGCTTTTGTCAGCCCAAGAGCCATTCCCGAAAGTGGGGCAATCGCAGGCTGAATCGTTGAGACAAGTTGCAATCCCGCTTTGAACACATCCGAATCCAAGAAACCGAGCAAGGCTCTGTCATTATCATTTTTTACATTCACGGTAAAGTATCCGAACTCTATCCCTTCTGAACCCACGTTCAGTCCCACAAAAATGGGATAGCCAACTATGGCCGCGTGTTCCCCCTCCCTAACGCGATAGGTAGCATTGAAATGCAAATTTTCTACGTGGGCAGAAACTTGATTTCGGGCGAAGAAATCAAATAGAACAAGGTGTATGCCACCGCCGGGATAATCCGCAACACGCAAACGATCCAAAGTAATTTTAATCCGACTATTCTTAAGACTTTCGTCTGCTAAGATATTGTCAGCGTGCTGAATGGGTATGGGCTTAGTTTGCCTTGCTGGCGTGGGCTTTATGTACCCGAACGTGTGCTCGGTGTGTTGCCAAGCCTTATCAGGTAGCAAATGGATGCTGCCAAAAGCATCGACTGAAAACGAAGCATCTCGTAGTTTGCCTTCAATCTGATTGGCGAACTCATACTCCCCAAGTTCTCGTAACTTGGCCAGAGCTTTGTCCGGAGCTAAGGCGCCAAGCACAGGCACGTCATCAAACCATGTATTACTTATTACACTCATCTGCAATCGTCTCCTTATTTTGTTGGAGGTTAATCAAAACGAACTGGCTATACAGATTTCAGAAAACCTATAATTCAAGATTCTAAACTTTGTCTACTTTAATTCAAGGCGTTTTGCAAGTTTTGCTGAGCCAAAATGCTTGCTACTCCGCAAGATTTACTTGTTTCTTTTTGACCATAAGAGAACCCGATGCTCAATGACAAAACCGACAAATCTATACTAACTAACCGCATCCTTTGGGATGACTATGCCAAGCGAAACTACAGCCGAATATGCAAGTTTTTCGACGCGACTACATTCGATCTTGTGTTATAGTATATGATAGAAAGTAAGGCTATTCCGGGTGCTTGATGTAGTATTGGCAAACTCGGCAAAACTAGAGTTGAAACCAAACAATGATATCAGAAACAGAGCTGCTTCTAAGAACCATGAGATTTTGCTTTCAGGTATAACCCTCGATGAAAAAGGGGCCATACGGGATACTCTGGTCATCACGACAGATATTCCAGGCGAGAAAACAATCAAGCTTCCAGTGCATGGCTTTGTGAAAATTCCCAAATAATTGACAAAGCCTACTCAATAAAAATTTTTTATAATCCTGGAAGTCAGATTTTCTTCTTTACTTTCAAGTAAATCTGTGGACAATGTCCAGCATTGAGTTCTAACGTAATTGGTTATTCTATTTTTTGAATCTTGGTGCAAGCAATAGTTACGGGTTGGAGTGAGCAATGAAGACTAATGGGATAAGTAACAATCGTTTTTTCTTCGTTCTTTTCTTAACATGTCTGTTTATACTGGCGATTTGTTTCGTATATATTTTTGCTCCACGAATTATGAAAAACACCATCCTGTCGTCAAGCAAAGCCGAAAGGAAAAATATTTGTAGTTTTGGAACCGACAAGGTAGAAATAGAGCGTGCTGAGCAAGTTTTAAAAATAGAACAGGCTAATGCTATTAGGAAGGCCCAAGCAAGGATTCTTAAAAAATGGGCTGAGTACTCCAACTTGTACTCTGAGATGATAGATGCTCCCGCTCCTGATTTTAGCCTAAAAGACTTTATTATTCACAATTTTATTTCAACAACATTTGATAGTTCCATTGATAATTTGAGGTCACTTCGTGGAAAAGTTGTGGTAATTAATTTCTGGGCTACTTGGCGAGGGTCTTGCGTGTCAGCTATTCCTCATCTTAATGAACTAGTCGACAAATTCAAGGAACAACCTGTATGTTTCGTTTCGATAACCGATGAGGAAAGGTCCGTAGTTATGCCCTTCCTAAGAAAAACTCTTCTAAAAACATGTGTTGGTTTTGATAAGGCTCGGTCGATATTTACTGACTATGGTGTCGAAAGGATTCCTCATACGGTCCTAGTAGACAAAAAAGGAATAGTAGTAGCAATTACTTATCCTCAGCTAGTTTCAGAGCAAGTAATAAATAACATTTTATTGGGCGAGAAGCCAGATATCCGAGCATTCCCCGTAGTAAAATATGGAGATGCGGCTTCTATGTTAAAAATGATAGAACTTGATGAAAAATACCTGCCATTTAAAACAATTAAAAAAAACGATGTTAAGAGAGTTCTGTTGTTTTCTGCAAACGGATCTATATTGACCAAAGGTATGCAAAAAGATTTTGAATCCCACGTTTTTCATCAACTAAGATGGATAATAGAAGGAAATTTTGAATCCTATATTTGGTTGAAAAAGAGAGAAAACCCTGATTACAAAGGCGAATTTTCACGAGAAGCTGCAAAATTTGAATATGATGCGATTTTTATAAAACCTCGTGGAACCACTGTTACTAAGGTTCTTTCAGGCAATACAACTTTTGTCTCGATCATTATTCAAGAGCCACCTCATGTTATACAATTTGGGTTTGTAGATGTTTGGCTGAAAAGTATACAAGCCGATCGTACCGGAACAAACCACATACGTACTTTTGATACAATTAGTCCTAGTTGGCAAGAATTAAGAGAAAGACTCGGAAAAGAAGGTATAGTTGCTAAGGTTTCAATAATTACAAAGAATTCTGCAGGCGATTACCATTTACTAGTAATCATTCTCTACTATGATAGCGAACTTTCAATGTTTCGTACTTTTGAATTTATAGCTTTAACGATTAGAGATCCGCTAGAGGACATCCCTTCGATGGACATTCTGAACTGCATAGACCTCGACCAGATTATCAAGGTCTGGGTCCATCCGCATACTCTCCGGCCTGCATGATATGAAAACCAGCAAATTATTAAGACCCACGGTTTAGGAAGGATTCATCGATACGGACAGCGCATGGAAGTGTACGTTTTTAACCTTGTAGCTGCAGATACACGAGAAGGGAAGGTGCTTACAAGACTTTTCACCAAGCTTGAAGAGATAAGACAAGCGCTAGGCAGTGACAAAGTGTTTGACGTAGTCAGTGAGATTCTTCATGGCAGAAACCTGTCGCAGCTCTTAATGGAGGCAGCTACGAATGCCAGGAATATCGATGAGATTCTGAAGGAAGTAGACATTACTGTTGACCCAGAATACATCACGAAGGTCAAGGAAGACCAACGGAGACAGACTGTCACCTGAAAATCAGGGTGTTTTCCAGCTCCTGGACGGTCAACCGATACAGTGAAAAAGAAAGCCTCCAGGATGAAGCTTAAGAAATCAAAAAAGTACCTCAAATCGCTTGGCCGAGCCTAGCTATCAAAGATCTGCGAACAGACTGACCCGTAGGAATCTCGGAAGGCATCACGCTCCCATTGTGCGCGTTACCCAGAAAAACCGCAACACCCAGCCCTTGACTCGCCAACGGTCGTTTCATATACAGCTTCAGCAGGGCCGCGCTTTGATTGCACAAGGACGACCCTTTTCGCCTTCTCCAATCTCGTACTCAACCTTCTGGCCTTCACAAAGGGCTGCTGTGCCCTCTGACTGGATTTCTGAGTGATGGACAAATAAATCGTCGCCACCATCGTCGGGAACGATAAAGCCGTATCCCTTACTCTCACTGAACCATTTTACTGTGCCTTTGTTCACGTGCTATTCTCCTTA
>DATKYR010000154.1:0-35981 GCA_035528395.1 Sedimentisphaerales bacterium
GCCTGCCAGCCCCTGTCACCACCTGTGAATCCCCAGTGAATGCCTGTGGTATCGCCGTTGACACCAAGCCTCCAGGCGGTTTCACCTTTCATAACAATACCCATCCACGTAGTAGTGACCGACCTGATATTTACCCAGGCCGAGACAGTTATCGCATCGCTAAGGCCGTTGAGTGTTGCATTGGTTCCGCAGTCCACGTAGTCGCCGTCGCCGTCAAAGTCCAGCGCGCCGCCTAACACCCCGGCCGACCATTGTGGGTCGCCCATGAGGATGCCGTCAAGTCCATTGGCTGAATCAACTGCTATGACTCCTTCGCCATCATCAAGCTTATAGTGTACTATCGGACCAGCGGGTGGATATGCTCTGACTCCCAATAGCTCAACTTCGGCGATCTGCATACTATTCGCACTTCCGGCGTCTCGAACGGCCGGGAATAGAACTTGATAGTGAGCGTATATCACGTCATTATCAAACGAAATCGGCGTTGCGTTCATTGTGAAGCGAGGCCACGCATCCGCCTGGGCGAAATCGACGATATCGCCACTGGCAATAAGCTCGTAAGGCCCATCGATGCTCTCATTAGAACCAGAGAGCTCAAATGTAACCGGATCACGCTCTATCGCATCATTGGCTGTGGTTAAAGTCAGCCCGGTAACAATACTCGGGCCGGCTGCAGGTGTAACCTGGATACCAGTGGGTTCCAATTCACCCTTGAAGTGCAGAAACTTCGTCCCGGTGTCGTCATCAATCGCCAAGTCAGGCGTTTCAGCACCAGGCCAGCCGAAATTATCGCCATCCATTAATCCATCGTTCGGAACACCCTGTACTAAATCCCCAGGCGCAGTGACATCCACGAGGGCGGTAATGTCCACGAACATAATCTTGCAGTTTAGCGCGGCTTCACCCGGCTTAATCGTCAAAAGACCATCGCTTACCACTACCGTCACGTTGTACTCGTCAAAGTTATCCTCGCCGTCCGGGTCCACGACAACAACCCCTTCCACATCAAAGTTATTGGTCTGGTCGGTGTTGTCCGGATCGCCGTTAACCATAAACACATTGTAGGTGCCGTTGGGCAACTCGATCTCCCATACGGCGTCGTCTGCCTTCTGCAAGTGATTCAGCGTGTCGTAACGCTGGTCAACTGCGTTTGCGCTGTCGCGGTCACGCGCATCGCCCTGGATGTCCTTGTTCCAACCGTAGTTGAAACCGTTGCCGCGGCCGCCGAAGACCTCGCCGTAGTCGGGCAGATACCCAGCCGGAACCTCCCCGGAACCCTGTGTCAAAGACTGGAAATTGACCTTCACAACCCGACCTAAAAACGCGTCGGAGTGTGCCGCAATCTCCTCATCGGAAAGGGCGGTGTCGTAGATTGCCACGCCAAAGATGTCGCCATCAAAGTTGTCGAAGGTGGCGGAGCCTCTTGTGGCCTCATCCTGGGCGCCGTAGCCGATGCCGACAAGGCCAGACAAGGTAATAGCTGAATCGACACTGCCTTTATAGACACCGTTTTCATAGAGGGCGGTCGTACCCGCATCTTCGCTGGAAACAAAGGCAAGATGGGTATCAACACCGCCGCTATAAGGAACGCCGTAATAAAGGTCCACTACGCCAAAGACGGTCGCGCCGTATTCCCCGGTATTTTCATACTGGTCAAACTTTATCCCTGCATTCGTGTCGCCAGAGTCCCTCCTGCCGATGAGGCACATGCTGGCCTCTGTTTCATCAGGATTACTAAGAACGCAGAACTCGTAGGTGATATCACCGCTGAATGCGCCGATATCATAGACACCGTCTGGGACATTGGTGGCTAAGAAACCTGGTGCGTCCGCTGCCGCCGCGCCTTCCCAGTTGTCCATCTTCCGTTCGGCAGGAGCAGGAGCAGCGCCAAACTCTATGTGCAGCAGCGGCGCCGCATCCGCCTCCCCTTCGAACGCTTCGGCGCAGTTCTCACCGCTACCTGTGATGATTAGCGCAAGCGAGTTGCCCGGGGACCAGCCCGGCCGGTCCACGATCTCCTGGATAACGGCGGCGATGTCCGAGGTCTGCTGGTCCGGACCTTCTTCGTCCTCCGTTAACCAAAGCGGCCA
Organism: Sedimentisphaerales bacterium; assembly: GCA_035528395.1. Classification (GTDB taxonomy): domain Bacteria; phylum Planctomycetota; class Phycisphaerae; order Sedimentisphaerales; family Anaerobacaceae; genus NIOZ-UU13. Next base: position 2,091 of record DATKYR010000154.1, read on the forward strand.
ATCCCAGCTCGCCTCCGCGGACGTTGTCGGCCGGGACGATATGTCAAAGGCAGCATCCGAAAATGCCGCGGCATTGTCAACAGCTTCGCCCCGGAGGAACTTTGTACCAGGCCGGTTGTCACCCGGAACGTCAATCTCATCGACCTGGAACTGTACATAGGCATTGGTGATGATGGCCCCTTGCGGGACGTCAATGTTGTTGAAGCGCAGCCCGACAAGCTGGTTAAGGGCGGGCTCACCCTCTTCGGTTATCTCGAGGTCCGAGCTGGTCAGATCAATCACACCAGTCGCCACATCTTCCTCGGAATCATCCTCGTCGGCAGCGACCCGGATTTCGATAACATCGCCGAAGACGACATTTGTACTGACCAGAGCCAGTACCGAAAGAAAAGAAATTAAAAGAAAGAATTTCCTACACATAATACTTCTCCTCAAATATTCTTCTTTTTTTGCAAGAAGATTAACATTTTGCTTTGGCAACGAGCCAAAAATTATTTGTTGTTTTTGACAAGCAAATGACAGACACTAACCACCTGGCTGTGCTTGTCTGAAACAACCTCATACACAAGCAACAAAGAATCTTCACCAAACCCTGCGCTTGCTTAAAATAATTTTATTGTAGGACATGGCTTTACGGCCACCTCCTTGCGCAAGCCGTCTATGAGCTGTAAGTATAGAGATTCTACCTCCGAGATATCATCCTCACTCCAACTCTGTTCCTCACCTAAAACACTTAGGTGTTTGCCCAGGAACTGCAGATATTTTATTCCAGGAAGTCAAACTCCGTTAAAACTCCCCGGCTTTACATACATTCTTTGTACCAAATCAGCTATATTCTCGTCAAGAAAAATGTTAAAAAATGTGATAAAATTTCAGTTAAATTTATTCAAAAACGCATAACTTTTGTATTTACAGAGTCTTACAAACACTTTGCGAAAAAAACTAAAATCCCGGTTTCAGCAATATTTTTTGGCCTTACCATAAGCCTTTTTATCCCAGAACAACACCCCCGATAACCACCAATCGAACACCGAGGCTCGTTGAGTGGTGAGTAGTGAGTGAAATAAGTGAACTAAAGTGACACGTAAGTGTCATTCTGAGCCCTTCGCTGTGCTCAAGGATAAACTCCGCGAAGAATCTGGCCAACGAAAAAGAGATTCTTCACTTCACTGCGCTGCGTTCAGAATGACAGCAAAGCTGTCACTTTAGGCACTTTTCTGATAGCCAATTAACCACTCAGTAATTAGTTCCTGTTGCGGAAACAGTATTGTTATTCCCGCCCCGCATCACGTGCGGGATAAACTCCAGCGGGAATCCAGTTTTTCGCTCTGGACCCCTGCTTTCGCAGGGGTGACATCGTCGATTATCGTTTTCCGTAACAGATACTAAATTAACCATTTAACCTTTAGATTTTCTAATTCTAATCGCTTACTCTTCCTCGGTTTTCTCCTTGGGACTACTATCATCGCCGTCCTGGCTCTGGGCATCTGCGCTTTCCTGAGGGTCGAGCTGGTCTTGTTCAGGCTCCTGGGGTGCCGGGCTTTCTGGTTCTTTTGAACGCACGTCCTTTTTGCGTTTGAAAACACTCAAAATGGATTTACTTTCCACTTTTGCCTCTCCGGCATCGCCGGCTTCGGCCTTGGTTTCTTCAACTTCCTTCTTTTCCGCCTCGCTCGGCTCAGCATCAGTGTCTATACCCTGGTCGGTTTTATCTTTCGGTTTTGCAAGCCTGTCCACATCAGCATCAGAAAGAACCCTCTCAGGACCTGCCGGTGTCCGCCGCTTTTCGGACTCGGCTGCTTGTTCTTCAGCAGCCCACTGAACCCTTCGCAAACTCAAACCGATTTTACGGGCATCTGTATCAACCTTCAGAATCTTAACTTCAACTTCATCCTCGACCTTAACAATATCCTGAGGCTTATCAATTTTGTGGTCGGCAAGCTCAGAGATGTGCAACAGTCCCTCCAAATCCGGTTCAAGCTCGACAAACGCGCCAAAATTAGTAAGTTTTGCCACCTTTCCTTTAATAATATGTCCCGGAATATATTTTTCCGGTATAGCCCGTATCCAGGGGTCTTCTGTTATCTGTTTGATACCCAGCGAAACCCGCCGTTTTTCTTCATTGACTTCCAAAACAACGCATTTTATTTCCTGTCCCTTTTGCAGGGCCTCACCGGGATGGCTGTGTTTCCTGGTCCAGCTTAAATCCGAAATGTGAATCATACCATCAACGCCGGGCTCTATCTCGACAAAGGCACCGAAATTGGTCAAACTACGCACCTTGGCTGTAACAATAGTTCCCGCAGGGTACTTCTGGGAAGCTATCGCCCATGGATTTGTCTGGGTCTGCTTGATGCCCAGCGAGATTTCCTGCTTTTCCCTGTTAACATTCAGGACAATCACCTCTATTTCGTCCCCGAGGTTCACTACCTCGCCCGGATGTGCAAGTCGCCTTGTCCAGCTCATCTCACTGATATGCACGAGCCCTTCAATCCCATCTTCAAGCCGAACAAACACGCCGTAGTTCATCACATTTACAACCTTACCCTTGACCCTGGCTCCGAGCGGATAACGCTGTTCAACATCATCCCAGGGACTGGACGTTTTCTGCTTCAGACCCAACGAAATCTTCTCGTGCTCTTTATCAACACCAACAACAATGCACTCTATTTCCTGGTCAAGCTGAACAACTTCTGAGGGATGTGATATTCTGCCCCAGCTCAAATCAGAAATATGCAACAAACCATCCAGACCACCCAAATCCACGAACACACCGAAGTCAGCGATGTTTTTCACTATACCTTTTCGCAATTGACCAACCTCGATACCGGTCAGAATCTTTTCCTTACTGCTGCGGCGTTCTTCTTCTATAAGTTTTCGCCTCGATATGACGATGTTTCGACCTTCAACATCGATCTTGAGAATCTTACAATCCACTTCTTTGCCGATGAACCTGCTGATATCGCCCGGCTTCCTTATGTCAACCTGTGAGGCAGGTAAAAACACAGGCACTCCAATATCAACAAGCAAACCGCCCTTAATGCGCCTTATGACCTTACCTTTAACAACATCGCCCTCTTTTTTCGCACTGAGAATTGTTTCCCAGCCTCTGATTACGTCGGCTTTGCGCTTACTCAACAGAACAAGCCCGCTTTCAGAATCAGTATCTTCAAGAAGCACCTCGATCTCATTGCCCGGTACTATCTGGTCGGGTTCCTCAAATTCACTGGCATCGACCATCCCTTCGCTTTTGAGACCTACCTCCACGATAACATCATTGCCTATTTGCGATACTATCGTCCCTTTAAGAATAGTACCCGGCAGACGAGAATCGACTTTGGTCTGTAAAGCCTCTTCCAAAAACTCATTTTCCTGCTCACCAAACATCTCGCTGACCTGCTGGTCAAGCTTCTCTTCCGATAATCCCAATTTGTTAACTATATTTCTATCTACCATAAATCCCATTCCCTCTGTGGAGTCTTGCTTTTGACTTATGAGCGCCCCACATTTACGCCAATAAGCCTTTGTGCAACCCCGCACCAATCAGGCATGAGCCTAAGGGCAATTGGTGCCGGACACAAATACAACGTTTTCGGTTAATCATTCAAAAAACACATTTACCCACGCAGCAAATGCAAATTACATTCTTGTCCTGTTTTGCGTACAGCTTGATCTTAGAATCAACGGATAAAGCCAATTTCCGCTACCCGCTTTCGCGGGCACAAGCTTCGCAGAAACGACATTATCAGGCCCGTGCAAACAGCATCGTATCCCATCAGAGGAGATACGAATTCTATTTGCTACGGGCATCAAAAGCTTCTAAATTCTTTACAAATTCAGTTATTATCCAATCCGGCGTTGAAGCTCCCGCTGTAACACCGGCTACATTTTTACCATAAAGTATATTTTTGTCAAGTTCATTCCAGTTTTGCAAATGAAACGTTTGGCTATTATTTTTTTTGCAAAGCTCGGCCAGTTTGCGTGTATTGGAACTTTCCAGGCCGCCGAGCACGAACATTATATCCACCTGCATACACAATTGCACAGCCGATTCCTGTCTTCTTATTGCTTCCTTACACAAAGTATTCATTACTTTCAGCTCACTAAAGCCGTACCGCCCTATTGCACCAAGCACCCTTCCGAAGTGCTCCGGATTTTGTGTAGTCTGACAAACAATCCCCAGCCTGGCATTCTGGGGCAATTTATGTAAATCATTTTCATCCCCAATGACAACAACATCAGTGGCACAGCCCATAACCGCCTGGACCTCAGGATGGTCCTCGTCGCCGATAATTACTACTTTATAACCATCCTTCTCAAGCTCCTTGGCTATGTACTGGACCCTTTTCACCAATATACAAGTTGCATCAACAATATTGAGCTCTTTTTCTTCGAGCCTGGCTATCTGTTCAGGAGCAGCACCATGAGAACGGATAAGAACCGTCCCCGACTGAATTTGCCGGACACCATCTACAGTCTTTAGCCCAACTTTGGCCAACCGCTCAACCTCGTCTTTGTTGTGAATAATTGGGCCAAAACTATAAACAGGGCTTTCGCCCTTCTGTTGTGCCAGTGTTTTTTCCGCTACGCTGATAGCGCTTCTAACACCGTGACAAAACCCACACTTTTCCGCGACTAAAACCTTCATAAAATCACACGCATACACATGTACCTGCGATTACCTGTGCAGGAAAGCACAAGTACAGGTATCAAATCTAACAATGACTCTCCTGGTAAAAGTTATTTAAGGATGGAATTCTATACCAAAATTCCAATACAATCTACCAAAACTTTTCCAGCAAGGATGTTAGTGGCGTATATCCGGCACTAATCAAGAGGGGCAATTACCCCTCTGTTACGGTCGGGGCTCTGTTGGATGAAGCGCAGCTTGAAAAAAAGCAATTGGCTCTTGAGGCCGTTAGAGACATACCTTAGTACAACGGACGACCTGATAAAAAAAGTCTCTAACGGGGTTGAGCAAAAAGCTCATCGAGGATATAATCGCTCAAATCATGGAAAAATCCAAAAAACGAATGGACGGCCCCTCACCAAAATCGGGGACGCGTGGAAAGGACTATGCCAATGAGAACAGTGCACGATAGAGCGAATTTTGGTGTGGGGCAAAAGAGAAAAAGAATACAAGATACAAGACACAAGAGACAAGACTCAAGACCCAAGACAAAAGGCACAAGACAAACACCCACTCTTGTCTTCGACAAGAAGACGTGGGTGGTCTTCGGTCTGGGTTTTTTAGTCTTCGGTCTGCTTTTGGCAGGCTGCGCTGAACAGCAGCAATACGGGGCAGTAAAGCCAATCTGTGTGGACAATATCGATAAGCTTCAGGCAATGGAGGTGGCTGAAGACATACTGGTTAAAATACACTTTACCATCGAGAAAGCCGATCCTGAGAACGGCTTTATAAGAACCAGACCATTACCGGGGGCGCAGTTCTTCGAATTCTGGCGGAGCGATAATGTCGGCGCCGACAATTGGCTTGAAAGCAATCTGCACAGTATCAGGAGAGTTGTAGAATTGACCATGAGTGAACAGGAAGAAGAACCACCGCAAAGCGGGAACCGATTATGCATCAATTGCGAAGTGCAGAAATACAGATTATCGATGCCTGAGCACCACGTCAGCAGTAGTGCACGCGCATATAAAATGTTCTCGGAAAGCAACTCAGCATTGCAGAATCTAAGACTTAACCCAGAGCAGAAAGCAGGTATGGCCTGGATAGATTTGGGGAAAGACAGTCAGCTTGCGGCAGAAATTCTCAAACGTATTGAACAACAAATCGATTCTAAACGAGCAACGAGTGATGAGATATGAGAGTACTGGTTTGCGGTGGAGCAGGATATATCGGCAGCAATATGACGGCGATGCTTAACGCCGAAGGGTACGAGCCGGTGGTTTTTGACAATCTCAGTACGGGCCATAGGGCTGCGGTCGGACAGACCAAGTTCATCAAAGGCGATTTAGCTGATTACAAGCTGCTTGTTACGACGCTCAAGGAATATAATATCGAAGCGGTAATGCACTTTGCCGCCTTCATCGAAGTCGCCGAATCAGTTCGGGCACCGCTTAAATATTATCGCAACAATCTTTGCAATACTCAAAATTTATTATCGGCGATGGAAGCGGTCGGCGTGGAGAAATTTGTGTTTAGCAGCACCGCAGCTGTCTATGGCATTCCCAAACAGGCACCAATTACCGAAGAGGCGTCGACAATACCAATTAATCCTTATGGCCAAACAAAGTTAGCGGTTGAAAGAATGTGTTACTACCAGAGCCAGGCAGAAAAACTACGGTACGCATCGCTCAGATATTTCAATGCCTGCGGTGCGGGAAACAACGCTACTCTTGGTGAAGACCATCGGCCAGAATCACATTTAATTCCGCTGACTATCCTGACGGCAATGGGCAAACGCAGTGAAATAGGAATCTACGGAACCGATTACGAAACGCCGGACGGAACCTGTATTCGCGACTATATCCACATCGATGATTTATGCAGAGCACACTTGCTGGCGTTGAACAAGCTGGGCCAAAGCCGTGAGCTGGTCTATAACCTGGGCAATGGAAAAGGCTTCTCCGTCAAAGAGGTAATTGAAACAGTTAAGCGCATCAGCGGTAAAGATTTTAAGGTTGTAGCTGGGGACCGTCGGCCGGGCGATGCGCCGATATTAACATCCGATGCCACAAAGGCCAGGAACGAATTAGGGTGGAAAACCGAAAAGCCTGAACTGGAAGAAATGGTCTCCAGTGCCTGGCAATGGCATAATGAGAACCCTAACGGCTATCCGGATTGACTTCGGGTCAGTCGTGAGTAGCCAATTAACCAACTATTAAAATACGAGGTATGCAAAATGAGCAAAATATTCGTTGGTATTGATGTGGGTGGGACGAATGTCAAAATAGGCCTATTTGATTCCGAGCTCAAGATGATCCGTAAAACATCGATAACGACCAAAGCGGATATGGGTCCGGAAGTGGTTATTAACAATATGGCTCAGACTGTCGAGAAACTTCTTGCTGAGGCTGGTCTTTCTCTACAGGACATCGTAGCAATCGGCATCGGAACTCCCGGGCCGGCCAAGTACAGCGAGGGCATCATCATCAGGTCCACGAACATGCCGAAGTTCAAAAACGTTCCAATCTGCAAAATGCTCAACGAAAAGCTCGGGGCCCCCGTTGTCTTCGATAACGACGCAAATGTGGCCTGCTGGGGGGAATATGCGGTCGGGGCCGGTAAGGGCGTTAAAGATATAGTCTTTTTTACGCTCGGCACAGGTATCGGCGGAGGAATTGTCAGTAACGGCGAATTGGTGCACGGCTGCGATGAAAATGGGGCAGAGCTGGGACACATGATAATTTATCCGGATGGCCGAGAATGCGCCTGCGGCCAAAGAGGCTGTGTGGAGGCATATGCATCCGCTGATTCGACGGCAAGAAGGGCTACCGAGGCGGTCGAGGCCGGAGCGAAGTCCAGTCTTAAAAAAGTGCTTGATGAAAAGGGCGAAATCACAAGTAAGGATGTTTACAAGCATTTAGCCGAAGGCGATAAGTTAGCTAAAGAGATAACCGATGGGACGGCCAAGGCACTTGCAATTACCTGCATAAATATGCTCCATACCACAGAGCCGAAGCGCATAATTTTTACCGGCGGAATGATTGCTGCCGGTGATATATTGTTGAACCGTATAAAGGATTTCTTCGACGAGCACATCTGGACCTTGAAAAAAGAGATGGTTGAGATATGTTTTGCCACTCTGGGTGAGGACGCCGGTATAATAGGCGCTGCTGCTCTTGCCCGGCATACCAAAAACCAGGGTAAGCTCTCTTAACTAAGATTTGCAATTATAAATGCGTCACAAACAATTAATTTGATCTGAAACTAAAAATACTTTATAAATGGCTCTCAGAGCAGTAGAATACTGTCAGTGAGGGGATTGTAGTCTTTATTTGCTGAGAGTCGGAAATATGGCAACAGAAAACATTCTTACAATAATCGAGAACTTGAAAGATCAGGTGAGGCGAGATTATAAGGCGGATATTAAAGGGATTTTTGGTTCGTATGTCCGTGGCGAGCAAACAAGCCAAAGTGATATTGATGTTTTGGTTGAGTTTCATAACAGCGCCGACCTTTTTGATTTTGTCGGCCTTTCACAATTTCTTCAGGAACGCTTAAATTGTAAAGTGGATGTAGTTCCTTTAAGCTCGCTCCGAGAAGAAGTAAAGCCTTACGTCCTCCGGGAGGCCGTTTATCTATGAGGGACCATAGTCTATGTCTGTCGGATATCCTGAAGGCTCTCGAAGCTATAGAAAGTTTCGTAGAAGGCCAGAGCTTTGAAGACTTCAAAAAAGACGACAAAAGCTCAAGTGCCGTGATTAGAAAATTTGAGATTATCGGAGAGGCCGCTAAACAAGTCCCTGAAAACGTAAAGCAAAAATATCACTCTGTTCCCTGGAAAGAAATGGCTGGAATGAGAGATAAACTGATACATTTTTATTTTGGAGTAAATTATGAACTCCTTTGGCAAACCATAAAGAACAGAATCCCTGAAATCAAACCAGTGATACGTCAAATTCTCCAGGATCTTCGACAACAGGCGAATAGTTAAAGGCTGGATTTACTGCTAATATATTCTACACCTCTGTATCAATAACATCAAATTTTTCGACTATAAGGGGTTTTCAATTGTTCTTTTACGAGATTTGCGAGGGATTTTTGCTTTGAGACAAAGGGGTTGTTGCCTCTGGCAAGCTCATAAGTATCGTTGGCAATAGCGGCCTGTTCGTTTGTAGGAACGACAAAAATTTTGACCTTACTGTCTTTAGTATTTATTTCAGCTTCTTTTGCAATGGCAACCTGGTTCGCCGCCAAGTCAAGCTGCACGCCTATTTGAGTAACGGCGTTACATATTTTCTCGCGCATAAAGACAGAATTTTCCCCTATTCCACCGGTGAAAACAACAGCATCGACAGTATCCAGAACAGCGGCATAGGCGCCAATGTATTTTTTAATACGGTAGCAGAAAACATCGATAGCAAGCTTCGCCCGGTCGTTACCTTTTTTTGCGAACTCTTCGAGGTTTCTCATATCATTCGAGATGCCCGATAAGCCGAGCAGACCGCTTTGCTTGTTGCAAAGGATTTTCAGCGCCTTTACATCGTAGCCTTTATCCGCGAGGTAAAAGAGGATCGCCGGGTCAAGGTCACCTGAGCGCGTTCCCATCGGCACGCCTTCCAAAGGTGTAAGTCCCATAGAAGTGTCAATCGACCTGCCCTGTTTTACGGCGGTAACAGAGCATCCGTTCCCGAGATGGCAGGTAATGGCGTTGATATCGTATTTTCCCCTGCCCATTATGGCGGCGGCGCGGCGGGCAACATATCTGTGAGAGATTCCGTGAAATCCGTATCTGCGGATGCCGTACTTTTCGTAAAGCTCATACGGCAGGGCATACATATAGGCAACTTTCGGGATGGTGGCATGAAATGCGGTATCAAAGCAGGCGACCTGTTTTAGATTCGGGAGGTGGCGTTGTGCAGCCAGGATACCCGCAAGATTCGGCGGATTGTGCAGAGGAGCAAGGTCTGCAAACTTTTCGATTGAGGCAATTACCTTTTCGTCAATGATTACAGAGCCTGTAAACTCTTCGCCTCCGTGAACGACCCTGTGGCCAACGGCACCAATCTCAGATATCTGCCGCAAAACTCCCACTTTCCTGTCGGCAAGCGTTTCCAGTATAAGTTCCATTGCTTTTTCAACGTCTTCAACCTTTGTTGATACTGTGTGGGCTTTACCGTGAAAAAAGTGAGAAAGTTTAGAGGTTTCCTCTCCGATTTTCTCAACGAGCCCATTGGCGAGAACTTCCGCCTGGGGCATCTGGTACAGGTAATACTTAACCGAGGAACTGCCTGCATTTATGACGAGTACTTTCATTGCGGTGCTATCCTTTCAAAAGATGGTTAATTGGTGAGTAGTTAATTGGTGATCTGAATACTCACCACTCACTACTCACCACTCACCTCATTTGTGTTCTCCAACAATTGGCCCAAAGTCAGTATTACTGTTGCAACGATGTCATCAACGGTCGCACCTCTTGAGAGGTCTGTTATGGGTTTTGCAAATCCCTGCAGGAATGGGCCGATGGCCTGGGCGTCAGCCATATACTGTGTGAGCTTGTAAGCAATATTTCCTGAGTTGAGGTCGGGAAATATGATGACATTGGCCTTTCCTGCAACGGCACTTTCATCCTTAACTTTTTTGGCGGCTACTCTCGGAACAATAGCGGTATCAGCCTGGAATTCGCCGTCGATAGCCAAACCGGGCTGCCGTGCCCGGGCTATTTTGAGAGCTTCCCTGACTTTGTTCACAATTGGACCGGAAGCACTTCCCCTGGTGGAAAATGACAGCAGAGCTACGCGAGGTTCCTGTCCCAAGAGTCTCCCTGCACTTACAGCAGAAGCCAAAGCAATGTCCGCTAATTGCTCGGCTGAAGGGTCAATGTTAACGGCGCAGTCGGCGAAAATGAAGGATTTGTCTTTTTCTCCGAGGAAGCTGGGAATAACCATAAGAAAATAGCTGGAAGGAGTTTTGATTCCCGGCATCAAACCTATAGTCAAGACACCGGCCTGAATAAGGGTTGTGGTTGCACTGGCAACACCACCAACGGCGGTATCGGCATCGCCGCAAGCCACCATCATGCCTGCATAGAACAACGGCTTGACGACGATATGTCTTGCTACAGCCGGAGTAATGCCCTCTCTTTGGAGGCTGTATTTTTCGGCATAAACGTCGAGCTTTTCGCTCTGCTTCGGATTTATGGTTTCGATACCATCGAGATTCACACCGGCTTTTTCAATCGCCGCTTCGATTTGGGCGGGTGTTCCGAGCACAATCGGCTGAGCAATGTTCTGGTCCTTGAGTCTGCGGGCGGCCTGAATTATCCGCTCATCTCTACCCTCCGGCAAAACAACTGATAGATTTTTCCCTCTTGCTTTCTCCCTAAAACTGCTTATAATATCCATCCTCACTACTTCCTTGTTTTGTAAAAACTAACATCCTGTTGTTTTATTTTAATCTTAAATTAACTGTGAGCTTAGACAAATGCAAGAAGAAATTGAATTTGTACGGTTAGTAGGAAACGAACGAAGGGTAGGCTCTTACCTTGCCAGCGTCTCACAACACTGGGAAGGTAATAAGGGGCGTTTTCTAATGATAAGCCCTCACGATGACGATGCGGCACTGGGAGCGGGCCTGCTTATCCAATTAGCTAAACGGGAAAATGTTCCGGTGCATATACTAATCGTTACCGACGGCAGTATGGGCTATTGCAGTGTTGACGAAAAAGACAGCATTGCTGAAATCAGGCGAAATGAAAGTTTCGAATGCTATCAAAGCTTAGGTGTACCAAAGAAAAACATTATCTGGCTTGGCTTTCCGGATTGTCAGCTAAACAATTACCGCGGCAGAGAACCTGTTGGGCCGAATGCCCCTCTGGCACTCAAGGGTTTTACAGGACTGCAAAATGCCTTCACTTATCAACTGCGAAAGATAAAGCCGACGCAGTGTTTTTTGCCTACAAGCAATGATTTGCACCCCGACCATCGTATCATTTACGAAGAATTCCTTATCAGTTTGTTCCACGCGGCGGGCAATATCTGGCCTGAACTGGGTAAGCCTTTAAGCAGGGTGCCTTACGTCAACACATTTGCTGTTTATTGCGATTTCGCCTTACCTCCGACGCTGCGAATGCGCACGCCTATGTCATACCTGGAAAATAAACTCAAGGCAATCTCAGCTTTTCGTTCGCAAAAGCAGATATCTTCGCTGATTGAAAATGTCCGCCATTGCGGTCCCGAAGAATACATTAGGGCCATAGAATTCAAACTATATCATCCTGCAAATTATCGTAATCTGTTCGAGGAGAAAAAGGCAATCAGGATGGTCCGCTGAAAAACCGACGGCAGTATTGCTTTTTGGCTCAAACAATCTTTTTTTATCGCATATTTTCGATATTAATTACCTTAGTACCGGCAGATGAAGCGTAGCGGTAACCGGGAAGTGGTCGGAAGGGTAACGCCCATCGACGTTGTCGTAAAGGATTTCCGCTTCGAGAACTTTTACACCAGGCGGCGTAAAAATATAATCAATCTTATTGCCCCGGCGGTTTGCCTTAAACTCATGAGCGGTTCTGACGTTTTTGGCATCCGGATGCAGCACGCGAAATGTATCGACCATTGGAACAGGATTGTCGGATTCGCGCCCATCTGCCCCGCTGAGTGTGGTTTTGCCTTTTAGATACATTACAAGCGGATTGCTTTCGCCAGCGTTGAAATCGCCTGTTAGGACAAACGGGTCCATGCGTTTTCTATTGTGAATGCGCTGAGCCAGCAGGACGGCACTTTTTTCTCTGGACGGCTGGGAAACATGGTCCAAATGAAGATTAAAGGCATAAAAAGCCTTACCCGATTTCTTTTCGACAAATCTTGCCCAGGTGCAGATTCGGACACAGGCATTGCCCCAATGATTTGAGCCGGGGACTTCCGGAGTATTGGAAAACCAGAAGGTTCCCGATTCGTCCACGTCAAAACGGTCGAGCCGATAGAGCAGGGCGGAGTATTCACCTTCGGTTTTACCATCTTCACGGGCAACACCTATCCGGCCGTACTTGGCAAGTGCTTTGCGGATTTCGGCAATCTGGAAATCCAGAGCCTCCTGCAAACCCACAATATCGGGTCGATGGTCGCGAAGGACGTCAAAAACCATTTCCCGGCGGTTATTCCAGTGATTTTCGCCATCATCAGCGGAGCCGTAGCGGATATTGAAACTCATCACGCGTAACTCCAGAGCGTCTGCTCGGGTCCGGTTTAAATCGGCACCTGCGAGGTCCCGACAGGAACATAAATTGAAAAGCATCCATAAACCGAAAAGAACAGCTAATGGTATAAATGCTTTCGTCACAATGGAAATTTTTCTGTAATACATAGCTTGCTCCTCAACTTGTAAATTTGGTTTTAAAATTCCTGAGCCTGCTTAGCTAAAGACTCTTTCGCTTTTCGTCTTCTGAGAGCGGTTCGTTCAGCGAGCCGGAGCGGAATCCCTGCATGTCAACGGTTACGAACTTGAAGCCGAGGGATTTTAATTCTTTCACTATTTGTGAGCGAAGCGGCTCTGTTATCACCTTTTGGATATCCTGCGGATCAACTTCAATGCGAACAATAGTGTCGTGATGTCGAACGCGAAATTCCACCAGACCAAGACTTCGCAGAAACTCTTCAGCCTGGTCGATTTGTTTTAGTCTTTGCTCAGTAACTTCCAGGCCATAGCTTATTCGGGAGGCCAGACAGGGAGACGAAGGTAAATCAGCGGTGAGGAGGTTTAGCTTTCTGCTTAGCTGGCGAATTTCGTCTTTTGTAAGCTGTGCCTCGGCCAACGGTGAGCGGATACCGAAGACCTTCATTGCGCGGTTGCCCGGGCGAAAGTCGTCGAGGTCGTTATAGTTTGTGCCGAAGATAACGTGGTCAAAACCCTGCTCTTTCGCGAGGTCTAACAGGATTTTGCAAATATGTGATTTGCAGTGGAAACAGCGGTCGGCTTTATTGGCGGTGAAGTTCGGGTCGGATAGCTCATCGGTATCAATGACTTGCAGGCGGGCGCCTATCTGGCCGGCAAGTTTTTGAGCACGGGCAAGCTGATTCGAAGGCTCGGCAACGCCGGCACTAATACAGGCCAGGACGTTTTCAGCCCCAAGTGTATCGACAGCCGCCTTCAGAAGAAATGTACTGTCCACACCGCCGGAGTACGCCACAACGACTTTACCCAGCTCCTTGATGATTTTTTGGAGCGAATTATACTTTTCCTTTAGATTCACAAAGCCGATGGAGGGAGTCGGACCCTCAACCCCAGCTTTACGAAAGCTGTGCTCTACCATTGAGCTACATCGGCATTACCGTTGGTTATGATACTAATCACTGCCGGGCTTGTAAAGAGCGGTCATCAGCAAAATCAAAGTGGCCATTGACAAATCTCAAAGTAGGTAGTGGGCGGTTCTTGAACCACCCCTACAGTTTCCGATTCTGATATTTTAGGCTTGTTTCCACAATCTGCGGAGATATTCGACGGATTTAGGGAGGACTTTCTGCGCCGGGCCGGAGAGCCTGCGGCACTCCAATTCGATGAATCCGCTGTACCCCATCTCTTTGAGCGTTTGAAAGCCGGGCGTAAAATTCAATGAACCGGGGCCCGGCTCGACCCTAGTATTTTCAGCAACATGTACGTGCTTAATCCACCTGCCGGCTTTGGAGAGCGATTGCGGTATGCTTAGCTCTTCGAGCTGCATGTGAAAGAAATCACAGGTAAGCCCGATATGGTCATGGTTCAGAGTTTCACAAAGTTCAGCCGCATGAGGCACGTTGTTAAGGTATTCCGACTCATATCGATTAACCGGCTCAAGCAGAAACATCAGCCCCCTTTTCTGCGCCTGGTCGCCTAGGGCGGGCAACTGCTCAATGAGCAGAGCATCCTGGGCCTGTTCAACCGAGGCGTAAGGGCCGGGGTCGGTGATTCGGTCCGGATTATCCTCAATGAGCACCGGCGGGACATTGACACAAGCCACTTGCAATTCCGCGCAAATATCAAATAATTTCAGGAAACTGTCTCGACACTGTTCCCGAACTTTTTTGTGGGGACTGAGCAGTGAGCCTGAAAATCCCAGAGACATCGAGACAAACGGTAAAGGACTATCGGCCAGGCATCCCCGCAGCTCGTCAAGGTAATCATTTAAGAACCTGCCCGGCAGCGATACTGCATCAAAGCCAAACTTGGCCGCATTGGTGAGCTTGTCGAGAATCCTTTCGCCGGGCAGCACTTCGAGACGACAGGCAATCCTGGGACCCCGCAAGGCGGGAACCCTCTTGCATTTGTCGTTCGCATTTTCAGACATAAAATTGGCCTTTTAATGTTAGCTGCCAGCTTTTAGCCTGGCGGTTTAAGTTCAAAATTAAAAACAGTTGAAATCGTAACCGGCCTTTTGTATATTCTGCCAAAAATGGGTGATTTAATCAATATCTCAGAAAACTTGTGATGGAGTAGTTACAATGGATTCAAAACCTAATGCTATTGTGGCACAGTCAGGAGGCCCGACGGCGGTAATTAACTCGAGTGCCTGCGGTGTAATACAGGAAGCGATGAAATCCGGTAAAATCGGAAGTGTAATAGGGGCAACGAACGGCATATTAGGGGTGCTTAAGGAAGATTTGTTCGATATCTCGGCTGAAAAATCCGAGGCCATCGAGGCGTTAAAGCAAACGCCGGCGGCAGCCATGGGTTCGTGCAGATATAAGCTAAAATCGCTCGAAGAATCCAAAGCGGACTTCGAGAGAGTGCTCGACGTATTTAAGGCCCACAATATTCGTTACTTTTTCTATGCAGGCGGTAATGACTCGATGGATACCGCGGACAAGGTCAACAAGTTAGCCGCAGATGCCGGTTATGAACTGGTTTGTATGGGTATTCCCAAAACGGTCGATAATGACCTGGCCTTTACCGACCACTGTCCGGGTTATCCAAGCGTGGCAAAATACGTCGCGACCTGTGCGGCCGAGGCCGGTAAAGATACCGAGGCACTCTATACGACGGATACCTGCACAATTTTAGAGGTGATGGGAAGAAACGCCGGCTGGATAGCGGCGGCAACGGGTCTTGCCGCTCGATGTCCGGAAGATGCACCGCATCTTGTGTATATGCCGGAAGCGGCCTTTTCCTTCGATAAGCTCATCAGTGATGTCAAGGAAGTATTAGAACGGTTAGGCAGGGTCTTTATCGTCGCGGGCGAAGGACTCAAAGATGAAAACGGAGATTATGTAACGGCAGACAAAGGCACATTCAGTAAAGACAGTTTCGGGCACGTTCAGCTTGGCGGTGTCGCTGAGATGCTTAAAGCCGTGATAGAAAAGGAAGTTGGTATAAAGGCCCGCTTCAATAAGCTGGGCACCAACCAGCGAAGCGCCATGCACTTTGCCTCTCTGGCCGATGTGAATGAGGCCTATATGTGCGGGCAGATGGCGGTAAAGCATGCCATCGAAGGTGTAAACGGCAAAATGGTAACTCTGGTCCGCGAAGAAGGTCCACAATACAAGTGCACAACAGGGCTTGCAGAGCTGAGGGATGTGGCTAACGGCGAAAAGAAAGTGCCGGCTGAGTTTATAAACGATAAGGGCAACCATATCACCGATGCGATGCGTGATTACATTCGGCCTCTGTTACAGGGCGAAGCACCCATAAGAATCGATGAGGACGGCCTGCCTGTGTTTATGAGGTTCGAACGTAAACCGTTAGAGAAAAAACTGCCAAAATATATGTAGGGTGGGGCTTTCGTCCTTCGCAGTAGCTCTGCTACGGAGAATGGATGCCCCACCGAGATGATGCGGGTAGTTTTTTTGGTGGGCTAAAGCCCACCCTACAAATTATAAGAGAGAATGCGTGGATGAGTGAATGTGTGGATGAGTGAATGAGTAACCACATCCACGAGAAAGGACAAAGATGACAAAACTGTTTGACATTAAAGGTAAAGTAATCGCAATTACCGGAGGCGGAGGTGTTCTTTGCGGGACAATAGCCAAGGCGCTGGGTGAGGCAGGCGCGAAAATCGCAGTTCTGGATTTAATCGAAACCGCCGCAGAAAAGGTTGCCGATGAAATCAAATCCAGCGGCGGCCGGGCTATTGCAGTCAAATGTAACGTATTAGACAAAAAAAGTCTGAAGAGTGCCCACGAAAAAATCACATCCGAATTAGGCAAAATCGACATACTGATTAACGGGGCGGGCGGGAACAAAAAAGAAGCCACCACTTCGCCGGATTTATCTTTTTTTGATTTGCCGAGCGAGGCCATCCGGTTTGTTTTCGACCTTAATTTTCTCGGTACCTTACTACCAACGCAGGTTTTCGGCAAAGAGATGGCTGAAAACGGCGCCGGTATAATATTGAATGTTTCCAGCATGAACGCTTTTCGACCTCTGACTAAAATACCCGCATACTCAGCAGCCAAAGCAGCAGTGAGCAACTTCACACAGTGGTTAGCGGTGCACGTTTGTCAGAACTACTCCAAAGATATTCGCGTAAACGCGATTGCGCCGGGGTTTTTTCTGACCGAACAAAACCGGTTCCTCCTGACCGATGAAAAAACCGGTGAGCTGACCGCGCGCGGCAGTACAATTATCGACCATACACCAATGGGCAGATTCGGTGAGCCGGAGGAGCTGATTGGAACGGTCATGTGGCTGCTGAGCGATGCAGCGAAATTCGTAACGGGCGTTGTTGTCCCTGTTGACGGTGGATTCTCGGCTTTTAGCGGAGTCTAATTCGTGATGCGTCCCTTCGGCTACGCTCAGGACAAGCTCGCGTATTGCGTAATGCGTAAAACAACAAATAATACTAAAAAACGATACAGGAGAATAAAATGGCTGATGTTGATCCGGCTCAACCATTAAAGGATTTTAAGCCGAAATACAAGTTTTTCGTAGGGATTGATTCGGACGGCTGTGCATTCGATACGATGGGAATTAAGCAACGGGAATGTTTCTGTCCGTGGCTGATTGCCTATTTCGGCCTGCAGCCGGTAGCTCAGGCGGCGCGTGAATGTAAGGACTTTGCCGATTTGTTTTCCAGAACGCGCGGCGGCAACCGACACAAAACAGCCAAGCGCATCATATCGGAGCTGCTGCCTAATCATCCGATGACCAAGACCAGAAGCTTCAAGGTTCCACAATACCCGCATTACTTTGCCTGGGTCGATGACCCTAATAGCCTGCTAAGCAACGATGGTTTAAGGCAGGCGATTGAGCAGGCCACAGACCCGGAGGCCAAACGCGAGCTGGAACATGCGCTTGCCTGGAGCGAACGGGTAAACTGGGCCATCGGAGAAACCGTCAAGGGCATGCCGCCGTTTCCGTTTGTTCGGGAGAGCTTAGAGAAAATCCAGCCGTTGGCGGACGTAATCGTTGTTTCGGCAACGCCCTGCGAGGCGCTTGCCCGCGAGTGGGAAGAACACGACATTGCCAAATACGTAGAGGTAATAGCCGGGCAGGAGATGGGAACAAAAGCTCAGCACCTTGAGTACGCCACGAAGGGTCGATATGGAAAGAACCATGTTCTGATGGTCGGCGATGCACCGGGTGATATGAAGGCCGCCAAGGTCAATAATGCCCTGTTTTATCCAATTAACCCCGGCGATGAAATTCAATCGTGGAAGCGGTTCCACGACGAGGCCTTCGATAAATTCATCAAGGGGGAATATTCCGGCGACTACGAGAAAAAATTAATAGCAGAATTTAACGCATACCTGCCGGAATTACCACCGTGGGAAAAATAATAATAGTGAATAGTGGTTAGGAAATGGATTCCCGCTCCTTCGACCCTTTGGCTGGGCTCAGGGCAGGCTTTTTTTGCTCAGGACAGGTTTCGCAGGAATGGCAAGTCCTCAAATCATATGTCACAGACCACTATGACCCGATTTTATCACTTAGCGTTGTCCTGGAAAGAAAAAGAAGGAATTATTAAGTGAAAGCGCTCGTTTTAAGGTCTCCGGAGCAAATCGAAGTGATGGACGTGCCAAAGCCGCAGCTTTCAGCCGGACAGGTGCTAATCAAGGTCTCCAAATGCGGTATCTGCGGCAGTGACGTTCGTTACTTCCACGGCGAGAACCCCTGGAGCAAACAGACACTCGGCCGTCATATCGACAACCCGCCGAACATCATCCTCGGACATGAGCTCACAGGCGTTGTCCACGAGGTCTTCGACAAATCCGATACTCATCTGCTCGCCAGGCGTGTCGGCGTTAATACTTTTATTACCTGCGGCCGATGTAACTTTTGCCGAAACGGGCAGGAAAATCTGTGCGACTACACAAAACACCTCGGCCACGGACAAGGGTGGGGCAAAATGGATTTCTATCCCGGCGGGATGGCGGAGTTTTGCCCTGCGTTCGCCAGTCAGCTCTTCGAACTGCCCGAAAACGTAACCGCTGACCAGGCCACGTTCTTTGATCCTCTGATTGCCGCTATTCACGCCGTGGATGTAGGCCAGCCAAAGCCGCTGGATAAAGCTGCCATTTTAGGGGCCGGTCCCATCGGCCTGCTGATAGCACAGCTTGTCAAGGTTTATGGAGCGACTCGGACCTTCATTACCGATATTGCCGCCGAGAATGTTACTATCGCTGAAAAAGTCGGTGTCGATTATCCTCTGAATCTCAGCAGCGCCTCGAAGAGCCTCTACGACCTTGTTATGGAACAAACAAATTCCCAGGGTGTTAATCTTGCCTTTAACACAATCGGCACATCGGCAAGTATCCTCGAATCACTGAAAATCCTCAAAAAAGGCGGGACGCTGGTCCTGATGGCAACGAAGGAAGATGAGCTTAGCTTTCCATCACTGCTGCTCAGCGGAGAACGGACGATAAGAACGTCCTCAAACGCTATGTACACGGACTTTCCACGGGTCATCGAATTAGTATCAGCCGGACAGGTAAATGTGGACCCGCTAATTACGCACCACTTCGAGCTGTCCGATGCCGTAAAGGCCTTCGAGGTGGCCTGTAATAAGAGCAAAACCGGAGCGGTCAAGGTAATTATCGACTGTCAGTTATGAACGCATTAGTCAAGGAAATCAACACAACACAGGTCGAACCTGGCGGCCTTCAAATCTGGTGGATAGGCCAGGAAGGATTTGTCTTCAAGTCGCCCGGGCAAATTATGTATATCGACCCTTACCTGAGCACCCACGCAGAAAAGACAACCAGAGGCAAACCCAACGAGCATGTGCGTATCAAGCCGGCGCCGATGAAACCCGAAGACGTCAACCACGCCGACATTGTGTTCTGCACCCATGACCACGCCGACCACATCGACCCTGAGAGCATCCCAATCATTGCCGCTCAGTCGCCCCGCGCTGATTTCATCGTGCCTGAATGTGCCCGTGATACGATGCGGAGCTTCGGAATTGATGATGAGAGAATTCACACGATGAAAGGCGACGATGAGCTGAACCTGAAGGAAATACATATTTACGCTGTTCCAGCCAAACACGAAGAATTCGATAAGCATCCCGAAAAGGGCTATCCCTACCTCAGTTATGTAATCAATATCGACGGCATTACGGTGTTCCACGCCGGCGATACGATTCCATACCACGGACAGGTCGAACGCCTTAAAAAACACAAAATTGACCTCGCTTTTCTACCCATCAACGGCAGAGACGAGATCAGACACAGGCTCGATCTCGAAGGGAATTTCACCTGTGAGGAGGCAATCCGATTCGCCCTTGATATCAACGCCGGCCTGACCATACCGATGCACTATGATATGTTCGCTATCAATACCGCCGACATAAATGAATTTCGCCGGACAGCTGATAAGCACAATCTTCGTTACCTGATAATGGAGCACGCCGGTTCTATTCATTTTCCCCTGGGAGACAAAAGATGGAATTAGAAGGTAAAGTTGCGCTGGTTACAGGGTCAAGCCGAGGCATCGGCAAGACTATCGCTCTTGAACTTGCCCGCAATGGATGCAAAGTGATTGTTCACGGCTCACGAGACTCTGACGCCCTTCGCGGGTCTTTCGAAGATGTCAAAAAGCTAAGTAAGGACTCCATCCTGGTCGCAGCGGAGTTGTCAGAGCCCACAGCGATTGACAAAATGTTCTCACAGATAAAGAAGACCTTCGGCGGACTTGATATACTCGTCAACAATGCGGCCACACAGAATCCCAGTCCTATCCTGGAGCTTAAGCAAGAGGATTGGGACCACGTGCTTTCGGTTAATCTCAGGGCGCCTTTTTTGTGTTCTCAACATGCCGGCAAAATGATGAGTACCAACAATAAGGGTGGAAAGATTATTAATATCAGCTCCGTTCATGCCTATGACGCCAGGCGATACTATGCCCACTACAGTGCCTCAAAGGGCGCTCTGGAAATCCTGACAAAGTCTCTGGCCCTGGAATTGGCGGAATACAATATTCAGGTTAATTCCATTGTGGCCGGCGCCATCGCAACCGAATTGACCCCCCTGGACAGACAGGAAAAATTCCTGACCTCCATCCCTGCAGGCAGAATCGGCACAACTGAAGAAATAGCCCACCTCGTTACTTTCCTGAGCTCGAACCGGTGCGACTACCTGACGGGTGCCAGTATCACTGTGGACGGCGGGTTGACCCTGGGATTCTGCGCGAGCCGTCCCGATTTATGAAAAATGAAAGGTCAATAATAAAAAAGGGCGGGAATTCGCTGAATATTTGCTTGAAATACCGCCCGAAGAAAACTAAAAAAATATATTATATTGCGTGAAAAAAGTTAGGATATAAAATCTGTTGAATTACAGGCCAAAGGCTTTTCACTTTTCGCGCAATAAGCAGGATGAGAAATGGTAATTGAACGACAAAATAAAGATGGTTCTGTTGACAACAGTCAGGCGGGCGAGGCGATTGCCGAATTCTTTGCGCAAAACGACTACACAGGCAAACGGATTCTGCTGATAATTCCCGACAATACCCGTTCGGGGCCTATAGGCGATATCTTTAAAATCATTTATGACTGTCTGGAGCAAAAGGCAAAGGCCGTTGATTGTCTGGTTGCACTCGGAACACATCAACCTTTGAGCGAAGAACAAATCTGTACCAGACTTTGTATGACAGCGGATGAGCGCAAGAGTAAATACGAATCGGTAAAGTTCTTCAACCACGAATGGGAAAAGGCCGAGACATTTACTTCCATCGGCCGAATCACTGCCGATGAAATCGAGGAAATAAGCGGTGGTCTGTTTCGTGAAGAAGTTGATGTGGCCATTAACAAGCTGATTTTCGAATATGATGAGTTTTTTATCGTGGGCCCGGTATTTCCACACGAGGTTGTCGGTTTTTCCGGCGGGCATAAATATATCTTTCCCGGTATTTCCGGCGACGATATTATTCATTTTTTTCACTGGCTGAGTGCCGTTATAACAAACCCCGCTATAAACGGCAACAAATGGACGCCGACACGAGAAGTTGTTGAAAAGGCAGCCTCGCTTATAAAAATGCCGCACAAACTTTTCGCCATTGTGGCGCTCGAGAACGAACTTAAGGGAATCTTTATCGGGGACGTGATTGAAGCCTGGGAAAAGGCTGCGGACCTGTCGGAGCAGGTACACATCACGTACAAAGACAAACCATACAACACGATTCTTGGCATCGCCCCGGAAATGTACGATGATATCTGGACGGCCGCCAAAGTGATGTATAAACTTGAGCCGATACTCGCCGACGGCGGGACATTGATTATTTATGCACCGCACATTACGGAGATATCCTATACCCACGGCAAATGGCTCGATAAAATTGGTTATCATACCCGCGACTATTTCCTCAAACGCATGGAGAAGTTCAAGGGTATCCCCAGAGGGATTATCGCCCACTCCACTCATTTGAAGGGCATAGGTACTTATATTGACGGCGTCGAAAAGCCGCGGGTTAACGTCGTGCTGGCCACCGGCATCGACAAACAGCGCTGCGAAAAGGTAAATCTCGGTTATATGAATCCTGATGAGGTAAACATAGCTGACTATGAAAATAAAGAAGACCAAGGCGTTTTATTAGTGCACCATGCGGGTGAAGTACTTCACCGTTTGAGCAATGGATATATACCGACTATTCCAAAGCAATAGTCAACAAGAAACTATATGAGAACGGTCACCCTGAGCCCATTCGCTTCGCTCAGGATAAACTCCGCGAAGGGTCTGGTCGGCTTAAATAAGAGATTCTTCGCTGCGCTCAGAATGACATTTGTGTCTTTAAGTAGTCTTAAAATAGCAAAGTGAACTAAAAAAGGAGTAAAAACAAAATGGCAAAAGCAGATATGGGCCTTATAGGTCTGGCAGTAATGGGTGAAAATCTAATCCTGAACATGGAAAGCAAGGGCTTTACAGTGGCCTGCTTCAACCGTACCGTATCGAAGGTGGACGACTTTATCAACGGCCGAGCAAAGGGCAAAAAAATCGTCGGTTGTCATTCCATTGAAGAGCTTGTCGAAAACCTAAAGAGGCCCCGCAAGATTATGCTGATGGTCAAAGCCGGCGAGGCGGTGGACGCCTTCATCGAAAAATTGCTTCCGCATCTCGAAGACGGAGATATTATCATTGACGGCGGTAACTCGCATTTCCCCGACACTATGCGGCGCACGGCATACGTTGAGAGCCAGGGCAAACTCTATATCGGCACGGGCGTATCCGGCGGTGAAGAAGGCGCACTGTTAGGGCCATCGATAATGCCGGGCGGCTCACCGCCCGCCTGGGAGCACGTCAAACCCATATTCCAGGCTATTTGCGCAAAGACAGACGACGGCGAGCCGTGCTGTGACTGGGTCGGCGAGAATGGGGCCGGACATTTCGTGAAAATGGTACACAACGGTATCGAATACGGCGATATGCAAATGATATGCGAGACCTACCAGATGATGGGCGAAGGCCTTGGAATGACCAACGATGAGATGCACGAGTGTTTAGCCGAATGGAACGAAGGCGAACTAAACTCGTACCTTATCGAAATCACGCGGGACATTCTTGCTTACAAAGACGAGGACGGCAATGAGGTTATCGACCTTATCCTCGACACCGCCGGCCAGAAGGGCACAGGCAAGTGGACAGCAATCGAGTCTCTAAACCTCGGCCAGCCTTTAACGCTTATCGGGGAGGCCGTCTTTGCTCGCTGCCTGTCGGCTCTAAAAGAAGAACGCGTTGCTGCATCCAAAGTTCTGTCCGGTCCGAAGCCGAAATTCAGCGGAGATAAAAAGGCCTTCATCAACGATTTGCGTCAGGCACTTTACGCAGCAAAAATCATCAGCTACGCCCAGGGCTATCAACTTATGCGCGCCGCCGCCACTGAGAATAACTGGAATTTAAACTATGGCGGTATCGCCCTGATGTGGCGTGGCGGCTGCATAATCCGCTCGGTCTTCTTAGGCAAAATCAAAAAGGCCTTCGATAAAAATCCGAACTTGACCAACCTGCTTCTGGACCCGTTCTTTAAGGATGCCGTCGAAAAAGCGCAACCCGCCTGGCGGCGCGTCGTTACCACGGCTGTCGAGATGGGTATTCCGATGCCGGCCACGAGCTCGGCCTTGAGCTTCTACGACGGTTATCGCCACGAGCGTCTGCCGGCCAATCTATTACAGGCCCAGCGCGATTATTTCGGCGCCCATACTTACGAACGTGTCGACAAGCCGCGCGGCGAATTCTTCCACACGAACTGGACCGGCCGAGGCGGAGAAACTGCAGCTTCAACATATATTGCTTGACGGTGGGGACAACAATTGATGTACAACAGTTTCCGGATGCAGTCTGTACAGTCGCCGATCATCCCTGTGGTCGGGGAACTGATTCGTGCTAATCCCGGCACAATTTCGCTCGGCCAGGGTGTTGCCTATTATGGCCCGCCGCCGGAAGCCATCGGGGCAATTGAAACATTTTTGGCCGATGCGGAAAATCACAAGTATAGACTCGTGCAAGGTATCCCCGAACTACTCGAGGCGATTCAAACAAAACTTACAACAGAAAATAATATTTCCACAGAGGGCAGCCGAATTGTCGTGACCGCCGGGGCTAATATGGGCTTTGTCAACGCAGTCCTTGCAATTACCGACCCCGGCGATGAGATTATTATCCAACTGCCTTACTACTTCAATCACGAAATGGCTGTCGCCATCGCCGACTGTAAGGCCGTCTGTGTGCCGACCGACGACGATTATCAATTGCAGGCAGATGCAATTGCCGCCGCGATTACCGAGAGAACGCGCGCCATTGTCACTATCTCACCGAACAATCCGACCGGGGCGGTGTACCGCGAATCGGACCTTCGGAAAGTCAACAAACTTTGCCGGGACAACGGCATATACCACATCAGCGATGAAGCCTATGAATATTTCACTTATGATGGCGCCAGGCACTTTTCGCCCGGCTCGATTGCCGGCTGCGCCGAATATACTATCTCGCTGTTTTCCCTATCCAAAGCCTACGGCTTTGCAAGCTGGCGCATCGGCTGGATGGTGATACCGGAGCATCTATATATGCCCATCAGGAAGATTCAGGACACGATTTTGATTTGTGCACCGGTAATCTCGCAGTGGGCGGCGGTCGGAGCAATGCGGGCCGGGGCGGACTACTGCCGCCAAAAGCTGCGGATGACTATCGAGGTCCGCGAGATATTCCTGAATGAATTGAACAGCATCAGAGATTTAGTAACCGTCCCTCGCGCCGATGGAGCGTTCTATTTTCTGCTGCGAGTGCATGAAGACCTGGACCCGATGAAACTTGTAAAACAGTTGATTGAAGAGCACAAAGTAGCTGTTATCCCGGGGATGACCTTCGGGATGGAGGATAAATGTTACCTGCGGGTCGCTTATGGAGCGCTCCAGAAAAAAACTGCCACCGAGGGCATCGGCCGACTCGTCAGAGGCCTCAAAAGCATTTTGGGTACATAACCTGCGCAGCTCTCGAAAAGCCCAAGGACTCCTACCAGCGAATTCTTTTACACGAACTGGACCGGGCAAGGCGAAGAAACCCCCGCTTTCACATACACGGTATAAATGCCATTCCTTCGAAAGATGGAATCTATTCCTTCTTCAGGAGCATCATATCCTTTGTGATTGGCACAGCGTCAAAAGCGCCTGGAGGAAGAACTTTCACTTGAAAATTTGCCATTCGACTTCCAGGTATGTCCTGCCAATAGGGAATCTTCGAAACAAGCCAAAATTCAACTCGATGAAAACCTTTTTTAAGATTACAAACACCCTGGACCACTGGTTCACGAGAAACATCGATAATTTCAACCCCTCCAATTGACAACTTACACACATTCCCGTCGTGTTGGAAAATATCCCAGCCGGGGGGAAAGTGTTCCAATGTGAATCCATACCGCCCCAATTTCTTGGCTTCGTAGTAAAATGAGAACTTGGCGGCGTAGGGGGAATTTTTGCCGATTTCTGAAAGACGGTCAGGGAGAAGAAAAGCGCCAGAATAGGCAAGGTCACGTCTCCAATATGTCCTAATAATGGGCAAATCCGGAATTTCATTCTTATCAGGATCAATTTTGAAGATCTCCAAGAGCGCTGCACCTGGTTCATAAACGCTTTTTGCTTCCTGCTTTTCTTCCTCCAGAGGTTTCTGCTCAGCAACACTTTCCGGCTCGTCAGCGATTTCTTTAATCTCAATTGGAGAGGTCTTGATTTTGGAGAGTATATTCAAAACTTTCACATAAATCTTGATTTTTTTCGACTCTTCCAAAGGCTGGGCGGCTTCAAGATATGCTCCCAACATTTTAGCTTGTGCAAGGAATATCTCGTTGGTTACAAGCGCGCTGTGCAAATCCATAACTTCAAGCAATAGTTCATCAGAGCGTTTCTGGCCGGCTTGTGCGCATTCAGCGTCTGCCGCGAATAACATTAAGACCAATGGGAAACTCAAAGCAAGCGTTATAGAATGAATTCTGGTTGTTTTTGTAACATTCATAGGCTATCCCCTTTCAATTTATTTGTCTTCTGGTTCGATTTGCTTTTCTTTTCTCTTGATAAGTTCTGACTTTTTCGGCTCATTCACTTCCCCTGCTGTTTCCTCTGGGGCGATTGTTCTTTCAGGAATCTTGAAAATAGGGGATATTTTCGGTCGATTAACATCTCCTTCTATTTCCTCCGGTTGAATCAATTCTTCGCCTCTACCGATTATAGGCGGGGATTCTGCATGTAATTGTTTTGATCCTGGAGTGTTGTAATCTACTATCGAAGGACTATTGGAACCGGTAGTTGTAATCGCAGGAGAAAAATCTCCGCTTATTTCAGGCTCAGTGGAGATCGTTGTGCCTACATCTGAACGGCCGTCTGATTTATTAACGTAGAGAATAATTAACCAGCCTACAATAGAAACGAACAATAGGCCCCCCAAACCTATCAATGCAGCTTGAATTGTGCGATTTTGGTACCATTTTTCGCCATCACTCTTAACATCCACCTTCTCTTTCTCAGAAATAGCACATTGGATTTCTATTTTTTCCTTGCTCTTTCCCATTTCGTCAGTGATACTCTTTTTATACTGTTCCAATATACCTTTTTGGGCTAAATTGCCCTCAACTAACCACGCGGTGGTTTTGGGGATTAACTTTTCATACTCTCTTTCCATCACACTTAGCAATTTGTCTTTGAAAGTGCTTAAAGGGATATGTCCTAAGTCCTTTTTCAGTGATTCCATAATGTAGCCTATTAACTTGTTTACATACTCGATAGTAGCATGCAGTTGTTTACTAACCCGAGCTGTGCTGTTAAATAGACGACGATTAATGAAATCTTGGGCTATCTGTGCGATTTTTTGATCAAGCTCGCTCTTAGATTCTGACCAATATTTCTTTACCAACAAATCAACAACGTCATCGCAATTATTCTGCTGAGCGTTTTTCATCTGCTGTTTTTTCCTTCTAATTCTCGCTGACAACCCGATTTACAAATTATACCTTTTTTATATTAAGCATAAAGAGAAATTTTCGAGATTTATGACTTTGTGAATCTATTCACTGAACGCTATACGCAACGTGTTGACCTTGGCGGGCGATTCGTGTATTATTTCAGGCGATGCCAAATTGGCCAGAATTATGGGGATAACCGGTTAATATAAAGGAAATATACTATGTATAAAATCTTTATGCTAATCGCCATACCGGCTTTGATAATCGGATGGGTGGCATACGCATATTGGATGCGTAAGGTCTGTGAGGAAGAGAAGAAACAGCCAAAACAAGAGTCACAACGCCTTAAGAAGACCAAGAGCGAAATCACCGACTGGGCACAAAAAATGGCACAGTTCAAAAAACCCGAGCTTAAGAAGCCATCCGGTCAGGATGACCAAAACAAAGCAGAGTAATTAACCAGCAGCAATATCCAATAACCGCCAGGAGAACAAATGGCCGAGCAATTTCTAACGGAAGATTTCCTGTTGCAAACCGAAACCGCCAAGATTCTCTATCACGAGCACGCAAAGAAGATGCCTATCTATGACTATCACTGCCATCTGCCGGCCGACCAAATCGCCGCCGACCATCGGTTCGAGAACCTTACACAGGCCTGGCTGTACGGGGACCATTACAAATGGCGGGCAATGAGGGCAAACGGGATAGCAGAGAAATATATCACCGGCGATGCAAATGATTATGAAAAGTTCGAGAAATGGGCACAAACCGTTCCATACTGTATCCGAAATCCGCTCTATCACTGGACGCATCTGGAATTGAAAAATCCCTTTGGCGTAAAAGACAAACTATTAGGCCCCGAGACCGCTAAGGAAATTTACGAGACCTGCAGCGAGATGTTAAGGACGCCGGAATTCAGCGTCCGCAACATAATGCGCAAAGCCAACGTCAAGTTGGTCTGCACGACTGAAGGGCCGCTCGATTCGTTAGAGCATCATAAAAAAATTCGAGCCGACGGCTTTGAAATCAAAGTTCACACGGCCTTTCGGCCGGACAAGGCAATGGCCGTTGAGGACATTACAGACCTGAACGTATTTATCGACAAGCTCGAAACACTCTGCGATATGGAAATAGACAACTTCCACTTGTATATCGAAGCAATCCGCAAACGCCACGACTATTTCCACGAAAACGGCTGCCGGCTCTCCGACCATGGATTAGATACCGCTTACGCCGAGGATTATACCGAAAAAGAAATCGAAAAGATATTTGACAGGATAAGGTCAGGCAAAGATTTGGATTTGTCACAGCGCCTCAAATTCAAATCAGCGATGATGTTCGAATTCGCCCTGATAGACTACGAATCGGGCTGGGTCCAGCAGCTCCACTTAGGGGCGCTTAGAAATAACAGTACGCGGATGTTCAAAGCCATCGGCCCGGATATCGGATGCGATTCGATAGGTGATTTGCAGATAAGCCAGCCGCTTTCAAAATTCCTCGACCAGCTGGACACGAACAACACACTGCCCAAAACGATTCTCTACAATCTCAATCCGAGAGACAACGCCTTGTGTGCGACAATGGTCGGCAACTTTCAGGACGGCCCAGTGCCCGGCAAGATGCAATACGGCTCGGCTTGGTGGTTCCTCGACCAAAAAGACGGTATGGAAGAACAAATGAACGTGCTCTCGAACATGGGTCTGCTGAGCCGATTCGTCGGCATGCTAACGGATTCGCGGAGCTTTCTGTCATATCCAAGGCACGAATATTTCCGCAGAATACTCTGCAATATGCTCGGTAATGACGTCGAAGCAGGCCTGCTGCCGAACGATTTGGACCTGCTGGGAAAAATGGTCGAGGACATCAGCTTCAACAACGCCAAAAAATATTTCCCAATGGAACTGGATTATTGACTATTGACTATTGATTATTGATTATTGTATATTGAATATTCCGTTTCAATAGTAAATAGACAATAGAAAATATTCAATTGAAATGGGTCGGTGCCCGAGAGGCTAAAGGGGACGGGCTGTAAACCCGTTGGCGTAAGCCTACGCAGGTTCGAATCCTGCCCGGCCCATTGCTCTTTTTTGTCATGCCATCTGCTGACATTCTGTCAGAATCAGTGTCTAAGTGACCTGTTGATAGGTGGTTAGCACTACTCGGCAGTTGACTCATCCTTTCACCTTCGTTCTCATACTCATTGCCAATTGAAGACGGCTGCTGACTATCAGAGTAAGTGTTTTTTGCAAGTTTTTTGTAAGCTGGTTTGTAAGTGCTTTTATCAGTTTTCACAGGCAAGTTATCTGTTCCCGTTCTCAAAGCTGCTGCTTTGTTCTGGTCGCTCTCATCACCTTCCAAACCTGGCAACGGTTGCAGTGAATCAATAGCCGCTCTTTCATCATACAATCCGATATGAGTATAAGTGTCCATCGTCAAGCTAATCGTGCTATGTCTCAACAGAGATTGTGCAACCTTGGGTGAAACTCCGCTTTGGTGTAGGATGCTTGCGAAACTATGCCTCAAAGAGTGGAAATCCGCATATCTCCCAGCATCATCTTGATATGGGATGCCAACCGCTTCAAGGTCTTTACGCAGCATCTCTGCCCCTTTGGATTCATTGAACTTCGGAAATATCTTATCCTGCTGGGAAAAACCATCTTGAGTAAACCACTGTCTAAATCGCCCTGCTATGTCTTTGCGAAGAGGTAGTGTTACCTCTCTCCTATTCTTTGCATATATTGCAACAACAGTGATGGATGGCTTAGAATCATTCAAGTCCAACGAACGCCATGTCAGGGATGCTAATTCCTTAGCTCTAAATCCCGTAGTCAAAGCCAAAGTGTAAAGCATGTAACGTTCTTTACCCGTAAGGTTGTGATGTTTCTTCGCCTTTAGGGTGTATTTCAAGAAAGGTTCTAACTCTTTACAGGTCAATGCTCTTCGCTCATGTCGAACATCTGTCTGAGGATTTTGACCTTTGAGATAAGCCAGAGGATTGTCCGGCATACGTCTATCAGCTACGAGCCAGCGGCAAAACTGTTTTATGGCTTGCAGATAATCATTGCTACTCTTTATGCTCAGTCCTTGACGCCTACGTTCAGCAAGATTCTTCAATGTCTTAGAGGCAGATACATCAGCAAAGAATGTAAACTTGCAGCCCTCAAGAATTGCCTTTATCCGATTACTGGTTAGCCTTGCGTGGTCTTTGGTGTTTCCCTTGTCCAGTAGGTTCTGCTTGAAGTCTTCCAAATGCTCC
Source organism: Sedimentisphaerales bacterium (assembly GCA_035528395.1). Lineage (GTDB taxonomy): Bacteria > Planctomycetota > Phycisphaerae > Sedimentisphaerales > Anaerobacaceae > NIOZ-UU13. The sequence continues at coordinate 32,828 of DATKYR010000154.1, forward strand.
AAGAGCGGTTTGCTCCGATGGTCTTTGTATTTATCAACAATGCCTATCTGTGCCTGTTCTGCTTCTTTTTCCAACTGAGCCGCTAATTGAGCAGTTGCTGCTTTGTCCTTGAAGCCTTTTACTCGTTTCCTTGTACCATCAGAAGTCTTGAAATCAATGTACCAACACTTTGTTTGTTTTCGGATTCGCTTACCGTTTTTGCCTTCTACTGTGTATCTTTGTTTAAAAATACTTGCCATTATTTCACCCTCACTTTCTTTATTGGCTTTAGTTCTAATCCTAAAGCCTGTGCAAGTTTGGCAGCAGCAGGCAGTGTTAGAGACCGTTTGTCGTTGATAAAATAGCTTAGTTGAGCTTCAGACAAATCTGATAGCTTTGCTATTCCAGAATTCCTCATAGTTGATTCTATCAATGCCTGCTTCAATTGCTGCTCAATATCTTTACATTTCCTCGCCATAAGACAATTATACACTATAGTCATGCTCTTAACAATTGTTAATTTGCCCTTTTTTCTAATTTTTTATTCTCCCTATTGTCCTCTATAAATGTACACAATGTACACAACGTACACAACATTAGTTGCCATCCAATTAATCTTGATTTGTTAGAAATCCTCCCAAGGACTCAGCACTGGCTCTGCCTCTTGCTCCTGTTGACCACTAAGGCCCAGGTCAAGTCCATAATTCTTTTCAATTGCAGCCAATTGTTCCAATGAGGGCCGAAACAACCGCTTCCCACCGTTAGGCTTACTTCTGATACCATACCCTTTCAAAATTTCTCCTATTTTACGAGGACTGTAAAACTTGAATGTTATTTCGTTATCGTACTTTGCTCTCCTAAGAATTTCAGCCGCTGTGAGTTTCTCACCATTAGAGGATGACTCTGCAACTATGCGTAGTACAATCTCATCTACCACCGGAACGGTATCTTCATTTACTTTCTCAATAGCACTATCGGCATGACTTCTCAACATATCAACAAATCCCTTGGCTCCTTGACCCTCTATTAACATAGCCAGGGCAAGTATTGGCTGCCACACTTCCATATCTCTGCCGAACATTCCTTCACAGACGGTCATCTCTTGGGCCAGTTCTAAGAAGCTTGACCCATTATTAAGCGAAAAGGCATGAAGGTCATCAGATAGTGTTCTGAAGACCTCTATTTTTTCATCTATACGATGTCGTGGCTTTTCTGAGCCTTTGCTGGCCCTAAACATAACAATACGGATGCAACGGGAAGCCAGAGCGGGAGGTAACTCGTTGATACCTGCTATTGCTTTCGGCCCATAAACGTCAAAAGACATCGGTTGGTAAGAATCGTCACTTCTCTTCTCCAGCCTATTAGCTCTGCCACCTGTTTTTTTGTATCCGCTAAGCAATATGTTACGTAACTCACCTGTTTCAGAGCTTCTCTCCCTTAGTCTCTCGGCCTCATCAAGAAGGAGCGTTCCTCCCTGACCGTCAAGGGTGCGGAAAAGACAGGGAGCACTCATACTTGACGAAGGAAGCGGTCTGCATACTATCTTGTTTAGCACATCGAACACTCGACTTTTACCACTGCCAAGGGGACCTCCAATAGAAAGATAAGGTACTGCTGGCCATGCTGGATAAGCATAGGTTAGCATTGTCCAAAGACTCAATGTATCCAAATGTCCCCCTGCCTCTTCCTTGGGAAAGTCAAGAAAGTAGGAAAAGCATTCAATTAATTTGTTGTAAATTTCTATAGGTTCAGGAGAATAGCCTTGTAGCCACTTTTCACGTCCATCTAATGACCAACCTGAGCTTATGGTTGGATTAGGGCGTGAAGGCATAGGATGAAACCACAGTCTTTCCTCATTTGGAAGTATTAAGTATTGCTCCAGGTCACGGCATTCTCTCCTTCCATCTGCCCACTGGATACACAACAGCCAATTCCCACTAAGCACGCCGCCTGACAGTCTCGTGGTCGGAACAAGCAACCCAGAAACTTCAGGTATATGGAAAAGATGAGGTCTTACAACACGTGATGTATCCAACTCAATACTCTTGTCCAAACTGGACGTTGGCTCTTCCTTTGAAATACGGCCAACCTCTTCCAGCATCCACTGTCTCACTTGGTCTGTATTCAGGTCAGAAACCAGCTTCTCTAATCCCTTTATAAAAGCAGTACGGTATTTGTCCTTTGCTATGTCAATTACATCTGTGTGCAATATCTCACCATTCTGTTTTGCAATCAGCTTGCCCTTTGTTTTATTAGAGCCGGTTGGTTCAAAAATTAATTCGATATTATTCATGTTTTCCTCCTCAAAATTCTAAAATTTCATCTTGTGCACATTGGGTACATTGTGCATGTTTATACAAGATACTCATTCTCATTATTTCTCCTTCATTTGCCTTATTGCTTCCCAAGTTTCCCTGTCCGGTGCTCCAACCTGTATCCATTGATTGATTTCACTCTCAATCCAGCGTACACTTCCCCCAATCTTGACGGGTGCGGGGATTTTGCCACAGCTTTTAAGCCTGAATATTTGTCTTTTGCTAAGGCTAAGCATTTCACCAACTGTACTTGCATTTAATAATTTGTGTTTTAACATGTGTTTTACCCTCCTAAAAAAATTTACCAATTCAGTATTTTTGCGCATAAAAAAAGCCACCTACAGTGGCCTACAAAACAATCAATTTGACTTATATTTCTTATCTATTCTTCATGTTGTCCTCCTTATTTGAATATTATATAGACCTCGCTTAACTTCATTTATCTGTTCCTCATCGAATAGCCTGATAATGCCCACCCGCTTAACTGGCTTGAGTCGGTATTTTGATATTATGTAAGCCACTCTTGCAGGCGGTTCTCTCAGACGCTCAGCGATTTGCCCAACTGTCAATAGTTCTTCTTTCATTTTTTTGCACTCCTAATAAAATAACGTTGTTAAAAAAAAAGCCCTCGACTTACATTTGTCGAGAGCATTTAGGTTAGATTCTTTTTTGCCTTAACTAATTGTGTATTTATTTCTTTGGTCGAGCCATAGGCAGACCGATTAAGCAACATTTTTTCTGTAAATTCTCTTTTCTTTTGAATCAGCAGATTCGTTTTCGCTCTCCATTTCCACGTTCATATCAAAATATCTTTTGCCGACAACCCAGTCCTCGCTAATCTCCATCTCTATGGCACTGAC
>DATKYR010000155.1:0-42827 GCA_035528395.1 Sedimentisphaerales bacterium
TCTTCCAATTTTGGCTGGCTGCGGCTTCGGCTGGCGGTGTCAGCAAAACTCGGACTACCAACCAGTAGGCCTGCGTTTTGCTTCCTTGCCAGCCTTGTCCTCGCTGGAGCCAAAACGAAACCTAATTTCTTTACCAGTCCTTACTGCTCAGCTTAAGTGCGATTTGGTCCTTACTTTTTTTCCTCTTTCTTACCGCCCAGCAGCCCGCCGAGTCCTTCGAGAAGACCATCGGGTTTCTTCAAGGCATCTTTAATCTCTTCAGGGACTTTATCGCCCAGCTTTTCGTCGATTTGTTTTCCGAGCTGACTGTCAATTTCGTTGGCAAGTCTTTCTTTTCCCGCCTGGACCAGGGCCTTTTTGAATTCATCCGTGAGGCCCTTGACATCAAATACGAGACGTGGTTCGGTAACAGGCCCGACAATTCGGATTGTCGTTTTGAGCTCTTTTAAGGCATCGAAAGCCTGGGAAGTTGTATCGGAGCCTAAGCCCAAGACTCCTTTTCCCTGACCTTTAGCCTTGAAATTGCTGATGGCAATGTCCATGGTCAGGTCAAGGGATTCATTCGTTGCTGTCCCGCTGAATTGACCTGAAGCAACGCCTGATTCGAACATCAGGCCTGCGTTGCTGCTAAGGCCTGTTTGTATTTTTGACAAATCAAAACTGTCAAACTTTCCGGAGAGCTTTGGGACATGGTCTTCCGAACTGTAGTCGATTGTTACGTTTATAGAGGCAGGTGTATCGTGTGAGTTCATTTCGAATGTGATGGGCAGCCTGGCCGTCTGTGGGGAATCGTTCAGGTTTGTCAACAGAACTTTGCTGTTGCCAAAAATCAGTGAAGGTATTTGAACGTTGTCAAGTATGGCTCTTTTAGCCAATATTCGAGGCGAGGCCGACACTATAGCCCGAGCTTGAAGGTAATCAAGATACTTTTGCGGTATTTGTTTAGGCTGAGTCGCTGTTTTTGTGCCATCGGCCTTCGGCAGCCACTTGCTGAGTTTTTGCAGCTTTTCTTTAAGGGCTTTGGCATCTTTTATATATGTATCGAGCTTGTTAAAATCAATATTTTCGAGCTTAAAGTCACACGGGTCAAATATGGGAGGCTTTTCCCGTGCATCAGGTTCGGCAATACTGCCCGGCGTCGAGCGTTTCTGGTTAAATTTGATATTGGAGACCTCCACCTGCTCCATCACAAGTTTGCCCAGAGACAAGTTGTACAGACTTGCATCAGCAGCGACTTTTTCGATGGAAAGCTGATTGTTAACAGGATTCTCCGGGTCAGTAACCTGTATTCCCGAGGCTGAGACGGAACCTGTCAGGGCAGAGAGATTGAGGTTTTCGAGATTCACTTCGGCTCCATTGGCCTGAGTCATTTTGCCGGAGGCATAATCTTTAATTGTGCTGTCTTTGATTAAGGTCGTTGCTATCACCGATGCGGCAAGGACCAGAACGGCCAAAGCGATTCCAGCTTTGCGGACGTACTTTGTCTTTGTTGTGAAGAGCGACTTTGCATCTTTAGTGCGTTTGCCAATCAGCAGCCTGTCTAAGATGCGCACCCAGCGATTGGAATACCATTTTTTGAACTTATCAGAGCCATCTTCGAATTTTAACAACTTACGGCGAAAGCCTATGACAGAGCGGGCCATAAGCAGTCCGGCGATAGCGCCTATAACCGGACCGAGGACAACTGCACCGGCAACAGAGTATCTATTGAAATCGGTCATTCCTATTAACGGCACTGATTCCAACAAGCGCAATATAAAAGATAGATAACTTTGAATCCAGGCACCTACATGATACAGGACCGGTGCCGCTGCGAAGCAGAGAGACTTGGCTAATGCGCCTGACAAAAGGAAAAGGCCGGTGTGTATATTCAATACCAACACCACGATTATCAGCACTGTGTGAAGGCCGGACCAGCCCGGAACCAGGCCGAACGAGAAACCCAGCATTATCGACAGGAAGATAATGACAGGGGAGACGCCGCCTCGGAGTACCGCTAAAAATTTACGTATGGTTTTTGGAAGAATCATATCTGCACCTCTTTCTGAAAAATAATATACTCGTTTACAAGTTCATATCCGCCGGGTGATTGTACCAAATCAAAAGGAAGCACGACAATAGAAATTACAACTTTTTCTGCAATTGTTTTTTTCAGAGCAAAATTAGTCTATGTATTTGAAGGTCAGTGAATAGCGGTTAAAAGTCGCGGAAGGGCCTTCTCGGCTCGGCCTCGGCCATAAGTTTCTTCCACGCCTCAAAGCGGGCCTTTACTTTGGCCAGTACCTCCGGCTTTTGTTTGGAAAGGTCGTTCTTTTCACCGATATCTTTTGAAAGGTCGAACAGGCCCGAACCACGCGACGATTCGACCCATTTGAAATTTCCCACGCGTGCCGCCTTGTTACTGCGGCGCTGCCAGAACATCTCGTTTCGAGGCGACTTTTGCCTGCCGGCCAGCACAGCCGTCATATCGAAGCCGTCAAGGGGTACGCTTTTGGGTGGGCTGATACCTGCGGCGCTACAGAGCATTGGGAAAATCTCCATAGAGGTCAGGAATTCGTCGCAGACGGTTCCAGCCGGGATAGCGCCCGTCCAGCGGCAAATGGCCGGCACGCGGAGTCCGCCCTCGAACATATCGCCTTTGTGGCCGCGCAGCGGGCCGTTATCCGCAGTGCCGGAGCCACCGTTGTCGGAGAAGAAGATGACAATAGTGTTATCCGCCAGGCCCAGCTCATCCAGCGTGTCCAGCATCCGGCCAATAGCCTCATCCATATAGGTTACAGCGGCCATATATCGCATACGTCTGGCCTTTTTAGTGTTGGCATCTTTCGGGTCATACTCGCCATAGTGTCTGCGTATGTATTCCAGCGGTGCCTGAACGCCGGGCCGAGGACGATTTAGGTTGGAGGCGCCATGCGGGGCGTTAAACGGCACGTAGCAGAAAAAGGGCCTGTCCTTATACTTGTTAATGAAATTCTGTGCCTCTCGCCGGAAGAGATCCGTGGCGTAGGTGCCTTTGTCTTCGGTGGTCAGCTTGTTGCCCCGCCGCATTGAGTGTACTCCGTATCGCTCGTGTGTCCAGTAGTCGATGCCGGTGTTGGTGAAACCGTAGAACTCGTTAAATCCCCGCTGGAGCGGCAGGAAGCGGTGCAGTTGCCCGAGGTCCCACTTGCCGAAGATGCCGCTGGTATAGCCGGCCTTTTTCAGCACGCGAGGAATCAGCACTTCGCGGGTGTCCATCCCTAATATCATCTCGGGCGAGACGACGTATTCATCCGGTGTATAAAGGTGGTCAACATCGACCAGGTAGTTGCGGTACATATCATAGGTGCCGTTGCGTTGCGGGTATCGGCCGGTGAGTAAACTGCCGCGTGAAGGCGTGCAGGCCGGCCAGGTTACATAGAAGTTTGTCAGCCGGACACCACCGGCTGCCAGCCGGTCAAGGTTGGGCGTTTTCACTTCGTTGCTTCCATAGCAGCCGAGGTCATTGTAACCCTGGTCATCGGAGACGATGAGTAATATATTGGGAGGTTTTTTGCCTACAGGTTTCTTAGGGAAGAGACTGTTTTCTGAGGTATCGCTGCTTGTGCATCCCGCAAGGGTAAGGGCTGCCGCACTTAGACCCATCTTCTTCATAAAATCACGTCGGTTGAATGATATCTCCGACATAGTCACTACCTTTCAAACACTTTTACACAGCATTTCCTATTTCACACTTTTAGAAACACGTTTCTGCCTACCGGCTTCACAATAATATCATTTTTTTAAACTGCAGGTAGCTCTAATTATGGGTGGATGTTTATTTTCATAGAGAAATGCTCTGTTGAAAAGCTACAAAAACTGTCATTCTGAACAGAGCGCAGCGGAGTGAAGAATCTCTTTATGGCTCAAGAAATGAGATTCTTCGGCTTCGCCTCAGAATGACAATCCACGTTTTCAACAGAGCAATAGAGAAAATATAAGTAAAATGACCACATTGGTATCAAATTAGAAAGCAGTTCCCGCTGTCGGGCCTGTAGGGGGATTTCAACTCCAAGCAGGTGCGCCTTGCCGGGCATGCAAAAAATAAAGGCTGTGAGTGATTTTCACTCACAGCCTTAGTTTGCGTAAATCAGATATTCCACAAAGTTACTACGGACAGTTCTCAAGCCAATCGGCAGTGAAAGCATCCAAGTCTGCAAGGTTAATTACACCATCGCCGTTATAATCCTCGCATGCCGTGTAGCTTGTCTTCGGAGTGAAGTAGTAATCTTCCGTTTCGCCATACTCGTATCCCGTCTGTGGGCCGGAACCGCCGTTGCCTTTGGTCCCGGGATTACTGCCGCCCGTCCAGGCCTTCTCAGAAAGAGTAATCCGCATCCATATCTCCTCGGGAGTATTCTTCGGATGATTGGGCAGGAACGCCTTTGAGGTGATTCGATGTAATCCAGCTGACAGATTGTAAAGATACTGATTCTGTACCGCCCACTCCGGGGCGGGATAACTGGAACAAGTAAGAGTATCATCCCAGTCACCATCTCGGTTCCAGTCGAACCAGACATTGGCCCAAAGGTTAGTGCCTGGGTTAATAACGTTGACAAAATAGTCAAATGTGGTCCAGCGACAATTTGGTAGATTGAGCGGGAAGATGACACCGTCATCGCCCTGGTCAAGGTCTGATAGTTTGCCAGGGGGAATGATGTTATTCACCCCATCCTGGTCAATGCCTATGTCAGCTTCGGTTTCATTAGTAATAGTGCTGCCCAAGTAAGCGACTGCCAGAGGGTTCAAGTGAACCGGCCCATAAGGTCCGATACTCCTGTAATCGTTGAAGACGGTGGGATAACTGGCCCGAACTCCCAAAGGTCCTCCCTTGGGATATGCAGCCATGATCGCACCGGAATTGTTAGTGCTGTCCGGTGCATCACCGAGATCTGATGCCTTTGTTGAAGGTACTCCCTCAGAACGAATGCTCATCATACCCACACCAGTCATGGAGTCAAATCCCCCAACCTCAATCAGGTACTGTCTTCCGGCGATTGCGGCAAAGGTAATCTCTGACTGAAAACCACAGAAGTCGTCATTGCATTCGATCAAGTCACTTTGGCTCGAAGGGCAACTGCCTCCCCTATAGATGGCGAGCCTTGTGTCGAAGTCCTCGAAGTCGTTGTAGTCCTCGACGTCCCCGTAGTCGGACCTACAGAGGCTGACAGTGACGTTGCCCGTCTTAGTAGCGGTATAGGTGTACCAGAGGTTTGGGCTCTCCATACAGTAGCCGGGCCCATCGAATGTCGCGTTGGTTGTGTCAAAGGACAAGTACTCTACGTCACCGATAGGCCTTGCATTATAGCAGTTGTCGTAGTAGGGTATGTCGTCCGAATCATCGAACTCGATCCAATACCCAATGTCGTTCGAATCTCCGATCTGGATCCAGTACTCAATGCCGGCGTTCGCATAATCTGCCGTGCCGAGCAGTAACATCAGCACGCAAACCAACAATAACTTTGATTTAAATCTTTTCATATTTTATGACCTCCTGAAAAACGATAATTTTTTCAATTATAAAACACTTTTTCTGTATATCAGAGACTCTGTGAGGGAAAAAATTTCACAAATGATAAAAAAACACTCTTACCACTCCTCACTAAGCCTATTGTTTACAAGCAATAAGATACCAAATTATTGCCATAAAAACAAGGAAAAATTCCGGATTATTCCGTTTTTTTTATTTGTTGATGCAAAAATGTAGTAACTTTCTTTGTAGCAGGCTCCTGGAAATGTGTTTATCTGTTCTTGATATGATTGTGATTAAATCGCCTAAGAGGCCATTTAAAACGGCGAATACGTCTTGAGATGTATCGTAAAAAGGCTGATAAATTTTAGAAACAGCCGGAATATTTGACCTTTAAAGACAGATTTGCTATATTATTAAATATCAGGCTTAGAGCCTATCCCAATAACCCGCTCTATTGCGGCCGGCTGCAAAGCCCGATGCCTGCGTTGTCAGCCAAAAATGTTCTCAACGTGGAGAAAACCACGCCTCCGAGCATTTTTGGCTGCCGCCTTGGCTTCGGACTCCGCCATAGGCGGACAAGTTTTCGCTCGGCCTCATAACGACCCGGTTATTCGGATAAGCTCTTAGTCCCAATGTATTGTGATAGCTGAGCAGGGATGTGCATGGTTATACGGGAATATCAGTATAAACACTTTGCAGGGAGTAGGTTGTCATGCGAATTATAAGAGGCTTTACTCCATTAGAAATAAGAACCTCCAATCGGAGAAGCGGAAGAATTCCCGAAAGACACGGGGAGGGACCCCGCTTTGCGGGAAGCCAAACAGACGTCCGGAAACGACACCGGAGTTTTCTAACGGGCCCCGTTAGAAGATATTTTTCTCACGGGTCGGGTTTTACACTCATTGAGCTTTTGGTAGTCATTTCCATCGTCGCATTATTGATGGCGATACTGATGCCGGCCCTGATGAGAGCAAAGGACCACGGCAAACGCATCGTCTGCAGTAACAACATCAGGACAATGGGTCTGGCCAATACCATGTATGCTGATGAAGCAGACGGCTGGTATGTTCCAGTCATGGACAGAACACTGGGAGACAATCGCTATTGGCCCGGCAACCAGCTTTATAGAGACCTGGTGGGTTATAAAGCCATGAAGGGCGATGCCGCCCCCGGCTGGGACGCACCGAGGGAGTTTCTTTGTCCAAGCGACGTGGTTTCGATCAAGGAAAGACCTGATTCCGCGTGGGACTCCTGGCTCAGTTACGGCTACAACCTGACGGACTGGTACTTTTCAGACTGGTTTGGCATCGGCTATGCCGGGCATAGGAACACTACAGTTCCCGGTCCTTCCGGAGAGCTCATATTCACAGAGAGTAATGACTGGTGGCTTTGGTGGTGGGGGGCCAATTACAAAGATGGATGGGATGTTCTCGGTCACGATACAATTACACCTTATAAACAGGTAGGCACTGACGGCCCAACACTTTATCGTCACAGCGAGGGGGTCAACTTAGCCTTTTACGATGGTCATACTGCGTATATGAAAAAGGAAAAGGTTTTCAATAAAGATGCCTGGGATGCCGGTACACCGGGGATGTGGTCGGTCTTCAAGGATTACCCGCCGACACAGGCTGAACAAAGTAAATTGCCAAAACCTTAACAGCGTTTTTGCGAAGAGCGCTTTGCCTTATCTTACCTCCAAAATCCGCTATTAAAATATCTGCATCAGAACCCCGGTCCCTACTTCAGATACCCTTCGGCTTGAGTTTGGCAATTTTAGAACGCTAAACCCCTTTCACAGCCGTCTCTAAAGAAAATCCTGAGCCGGTCTGCTCTTTTTTTCTGCATATGTGGAGGTCGTCCGCTTTTGCACTTAAATAACCGGAGCCTATACCGAATCGGTATAAGCCCCGGATTGTCGCAAATCTGCTATCAACCGCGCCCCCATATCTTGATTAGCAATCCGAAGTCCACAGGATACCTTGCGGCAGATGCCTTAGGGCAGAAGCAATGTGGGCCAACTAAATCCAGACCTACGGTACCGTCTCCGGCGGCGGAGGATACAAACGAATATCATCAAAGTACATCGTACCTGAACCTCCAGCCTGCGGATTGTTCTTATTGCCTAACCCGAGGGCAATAGTATTGACATTGGCAAGGTTCACGCCGAACGCCTGCAGGTCGATAGTCCATTCGGTCCACGTAGTTATCTGCGCTGCATCAGGATTATCGTGAGAGACAACTGCGCTGCCATCGAGGGCAACATACAACAACTCAGCAGCGTTATCCGAATCGCCTCTGAACCAAATCGATAACGTGGTCACACCGTTCTCCGTCCAGTCACGCGGATAAGTCAGCGTCAAAGTTGCCTCAGAGTACCCAACACTGTTGTCGTAGAAAAGCGGCAGCGACTGGTTTCCTCCGTGAACGATAGTTTGCTCTGCAAAAGGAGGAGTGTCATATCCAACTAAAGAACCGTTTTCCGGGTTATCATATCCGTCTATCCAAGCGTTAAATATCCTGTTGCTCTCGGGGTTTTCAGGATTAAGGTCATTGTAGCTCTCAAAATCGTCCACGATAAGATGGTCGGTTGTCGTAAAGCTCCAGATGACACCTTCCCAGGTACTTGGGGTCTCGGCTTCATTGACTTCATTAACCTTCCAGTAGTAAGTCGTATCTAAATCAAGGGCCAAGGGACCATGGCTGGTCTCGGTCACGGTAGCGACAGGGGCAGTACCGTCTATTACAGCCTGCTCGTCTGTGCTAACATACACATCGTGCGTGGCTGCCTCTCTTCCTGCTGTCCAGCCGAGGACCACATCCACTTCCACACCTGTTGCCCCGGAATCCGGATAGGATTCTCTTGCCTGGACTGGTATATAGAAGAAACGCACCTCGCTCAGACCGTATTGCTGGAAAATACCACCCCAGTTGCTCTGAGCCGTGATCCTTACATGCCGGGCGATAATGCCCTGCAGATCAACGGGTGCTTGTTGTGCTGCCCGAGCCAATTCAATGGTTCCGAAGGTTTCCCATATTTCGCTGTATTGCGAAGTCTCAATCAGAGCTTCCTTGATCCCGAATCCGACGACCTCTTCCAGGTCGGAATTATGGTTCCAGACCAGCACTTGGTACAGCTTATAGAGCTGATCGAAATCGTACTGGATCCAAGTCTCACCCGGTGCGGAAACATCACTGAGCCACATGCTGTTGGTAGGAGTCGAATGGATGTCGTTTGCGTCGAGACCGGAACCATTAATGGTATTAGCCGGATTCTCCTCAGCGCTCTTCATGCTTGAGGCCGTGGCCGTAATATGGGCCACCTCCAGCGGATAGACCACCGGCTCGGTCGTAAAGCTCCAGACACTGCCCTTCCAGGGGCTATCCGGGTGAGCATCATTAACTTCATCCACACGCCAGTAGTAGGTCTGACCAAATTCCAGACGGACGGTATCGAAAGTATTTGCATTCTTCCCCCCACTAATGGTCACTCCCCTCGGATCAGCTATCGTGGCATCATTAACATCATTAAAATCTGTGCCGAAATACACATCGTGTGTATTAGCAAATTTTCCCGGATTCCAGCTTAGGACCGCATCACGATCTACATCAATCGCCTCGTCCTGGGGTTGCGGTTCGGAAGCAAGCTCCGGCAGCGCCATACCATTCTCGAAGATGTCCTGAATCTCGTTGGCCGTAAGCTCGCGGTTAAACATAGCCACTTCATCCACGGTACCGACGTATTGTTGCCCTCCGTTCGAGCTCGACTCGGCCCCGATCATGACGGGCCAATCGTTGGGATTGATATCCACGCCGCCAGCGGATCCGACCTCGCCTTCCTGGATGCCGTCTACATAGATGCGCAACGTTTGGTTGCCGAATGTTCCTGCGATGAAATGCCATTCATTGTCATCCACAGGTGTAGTCGCCATGACTTGTGAAGTGGTGTTGTTGACAAAGAACTCAAGCATGGGAACTTGTGTGCCCTGGTTCAATACCAGGTCGTAACCACTAGTCTGCCACTGGGACTTGTCTATTAGTCTGGCCCAAGTCGTTACGCTTGAGGTTCTCATCCAAGTCATCAGGGTCACTTCGCTGGTTACGTCATATTCAGGGATCTCAGGTATGACCACATGAGAGCTGTCGACGATTTCCAGTGCCATGCCGATCTTGCCTTCCACCCAGGCGGCGTATCCCACAATCTCACCTGGATTCTGATAGTCGGAGGCATCCATTGCTGTTCTTCCTTGACCCTCATCCAGGGGAAGGTACAAGATTAGTGATTTATCGGCCGCCCCGGCAATCGTCAGCATCAAGCTGCTGATACATAAGGTCATTAACAATGACTTTACTCTACACATAACACTCCTCCTTCACCCCGTCCCGTCTTAGACGGGCGGGGTTCAAAAAATAAAAATTGGTTGTTAATTGAGATGTATGAATTTGCACCTGCAAAACACAAAGTAAAGTTATTACTTACAACTCTGTGCCTCGCATAATACACAATAGCTCCTCCTCTATTTGGAAAACTGCTCTTCGGGGCGGAGCCCGCCGCAGCCCGGCGGCCAAGCTCTGGCTCGCTCGGCCTTGACGAACCAAGTCGAGACAGGCTTGATGACCTCAAAACCACAGATGCACGCCCATTCGACCCTTCGACTTCGCTCAGGGCGAGCTTTTTTCGCTCAGGGCAAGATCTGCTCAGACACGAGCTTCAATAACCTTATCTATACCAAATTATTTACCTTCCCGTCAAGTAAAATCTCTTATTTATGTATTGGCATGACTTTTTGATAAAACTACGACGAAACACAGAAATAGTCGGGTGACATCGCTCATTCGGTGTAATTTCTTCAAACTATAGCAGACGTGTTCAAAAAGAGTCCTTAAGTCCATTTTTTAGAATCTCATAGAAGGCACATCAGCTTTTAATTTAATGTGCTTCAGAGGACATTAAAAACTTTCTGAAACATTCTTTCACCTTTTGAGCACAATAGTATTCTGTTACGGCTAAATTGAAGGATTGCCATTTTACAGAAGGTTGTCACCCCGAGCCCATTCGACCCTTCGACCCATTCGACTACGCTCAGGGCAGGCTTTTTTCGCTCAGGGTAAACTGCATCGAGGGGTCTATTAAAAACAGATTCCTCAAATCCACTATGCTCCGCTCGGAATGACGATTCATCAAATCACGAGTGATAATATCAAAATCTTCTTTGAATTGCAGCTCTAAAACGGGTATAGTAAAGTTGAAATCACTTGAAGATTCGCGATGGGTTTTGTAATCTAATGAAAGCAGAAGTCTAAACAAGGTCTTAATTAGAAAAGGAGTAACTATTATGAGGACAGTTCTGATGTGTGTAGCTGTTTGTGGGCTTGCGATTTTGGCAGGATGCGCGACCCAACAAGCGGCCGAAGAGGGCCAGAAGCTCCAGTACGTGGAAACCGACACCGGCCGGTGGCTTATTCATGATATGAATCGGCCTGCGCCGGCGGTAATCTCGCCCGGCACCGGGAGCACACCAGGTGAACCAAGGCAAGCCCCTTCTGATGCTATTGTTTTATTCAATGGGACAGACTTGTCGGAATGGACCAACAACAAGGGCGAGCCGTCGAAATGGATTATGGGGGACGGCTACATGGAATCCGTCAAAGGCTCAGGCTACATCCAAAGTAAGCGAAAGTTCGGCTCGTGTCAGCTGCATGTTGAGTTTGCAACTCCCTCAAGGGTATCAGGAAGCAGCCAGGGACGCGGCAACAGCGGTGTGTTTCTAATGGCAAACTACGAGGTCCAGGTTCTTGATTCCTATAATAACAAGACCTATCCCGACGGCCAGTGTGCAGCGCTCTACGGCAGGGCGGTTCCTCTGGTCAATGTCTGCCGAGGACCGGGCGAATGGCAATCGTACGATATCATTTTCCATCGTCCGATTTTCAAAGGCGATAAGGTCGTCAAGAAGGCTACGTTTACTGTTTTCCATAACGGCGTGCTCGTTCACAATAATGTCAAACTTGAGGGGGGAACCGGGTGGCGGGGCCCACACGCGATATCTGATTATGAACCGCATGAGGACAAATTGCCGATTATGCTGCAAGACCACGGCAATCCGGTGAGATTCCGCAATATCTGGCTTCGTGAGCTTGCCGACTAATGCTCTGTCAAATGTCGATTGATGTGCTGTTATTCCTGCGAAAGGGACTGTTGCCAAAGTTCAAAAGGAACGTTTTGAGATTGCCGCGCGATTCTTCGAATCGCTCGCAATGACCTGAAAACGCACTTTGCGTCATTGCGAGGAACGTAGCGACGAAGCAATCCTATGAACCGGAGCCTGTCAACAAGCCCGAAAGCAGGAATCCAGATTGTTAGAAATGGATTCCGCATCAAGTGCGGAATGACAACAACTCAAATCATGCTTGACAGAGCACTAAGAACATGGACAGGGACTTTTGGTTATGAGCGAAATAGAACGACTGGCCCCATTAGAAATTA
Organism: Sedimentisphaerales bacterium; assembly: GCA_035528395.1. Classification (GTDB taxonomy): domain Bacteria; phylum Planctomycetota; class Phycisphaerae; order Sedimentisphaerales; family Anaerobacaceae; genus NIOZ-UU13. The sequence goes on from DATKYR010000155.1 coordinate 11,979, forward strand.
TATATGTGGTAATAATATGACACAAAAGGAAAAATTTCTAACGGGGCTGGCAAAAGAACATACTGACATCACACGCCGTTACTTCTTGCGCTTAGGTGCGATAGGGGCTGCTTCTCTAAGTATTCCGCAACTGTGGGCCCAGGAGAATGAGGGTGAAGCCTCTCTGCTGCTAAGTGAAGCGATTTCAAAACTGGAGTATCTCACTCGAGAAGAGAATTTCGTTAATGCCGGTCGAGGTGACCCTCCGCCGCATAAGTTACCACTGGAAAAACTGCGGGAAGTGGGGCTGGTACGTGAGACCTGGCAGCTGGAGGTTCTGCCGGATCCCGATAGTAACGCTAAGGTGGAGCGACCGCTTTCCAAGGCGCTGGGCACGGCCCTGAACTGGGACGGACTCATGAAGCTTGCCAGGAAACATACTGTGCGTTTTATGAGCGTGATGTCCTGCACGAACGGCAAGACTCCGTTCGGCATGGGTTTGTGGGAGGGTGTACCTCTGAGGGAAGTGGTGTGGCTGGCTCAGCCGACTGCTAATGTCCGGCGTCTCTTTTATTATGGCTACCACAATGACGATCCAAAACAGAGATTCCAGAGTTCCCTGCCGATTGGCCGGGTGCTGGAAGACCCACCTGGAGAGCACCCGGTAATCCTCTGCTATAAGCTCAACAATCAATGGCTCACAAGTAAGCGGGGAGGGCCGGTTCGTATGCTGGTTCCTGACGCTTACGGCAACAAGTCAGTAAAGTGGCTCCAGCGCATCATGTTGACCAACAACTACCAGGCAAACGATACATATGCCCTTTGGAATAACGACACTGTCAGTCATATAAAGACCTGCGCACGGTTTATCCATACGCCAAAGAAAATAAAAGCGGGACAGCCGGTGCCGATAACAGGAGTTGCTCAAGTGGGTATGTCCGGTCTGAGTAAGGTCCAGTACTGGCTGCATCCGCATGATGCACCCCTTCCAAAGGATGACCCTTACTTCACCAAAGCTGAATGGAAAGAAGCAGAAATCCTGCCGCCTCCGGATGATTGGGGAGGAGGGCTTCCCGGTGGCAAGCTGCCGCCGACTTCACGTCAGTTCGATCCCGCAACCGGTAAACCATATAATTGGCCGATTCGCAACACGATAGTTCATTGGGTGACACTGCTTGCGGTCGAACGTCCGGGACAATATGATCTTAGCTGCCGCACAATCGATGTTAGGGGCATTGCCCAGCCTTTGCCACGTCCGTTCCTCAAGTCAGGCCATAATGCCATCCAGCGAGTGCGGATTGTCGTTGAGAAGTAAGTTCAGTGCCCACGACTTCGGGAGGCTGGTAAATGACTTGATGGCCATCATCGAGGGTGCCGAGTATAATGGCCGAATATAGAGAGAATCGAGAAAAAATCCTTACTTTATAGTTTTTCTTAACCCTTGAGGATACTGGTGTCAGATGACCAATTATCACTCTCCGCAAAGGCGGCTTTGACCGAGCGAGTAAAGGAGCTAACGTGCCTTTACGGGATTGCTCAGGTAACCGGACAGCCGGGTCTATCGCTGGAAGAAATTATCCAACACATTGTTGAGCTTCTTCCTCCTGCCTGGCAGTATCCCGAGACCGCTTTTGCGAGAATAATCTTGGATGGAATTTCCTACACGACCCAGGGTTTCTGCGAGTGCCGCCAGAAGCAGACGGCGAAGATTATTGTGGAAGGTATGCCACGAGGTGTTGTTGAGCTGGTTTATGCAGACGATAAGCCTGATCTTGACGAAGGGCCATTTCTCAAGGAAGAACGCAATCTAATCGACGCTGTAGCCAGACAAGTAGCGTTGGTTATTGAGAGAAAACAGGCGGAGGAAGATAAACTTAAGCTTCATAGTCAGCTCCTTCATGCCGATCGTCTTGCGACAATCGGGATGCTTGCCGCGGGGGTGGCTCATGAACTAAATGAACCGCTGGGAAATATTCTTGGCTTTGCGCAGTTGGCAAAGAAGTGTCCGGGGCTTCCGGATTCAGCTGAGCATGACATTGGAAAAATCGAAGCCGCTTCTCTGCACGCCCGGGAGATTATACAGAAGCTTTTGGTTTTTGCCCGGCAAGCACCGCCTCAAAAAACACATGTCAACCTCAACCAGGTAGTAGAAGATGGGCTTTATTTTTTCGAAGCTCGGTGCGCAAAAGAAGGTATAGAACTTGTTCGCAAGCTTTCAGCGGACATACCTGAAATCACAGCCGACCCGGGTCAATTGAATCAGCTTCTGGTCAATTTGGTTGTCAATGCATTGCAGTCAATGCCGGGAGCAGGTAAGATAACGGTTCAGACACGATTTTGCGACCATAACGTTTGTCTTTGTGTTGAAGATACCGGCACGGGTATGAGCAAGGAGGTTCTTGATAAAATATTTGTCCCATTCTTCACGACAAAAGATGTCGGTCATGGAACGGGTCTGGGTTTGCCCGTTGTATATGGAATCGTTACCGCCCATGGCGGTTCGATTAAAGTTGATAGCAAACCCGGCTGTGGCGCTCGGTTCGAAATTCAATTGCCGGTAGCAGAGCCGGATAATACGGAGAAAAGTGCTTAATATGTCATCCTCTCCCGGAAAAGAACGAATTTTGATAGTAGATGATTCTGCAAATACACTGGAGGTTCTACAGCGAAATTTGACAACAGCGGGTTATCAGATTTTCACGGCACCCGGCGTCTCTGAAGCAATTGAAATTCTTGAGCAGACACGATTGGACCTGGTTATAACCGATCTTAAGATGCCCAAGGTCAGCGGCATGGATCTTGTACGACATATTCGCGAAAATCTCAAAGATACCGAAGTTATGATGATTACAGGCTACCCCTCGATTGAGGGAGCAGTAGAGGCTGTCAAAACCGGGGCCGAGGAGTTTTTAGCCAAACCTTTTACTGATACCGAGCTTTTGTCTGCTGTTCAGCGTGTGCTGGACAAAGCAAGGGTACGCAGGTCTGGACATGCTAAACCAGACCAGGCAGTTCCTGCACACAAGGGTCTTATCAGCCGCTCCGAGGGAATGCGCAAGGTTTTCATTGCTATAAGCAAAGCTTCTTCTTCGTCGGCCACCGTGCTAATTACCGGAGAAAGTGGTACAGGAAAGGAGCTTGCGGCCAGAGCTATTCACTACGGCAGCATCCGGTTGTCGGCACCGTTTGTGCCCGTCAATTGTGGAGGTATTCCGGAAGGGCTGCTTGAAAGCGAATTGTTTGGGCATGTAAAAGGGGCCTTTACCGGAGCGACCGAATCACGGGCAGGATTCTTTCACGCTGCGGATGGCGGTACGATTTTCCTTGATGAAATCAGCGATATGAGTCTGGCGATGCAGGTCAAACTGCTCCGTGTGCTCCAGGATAAAGAAGTTTGTATGGTCGGCTCCAACCGGACGCGAAAAGTCGACGTAAGGATTCTGGCTGCAACTAACAAGGATTTGCAGGGCTTGGTGAAGAAGGGGCTTTTCCGCGAAGATTTATTTTATCGGCTTAATGTCATTACGATTTTTATCCCGCCTCTAAGAGAAAGGGGAGACGACATCTTATTACTGGCTCATCATTTTCTCAGTAAGTTTGCAGCCGAATCAGGTAAGCCACCTCCCCGATTTTCCGATGAAGCTATGCAAAGTATCCGGGGTTATGACTGGCCGGGAAATGTAAGAGAATTAGAGAACGTAATCCAGCGCCTTGTGGTAATGACCGATGGTGACCTTATTGAGGTTCCCGATTTACCTTCTCTCATGCGGTTTTCAGCTCTTCGGAACACGGGATTCACCCGCACTCTCGCCGAAGTGGAGAACGAATACATCACTAATGTTCTGGCAAGCGTTGACGGCAACAAAACCCGGGCCGCAGAGATACTCGGCATCGACCGGAAAACCCTGCGTGAAAAGCTAAAAAAGGCCGAGTAGTCTCCATCCTGAATTCCTGTCACTGGGGAATTTCTCTCCAGTGGTTCAAATCTCCCCACTTTTTTTACCCCTTGTCGGTATCCACAACAGCATAATAAAACCAATCACATCGAAAAAATCTATTTTATCAAAATCCTTTATTTTGTTCTATTAAGTGTGAAATTCGTCCGTTGCGCTACCCTTCAAATCATGCGTAAATGAAGGTATTTTCCCATTATTCGACAGGTGGTACGGTTTTTGCATTCACTTAGGCAGCCATGCAGCGAAGAGTAAGGAACAATATATGACGGAAAATATAAGATACTTTGGGCTATGTATGAGTTGCAGGAATGCCTCGTCCTGTACGTTTCCGCGGGACCCTGCCAAGCCGGCCTTTTACTGTGAAGAGTTCGAGATTGAAACCACAGTTTCTATTATTCCTCCCGAAAAAGAGCAACCGTTAGCAAAAAGCCCTGCTGCCATAGATAAAGACTCAACCAGATTCGTTGGCCTGTGCAGCGATTGTGAGGGACGCCAAACCTGCACCTTTCCAAAGTCCGAAGGAGGCATCTGGCATTGTGAGGAGTACCAATAGAATGAGATAAGATACTACTACTCCATTTCAGAAATAGTACGACTACGAGATTGCCACGCTCGGCTGCGCCTCGCTCGCAATGACGACGAATGCAGCCCTATGTCATTGCGAGGAGCGAAGCAACGAAGCAATCTCGCTCTGGCATAGTAGCGATATTTACGAAACGCTGTACTAAGCTCTCAAATAAAGCCAATATTTATGCAAATGAAGGGGACCCCAATAAGTGAATTCGACAGACATCCTAAGAATCCTGGAAAAGCATACTGAGGACAAAGGCAGACTTATCGCCATTCTCGAAGAGATTCAAGATGAATATGGCTATCTTCCCGAAAAGTCGCTTCGAATAGTGAGCGACGAAACAGGCTGCTCTATGGTCGATGTATATGGTGTTGCTACATTCTATCGCTCGTTCAGTTTGACACCTCGAGGTAAGCATCTCATCTGTGCATGTCTTGGTACAGCCTGCCACGTTCGAGGTGCACCCCGGATTGTCGAAGAGTTAGAGCGGCAATTGGGAATCAAGGCCGGCCTGACGACTGAGGATAAGGAATTTACACTGGAAACAGTGAACTGCTTAGGGGCATGTGCTCTTGGGCCGGTTGTTGTTATCGACGGCCATTACTTCTCGCAAGTCAGAAAATCGAGAATTAGTCAATTATTAGATGATGCCCGGAATGGATTCGGCAAACTCCAGATAGAAAAGGATGAACGAATCTTCCCCATTAATGTAAGTTGTCCCCATTGTAATCGTAGTCTGAAAGACGAGACCTTTGCCATTGACGGCCACCCATCAATCCGTGTAACCATATCCTCTGACCACAAGCAAGGTTGGCTAAGACTTTCCTGTCTGTATGGCAGTTATAATTTTGCTTCGGAGTTTGACGTCTCCACAGGCTCGGTGGTGACTTTTCTTTGTCCGCATTGCGATGTGGAATTTCCCAGCACCTTGGATTGCTCGGTATGTGCCGCGCCAATGGTGCCAATGCTTGTAGATGGAGGCGGCATAGCACAGATTTGCTCGCGTTGTGGTTGTAAGAACCATCTGTTGGATTTAGTTTAACTAAGATAATGCCGGGTGAAACCGGTTGTTTAAAACCCGCTTACGTGGGTAAAAGCTCATCACTGCAAAAGTAGTGATGCTTCCGAGGGGCGACAAAGTGTTAAGATTATCTTCTATAAATGAGCTAAAGAAATTACAGAAGGCGCTTCTTGATGCCACTGATGAAAGCATTCCCTGCATAATTATTCCCACAGGTACATGCGGTCAGGCCAGTGGGGCCGGGGACCTTATCCGTGTGGCCAAGCGCGAGATTCTGAAAAAAGGCCTGACCAAAAAGGTCCATCTCCGTATCACGGGATGCCACGGTTTCTGCCAAATGGAGCCCTCTGTGCTTGTCGAACCCCGCCGGGTTTTTTACCCGAGGGTCGGCCTCAAGGAGATGGAACGTATTGTCGAGGCCGCAGCAAGAGACGAAGTGCTTACAGATATTCTTTTTGTGGACCCGGAAACCGGCAAGCCGGTGGAGAAGCAGGATGATATACCTTTTTTCAATAAACAGGTTCGAAGGCTTCTTGCTTGTAATGAGAAGGTAGATCCTATCCGCATTTATGATTATTTTAAAATCAGTGGATATTCGCTGTTAGCAAAAGTTCTTACTAAGGGCAGCCCCGGCTGGGTGGTGGAAGAGGTCAAGCGTTCCGGATTGCGCGGCCGCGGCGGGGGCGGCTTTCCGACAGGGTTGAAATGGGAATTGCTGGCAAAACAACCGGGCAGCCGCGGCAAATTCCTTGTGTGCAATGCCGATGAGGGCGACCCCGGTGCTTATATGGATCGCAGCGTGCTCGAAGGAAATCCCCACAGCATTATCGAGGGAATGATTATTGGTGCTTATGGGACAGGGGCAACAGAAGGTATTGCCTATGTTCGCAATGAATACCCAATTGCCATTAAGCATTTGAAAATCGCGCTGAATCAAGCGCGGCAGCTCGGCCTTTTGGGTGAGAATATTCTCGGGATTGGTTTTTCATTTGATATCAAGCTGGTCAAGGGGGCCGGGGCGTTTGTGTGTGGTGAGGAGACGGCCCTGATACGCTCTATCGAAGGAAAAATGGGTGAGCCGCGCCAGCGGCCCCCGTTCCCAATACAGAAAGGTATTGACGGCAAACCAACAGCAATTAACAACGTTGAGACCTGGGCGAACATCCCGCTTATCTTCAAACTCGGAGCCAAAAAATTTGCGAATATAGGTACCAAGGGCAATAGCGGTACGAAGATATTCAGCCTGGTTGGCAAAATCAAGAATACAGGCCTTGTCGAAGTGCCGATGGGAATTACTATTAAGGAAATTGTCTATGATATCGGCGGCGGCTCGCCGGGCAAGGCCAAGATAAAGGCGGTCCAGACGGGCGGGCCGTCCGGGGGATGTATTCCATCCGATATGTTTAATTTGCCCGTTGATTATGAGAGCCTGGCCGGTGCGGGCTCGATTATGGGTTCGGGCGGCATGATTGTCATGGATGAAAATACATGTATGGTTGATGTCGCCAAATACTTCATGAATTTTCTGAAAGATGAATCCTGCGGCAAATGTTTCGCCTGCCGAAAGGGTACACAACGAATGTATGAGATTCTCGATGATATCTCAAAAGGCAAGGGGACACCTGGACACTTAGACCTTCTGAAAGAATTAGCGGAAGTGGTGAAGGATACGACGATGTGCGGCCTGGGGCAGACGGCATCGAATCCGGTTTTGAGCACCCTTCGTTACTTCCGCGATGAATATCTTCGGCACGTGATTGATAAAAAGTGTAATGCTTTCGTATGTAGAGATTTGGTAGGTGCGCCCTGCCAGACCGCTTGCCCGCTGGACACCGAGGTTTGGCGTTATGTTGCTTTGATTGAAAAGGGTCAGTACGAAGAGGCCTATAAAATTATCAGGGGTTCCAACCCATTCCCATCGGTCTGCGCTCGGGTTTGCGGTCGAAAGTGTGAAAACAGGTGTAATATTGCTACGAGCGGGGGGCAGGCCATCGCTATCCGGTCAATGAAGCGATTTATTACAGACCGTATTGATCCATCGGTTTATAAACCTGTGAGAACCGCACGACGGGACAAGAAGACTCACAGGATAGCGGTTGTAGGTGCAGGTCCTGCGGGCCTTTCGGCCGCTCATTATCTTTCTCTTCTTGGCTACAAAGTGACGATTGTCGATGCAGGGGAAGAGCCGGGTGGGATGCTTATTAGTTGTATACCGGCTTATCGTCTCCCCCTGGATGTGACACGCAAGGAAATAAAAACGCTCCTTGATGAAAATATCACCCTCAGGTGCGGAACCGCCCTCGGGCGGGACATAACTATCGACGAATTGTTCAGGGACGGCTTCGAGGCTGTTTTCCTGGCGATAGGGGCGGACAAAAGCTGGAGATTGGGGCTCGAAGGGGAAGATACTATAGGGATATACCCCTCGATGCAGTTCCTCAAGGCCTTTAATCTGAACGGCGAGGAAATGGCAAAGGGGCACGTGGGTATCGTTGGCGGCGGTAATTCCGCCGTGGACGCTGCAAGAGTGGCTATTCGCCAGAAAAAAGTCAAAAGTGTAACGCTGCTCTACCGCCGGACCACCCAGGAGATGCCCGCTTATGCCGAAGAGGTCGAAGCGGCCCTGGAAGAGGGTATAAGGCTCGAAACGCTGGTCTCGCCTACAAGTATACGTTACATAAGGGCTGCTGAAGCGGAGGGGGTGAGAGTAGAAACTTTTGTCGAGCCGGTAAAGATAGATGCGAGAAATGGACGCCTGGCCGATATCCAGTGCATAAGAAACAAACTCGGTGATATCGATTCGAGCGGCCGACGCAAACCTGTTCCCATACCCGGTACTGAGTTTACTATTGCCATGGATACATTGATAGTAGCTATCGGCGAACGCCCTGACAGTGATTGTCTTGCTTCTATGGGCCTGGAGCTTGATAAAGGCGGCAGGTTGCGGGTTGATGCGAAAACTCTTCAAACCAATCGTAAAGGCGTGTTCGCGGGGGGCGACCTGGTGACGGGTCCGAACACCGTTGTTAACGCCATTGCAGCGGGAAGAAGGGCGGCGGGAGTTATAGACCGCTATATTCATGGCGAAGAGCTTGCTGAGCCGCCTAAGGTAAAGCTGCCTTCGGTCTTCATAGAGCCCGCTGTGGTCGGCGATGAAGAGCTTGAAGATGCGGAAAGAGTAGAACCCGCTACACTCAACGCCAGATCGAGAAAGAAGAGCTTTGCAGAGGTGGAGATGGCGTTGTCTGTTGAACAAGCGGTACGCGAAGCCCGCAGGTGTCTGAGGTGCGATTTGGAATTTACACAGCGAACGGAAAATGAAGAGGCCGATTGCGTGGCAGTGGAGGAAAAGTCGGCATGATTACATTGAAAATAAACGGTTTGAATGTATCGGTCGAGAAAGGCAGCACCCTGTTAGAGGCCGCGAGATTCATAGGCTTCCCTGTCCCGACTCTGTGTCATATGGACGGGTTGTCACCCTATGGTGCCTGCCGTCTGTGCGTGGTGGAGATAGGAGAAGGACCGAGGGCAAAACTGGTTTCCTCGTGCACCTACCCGGCCGAAGAAGGTCTTACCGTGCGGACAGCATCGGAACGGGTGCTAAGGGCGCGCAAAATGATATTAGAGCTGCTCCTCGCTTCCTGTCCCCAGTCCAAGATAATCCAGGACCTTGCTTCTGCACACGGCATACGCCGGCAGCGTTTTAAGCAGGAGCACGATGATTGTATTATGTGCGGCCTGTGTGTGCGAATGTGTGAGGAGCAGATGATGGCCAGGGCCATCGGTTTTAGAGGCCGGGGCGAGAAAAGAAGTATCGGCACGCCGTTCGATATCAAGTCGGATGTCTGCCGGCTGTGCGGCGGCTGTATGTATGTTTGCCCGGCCTGCCAGCTCCGCTGCACTTATACCGAGCCGGAAAAAGCAATCTGTGGAGGCTGTGCAAATCTAAGCCCTCCCTGCGTGGATAAAGAACAGTTTAACGATATGATGTGCTACATGAGCCCGTGCGTAGCCTGCGAGATAAAGAAAGACTAACAAAAGTAAAGGAGCCAGATAAAATGTCACTTACGTTTTCAAAGATAAATGCTTCGGCAGCAACTCTAACAAAGAACAGGACAGAAGGTTCCGTCGTTCCGGCCTCTGGTATGTGTGTTACGTGTGTGGACGGCTGTATCGGCATGTGCGAGATAGGCAAGAGCGCTTACCGTGGTCACGAAGTGATTTATCCGCAGCCGTTCGGCATGGTAACCACGGCCGCGGAGAAGACCTACCCGGTGGACTATTCGCACTTCAACATTATGGGTACGGCTGTCGGCGCCTATGGCATAGAGGCCGACAGTGACAAGGCCATCTTCCCGGCCGTCAGTCTGGAGGTTACTTTCGGTCATGATAACGGCATAAAGTACCGCTATCCGTGGCACATCGCAGGAATCGGCTCGACAAACATTGCCAAGAACAACTGGGAAGGTCTGGCTATCGGTTCGGCCCTGGCGGGGACCGGCCTTACCATCGGTGAGAACGTAGTTGGAATGGACCCTGAATCTGTCATCAAGAACGGCCGGGTGGTCGATACGGACGACCTTAAACGACGCGTGAAGCTCTACCAGGACCATCAGAGAGACGGCTACGGCGCTATCATCGTGCAGGCAAACGTTGAGGACACACGGTTGGGCGTGCAGGAATATGCCATCGAGAAGCTCGGCGTAGAATGCGTGGAGCTCAAGTGGGGCCAGGGTGCAAAGGACATCGGCGGGGAAGTGAAAATCACGGACCTCAAAAAGGCACAGCTTTTGTATGAACGCGGTTACGTGGTCCTGCCGAACCCGACCGATCCGACCGTTATCAGGGCCTTTGAAAATGGCGCGTTCAAGGAGTTCGAGAGGCACTCGAGGGTGGGGATGGTAACCGAGGAATCGTTTGCCGCTCGGGTTGAGGAGCTGCGAAGCGCCGGAGCCAAATACGTCTTTCTCAAGACGGGTGCTTATCGTCCGGCCGACCTGGCGCGGGCTGTATTGTTTGCCAGCCGGTACAAGATCGACCTTCTCACTGTCGATGGTGCAGGCGGCGGCACCGGTATGAGCCCCTGGCGGATGATGAATGAGTGGGGCATCCCTCCGGTGCACCTGCACTCGCTTCTGTATGAATACGCGAAACACATTGCCGACAAGGGCGAGCATCTGCCCGCGATTGCCCTGGCCGGAGGATTTGCTTTCGAAGACCAAATCTTTAAAGGTCTTGCCCTTGGCGCGCCGTATGTGAAGCTTATTGGCATGGCCCGTGGCCCGATAGCCGCGGCGATGGTTGGTAAAACAATCGGACGGACGATTAATGAGAACCAGATCCCGGTGTACATCGAGCGTTTCGGCAGTTCGAAAGACGAAATATTTGTGACCGCCAGCGCGCTCCGGGAGGAATTGGGTAACGGCCAATTCGAAGAGCTGCCGACCGGAGCCCTGGGGCTTTATACCTACTACGAGCGCCTCGCTCAGGGCCTACGGCAGCTAATGGCCGGAAGCCGAAAGTTCACTCTCGAATATATCTCCAGGGACGACATCGCGGCCCTGACGCATGAAGCAGAAGAAATCAGCGGTATCCAGTTCGTTATGGACGTCGATAAGGGAAAGGTTGAAAGAATCCTTGACAGTTAAAATTACTTAGACTTGCGCCGTGCTACTCCACCTGCTATTACAACTGCGTGAAACTTAGGCCGGCCTTTGAATCCTATCGTGAACACTCTCATGCTTCGAACTGGGTTTTCATCCTGACTGCAATTTTCGGTTTGTCCGCCACCAGCTCCTGAGTTTCACGTGGAGTGGATCAGCCAATAATTGGGGGTGCTCATCCTTTTGGGAGCAAATCACGAAAGATAGAGCAGTGGCGGACAAAACTACAGCGAAAACTAAGCCCTCGGAAAGATAAAATGTAAGCTCCATGTGAATAATGGCTTAGAAGACCAAGGCTAACTGACATCGTTTTTTTTTCAATAATGATAAAATTTTCTCTTGCTTTCTTTCTCAATAACAAGAAAATGATAAAAAACTATGTATTACCCATAGATTAGGTCGATGTTATAGAATAAAGTTGATTTTGGATATTTCACTGAAGCCCTGAGCTTAGAGTATTTATGAACCGGCCAAGGAGGCTAATAATTAAGGACTCGCCTACAACAACCGCAGAGAAGTTGTCAGTTCCTATTCTGCCCCAAGTTTTTCAGATACTCCCAAAATCTAAAAAGGGTTTGTATCGTCGTTCAGAAGAAGCGGATCATTCACTTGGCGAAAAATGCAGAGAAAAACCAGCGAAGACGGTAAGACATGAAAGGCATGTTATCGTCAAGTTCTCAATCCCGATCTTACTGTTTTTGGGATATCTGTCTTAACCTTAACCGACTATAAACCTTACGAACTGGGTCAAATGGCTTAGAGACACTGTTACCTGTCGCAGGAGAAAGAAGCTAAGAGATGACGGAACCTAAGCTGACTATTACATCGCAGTCGCAATTAGCCGAAGCTGTTTTCAGCGAAAGTGGCCAGAATGTAAACCTTTGTTATCAATGTCGGAAGTGTGCGGCCGGCTGTCCAATAGCGTATGCGATGGACTATAAGCCTGCGCAACTGGTACATGCCATCCGGCTCGGTATGGATGATCTCGTGTTCAAGAGCAAGACGATGTGGCTGTGCGCATCATGTGAGACGTGCACAACAAGGTGTCCGCAAGAGGTCGATGTTGCGAAGGTGATGGATGCCGTGAAAATTATAGCTTTCAGACGAGGAATAAAGCCAACTATACCACAAATAGCATCTTTTTACAAAGCTGCGCTTTCCAATATCAAAAAGTGCGGGCGAATGTACGAAATGGGGATGATCATGGGTCTTAAAATGAGGACTTTCGAGCTCTTCAAAGATGCAGGACTGGGTATGAAAATGTTCAGAAAAGGTAAACTCAAGATGATCCCCAGTCTTACCGGTGCGTTGAGGACGCGGAAGATCTTTAATCGTGTAAAAAGCATCGAGAATAGGAATCGGAAATCATAACGTGAAGCGGGTTTATAGTAATAGTCTTAAGATGAAGTCAGAAATCAGAAGTCAGAAATCAGAAGTCGGAAGCCAGAGTCTGTCCTCCGTCCTCTGTTCTCTGTCCTCTGTTTCCTGCAGGGAGGTCAGCATTCGATGACTGCGAAGTATGCCTATTATCCAGGTTGCTCACTTCACTCGACCGGCTCCGAGTACGACGTATCATTTCGGGCCGTTTGTGAAAAGCTTGCGATAGATATTGAGGAGATCAAGGGGTGGATTTGCTGCGGCACTTCTCCAGCGCATTGTACATCCAGGCTTTTGTCACTTGCACTTCCTTTTGAGAATCTCTGCCTGGTGGATAAAATGGGGATGACCGATGTTGTCGCTCCGTGTGCCGCCTGTTTTGCTCGATTGAAGACCGCGATATATGAAGCAAATGAGGATGCTGAGATAGCCGGTCAGATCAGTGAGGCCCTTGAAAAACCGCTGCCCAAATCGGTGAATGTATTAAGTCCCCTTGAGATATTCTGCGACCGCGAAGGTATGGCCAAAGCGGTCACAAGGCAGTTGCCCGATCTAAAGGTTGTGTGCTATTACGGCTGTCTTCTTACCAGACCTTCTAAGGTTATGCAGTTCGACGAGTGCGAGTATCCGATGGCTATGGACGAGCTGCTTCGCTCATTGGGAATTGCAACACTTGACTGGTCGTATAAGACGGACTGTTGTGGCGGGGCCCTTGCGATGACTCGCACAGATGTAGTTCTCAAGCTGACGCATGATATACTTGAGGAAGCCAAGGCAGTGGGTGCAAACGCTATCGCCGTTGCGTGTCCTTTGTGTCATGTCAATCTGGACACACGACAGGTGGAGGTCGAAAAGGAATACGGTGTTCAGTACGGTCTGCCAATATTCTATTTTACACAGCTCATGGCCCTGGCATTCGGAATACCCCAGGACAAATTGGGATTGCAGAAACATTTTGTCAGCGCAGACGAGTTATTGTCCGGCGTTTGCAAAGGATAGTTAGTCTTAAGATAGAGACGGGAGGACAAGTAAGTGGCTAAGGGAACAGATAAGAAGGTCGGTGCCGTACTTGTGGTTGGAGGCGGTGTGGGAGGTATGCAAGCCTCGCTTGATCTGGCTGAGGGAGGGTACAAGGTCTATCTTGTTGAAAAAGGTCCATCGATCGGCGGGGTAATGGCACAACTTGACAAGACGTTCCCTACGAATGACTGTGCGATGTGCACCCTCGCACCACGCATGGTCGATTGCGGCGGGCACCTGAACATCGAGAAACTGACCTACTCTGAAATAGAATCAATCGAAGGCTCAGCAGGCAACTTCATGGTCCGCGTTAAGAAAAAGGCACGCTCCGTCGATCCTGACAAGTGCACCGGCTGCGGTGAGTGTGTTGAAAACTGCCTTGTCAAAAACATTGTCTATCTCGAACAACCTGCCGTACCCAAGATTGAAATCGAAGAGGACGAGCGGATTAGGCTGGATAAAATCCTGAGTAGTTATGAAGGTGGCAGGGAAACTCTCGTACCTATTCTTCAAGACATCACCATTGAATTCAACTGGCTTCCGCCGGAAATATTGATGAGAGTTGCTGAGGTTAAGCAAATACCTCTTGAGCACATCTTGAGAATCGCCACTTTCTACAAAGCCTTCAGTCTCAAGCCTCGGGGCAAAAATATAATTACCGTTTGTACCGGTACTGCATGTCACGTGAAAGGGGCACAGAGAATTCTGGATAGGCTTGAGCGTGAGCTTGGTATAGAGACTGGAGAAACGACATCCGACATGCAGTTCACTCTTGAAGCGGTTCGCTGCCTGGGATGTTGTGGCCTGTCGCCTGTAGTCACAGTTGGTGAAGATTTATATGGCCAGATGAATCCGGCTAAGGCAGCAGCCCTTATAGACAAGTATCATGATTGAAAGAGAATAGGTATGTCCAAGATTAAACCGGAAGACCTTGAGAGAATTAGGGAGCGAATGGCCAGGACAATGAGCCTGCGGGACGGAGACGCTCGGGTTAAGATTACGGTTCATATGGGAACGTGCGGTATTGCCGCAGGCGCAAGGAAGATAATGAGTGCGTTGCTTGCCCTGGTTGAGGAGAAGGACTCGAAGGATATTGTTCTTACTGCTTCGGGTTGCGCGGGACTGTGTAGCCGCGAACCGATGATGACCGTCGAACTCAAGGGAGAAGCCCCCATTAAATATGTTGACCTGAACGAAGAGAAGACCAGGAAAATCTTCTCTGAACATGTTTTGTCGGGCGAGGTGGTCGAAGAGTATGCTTTGGCTATCGGGAGCGAGCGCGTTGGATAGGAACTTAAGCCCAATGGAGATTAGTGAATGAAACCCTCTCGAACACACGTTATGCTCTGTGCCGGGACCGGTTGTGTGTCAAACAGAGCATTCAGGATAAAGGAATCACTCGAACGAGAGATCAAAAAGCACAACCTTCAGGATGAGGTTGGAGTCGTGATGACGGGCTGCAACGGCTTTTGCGCCCAGGGGCCGGTAGCTGTAGTCAGGCCGGACGAAATCTTTTATCAACTGCTGACCGAAGATGATATTGCCCATCTTGTTGAGGAGCATTTCCTTAAGGGAAGACCGGTAGAGCGACTGATGTATATTCCTCCTACCGAAGAATTCGTTGTCCCGAAGATGAGCGATATCGGCTTCTTTAGCAAGCAGAGGCTGATTGCATTGCGTAACAGGGGGATGATCGATCCCGAACAGATTGACGAGTACATTGCTCGAGATGGGTACATGGCTCTGGCTAAAGCGCTTACCCGGATGAAGCCGGAACAAATAATAGAGGAGGTAAAAGCCTCTGGATTGCGAGGCAGAGGCGGGGCTGGTTTCCCGACAGGTAGAAAGTGGGAATTGGCTCGGGCATCGAAAGGCGACACTAAGCACTTGGTCTGCAATGCCGACGAAGGCGATCCGGGCGCGTTTATGGATCGAAGTATAATCGAGTCCGACCCGCATTCCGTTCTGGAAGGGATGATAATCGGAGCAAGGGCGATCGGTGCATCTCACGGATATATATACATCAGAAATGAATATCCGTTGGCACGGGAAAGATTGGTTAAAGCAATCAAACAGGCCAGAGAGTATGGTTTGTTAGGTGAAGACATTTTCGGCACCGGCTTTAATTTTGATATTTCCATCCACAGAGGAGCCGGAGCATTTGTTTGTGGTGAGGAGACATCGCTAATAGCTTCCCTGGAGGGTAGAGCCCCTGAGCCGAAAGTCAGACCGCCTTTTCCCGTACAGTCCGGACTCTGGAATGAGCCCACTAATATCAACAATGTCGAAACATGGGCTAATGTCCCGGAGATTATCAATCGGGGAGCAGAATGGTTCTCCAGTATCGGCACTGAGACCAGCAAAGGTACAAAAGTCTTCTCTGTAGTTGGCAAGGTCAGAAATACAGGCCTTGTTGAGGTGCCGATGGGTATTACCTTACGGGAGATAGTATACGATATTGGAGGTGGTATACCCAACAACAAAAAATTTAAGTCGGTTCAGACAGGCGGCCCTTCCGGCGGCTGCATCCCGGTGTCCCTTCTGGATTTGCCCATCGATTATGAGAGGCTTGCCGAGGTTGGTTCCATCATGGGTTCCGGGGGACTGATAGTGATGGATGAGGACACCTGTATGGTAGATGTGGCCAGGTATTTCCTTGAGTTTTTGAAAGATGAGTCCTGCGGTAAATGCACTGCGTGCCGCGAAGGCGTGGATGTGATGTATCAGATTCTGACCAATATCTGCGCCGGCAACGGCAGGGAAGAGGATATTGCTTTACTTGAGGAGTTGTCTGAGGCAGTGAAGGATTCAGCTTTATGTGCTCTGGGAAGAACGGCACCGAATCCTGTTCTCAGCACTATCCGTTATTTTCGGGACGAATATGAGGCACACATCAAGTATAAGAGGTGTCCTGCAGCCGTTTGCAAAGGGATAATCTCGTCGCCATGCCAGCATACCTGCCCCCTGGAACAAGATGTACCTTGTTATGTTGGTCTTATTGCTCAAGGGAAATTCGAACAGGCCATAGGTATTGTAAAGGAGAAGAATCCTCTGCCTTCTGTTTGTGGCAGGGTTTGTACTGCTACTTGTGAGGCCAAATGTCGAGCCGGTGAGATGGGCGGAGACGCAATCTCAATCCGGATGCTTAAAAGGTTCCTGGCTGATTATGAACGCGAAAAAGGGCTTCATATCATGCCCAAGCCGAAGCAGTCAAGGCCGGAACGGGTGGCAATTGTAGGCTCGGGGCCTGCAGGACTTACATGTGCTCACTATCTTGCACTTGAGGGATATCAAGTCACCATTTACGAGTCGCTGCCGGTTGCGGGCGGAATGCTTGCCGTCGGCATTCCGGACTACCGGTTGCCCAAGAATATTTTGGATTGGGAGATCGAAAATATCAAGAGTCTGGGAGTAGACATCAAGACGAATACCACTGTCGGTATAGATATACGGCTCCAGGATCTCTGGTCGAAATATGAGGCGGTATTCATCGCAACCGGAACTCACAAGGGACTGAAGATGAACATTGAAGGTGAAGAATCTCCGCAGGTCATCGATGCGGTGGACTTCCTGCGTGCGGTTAACCTCGGGCGAGAGGTTGAGATTGGCCAAACGGTAGCCGTGATCGGCGGAGGAGACGCAGCTATTGATGCGGCCAGGACTGCCAAGCGCTTAGGAAAGGATGTGAAGATACTGTACAGGAGAACAAGACGGGAGATGCCTGCAGCTAAAGAAGAGGTCGAAGGGGCAGTTGAAGAGGGAATCGAAATCCAATTTCTCGTTGCCCCTGTGAGGGTCTTGTCTGAGAATGGCCAATTGAAAGGGATTGAGTGCGTTAGGATGGAACTGGGAGATATCGACAAAAGCGGCAGGAGAAGGCCTGTTCCGATTAAAGGGTCGGAATTTACAATGGATATTGATACCTTAATGCCGGCAATAGGCCAGCAGCCGGATCCAAGTGCCGTGCCGAGAGATAAACATCTCAAGACCTCCAAGGCCAACACCATCGAAGTTAGCCCGGACACCCTTTACTCAGGGATGAATGGAGTTTATGCCGGTGGCGATGTTGTCAGCGGTCCGAATACAGTTACCGCAGCGATGGCTCACGGAAAAATTGCTGCCAAAATGATACATAAGTATATCCAGGAGCTTCCCATGGAGCGGGAATACAAAGTGACCCGGCCGGTCGCACACGTTGAAGCCGTGGAGCTGGCTGAAAAGGAGATAGAAGAACTGCAAAAACCTTCGATGCCTCTTCTGTCTCTGGAAGAACGGTCTGGCAATTTTAAAGAAGTAGAATTGGGATTTACTGAAGAGATGGCTGTCAGAGAGGCAAAACGTTGTCTGCGATGTGATCTGGAGTTAAAAGAAGAGGTTGAAGCCTCATGAAGTTGAAGGATATAAAAAGAATACTGGAGGCGGAAGTCCTCGTGGGCGAGGATCTCCTATCTGAAGAAGTTGTAATGGCTTGCGGGTCTGACTTGATGAGCGATGTTTTGGCATTTGCTAAGCATGGAGCTATCCTGTTGACCGGTTTGACTAATCCGCAAGTGGTCCGCACTGCAGAAATGGCGGATCTGCGAGCCATATGCTTCGTCCGTGGGAAAAAGCCTGGTCAGGAAACTATTGAAATAGCTGAATCCAAAGATATTCCTTTATTGACGACGCCTTTACCGATGTTTGAATCTTGTGGTCGGTTATATCGAGAAGGACTTCCTGGTTGCTCTGAATATGAGAAATAATATCAAATAGGATATTTTCAAGTGACATCAGACAGCAAAATCAGCAAGATTCATGAATTATTCTATGAAATCAGGGTGAGCGATGTAATGAAGAGAGATGTTTTTACGGTTAGTCCGCGGACCCACATGAGTGTTTTAAGGGTGATCTTGCGGGAGAACCGTATCTCTGGGACACCGGTCATAGACAAGGGCAAAATGGTAGGCGTTATCAGTGTTGAGGATTTTATTAAGTGGCTGGCTAATCGGGAGCAGGATTGTCCCATCGGTGAGAAGATGACCAGAAATGTTCAAACCCTTTATGCCGATGAACCATTAATCCACGCCATCAACAAATTTGAACGGCATGGTTTTGGCCGGCTCGTGGTCATTGAACGACAGGACAAAAGACTCCTTGGCATTGTTACGAAGGGAGATATTATTGAGGGTCTGCTTAAAAAATTAGAGATTGATTATTACGAAGAAGAAGAAGTTTGTCAGTATCGAGTAAGGCATTTTTTTGAGGATATTCTTGCAGATAGGGCAGAGCTCCTTTTTCAATATGACGTGATAGGTCATGATTTCAAGCGGGCAGGAGAAAGTGCCAGCCGGGTAAAGACTACCCTGCGACGCCTCGGCCTGCACCCTAAAATTATTCGCCGGGTTGCCATCGCCACGTTTGAAGCAGAGATGAACCTGATCGTTTACACGGATGGGGGAAAGATATGTGTTCGTGTTGAGCCGAATGAGATATTTGTAAAAGTGGAAGATTCCGGCCCGGGAATCCTCGATGTCGAGAGGGCTTTGCAACCGGGCTATTCAACTGCCCCGGAGTGGGTCAGAGAGCTGGGATTTGGAGCTGGTATGGGCCTGAATAATATCCAGAAGTGCGCCAATAAAATGGACCTAAGATCTACTGTTGGGAAGGGAACGCAGTTAAGTTTTTACATCTCTATTGAAGATGGAGCCAAGAATGAAATTAACTGAATTGATTCAGAAGCTCAATCTGAGCGTAAGGTCGGCAAAAGTTCATCTGGACCGCGAGGTTACCGGCGGTTATGCGAGCGATCTCCTTAGTGATGTCCTTGCCAATAGTAAAGAAGGAAACCTTTGGATTACTTTACAGATTCATCAGAATATCGTGGGCGTGGCCAGTATGAAAGATCTTGCCGGAATCATATTAGTAAATAATAGAGAGCCTGAGCCGGAAACACTGGAGAAAGCAGAGGCAGAAAAAGTACCGATTATGGTAAGCGAGATGCCGACCTTTGAACTTATCGGCATGCTCTATAGTTTGGGAGTTGTCGGAACTAAACAATGAGGAAAATAAGGGCTGACCTGCATCTGCACACTTGCCTTTCTCCTTGTGCTGACAATCAGATGCAGACAACGGCTATAATTGAACAGGCCAAAAAAGTAGGTTTGGATATGATAGGGATATGTGACCATAATTCTGCTGAGAATGTAAGCGCAGTGATGAAAGCCGGTAAACGACAGGGGCTTGCAGTTATTCCAGGCATTGAGATTACCTCGCGGGAGGAAGTGCATATCCTCGGATTTTTCAACACCGAGCAGGACCTGATGCACATACAGGATATAATCTACCAAAACCTCGCCAGCCAAAACGATGAGCAGGCCTTTGGCCCTCAGCTGGTCGTTGATGAATTTGGTAATGTAGTGGGTAAGAATCCCAGACTGTTGATCGGGGCCACTAACCTGACTATAGAGAAGATAATTGAGATGATTCACCAGTGGGCCGGACTGGCTATTGCCTCTCACATCGACCGACAGCGTTTCAGCCTGATTGGCCAGTTAGGTTTCATTCCCAAAGGATTGAAACTGGATGCCGTGGAGGTCACGAGCCCGCTTTCAGCCGGGCAGAAATATGACTATCCGGTGGTTACTTCTTCCGATGCTCATTTTTTGGAGGACATCGGAAAGAGTTATACCTGCTTTATGATAGAGGATACATCTGTCCGGGAGATTGGAAAGGCGTTGCGCTGTGAGCTGGGAAGGATGGTCGTTAGCAATTGAATGGAAGATTTTTCGCTGCATATCCTGGACATTGCAGAAAACTCGATTGCCGCTGCGGCAAGGAGAATTGAAATTAAAATTGATGAAGACAAAGATAAAGACTTGTTGACTATCGAGATTATTGATGATGGTAAGGGTATGGACCGGAAGGCTTTGAAAAAAGCTCTTGATCCTTTTTTCACAACACGCAAAACCCGCAAAGTTGGCTTAGGCCTGTCCTTTCTGGCTCAGGCGGCCAAAGAGAGCGGTGGAAAAATTGAGCTGAACTCTAAACCACATGAAGGAACAACGGTCAAGGCGACATTTCGCTTGAGCCATCCGGACTGCAAACCTATGGGTGATATTAATGAGACCATACGCATCTTGGTGGTAGCCCACCCTGAGATTGATTTTATTTACGAGCATCAGAAAGACAATTCAATATATCGTTTTGACACGAGAGAAACAGGCAGAAAATGATTACTCTAACTATTGACAACACAAAGGTTGAGGTTGAAGAGGGTTCAACTGTCCTCCAGGCCGCCGAGAAACTTGGCATCAAGATTCCAACTCTTTGCCATCATAGGTCTTTGGAACCCTACGGTGCGTGCCGTGTCTGTCTGGTCGAATTAACCGGATCTCGCGGCTCGATCATTCAGGCTTCCTGCGTCTATCCTGCTCAGGAAGGATTGGTTGTAAAAACTGATACGGAAAGGGTTTTGAAGAACCGCCGGATTATGCTCGAATTATTATTGGCCCGTTGCCAGGATTCACCACGGATAAAGGAAATGGCCCGGGAGATGGGTATCGAAGAATCACGTTTTCCCAAGAAGAATGAAGACTGTATCCTCTGCGGACTTTGCACCAGAGTATGTGAGGAAAGGATGGGTGTAGGCGCCGTCAGTTTTGTCAACAGAGGTTCAGAACGAAAGGTCGCTGTTCCTTACGACAAGCATTCTCCTATCTGTATGGCCTGCGGCGCCTGCACGGTCGTCTGCCCGACCGATGCTGTGGACCTCTCCGAGGTTACACTCAACAAACCCAGGCCTATCATGGCAGATTATGATATGGGTCTTGTCCAACGGTCTTCCATTTACATACCGTTCGCTCAGGCAATACCCAAGGTGGCCGTGATTGACCGTAATACCTGTATGCATTTTCTTAAGGACGTATGCAAGTCTTGTGAGAACTTCTGCGAGGCTAACGCCATTGACTACGAGCAGGAAGACAAAATCGAACAGATAAATGTCGGCGCCGTTGTACTGTCGCCCGGATTTGAGCAATTTGA
Organism: Sedimentisphaerales bacterium; assembly: GCA_035528395.1. Lineage (GTDB taxonomy): Bacteria > Planctomycetota > Phycisphaerae > Sedimentisphaerales > Anaerobacaceae > NIOZ-UU13. Next base: position 33,585 of record DATKYR010000155.1, read on the forward strand.
TCCCGACCTCAAAAAGGAGCTCGGCTACGCAAGGTATCCCAATGTCCTGTCCAGTCTCCAGTTCGAGCGCCTTCTCTCAGCCAGCGGGCCATTCCTCGGAAAGGTGCTGCGCCTCTCCGACGAAAAGTCACCCGGGAAGATTGCATGGATACAATGTGTCGGCTCGAGAGAAGTAGATTACAACTATTGCTCCTCGGTCTGCTGTATGTATGCAACCAAGGAAGCGATTATTGCCAAGGAGCACGAGCCCGACCTCGATTGCACAATCTTCTTCATCGACATGCGCGCCTATGGCAAAGGATTCGACGCCTATTACGAGCGTGCAAAGGCGCTTGGCGTTAAATATATTCGCTGTCGTCCTTCTTCTGTCAAAGAGGTCCCCGGAACAAAGAACCTCAAAATCACATACCAGGCCGCTGACGGTGAAATCGAAACCGAAGAGTTTGGCATGGTAGTCCTCTCCACGGGTATAAGGCCTCCAAGAGAGGTCCGCGAGCTGGCAGAGAAATTCGGAATCGAACTCGATCAGCATGGTTTTGCCGCTACGCTGCCCCTGTCACCAGTGGAAACCTCAAAGCCCGGCGTCTATGTCTGTGGCCCCTTTGCCTCACCGAAGGACATCCCGGAAACGGTCATGGAGGCATCTGCAGGCGCCGCCAAGGCCATGGCACTACTTACGGAGCAGCGAGGCACTCTAATCACGCACAAGGAGTACCCACCCGAAAAAGATGTTACCGGCCAGGAGCCGCGCATCGGTGTGTTTATCTGCCACTGCGGCAGGAATATCGGTGGAATCGCCGACGTACCGGACGTAGTCGAATACGCCAAGACCCTGCCAAATGTCGTCTATGCAGAGCACAACCTGTATACATGCTCGACCGATACGCAGGATAAGATAAAAGAAATGATCGCCGAGCACGACCTAAACCGTGTAATCGTGGCCTCGTGTAGTCCGAGAACCCATGAGCCGCTCTTCCGCAACACCTGTCGGGAGGCCAGGCTCAACGAATACCTCTTTGAAATGGCAAATATTCGTGACCAGTGCACCTGGGTGCACATGCATGAGCCGGAAATGGCCACGAGAAAAGCGAAAGACCTTGTCAGGATAGCCGTCGCCAAGGCAAGGATTCTCGAACCGCTGGTTAAAGGCACTCTCAAAGTCAATAACAAGGCCCTCGTAATCGGCGGTGGCATCGCCGGAATGACAGCAGCTCTCAACTTGGCTGACCAGGGCTTTAAGGTACATCTCGTTGAAAACCAGGAGCAATTAGGTGGTAACCTTGTTCATATACACAGTTTGCTAAGCGGTGACGACCCCCAGCAAAAGCTCAAAAACACCATTGAGAAGGTCAACGCTCATCCTAATATAGATGTCTATCTCAAAAGCATTGTATCTGCCGTTGAGGGTTCCATCGGCAACTTTAAGTCCACAATACAGAATAATGGCGACGGGAAACAAGTCTCACACGGTGTCGTTATCGTTGCCACCGGAGCTGAGCAATACGAGCCGACCGAGTATCTCTACGGCAAAAACCCTCGCGTCCTTACCCAGCGAACTTTCGAGCAGTGGCTCTCTGAGGATAAAGCCGAGCTTAAAAATGTCAAATCCGTTGTGATGATTCAATGCGTTGGTTCACGAGACGAGACACGTCCATATTGCAGCCGCATCTGTTGCTCGGAGGCGGTCAAGAACGCGATTGTTATCAAGAACAAGCATCCTGAGACTGATGTTTACATACTCTATCGTGACATCAGAACATACGGCCTGCTCGAAGAACACTACAGAACAGCAAGAGAAAAAGGCGTGCGCTTCATCCGTTATGAAGAGGACAAGAAACCTGAAGTCTCAGCCAACAATGGCGGCTTCAAAGTCTCCTGTGTAGACCCTGTTCTCAATGTACCCGTCACTATAAACTCTGACCTGGTTATACTCGCTCCAGCGATAGTACCGGGTGAAACCCTTAGCGAAGTTGGCCAATTATACAAGTTGTCGCTCAATCAGGATAAGTTCTTCCTTGAGGCGCACATGAAGCTCAGACCGGTCGATTTTGCCACCGATGGCGTTTTCATGTGCGGCTTGGCCCATTGTCCCAAGTCCGTCGAAGAAAGCATCGCCCAAGCAGACGCAGCCGCAGCCCGCGCCGCCACCATCCTCTCCAAAGACGAGATCGAGCTGGAAGCCACAATATCGGAAGTCGTGGACGCTAACTGTGATGGCTGTGCATACTGCATCGACCCGTGCCCATACAACGCATTGACGCTGATTGAATATATGTACAAGGGTGATATCAAGAAAACTGTTGAAAGGGACGCGGCATTGTGCAAAGGCTGTGGTGTGTGCCAGGCCACATGCCCGAAGAAGGGAATATTTATTTGGAGTTTCAAACTTGAGCAGCTCAGTGCAATGGTGGAAGCCGCACTGGAAGTAGCTTAATAGAGGAGTTTGTTTAATATGTCAGACGAAGAAACTTTCGAACCGGTCATTATTGGTTTCTGTTGCAACTGGTGCTCGTACGCAGGGGCTGACCTGGCCGGTGTCTCCCGGCAGCAATATCCTCCGAACCTCCGGATTATACGAGTTATGTGTTCTGGAATGGTGCACCCGAACCTGGTTATAGATGCCTTGACAAAAGGCGCAGATGGAGTTCTGATTTGCGGTTGCCACATCGGCGATTGTCATTACCTTGAAGGCAATGTTAAGGCTGAAAATCGAAAAGAAGCAATAGAGCTGATGTTGGAAGATTTCGGCATAGAACCTGAGCGGTTCAGGCTCGAATGGGTATCGGCATCTGAGGGTCCCAGATTCGCTGAGATAGTCCGAGAAATGACCGAAACAGTACGTGCGCTGGGTCCCAGCATGTACAAGACTTGAGAGCATGTGTTCGGCTTGAGCACTTTGAGTTAGACTGGTGCATATGTAGAGAGCTTTGAAAAGAAAAGACTTGTTTTAGGACTTTTAAGATATGGCAGAAAAAACTCGCTTCTTCGAAGGCAAGAAATATATGTGGGACGGAGAAGAGCACGACAACGAAGAGCAAGCAAGTTCGGTGGAGAAACAGTACACCGAAAAGGGCTTCGAGGTTCAGATGTGGCGCGAAGGTGGGAAAGTGCTTATTTACACACGGCGCGTTGTCACTGAGGTTGTGGTAGAATAAGACCTAAAGTGAGCTAAAGTGACACTTACGTGTCATCCTGAGGCGAAGCCGAAGAGCCTGCCCTGAGCTTGCCGAATGGATCTGGCCAACGAAAAAGAGATTCTTCGCTTCGCTCAGAATGACAGCTTTGCTGTCACTTTAGGCACTTTCTAATTTTGATGTTGCGAAAGGAGAAAACATGAGTGCTCCAACCATACTGATCATCGATGATGACCCGGATTTCGTGATGGTCACAAAAGCGATCCTCGAGACAAAGCAATACAAAGTTCAGTTCGCCTACGATCCGAACGAAGGGTTCGCCAAATTGGAGGAGGAAATACCGGATGCCATTATCCTGGACGTCATGATGGGGAAAGGTGCTGAGGGATTTATTTTTGCAAGGAAGATCAGAAAAGATCCCCGGTTTGACCAGGTACCTATATTGATGGTTACATCTATGACCGAGCAGACAGGATTTAGATTCCCCGGCGGAGATAAACATTCTAAATTCCTGCCTGTTGATGAATACATCGAGAAAGGTATTGAACCGCACCTTCTTTTGGAGAAGGTTGAGCAGCAACTTGCCAGGAAAAGCAGTGACTGAGGTGGGCTAAGTGTTGTTTGTATTGAAGGGAAAATAGCAAGGCATTAATTTAAGAAAATAACAAATCGTTGTTAATTTTGAGGTTTTTTTTTGAAAGGAGGTAATACCGTGGCTGTTAAAATAGCAGAAGAATGGCTGAACATCTGTGGAGGATGTGAGGTCACAATACTGGACATAGGTGAGCCGCTTCTTGACCTGCTGCCTGAGCTCAATTTTGTCCACATGCCTGTATTGATGGACCATAAGTATTTTGGCCAAACAGGAGAAAAAAAGGAGATGGAGATCCCCGAAGCGGATGTGGGGATAATCTCAGGAGGTGTTCGCAACGAGAAGGAAAAGCACGTTGCCGAGGAAATGAGGAAAAAGTGCAAAACCCTCATTGCTTTAGGTTCATGTGCGTGCTATGGCGGAATTCCCGCCCTGGCAAATATGTTTCCTCTTGAAGCCCTGTATGAAAAGGTATTCAGAGATTCGAAGACGACAGATGCTGCTGATACACCTCAAGAGAATCTTCCCCCTCTACTAGATAGGGTGTACGCTGTAGATGAGGTTGTGCCTGTGGATGTCAGTATTCCGGGCTGTCCTACGAATCCTGATCTGGTTGTCAAGGCCATCACCGCACTCTTGGAAGGCAAGGAATTCAAGCTTGAGGAGAGAAGTGTTTGCGATGAGTGCCCTGTAAAACGGGAAAAGAAGGCTGCAGGCGGCCAGATCAAAAGGACCCTTGATTCGATGGAATTCGACCAAAGCAAGCCCTGGGATCAAACAAGATGTTATATGGAGCAGGGCTATTTATGTCTGGGACCGGTCACCCTGGCGGGTTGTGGCCATAAGGAAGGAAACGGCGACGGGGTAACAGTCCCACGTTGTATCAAAGGGTATATGCCGTGCCGTGGATGCTTCGGTCCGATTCGTAAAGGCGCCAATCCCTTAGTTGACATGATGACTGCGATTTCATCTATAGGACTGGACGCAAAACAGGTTCCGGACAGACGTGCACTACTAAACAGGTACATTGGTGGTCAAAATCGACTCAGGCCGTTGCCGGTGCGCCCAAAATAGTAAGGAGGTAAATATTTATGAAAACGATCACAATAGCCCCAGTAACCAGAATAGAAGGCCACGCCAAGATAACCATCAATCTTGATGATAGCGGTAATGTAGCAGATACTTTCGTCAATGTGGTGGAGCTTCGCGGCTTCGAGAAGTTCTGTATCGGAAGACCCGTGGAGGAGATGCCGCGCATTGTAACGAGTATCTGCGGGGTTTGTCCGTGGCACCATCACCTTGCGTCGGCGAAGGCCAACGATGCCATCTTCGGGGTAACACCACCGCCTACGGGGACAAAGCTCAGGGACCTTTGCCAGAGCATCGCCTACTGCTCGGACAAGATACTCCACTTCTTCATCCTGGCCGGCCCGGACTTTGTGATGGGCCCGGATAGTGACTATTCTGTGAGGAACGTTATAGGGATAGCTCAGGCAAACCCCGAAATAGGAAGGAAAGTCATTCGGAACAGGCACCTCGGCACACAAATGCTCAGCATAATCTCAGGAAAGTCCATTCACCCAGTTACAGCGGTGCCCGGAGGATTTAGCAAGCCTCTGACTGAAGCCGAACGGGAAAAAGTTGTTCCCATGGCTAATGAGGTTCTCGAGTTTGCCAAGTTCGCGATAGCCTTCGCCAAGGAGAACATATTTCCAAAGTACCTCGACCTTATCAAGTCAGTGGGAATCATCGAGACAGGTTTTCTGGGCACTGTAACCGACGATGGAACTCTCGAACTGTACGACGGCAAGGCTCGATTGATGAAACCGGACGGTTCATACGAAGAATTCCCGTATGATCAATACACCGAGTACATTGGAGAACACATCGAGCCCTGGACATATTTGAAGTTCCCGTATGCGAAGAAGTGGGGTAACTTCAACATGGACCTGGAGAACCCGGTCGGTATATACCGCACGAACACGCTTGCTCGTATCAATGTCTGCGACAAGATGGCAACGCCGTTGGCGCAGGCGGAGCTTGAAGAGTTCCGGGAGAGCTTTGGTCGGCCAGCCCAGCAAACACTGCTCTACAACTACGCGAGACTGATCGAACTGGTTTACAACGCCGAGCATGTCGTTGAGTTCCTGAACGACCCGGAGATCACCGGGAAGGAGACACGCGTCCCGGTCACGCCGCGAGCAGCAAGGGGCGTGGGTTGCGTTGAAGCGCCCAGAGGCACGCTGATTCACGATTATGAGACGGATGAAAACGGGCTGATTACAAATGTCAATCTGATTGTTGGTACTACCCACAACAATGCACCAATCAATATGTCAGTTAAGCAGGCAGCGAAAGCATTGATCAAGGACGGTAATTACGACCAGGGTATCCTCAACAAGGTTGAAATGGCTATTCGCGCTTACGATCCGTGCTTGTCCTGTGCAACGCACAAGCTCGACGGCAGTATAGCTGTAAAGCTTGAGATACGGAATGTTGACGGAAAAGTAATCGACACGTTGGCCAATTGAGAAATTTGCCTCTGGTGATTTCTTTTTAACAGGGGGTTTAAGGGCTTTAGTGCAGGCCTCAGTCAGGCTGTGTCCTGCCTGTGTGGATGTACATACATATACTTGCCAGACGAGTATAATTATGTTATACAGAGAAGTATAAATAATTATGGTCCGAAATTTCAGGAGAGACTTCTGGAATACGTTCCAGACTGTCCAGATGACTTTCTTTTGCGCCTGAATTGTATTGAGTGCCCAATTGTCCAAGCGGGTACTTTGCAAAGAGTCGAGAAGTTAGGAAGAAAGTTCGCAAAGAGATTATTTCTAATGGTTTCGGATGAGAATATTCAGACAGCTTCTTATGAACTTCCGCTGCCACAGGAGCTGCCTGCCGATGCTGAGATCAAAGGCTCGGAAAGACCTTTGCCGGAATCTCTGCTCGTGCAAAATGCATTGTGGTTCTGTCGGGTCAGATGGTTAATAATCGCAACTCTTGTCTCTTATGGTATACTGGGTCAATTTCCCGTATCGGTTCACTACTTCGGAATACGTCCTCCTGGGGCGTGGCCCTTCGTAACGGCTGCCGTTTTGACACTGTACAATCTTGCTTTTCTGTTCTTTGCTCGGACCAAGACCTCTTGGGCTGGCACTATGTTTAATCTCTGGTGCCAGATAATTGCCGATTTATTGGTTCTCACTGCCGTCGTTTACTTTGTCGGGAGCCTGGAGACGAATATAGCATTCGCATATCTTTTTCACATCGTTCTATCTTGCGTGTTCTTCTCACGCAGGCAGAGTTTGATTGTAACTATCATGGCTATTGGCATGTTTGCCACGTGTATCACGGTAGAATATGTTTTGAAGATACTGCCTTCGATGAGTATTTTTGCCGGGTCGTCCTACGAACAGAATACTGCAACAGTACGGGCGATATTGACAGTGAACTTCTTTTTCGCTATCGGAATATGGTTGGTCGTATGGTATCTTGCCTCTTATCTATCCTCAATGGTGCGCCGGAGAGATTTCGAACTTGATGTGACCAATCGCCTTCTCGTGGCTGCCCAGAAAGAACGGTCCCGACATATGCTCGCTACAACCCATCAGTTAAAAGCCCCCTTTGCCGCAATCTATTCCAACGCGCAGCTCCTACTACAAGGATATTGCGGTGATATCCCTGATGAAGCGTCCCAAGTGATACAACGGATTACAGCGAGATGTCGGCGATTGACCGCAGAAATCCAGGAGATGCTCCAGTTGGCAAATCTAAGCTCAACCAGCCAGCAGTCTCTTCCACGGACTAAAATAGTTTCAACAGAGTTGCTGATGTGGTGTATATCTCAGGTTGATCCCATAGCTCGTGAACACGGTATTGTGTTCAAAACGGATATACGGCCGGTAGCCATTTTGGGTACTGAAGACCACTTCAAAATGCTGTTTGTCAATCTCCTGTCAAATGCGGTGAGATATTCCCATAGAAATGGGCAGGTACAAATATCCTGCTACCCAGGCCCGAATTCGGAGCCTATTGTCACTATTGCTGATAACGGAATAGGAATCCCGGCGAACAAGTTACCTCGTATATTTGAGGAGCACTACCGTACTAAAGAATCCGTGCAGCACAACAAAGAGTCTTCCGGGCTGGGTTTGGCTATTGTCAAGCACGTAGCTGAATTGTACGGAATTCATATCCGAGTGGAGAGTCGTCCCGGTTTCGGTACAAAGTTTGAGCTTAAATTCCCTGCCCCAGATAGAACCTTGGGCAGTGATAAGAAAGGAGAAACGAAATGGCCTATCTCTTGATTGTGGATGATGACGAAGACTTCGCCAATACTACAGCAACGGTCCTGCGTAAAGAAGGACACGACGTACAAATTGAGCTGGACACTGATGATGCAGTGCAAAGTATGGAAAACAAACCTCCGGATTTGGCGATTCTGGATGTTATGTTTCCCGAAGACGCCTCTGCTGGATTTGAATTGGCACGCTTCATGCGCCATGAAAGCGAAAAACTCAAGGATGTTCCAATCCTGATGCTGACTGCTATAAATACCAAATTTCCTCTCGGGTTTGGTCCCAAGGATATCGACGACCGTTGGCTGCCGGTGACTGATTTTCTGGAAAAGCCTGTGGATTTTGATGTTTTAATAAGCAAAGTGGCCGAGCTCTTACAAGAAAGTAGCACGGCTGACTGATAACGGACGATATTTTTCGCATATTGGTGAAACAAGTCCTTAATCCGGTCGTTGGATATTGAAAAAACAAATTCCAGCGAACCTGAAAAAGGGCCCATCATACAAAACAGAAAAACATTAACAGAATAAGGTTTATAGTAAATGGGACCGGAGTGGTACGATAAATCCATTCTCATCTTGGGATGTGGAAATGTATTGTTTGGAGATGACGGGTTCGGGCCGGCTGTTGCTCAGCAGCTCCAACGCGACTTCAAAGTTCCCGCTGAAGTCTGTGTCCTGGATACCGGAACTTCAGTTCGAGAGATACTATTTGACACTATACTTGCCGACAAGAAACCGTCGAAAATCATCATTATAGACGCGATGGATTGTGGTCGCAAGCCGGGCGAGCTCTTCTCCCCGGACATCGATTCTTTTCCGAAGGCTAAGCTCGACGATTTTTCCTTGCACCAGGTACCCACATCGAATTTACTTCGCGAGCTCCGGGACCTTTGCAGTATAGAAGTCATCGTAGTTGCCTGTCAAGTGGCCGGCACATGCGACAGCGTGAGCCCGGGACTTTCGGAACCTGTCGGGGAAGCTGTAGAGTGCGCTGTCGAAATGCTCGCCCGCGAGTATTTCAAATAGCTGTGTGGGTCTTGGACAGCGCATTCGAATTGTTAAGAGCCTATCCAAATAACCCGCTCTATTGCGGCCGGCTGCAAAGCCCGATGCCTGCGTTGTCGGTGAAAAAACGTTCTCAACGTGGAGAAAACCACGCCTCCGAGCATTTTTGGCCTGCCGCCTTGGCCTCGAACTTTTCGCTCGGCCTCATA
>DATKYR010000156.1:0-55638 GCA_035528395.1 Sedimentisphaerales bacterium
AAAGCCCGATGCCTGCGTTGTCGGTGAAAAAACGTTCTCAACGTGGAGAAAACCACGCCTCCGAGCATTTTTGGCCTGCCGCCTTGGCCTCGAACTTTTCGCTCGGCCTCATAACGACCCGGTTATTCGGATAAGCTCTTACTATTATGCACTTATGCAGATGAGGCATCACGTTATATAACATATTTTCAAACGTATATCTCACTTTCTTCAGACACAGGTAATCTATCATCAGGTTGCACATCAAGCCAATGCAGCATACCAAGATTGCGGATAGTAGAGGCGACCGTTGTTTTATCTAATCTCGGTTTCCTTCGCTGCTTCCATTGCATCACTGCTTCAAGGACATCCATTTCCGAGACCGGGGATTTGCTCTTTTGCTTAAGTTCAGTTACGGTAAATATTACCGTGGCAATTGTTTCCGCTTGTATTGTATCAACTCGCATAAACAAGTCTGTGGTTTTTTCAATTATATAAGCGTATTTTTCCAGCAAAGACTCATAGCGTCTCCGATATACATCGAAACTTGGACCCACCTTGACTTCAAACATTCTGCCCAAACGCTTTTCCTGCAAAAGGTTATTATTAATCAACTTTGATTCGGCTATCTTAAGTTCTTTGGAAAATGGCCCGTAACTTGATTTTTGATACATAAATCCTGTAGGCAAACCCTGCTGCGTAGTTACATAGGCGATCTTCTGAAAAATCGTCCTTCCGACAGGACGATGATACGGTTGCTCTTCAATACGGTGTAAAATTTCGACAAGACCTACCCAAGCAGGATTGAACGCAAGCCGGTCTTTTCGTGAGCCATTATGACTCGATTCGACCGTTTTCTCTGTTTTTTTAAGAAATGACTCTGTCAGTTCAGTAGGATTTGTGCCATATGGGGCATACATCTCCACAGGTATATCCATTTTTTTAGCATGATCGTAGATCAACGGACCAACGACTTTCCACTCCAATTGACCGTTCCCGCACCCAAGAGGAGGTATAGCCAGAGAAGTGATACCCCAACGCTTATAATGCGTTAAAAGGAAATCCAAGCCTTTCTCAATGTCGCTCACTTTTGAAACGGATTTCCAGTGCTCTTTGGTTGGGAAATTCAAAATTTGCTGGCCGAATAAACTCTTGTAAATGTAGGGCTGGCCGATTCGTACTCCTTGGCGTTCGCATCGCTGCACATAATCCTTGAACATTTCAGGGAATCGATTCTTAAACTCCAGAGCTATCCCCTTACCCATTATTCCAACACAGTTTACAGTGTTAACAAGGGTTTGCGCTTTTGATTTCAGTATATCGCCCACAAGAATCTTCATGCCAGCCTCTTAGAAAAATATATCATTTTTGATACTTACGGTCAATCCTATTCCGAGTTTCTTAAAAGCAACCAAAGCTGCCTGATTTGCGACAAATGCGCCCAAAATATATTTCGTCTCAACCTTGTCCGGTACAAGAACTTCCGCACACTTGACGGATTTATGTGCCCATTGCTCATATTGATTGTCTTGATGTGTCCAGTATTTAGCAAAAAGCTTATCTTTATCAATTGCCGCCAGCCCATCGCTCATGCTGTAAGGTCTTGCCCAATCGCTTGCTGCATTCCTGTCCGTTATAATAACATTCGGTATATCAAGTACTGATGTATCAATCCTCAAAACGCATATTTTGTCATTAAAATTTTGCCTTTTACACAACATAGGATTATGGGCATCAAAATAGAGATTTGCATAATCATGCAGTTTCTTGTTCGTTCCAGGAATTTTTTTGATCTTACGCTTCTCCTGCATTTTTGGCATTGCGATAGAATCATCATGGGGAATTTTAACAGACTTATTGTGGGATAATATCCCGTACTCAATAATAGACCGGACATTGGAAATAAGAGTAATAAAGTACAATTCTTTAACATCAGAACGGTCCATTACCGTATTTCCTTATACTGCTTCATGCATTCCCCATTCTTTCTCCTTTAAACTTTGGGGTCTTTTTCTGGTGACTTTAACATTGTAATAGGAGAAATCTTTGTTAGAGGATAACGTCTTTTCTTGTCGTGGGAAAGGTAAATCCCGATTTGGGTCGAATTTCTAACGGGGCCAGTCTGTGCCTTTGATGCCTCGAACTGTCAGGTTTGCGTTGGGAAGCCCATCCCGAGCGGGTCGAATCTGTTTGGCTTTAAGGAAAAGAACCTGGCCGTCAACGAAAAGATAATTCCTGCTGCCTTCCCAACACCACCACCCTTGGTCATCATTGATGGGTAAGTGACTGCTGAGCCATTCGCCGATAAGAATCTTGCCGGAGGGTTTGGCTACGTCCGTGTTTTTCTGTGGGATGGAGGGTTGAGGATTGGCGTAGGTGTCGGCAGGACTGTTCATATCGTCAATCTGCTCGGGGCTGTGGTAAAAGGCCATCGAGTAGGAGTAACTGGTGGACTCGTATTTGTCTTTTGCGATATGGTCCTGCGGACAGAACAGAACCGAAGGGTTATTAGCATCGATATTGCCGCCTATATAAGGCTCGACAAGGAAGCGCCAGCCGCGACCCATCCACAGCCAGTAAGGCGGCTCCGTTGAGACAGGATCCTGGGCACAGGGATAAGTGTTGTCGTTTTCATTGAGATAGAAGCTCACGGCCAAGTCGATTTGCCTGAGGTTATGGGCGCACCTGAGGCGCATCGCCATAGACCTGGCTTTTCGAAGCGACGGCATAAGTATAGAGAGCAAAAGAGCGATGATTGCTATTACAACGAGCAGCTCTATAAGGGTAAATCCCGGTCGAAGTTTTTTAACAATCGAGCCGGAACAAGGGCGGTCTGTATTGGATGTTTTGGATCTTATCATCAAGCGAGACAGTTTACTCGACTGTAACACTTTTTGCAAGGTTTCGGGGTTTGTCGACATCGTGCCCACGGAGGACAGCGGCGTGATATGCCAAAAGCTGCAGGGGCACAACAGTCAGCATCGGCTGCAAAAGCTCCGGAGCATTGGGTATGGTAATTAAATGGTCGGAGTATTGTTTGATATTCTCGTCGCCCTCGGTTGCGACAACGATGGTTTCGCCGCCGCGTGCCCTGACTTCGGCGATATTGCCTATAATCTTGTCATATTGCGGCCCGGCTGTGGCGATGAAAACCGCGGGCATACCATCGGCAATCAGAGCAATTGGGCCGTGCTTCATCTCCGCAGCGGGCAGGCCTTCGGCGTGGATATAGCTTATCTCTTTGAGCTTGAGGGCACCTTCGAGGGCGACAGGATAATTGACGCCTCTGCCCAGGAAAAGCCAGTTGTCCTGGTCGATATTTGCCGCGGCGATTTGTTTAATGTGGTCGGATTGGTTTAGTATTTGGCTTATCTTATCAGGTATTTTGGAAAGTTTCTCGATGTATTTGCTTGCCCGGTCGCTGCTGATGTGTCTTCTTCTGCCTAATTCGATTGCGAGCATTGTCAGGACTGCCACCTGTGCGGTAAAGGCCTTTGTGCTGGCAACGCCGATTTCGGGACCCGCGTGCAAATATATCCCTGCGTCTGTAGCTCTGGCGATGGAAGAACCGACGACATTGACAATACCAAGAACCGTTGCTCCCCGCTCTTTGGCTTCCTCTACCGCGGCGAGGGTGTCGATGGTCTCTCCGGACTGGCTTATTGAAATGACGACGGTGGCGTCTTCGATGATTGGGTTGCGGTATCGAAATTCGCTGGCGTATTCGGTTTCCGCCGGGATACGCGCCAACTGCTCAAACAAAAATTCACCGACGAGGCCGGCGTGGAACGCCGTTCCGCAGGCGGTCAGGATGAGCCGCTTGGTGCGCGTCAGGTCGCGCAGGTATGAATCTATACCGCCAAGTCTAATCCTGTTGTTTTGGCGGTCAATTCGACCACCCATGCAGGTGCTCAGGGCCTTGGGCTGCTCGAATATCTCTTTGAGCATGTGGTGGGGGAAGTCACCTAACTCGATTTGTTCCAATGAGAATTCAATTTGCTGTAGTTCTTTGCTGACGGTGATGTTATCAATTGTTTTGGTATGGAATCCCTCCGGCGTGATGGTAACCATTTCGTTATCGGCAAGATATATTGCCTGGGTCGTGTGCTCGATGATTGCGGCGGCGTCCGAGGCCAGGATATATTCGTTATCGCCGACGCCTAAAATCAAGGGACTGCCCTTTTTGGCGCCGATGATGGTATCGGGGAAGTCTGAGCAGACAATCGCCAGGCCGAAGGTGCCATGTACTTCCTGCAGGGCCCGCTGGACCGCCCATTCGAATTTGTTCTGACCATCGGGTTTCTTTTGCTCGTCCCCGTTGTCCGGGTTGGCATAAAAATAGCCGATTAAGTTTGCTATCACCTCGGTATCTGTTTCGCTGGCAAACTCAAATCCCTCGTTTTGGAGCCAGGTCTTCAGCGTTCCGTAGTTTTCAATGATGCCGTTGTGGACGACGGCGATTTTACCGGTGTAGTCCAGATGGGGATGGGCATTAACAGAGTTCGGCTTTCCGTGAGTGGCCCAGCGTGTATGGCCGATACCGAAGGTCTCGGCGGTATTTGGTTCGTCTAAAATCTCTTCCAGAGCGCTGATTCTGCCGCTGGTTTTTTGGATTCTTATAGCACCGCTGCCTAACAGCGCCACTCCGGCAGAATCGTAGCCGCGATATTCCAGCCGCTTTAAGCCCTCTATGAGGATTGGCTGTGCTGCTTTTTTGCCGAGATAAGCTACTATGCCGCACATTTGTTATCCCAAATATTCGTTAATCAAGCGGAGTCTTGTTGAAAGTTAAATCGGCAAAAAGCACCTTCGCCATAACGCAATGCCGGAAAGAAAAACACATTCTCACAATTTTAGTTAAGTTCTGATTATTATTATGGGGCGATTCTGTTTGTTCGGCAAATCAGTTCTACTAATAGCTCTATCAGATATTACTATTTGACGAAGGAGCTTTTATGTCGTTAAATTTGAATTATGATAGTGGTTATTGATTACAATGTCGGTAATGTTAAAAGCGTGTGTAACGCGTTTCGGTTTATCGGCTGCGAGGCAAAGCTTAGCTGTGAACCTAAGACCATTGAAAATGCCACCGGCATTGTTTTGCCCGGAGTCGCCGCCTTCGGTTATGCTGTCAGCGCATTAGGCTCCCTTGCTGAGCTGATAAAAGAGGTTGCTCTGGGCGGCAAGCCGCTTTTGGGTATTTGTGTTGGCTATCAGATGCTTTTCGAGCAGAGCAGCGAATACGGCCGACACGACGGCCTGGGGTTGGTGTCCGGAAATGTTGTTCCTATTCCGGCCGGGCGGGTGGTTCCGCATATGGGCTGGAATTTAGTGAAGCTGCCGGAAGATATGGAATTGTTCGCCGGGCTGGGGAGTGAAAAACATTTTTATTTTGCGCACTCTTTTTATGCTGAGGTTGCGGACAGCGGGGCCAGGGTCGCATTTACCGATTACGGTTTTGATTTGCCCGCTTCGGTCCAGAAGGCGAATATATACGGGACGCAGTTTCATCCGGAAAAGAGCGGCGGGGCCGGCCTGAAGGTCCTGGAGAATTTTTATGAGATTTGTAAACGGGAAGCGCTGAAATGCTGACCAAAAGAATTATTCCCTGTCTCGATGTTAAAGATAACCGGGTGGTTAAGGGCATCAATTTTCTGAATCTTCGCGATGCGGGTGACCCTGTGGAATTAGGTGCGCGATACAGTGACACCGGTGCCGATGAGCTGGTATTTCTCGATATTACCGCGACCATTCACTTTCGTAAAACGATTGTCGAGCTTGTCGAGAAGGTTGCCGAAAACGTCTTCATTCCGTTTACGGTGGGCGGCGGCATACAGACGGTCGAGCAAATCGACGAGCTTCTGCGAAGCGGGGCGGAAAAAGTGTCGGTAAACACCGCAGCAGTTCAGAATCCGGAGCTGCTTGCTGAAGCGGCCCGTCGTTTTGGAAACCAGTGTGTTGTTCTTGCCATTGATGCCCGCCGGTCGAAAGAGCGTCCCGGCAAATGGCAGGTCTGTGTCAAGGCCGGCTCGGAACCGACCGATATTGACGTGGTTGAATGGGCTGTTAAAGGCGAAAAGTTGGGCGCGGGCGAAATTTTGCTGACAAGTATGGACGCCGACGGCACGAAGGCAGGTTATGATAATGAGCTCAATAAGGCGGTTACCGATGCGGTCAATATTCCTGTGATCGCCTCCGGCGGGGCGGGGACGCTGGAGCACCTTTACGATGCCATTGTTGACGGCGGCGCAGACGCAGTCCTTATGGCTTCAATAACACACTTTGGAAATTACACCATAAGACAAATGAAAGAATACCTGGCAGAGCGCGGCATCCCTGTAAATCTATAACGTAAAGATATAAATAGTCTCATGGGTGGCACGCTCAAAATCTTTTTGGGCGTGCTCTTATGTAGCAGGGAAACTGTCAAAATCTATTGGCATCTGTCCACAGCCCGTGCCCTGCCAGTCTCTGATGCTGGAATAATACCATTGCTCAGCAGAAGCGACCAGTTCTCGCCGAACCGGATTGTTATGAATATACCTTACAGCATTTATGATTGTCTGGGGCGATGTGATGTTTCTGTCATATCCACCGCCAGACTGCCAAAAATGATAAGGCCTATTTTTCTGTCCGGTAGCAAGTGACTTCAACCCATTCGGATTATGTTTTTTAAGGTATATAATAGCCTTGCGCGAAACAGATTGTTTTATGGAAAGTAATATCTGCGATATCGAATAGTCTGGCTTTCGCGGGCATATAAGAAGATGCGCATGTTCGGGCATAAATACATAAGCCCATAAATCAAAATCATACTTTTCTCTGGCCTGAACAATGGAATCAGTCAAATATTGACAGATTCTGTCACTTGACAAAAACGCACGATTACGATAACAACTAAACGTTAATTCGTGCGCGTGACCGGGGAAATTATAGCGACGACATCTTTTTCGATGTACCCCTTCGGTATCCATGCCCGTATCATATCAGCTCAACCACCTCCAAACAAGTTTGAAGGTGCCACCCGTTATTTTATCAGTCCTTTGGGGTGAGAAATCGGCGAGGCATCCCTATGAGTTTCTAATTTAGAGATATAAATAGTATTATGGGTGGCGCGCTCAAAATTTTTTTGGGCGTGCTCCTACGTAGCGGGTGAAATGTTAAAATCTATTAGTGTCAATCCAGTGCCTGTATCATATCGGTTCCCCCACCTCCAAACAAGTTTGAAGGTGCCACCCTGTTGATATTTCCAGCCTTAAAATGCAATAACAGAATAGGGAACGCGGCTTCCTATTTTATTTCTTCTTTTGATTTTCAATTCACACTTTTTTAGAAAAGTCAGCCGAAAAAAAGTCAATCACCCGGTTTGGTCTCGAAGTCTCGGTGTTACAGCCACGGTAATTCGTCGATGTTGTTTTGTATGATGTAGAGCTTGCCCCAGATTTTCTTGGTCTTATGCGGGGCAAGGCCCCCGATTTGCGGGTTGGCGTGGGTATCTAATGCGTATGTTATTCACTTGAGCCATTCGTAAAGCTCGTAATGGTGTTTGTTCATGCCCAGCTTTTCATACACTTCCTGTGCCAGCTTGTTTCGCTTGTCCACGTAAAGACGTATCCCTGCCAGCTCCGGCGACTGCTCCACCTGCTTTTCCAAATTCAAGTACAGCTTTTTGAACACCCCTTGTCCTCGCGCTTCGGGAATGACATAAAGCGAATGTATCCACAGCACGGTTGCATTCCGCCAGTCACTCCATTCCGGTATTGCCAGAAGCACACCCAGGACCTTGCCTTTTTCCTCCGCCACCCAATAGGTCCCTCGTGCCGGTTCCTGGAAAACGCCGCGCACCCCCCTGCTCACCACCGTCTTATCCAGCCCAAGCCCCTCCGTCTCCCGTGCCATCTGCAGCTGCAGCTCAACGATATGTTCCGAGTCACCCAACTTTCCTTTGCGAATCTCAATCATCCCAGCAAGCCTATGCTTTTACAATAATTAGTCGTTCGGTCATATTGCCCTGGTAGTCTGTCAAGCTTGAATCTGTAAGTTATCATTCTCATGATTGAGTGGCAGCCTCAAAGCCGAAGGCTTTGGGGATGGTGAATACAGGGGACGCCATCCCCAAGCTGCGCTTGAGGCTGCCACCCTTCGAAACTATCAAATCAAATTTGACAGACTACTGGCCGAAAAGCTTAGAAGGTGTCTAAATACGTATCTATTTCCCAGTTTGTAACCTGTTTTTTAAACTCGTCCCACTCTTTTGTCTTTACGTCAATGTATCTTTCAAACAAGTGCTCTCCGAGAACCTCCTGCAAGACTTTGTCCTTTTTCAGGGCGTCCAGGGCCTCGGTCAATGATGTCGGCAGAATATCGATGTTTTTCTGGACCAGACTTTCAACATCGAGACTGTATATATCTTCTTCGACCGGCTCAGGCGGTGTCAGGTCATTTTTAATTCCGTCCAGCCCCGCTCTTAGCATAACAGCAAATGCCAGATATGGATTGCAGGCGGGGTCGGGACATCGCAGCTCGATGCGAGCGGCTTCGCTTTTGGCCTTGAACCATTTCGGCACTCTCAAAAGTGCCGAGCGGTTCATAGCAGCCCAGGTAATATAAACAGGTGCTTCGAATCCGGATACCAGTCTCTTATAGGAGTTGACAGTAGGGCAGAGAATAGCGCACATTGCGTTTATGTGTTTTATCTGGCCGGCAATAAAATTAAAAGCGATTTTCGACAAATTGTACTTATGGCCCTTGTCGTAAAAGGCATTTGTTTTCGATTTGGTGTCAAACAGGCTTTGATGGACGTGCATTCCAGAGCCGGCCCTGCCCATCATCGGTTTCGGCATAAAGGTCGCGTGCAAATTTTGCATTTGGGCGATTCTCTTGGCCGTGTATTTTAATGTGAGCACCTTGTCGGCCACATCCAGACATTGTCCGTAATTGAAATCTATTTCATATTGGCCGAAGCCGACCTCGTGATGAGACGTTTCGACCTTAATCCCAAAACTTTCCAGTGCGGCTATTATCTTTTTTACGGCCCTGTATCCTTCATGAGAGGTGAGGTCGAAATATCGGCCGTGATCTATGGGCGTGGTTCTGTTTTGGCCGTCGGTTCTGAACAAATAGAATTCCGGCTCAGGCCCGACGTTGTATTCAAAACCTTCTTTTGCGGCTTCGGCGGCTGCCTGTTTGAGAATATACCTTGGGTCTCCCTCGAAGGGTTTGCCGTCCGGGCGGTAGATATCGCATATCAGCCTTGCTGTTCTGCCGTCTTCGGTCAGCCAGGGCACAACGGCGTAAGTTGCCATATCCGGCTTCAAAAACAGGTCGCTTTCCTGTATTCGGGCAAAGCCTTCGACCGAAGAGCCGTCAAACCAGACGCCGTCGCGTGATGCATCCTCTAATTCTTCAACCGGTAAGATGAGCTCCTTTATGACGCCTAACAGGTCGGTAAATTGCAGGGTGATAAATTTTATATCGTCTTTTTTCGTCTGCTCCAAAACCTTCTGAATTTCCATAAAGTTTCCTCTTTTATATGTTGAATTGTATGTATCGTATTTAGAGCCTATCCAAATAACCCGCTCTATTGCGGCCGGCTGCAAAGCCCGATGCCAGCGTTGTCAGCCACAAATGTTCTCAACGTGGAGAAAACCACGCCTGGCGAGCATTTTTGGCCTGCCGCCTTGGCCTCGAACTTTTCGCTCGGCCTCATAACGACCCGGTCATTCGGATAAGCTCTTAGTATGGGATTATTCTGGTCTTTGTGGGGAAAACTGCAAGATAAATTTCAAAAATTCAATTCTTTCCGTAATAATTACAATACAAAATCAGAGGCAAAGTCGAGATACAATCTGCAGCCGGGTTTCAAACTGGAATGCCGGTGGACGGACTGTAAAACGGTTCGCAGCCCTTCCTGCCATATATCATCCGAGATATCGGCACGGAGCTCGCGGATGTCCTCCAGGCTCTCATTCAAAGGTTGAGCGCGGGTATTCTCCGGTTCGGTATCAAGAATGGCTGCTCTCAAGGCATCGGCAACAATGCGGTCGTCGATACTCCGGTCGCT
Organism: Sedimentisphaerales bacterium; assembly: GCA_035528395.1. Classification (GTDB taxonomy): domain Bacteria; phylum Planctomycetota; class Phycisphaerae; order Sedimentisphaerales; family Anaerobacaceae; genus NIOZ-UU13. The sequence goes on from DATKYR010000156.1 coordinate 10,043, forward strand.
GCGATATCCCGAGACGAGGGCGAATTCGATGTTTTGGAGCACATCAAGGTGGTCTCTGGTCATGTGTTTCATCGACTTTCGGGGTTTCAGTGTTGCACCTAACTTTTTTTCCGAATCCATCTGCCGGATATTGGTCTTTTTTTGCATTGCTCGTTTTCGCTTCAATCTTTTTACCTTTGACATACGAAGACTCCTTTCAAACAGCTCTTATCAGAACATATGGTGACTATCTTTCCCATAAGTTATTTTTTGCTCTTTTGATTTTTTGGCTTTTTGGGGGTTGTAGTTTGGGTTCGGGGTCAGCATCTGGGCGTTTACGTTGTTTCGCCAGTTTGCCAGCAGTTCTTTCAGCTCTCTGGTTTTTTCCGGCATTTTTTTAGCTAAATTATACTGCTCGCCGATGTCCTGCTTTAAATTGTAAAGCTCGAATTCGTTGCCAGCCCCGCAGATAGTTTCGTCGAACCATTCGAGCAGCTTATAATCGCCTTTACGAACGGCCCCGCAGGGGCCGATACTGCTGGAATGATAATGCGGATAGTGCCAGTAAATGGCTTGGCGGTTAAGAGTGCCGCTTTGCGTCAGAAGCGGCAGCAGGCTTACACCATCGATTGACTTTCCGGCCTTGTTCTTTAGGCCGAGGATTTCCAGAAAGGTCGGGAAAAAGTCCACACTGATTACAGGCTCGCTGCAGGTGCTGCCTGGTTGCACTACTGGGGGCCAGCGAACGATTAAAGGCTCTCTTATGCCGCCTTCATATAAATTCGCTTTGCCGCTGCGCAGTGGAGTCTGTTTGTTCGAGCTTTCCAACCCGCCGTTGTCACCGAAAAAGACGACGATGGTTTTGTCGGCAATCTTTAATTCATCGAGTTTTTGCAGCAGTCTGCCCACACTGTTATCCAGATCTTCGATCATCGCTGCGACTATCGGATTGTTCCGGGGCAGGCCTGCGCCGGGTTTGTTTTTGTATTTTTCAATCAGCTTTTTCTTTCCCAAAATCGGCGAGTGTATTGTGTTGTGGGGGACATACAGGAAGAACGGATTGTCTTTGTTCTTTTGAAGAAATTCCAGTGATTTTTCAGTAATTATTTCCACATTGTGAGCATCACTTTCGGGGTCGTGATTGGAGGCCGGTTTGTATGTAATAATTGATTCATCGAAGCCCTGCTTGTCGGGATTGTATGGCAGGGACTCCGGTGGTTTTTTGGCGATGCTAAGATGCCACTTTCCGAAACTGGCGGTAGTGTAGCCTGCTGTCTTGAGGACCTCTGCGATGGTTGTTTCTTCCAGTGGCAGGTATTTTTGCCATTGGGGCTGTTTGTATTTCTCATAAGGGAAGGAGCCGCCGGCGATAAAATCGGTCAGGTGCAGGCGGGCGGGATATTTTCCGGTCATAATGCCGGCACGGGTAGGTGAGCAGACCGGACAGGCGGCATAGGCATCGGTAAATCTCATGCCCTCCGCTGCCAGCCGGTCGATGTTGGGGGTTTCATAGAAGCTGCTGCCATAGCAGCCCAATTGGGACCAGCCAAAATCATCGGCGAGGATAAAAAGAAAATTCGGTTTTTTTCTGTCATTGCGAGGCTCGCCTTGCGAACGTCGGAGATTGCTTCGCTGCGCTCGCAATGACGATGGCTCGAATGATTGAGATTGCTTTGCAGAGCCAAATCCAGGCAGCGAAAATGCCGCCGCTCCGAAACCCACGGATTTAATAAATACCCTGCGATTCACCCCGTTAGAAATATTTGGTTCGTGCCTCATATTCTTGCTACGATTGGAATTTCTAACGGGGTTCATTTTAAAGTGTCCTTAACTACAGTATAAACTTTGACTTTCCATCTTTTGCGGTATAAGAGTTTATCGTATAATTATGACGGCAACAAGGACAGAAATTGAATGACCTGCAAATAAGGAGGCAGCCATAATGACAAAGCACAACAAATACTATGTTCGGTTAAGTATAGTTTCGGTGGTAACGATGATTATAGCGGCTCAGCAGGTTTTCGCTTCGGGGGCGGGCCCCGAATTGCTGAAACTTCAGGTTGGTGGTGTGACTTTTGAATTAGTGCAGATTCCGGCCGGTCAGTTCCGGATGGGGTCGGAAGCGGGAGATAGTGACGAAAGGCCGGTACATAGGGTTCGCATCAATGAGAGTTTCTATATTGGCAAGACCGAGGTGACTGTACGTCAATTCCGGGCCTTCACTAAGTCCACCGGATATAAGACTGAAGCCGAGAAAGGGCGATGGGCGTGGAACTACGCCTGGGGATTTCCCATTGTGCCGAGTCTTAACCTTAGCTGGCGTCAGCCGGGGTTCACACAATCGGAAGATAATCCGGCGGTATGTATAAGCTGGAATGATGCGGTGGTTTTCTGCAGGTGGCTTTCCAAGGAAACGGGCGAGCACTACCGGCTGCCCAGTGAAGCTGAATGGGAGTACGCCTGCCGTGCCGGAAGGAAGGGTAATTATGAGGGAAATCTAAATGAGATTGGCTGGTATCGCGATAACTCCGGAGGCGCAACTCATCCGGCAGCACAGAAAAAGCCGAATGCCAGGGGACTGTACGATATGCACGGTAACGCGTGGGAATGGTGCCTGGATGTATGGCACTGTAATTATAAGGGTGCCCCGGATGACGGCGGTCCATGGTTAAGAGAAGATTATTTGCCTGGCGTTGCAATTCGGCGTGTGCTGCGGGGGGGTGCCTGGTGCAGATTTGACTTCGAGCTGAGTTCTACCTATCGCTACCGCGGCACTGCGGATTTTCGGAGCGACGGCAGCGGCTTTCGCATCGTGCGTTCCGAGGCCCCCGTGAATGAAGAACCTGAAATCAAGATAGGGGCCCACGAATACTCCAACAGACAGAGTGTCACCGGCTCCAAATCGGAGGTTAGAGTCGATGGGGAGGCCTTTGAATTTGTGAGAATTCCAGCCGGGGAGTTCCTGATGGGCTCGGAGGAGGACGACCCGGAAAAACCGGTGCATCGAGTGCGAATCGGGTATGGCTTTGATATAGGCAAAACAGAGGTAACTCTACGGCAGTTCCGTGCCTTCATTGAAGCTACGGACTACCAAACGGATGCTGAGAAGGAGCGGTGGGCCTGGACTCGCACAGGCCGGCGGGACTGGGATCCCGCGCCGCTTATTTGTTGGTGGAACCTTCCCTTTGAACAATCCGATGACGACCCGGTGACATGCGTGAGCTGGTATGATGCGATGGAGTTCTGCAAATGGCTTTCCGACGAAACGGGCATGCAAATCTGTTTGCCGAGCGAGGCGGAATGGGAATATGCCTGCCGGGCTGGTACCACAGGCCAGTTCGCAGGGGATGTGGACGAGATGGCATGGTACCGCGCCAACTCCGGACTCCGTACTCACCCTGTAGGGCAGAAAAAGCCCAATGCTCGGGGCCTATACGATGTGCACGGCAATGTATGGGAATGGTGCCTGGATATGTGGCACAAGAGCTACGAGGGGGCGCCAAGCGATGGTAGTGCCTGGACGGAGGCGAAGACTTATGAGCCGGTGATATGCGCGGCGGTTCTTTTGTTAATCCTCCGTGGTGGCTGCGGTCCGCAAACCACATGAGGAACAACCCGGGCAACAGGTTCAGCTACAACCAGGGCATTCGAATAGTGCGAGTCGTTGAGCCGGCTTCTCCTTAGGATGTGCTATTGCCCTCTGACCTATTTTCCGCTGCTTTGTAGATGTTGGGTTAGGCTTAAATCAATTTCGGCTACAAATCATTAGGTACGACTTGACAACTACTGTCCATGGGTGTACTGTAGTGGTGCTTGAAATATGAGCCAAAAACAATTATAATGGAAAGCGATGCTTGATAGATCCGAGTTAAAAAAGATTGCCCAAGCGAGAATCGAAGATGGTAAAGTTTTGCTCAGTTCGAACTGCTACGATGGAGCTGTTTATCTGTGTGGTTATGCAGTCGAGATAGCTCTGAAAGAAAGGATATGTAGGACTTTAGGTTGGCCTGGATACCCCTCAACGAGGCGGGAATTTGCCAACTACCAGAGTTTCAGAACTCATAATTTGGGCGTGTTGCTTAGTCTTTCGGGAAGCGAACAGAAGATTAAGACGAACTTCCTCGCTGAGTGGTCGGTGGTGGCCGAATGGGATCCTGAAATGCGTTATAAACCAATCGGAAGTGCAAATAAACAAGAGGCTGAATTGATGATTGATTCATCAAGAAAACTGTTGAGTGTATTATGAAAAAAGAAACACGGGAAAAATTAGCTTTGCTTGAGCGAGAAGTATCCGGCGAAAAAGGTGAGTTTTCTCTATTCGGGCTGTTTCTCCGGGAAGATGCTCAAGACGAGGATAAGTGGGATATTCTTGTATCGGCACTCTGGCTGGACGCTGATAAGAAGGAAGGTTTAGCGTATTTGGCAAAGGAGATTCAGGAACGGCTCGAGCCTGACGAGCTTCTGTCTATTTCAAGGATTGTGGTGTTGGAGAGAGGCGATCCGATATTAGAATCCATCCACAAAGCTGTAAACGTGAAACACGGTAAGGTCGAGGTGAAGGATAGTAACTTCTCTGGAGTTCAAATAACTCAGGCTTGCATAAGTACGTCCTCTGCTGTGAATCCAACAGTGAAACATTAACACATTATTACTTATGCTATTTTCTCGAAAGTGAATTTATGGGCGTCTGCGTTGATTTTTATATTGTCGCCGTCGGCGAATTTTCCGGCTAAGAGCTCGGCGGCCAGGGGGTTTTCCAGCCGCTGCTGAATCGTCCGTTTCAAGGGCCTTGCGCCAAAGACGGGGTCGTAGCCCTCATCCATAATCAAATCGCGGGCACTGTCTGTGAATTCGAGTTTTATGTTACGGCTGTTGAGGCGCTTTGCCAGGTAATCCAGTTGGATATCGACAATCTGCCGCAGGTGCTCTTTATTGAGTATGTGGAAGACGATTATCTCATCGACGCGGTTCAAAAACTCCGGCTTAAAGAGCTGCTTGAGCGCATCCTTAACGTGGGCCTCGATTTCCCAGTCGGCGCCGGATTCCTCGGTCAACTGCTGAATCTGATGGCTGGCGATGTTGCTGGTCATAATTATAACGGTGTTCTTGAAATCGACGGTTCGTCCTTTTCCATCGGTCAATCGGCCATCATCGAAAACCTGCAGCAGCACATTGAAAACGTCCGGATGGGCCTTTTCAATCTCATCCAACAAAATCACCGAGTAGGGCTTACGGCGAACGGCTTCTGTCAATCGTCCGCCCTCTTCGTAGCCGACATAGCCGGGCGGCGAGCCGATAAGCCGGGCGACGGAGTGCTGCTCCATAAACTCGCTCATATCGACCCGTACCATAGAGTGCGGGTCATTGAAGAGAAAGTCCGCAAGGGCTTTGGAAAGCTCTGTCTTGCCGACTCCGGTGGGGCCGAGGAATAAAAATGTACCTATGGGCCGGTTCGGGTCTCCCAAGCCCGACCGGCTCCTTCGAACCGCATTGCAAAGTGCTGTGACAGCTTCATCCTGCCCCACTACAAGCCGGCGAATGGATTCTTCCATTTTGAGCAGGCGCTCGCGCTCGCCGCTCAGCAATCGCGCCACCGGTATCCCCGTCCATTTGGATACAACTCCGGCGATGTGCTCTTCGGTCACTTCGTTACGAATCATTTTGCTTCTATCGGATTTGGCAAATTGAGCTTCTTTTTCTGTAAGCTCTTTTTTCAGATTCGCAATAGTTTCATATTTTAGCCGTGCGGCGGTTTCCAATTGGCCCTTGCGCTGGGCATCTTCAAATTGATTTTTCGCCTCTTCAATTTTTTCTTTCAGTTGTTTTATCTGGTCAATTTCACCTTTTTCACTTTCCCATTGTGTTGTAAGCTCTTTGTCCTTCTTTTGCAATTCCGCCAGTTGCTTTTCAGTATTTTTTAATCGTTCTTTACTGGCATTGTCGCTTTCCTTTTTCAGGGCTTCACGTTCAATCTGGAGCTGAATAATTTTTCTGCGAATACCGTCAAGCTCGGCCGGCAGTGAGTCGTTTTCAATTCGCAGTTTCGAGGCCGACTCGTCGATCAAATCTATCGCCTTGTCCGGCAGCCAGCGGTCGGTAATATAGCGGTTTGACAAAGTCGCAGCCGCGACGAGGGCAGCATCGGTTATCCGCACACCGTGATGGGTGTCGTACCGGCCTTTTAGGCCTCGAAGGATGGCTATGGTTTCTTCGACGCTCGGCGGGTCAATAAGAATCGGCTGAAAACGCCTCTCAAGCGCAGCGTCTTTTTCGACATACTTTCGATAATCGTCGATAGTAGTCGCTCCAATACAACGCAGATCGCCCCGTGCAAGAGATGGCTTTAGCAAATTACCGGCATCGACCGCACCTTCAGCTTTGCCCGCGCCTACTACCGTATGTAATTCGTCGATGAAGAGTATTATCTGCCCTTCAGCAGTGATGACCTCTTTGAGGACGGCTTTGAGCCGGTTCTCAAATTCACCCCTGAATTTTGTGCCTGCAATCAGCGCTCCCATATCCAGGGCAATGATTCTTTTGTTCTTCAAACATGTGGGGACATCGCCCGCAATTATCCGTTGAGCGAGGCCTTCGACGATTGCGGTTTTGCCGACGCCCGGCTCGCCTATTAGTACAGGATTATTTTTCGTTCGGCGGTTGAGGACCTGCATACATCGCCGAATCTCTTCATCTCTGCCGATGACCGGGTCGAGCTTTCCCTTGCGAGCCATCTCCAAAAGGTCAATCCCATAGCGCTCCAGAGCTTTGTATTTATCCTCCGGATTCTGGTCGGTTATCTTTTCCGGCCCGCGAATTTCTTTAATGGCGTTTTCAACTTGTTCGGGTGTTATTGAGTTGAGCCGGAGAATCTCTTTCGCATCACTTTGTACCGAAGTTAGTGCTATTAGCAGATGCTCCACGCTCAAGTATTCGTCGCCCATTGCATCAGCCCTGTTTTGGGCATCCAGAACAACCTGGCTGAAAGCCGGGTCGGGCATAAGCTGATTACCACTGCTGCCCTGCGGCAGCCGCCCAAGCTCGCTCTCGGTCATCTCCCTAATTCGCGGGACATTGGCGCCTATCTTTTTCAAAATCTCAACCGCAATGCCGCTGTCCTCGCCGCAAACCGTGCCTAATAGATGCAATGGTGACGTAACAGTATGCGACTTGGCCATCGCGAGCTGCTGAGCAGTTGCCAATGCCTCCTGGGCTTTTAGTGTGAATTTGTCGAATTTCATTTCTAAACCTTTTTATCGCAAACTGAGTTCCAATTATATACATACTCCAACCATAAATAAACTGAGCAAATAGCGTGCCCGAACAAACCAAAATTGTAATTGCCGTTATAATAAGCAATTACAGCTTTCTTGTTCTTTTGTCTGAGTGCCAATTTGGCAGGTCTAATCGTTTGTTCCGGCGCACCTGCAGCACACCTGGATAACACAGCGGATTTCTACAACCTCCCCAGATGGGTTTTCGAAAATCCCGGCTATTTCAGCATATAGCAGGGGGCAAATATTTCATATAGTGAAGTGCCAGTACTTGCGATTTGGGATTTCTTATCACGGATGGTCCGCAAAGCCGGACGGGAATGTTACCAGACGGCGTTTGGCGAAAGTGCTCGGCTCAATTGCGACAGTGCTGCGAGGGCTTACTCAATACCGACCCAACCTGTTCTCACGTTATAAATGAAGTTACCTCTCAGACGAGTACTGATGTACACACTATCACCATTGATGGCAAAAACAGCTTGCAGCGTTTTGTCTATCTTGATTTGTGCTGCTCCTGACCGGGATAGTGCGTCGTGAAGGTCTGTTCCATATTGCAGAATCTGATTATCGGAAAAGCCCGCTCGTCGCATTACTCGTACAATGTCATCGGAGCTTAAAGTGAGTACCTCCTGGTGGTTCAATGGTATGACCTCAAAACCTCTTTGAGCACAACTAACCACACCCAAAGCCAGAAGCGCCAGCAACAATGACACAATAATCACACCACTGCCATTAATTCTTTTTTTGCGACTAATCGGCTTCACAGCTCTTTTATCTCCTTTTAATATGTTTTTCATCTCATCGGGCGCGATAAACTTTCCCGAAGACTCGTCTTAAAATCTCCACCCATCGATCTTATCGGAGGCTGAATTGCAGGCGTCTGAGGTTGGGCGAAATCGAGGGGTCGGCTTGACTCCGGAATTATGTTTGCCGTGACGAAGACAGCGATTTCCCTGCTGGACTCAACGTTGTTTTTATTTTTAAACAGTCCTCCCACGAGCGGAAGATTACTGAGGCCAGGGGTGCGTCTCTTCTCCAAACGCGTTCGGTTCTCCATCAGGCCGGCCAGTGCAACTGTTCCGCCGTTATGAATGCGTACCGTGTTAGAGGATGTACGCCGCGTAACAACCGGAAGGTCACTTCCTCTACCGCGAGGTATGCTGTCACTGACCTCGATGGCCATCTCAAGTGTAATATCATTATTGTCCCCGATGTGGGGTGTGATACTTAACCTGGTGCCGGACTCAATTTTCTCCAGTTCAGAACGGGTGTAGTAGAAGCTGGCTTCCCCCGAGGTCATCATATAGTACTCTTCGGTCATGACATTGATTTCTGCCACCTTGCCGTCTTGAGCCAACACCTGAGGTTTAGCCAGTATGGTAGCCTCATCATTCTGAGCGAGCAGGTTCAGCGCTAATGACAGTGAATTGGTAAATGTTGCGTCGGGCGTATAGCCAATTTGGAGACCCGACGCCGTTTTGCCGCCGAAGTCAACCATCCCCGAGGTCCCGCGTCCAAAGAGCTGATTTGTGAAAAGTCCGGCGTTAATCGTGGGCCAACTCCACTCGACACCCATGTTCAGTAGGTCACCGCGTTCCATTACCACAACCCGCGCATCCAGGAGTACCTGGGAGCGGTGTCGGTCGATTTTCTTCATGTCTGAGACGATACGCTCCATCAAAACCGGCGGAGCTGTAACAACCACTGTGTAGGTGTCGGTCCCGGGCCGGCCAATTTCGGCCTGAACGTAAGCCTGGAAAGGAGTGGATAAAAGTCCCACTGCTGCCTGAGACGTGATGTAGTTCAGTTTTATCCGGCGTGTTTCACTCACAACCGGGAACAACGCACTTGTTGGGTCCCCTGAACAAACCAAATAATAATACGGTGTCTTCTTGACAACATAAGGAGTGCCGGCCAGGACAATCTCGAGGGCCCTGTCAAGCGGCACATTTTCAAGAGTGCAGGTTACCGCCCCTATGACGGTCTCATCGGGGATAATAGTAACGCCCGCCATTGATGCAATGTCCTGAAGCGCCCCAGCGACATCCGCATCAACCCAGACATTGCTGATAAGCGGTTCTTGAGGAGCAAGCAGGTTTGGCTCTTCCGGAGCTTCCCGCGTGATCAGAAGGTTTTCCAATTGTGCTCGAATCTTGGCAATATCCCTCTCTAAAGGTGTTTTCGGCTCCTCCTCAACCGCAGGAGCTGGCGTAGGCGTAATGGTGGCCTCCGTCCCAGGAGGCATTTTCCACTCAGGGGCTTCCGGCACAATGGCCGTGGGCCCAAGAGGTGTCGTTGCAGTAGGTGTCGGCGCAGGAATAGGGGGTATCGGCTCGGATATGCGCGGCGCAGGACGCCTTGCCGATTCCGGCAAATCATCCCTATAGTTCTCCGTAATGTTAGTGTATGACTTACTCGGGAACTCGAAACCTTCTTTTGAAAGTGTAATCTCACCGCTCCAATCATATGGCACTTCAATAATGAATCTGCCCCTGGAGTCGGTGATACCGGTGCCTCCGCCATTATTTGCTGCGACCTTTACACCTTCGATAGGTGTTCCGCCGACCATAACCGCACTGGAGATGGTGAACGTCCGCAGTATCGCAGAATATTCCTGATTTGTCTGGTCCTTGGTAACAACAGGGTACGGTTTATTAGTCGGCCTGAATGTATAACCTACCTTTGTCGGTGTTATTTTGCCGCGCCAGCCGTAATCCACCGTCAATTCGTACTCGCCGTTAGCATTGGTTGTCGTGGAACCTCCGCCAGCGTCTGCTAATAAAAATACCTCTTCGACCGTTTCGCCCTTGTCAGAGCGTATCATACCAGAGATGGTTTGCTTCAACAATGTTGCGATGTAGTTCTGGTCATACTCAGGGCCGAAAAGTGCAGGATATTGTGTCTCAGACGGGTCAAAGTTATAACCTGGCTTTGTCGGCCTGACCGTGCCGTCCCAGCCGTACTTAACGACGGCGCTGTAAGTGCCGTCCTCATTACTAATAACGGCTTTACCCGGAAGACCTTTTATTACCGCAGAGTCTGTTCCAACAGAACCGCTAATCGTAAAGGTAATCTCTTTAGAAGTGTAGTTCTGGCTCTTCTGGTCTTCGCTAATGAGACTGTATACGTTACTGGGCGGGGTGAACTCGTAACCTTCTTTTATGGGCGTAACCATACCGCTCCAGCCATAGTCAACAGTGGCACTGTACGAGCCGCCTGCACCGGTATTCGGATCATCAGGCAGGCCATCCATTGTTACGCCGTCCGTACCAACGGTACCGGAGATGGTTAATGTAATCATTGTCGGACTGAAATCCTGATTGGTCCGTTCGCTGGTAAGTTTAGTGTAGTTAATCGTAGCCGGTTTAAAAGTCCAACCTGCCTTTACCGGCTTGACCGTCCCGTCCCAGCCGTATTCAATGCTGGCACTGTAATATCCGCTGACATCGGTAAAAACAGCAGCGCCCGGCAGACCCTGCATTTCCACACCGTCCATACCAGCCGTGCCGGATATAGTAAAGGTCATCACATTCGCAGTGTAATCCTGATTGGCTTGAACACCGATAAGGTCACTGTATGGCATTTCTGCCGGCTCAAAGGTATAACCATCCTTTGTCGGGCTGACCGTGCCGCTCCAGCCGTATTCAACCGCGGCGCTGTAAGTGCCGTTCACACCGGAAGTCGGATTACCCGGCAGACCGTTCATTACTACACCCTCCACCACTCCGGCGGAACCGGAAATTGTAAAGGTAATCAGTGTACCTCTATAGTCCTGATTCATCTGGTTCCTGGTAACAGCAGAGTATGGCTTACTGGTTGGCGTGAAGATGTAACCAACCTTCGTTGGCGTAACCGTACCGCTCCAGTCGTAGTCCACGATGGCCCTGTAAGTGCCGTCGCTGCCGGTAATCGGACTACCCGGCAGACCCTCCATTACTACACCTTCCATACGGGTTGTACCCGAAATAACAAAGGTCTCCAGCGTTGCCGTATAATCCTGATTACTTTGGTCGCTGGTAACTTTGGGGTAGGGTCTGTTAGCTGGTTCGAAGGTGTAACCCGCCTTTACGGGTGTAACTGTACCGCTCCAGCCGTATTTAACGGCGTCACTATAATTGCCGTTCTCGTCGGTAACAGGATTGTTCGGCAGACCTTGCATAGTCACGCCGCTAAGCCCTGGTACTGAACCGGAGATGGTGTAAGTTATCGCTTTGCCTTCGATCGCTGCCTGGACGCTGATATTCAACGCGCAGAGCAAAATTAGCACGCAGAGGACAATTACGCCGTCCGATAAAACTCTACCAATGTTTTTCCTTGCCATAAGTCAATGTACCTTTCTGTAGCCATTAACCGGCAATACTACAGCTCCTTTGCCTTGTATCGGCAATTCAGCTTCTTTCTTTAGTAAAAAATCTCTTTGCCAGCACGCTACCATTGAACTGTTATTTTTTCTCCAAGCTCCTCTTCTAACTTCACAACTTCAACAATCTTCAGTTGCCCCTGGGGCAGAACCCGTATACCTATTTGTTTGGTTGCTACCTCCCCGGGAGCATATTCTAAAACCGCCGCAAGACGGTATGTACCCTCAGAAACATTTGAAAAATCGATAATTCCAGAGAAATCCCTGACCTCAAGCGGCAGCATTAGATCTGATTTGCTGCTGCTGAGCGTTGTCAATGCTCTGGGCCTACCCGTTGGGTCTGCTGCGTCTACAACTGCAGCTCTGCACCTGATAGGGGTAAAGTGGATGCGTCCGAAATTACCGAACCGGGCGACAATATAATACTGTGAGCCCCCCTTGAGGGCGGGGCTTAGCTTCATTGCATGGACGAAAGGTTCGGCACTGACGCTATCGTCTGTAACACAAACATTTGCGGTTGTTACGCCGCCCTTCTGGCCGTCCGGATAAGTGCTGAACATACCAAGAAGCGCGTAATAACAGGGATACGCCACTGCAGATTTCGGCATCGTTGCAGTGACGCGTATGCTCTGCTGACTCATGCTGCGTAGTGTGAAACTCTCCGGCTCTATCTTCACCCACTCGGTGCAGTCCAAATCATCCCCCTTCAAGTCGCCGAAAGCTGTCCCCTGAAGATTACCCGGTAACGCCAAACCCGTTTGAATGTTGACCGTCTCATCCGAAGCGTTACGGATTCTTATCGCTGTCGTGCGTGTAGCCCCCGGCCGGCAATTTATGAGAACATTACTCGGCAGCACATCAAGCGGCGCATCGGTCGCGACCTTCTTGATGCTCGAGTCACCGGCAAAATTTAGCTCCTTTTCAATCCTTTTTGCACGCCGGCCGTCCACATAAAGCACGCCGGATATCCTGTACTTCCCGGATGGCAGAGACCGCTCGATGTCATGTTTTAATTTGAATTCGGCCCCCGGGATGATACTGACACCTCTGAATTCCGCATCGGTAACTTCTCGCCAGTGCCCATCCAAGAAACCTCTTACTTTTGCGAAGGCCTTTAAGCGGGAATAGGTCCCGCCATTATTTGAAATATCCATTGAGACCATTGTTGTTGCAGGTTTGCCTCCAACGCTCTCAACAAGCTCCAGCCCGATTTTCTCAAGCTCTATATTGTGGCGCATTGGCCGACCCTGTACCTCAGCGAGAATGGGAACCAAAAATCGCAGGATCACAGTAATATCTGTTGCGTCGGGCCTGGCCCTAAGGGTGGCTAAAATCCCCGCAGTGTAAAATCCACGGATACCAGGCGGCACCCTTAAAAACACTTCTACAGATTTTGCATCCATTGGGCCAAGATCAACACTCCCAGGTCTAAATCTTATCCATTCCTTGCACGAAGAAAGAGCTGATGTGTCAAAATCATCGTTGTTAGGATCCTCAAGAATTCGCCACTCACCATCCTCCCACTGGGTCAGCTCGACTACCGACAAATCTATTGAGTGGGCTTCGTTAGGGTCGAGGCTTTGAAGGTCGAGGGTCGTCTTGAATATCCTACCGGGTCGGACCGCAAGATCCATCTTCATAGGCTGGACTAAAAACTGGCCAAATGCAGGCCCAGCAGACGCAAGTACCGCTATTGCGATAACCAGGACTATATTATGGTTATGAACACCATTTTGCTTTCCCACTTTTTTTCCTCCCAAAAGCTGATTTCCACGAACCTATAACTCTTTGTTATGAAGTCGAATAATATTGAAAAGACAATTTTAAAGCTCCTCGTTCGTTCACCATTCTGAGTTTATTATTGCATTTTTGTGGTAAATTTCCGCGATTATGCACCAATATTGAGTCTTTTACCTTTTCGGCAAATTAACATCTTTACTTTTTATAAATCCTTGTAAAATCCCCACAAGCACTGCCAATCCCCAATTTTATGCAATTACAAGCCACTTAATACACCCTCGCTTGATAACGACATTTACACTTACTTTCCCTTCCTATGCCTGCGTTCAATTATTACCAAGTTTAACACTTTCCAGTCTGGATGTCAAGTATAATTTGCCCAAAACGCCCAAATTAACAAAAATGTTTGTAAAAATTTAGGGAGGGGCAGATTTTACATCCGTCCCTCCCTATATCAACATCTACATACTTTCCTAACAATCACACCTGTAGGGGATTAAGTCTATTGAGGAGCTGTCGGACCACCTCCCTGCCAGGTACCTTCCCACGACGCATAGGATTGGTCGGGTTTAACAGTTATCCAAAGATCTGCAACGTGAATCTCGTCACCCTGCGCACCGGCATCCCAGATCTGGATATCCCAGGCCTTGATACAAACCTTACGCGTGTGCCATTGGCCGTTACCGGGGACTACACTGGGGTTAAGACCCTCAGCAGCTTCGTAATAGACCTTCTCCTTGTCGGCTCCCCACCAGGAGACCTTATTCTCAACCTTGCCGCCCAATTTTGCATCAAAGTTGGCCCTTACCTTAATCTCCTCGCAATCACGGTAGCACGGGAAGTCTTCTGTGGCGCTCTTGGGGTATGGATCTAATCCATCGTTACAGGGTACCTGTTTTAGCTTGATCTTATAGTCCGCGCACTTCTCCAATTGTACATAGTAACCCACATCCATAAGTATAGGTATAGAACATACGGGCACATATATGTACTCATAGGGCCACATACCGTCAAACTTCTGCATGTTTTTTCCAGGGTCCACCGCTTGGACCGAGGCTGTCAGGAAAGCTACAACTGCAATCGTAAATAAAATTTTCTTTACCATTTTCATTTCCCTCTCAATTCTTATTGCTCCTTAAATGCCTTTATTGGCCTGTGGAGCTAATTCAGTTCCTTCGCCCAGGCCCAACGAATGCCTGAGCCACACAATCAGCGGGCTGAATTTTTTTGCCGACTCCTGCAAATTTGCCCGCTTTACTGCCTGAGTCGTGGCCCCTAATAATACGATTCAAATCTGCGATTTTTAGTCCCAGTTATCAATCGTTTTACCGCCTCAAGACCGGGCCTGGTTCTTCAGGCGGCTCGCAAGCATCCTTTCGCTCGCGAGTTGTCACTTTTCACTACCTCACACCTCCTTTCTCCCCTACCCTTTTCAAGGAAGGGGCTTTCGTTCGTTTTTTGGATAATGTCTATCCACAAACCCTGGGCATATTTAATCAACTAATTATTACGCAGTTAAGTCCTCCTCTTTTTCATCACTATCTTCTCCAATTAATGCGGTGGCGGCATTACCGTAAATGTAAGAGCTCCTGTGTATCTTCCCGCATAGTCGAAGTGAGTGGCCTGCAGCTTGAAATTCAACTCAATGTTATGTGAGCCGGTTTCCGGCTCCGATATAACCACCGGTTTTGCCATTCTGGTATATTCTTCTTTCATTATCGGCGCATTTATCAAAATGCGCTCAGGCTGTATGGTGAAGCCTTTGGAATGCTTAAGCGCCGTCACTGAGGCTACAATCGGGCCGTGCAGACAGTTAGATTCCACATGCACCGTTAACGACGCTGCCGCCGAGCGATAGATGCTTGGAAACATAGCATGTCCAGGTCCTAAAATGGGGTCTGCAAATGTAGGCCTGTCAAAATCAAGTACGTTCGATGTGGTGGATATGCTGACGAATGGGCCAGTATCCGGCTGGATAGTAAATGTGCCGGAGAGCGGGCCAGAATCCGCCTGGGCAATACCAGCCAGCCCGAGCATAACCATAATAGTTGTCCAAGTTATTACTACTAACTTTTTCATAGCGTTCTCCCCCCAAAAACTACTTTCAAAAAATAATTTTTCTGCCGCCAAAGGGCAGCAGCAAGCCCAACTTTTTTACCGGATTTAAGACGCTTCGTTTTGCTTTTGTTGTCTCGGCACCTACTACATTAGTGCCGTCCTTTATATTAGCTACGCAGCGTCTCCTCATCACTTGGCTAAGTTTTGCAAGACGGGCCGAAAGCGGGGATATAAAGAAAGGACGTATGTGATGTCATTTCATCTCTCCTCATCATCACTCTCCTCACTCCCGGCTTGGCACCAAAGACAGATTAGCGCCGGACAAGCAAAGCCTCAAGTACAAATAAAACGAACATCATAAGTAAGCCTTGCTAACTTGCCGAATTTAACATTTTTCTTTCTGTATGTCAATAGCTAAATTCTAAAAATTAGCTTTTTTTTACTGTTTTTGCTCATTAACTCATTTTCATTATTCTACCCAATCTCACCTATAATGTCAACGGTTATTTTACCTATTTTTCCGCATTTAGCTATTTCCTCTATTTTTTAGGACCCTAATCCTCTCCGGCCAACCTGTACCAGACGAGTCAGCCAATCCTCAAGTTTATGTAAGGTTTTGTAAAATAAGGAGATACAACACAAAATATATAGTCATAATTGCATTTCGGTTGCTGGCAGGACTTGTGAAGTCTTCCAATATGCACAATCGGTCACAAAAAAAATTTTTGCATCGTTTACCTTTATTTTGAACAGATTGAGCAATATCTTTTGATGAATTTACTATTCCCTGCCGCAGAGTCAAATCCCTGTGAATAAAGGTTTTTTTTGAGTTGGTTTCACTCGAACAGTCTTTTAAATAGATGTGCATCTCTGCGATTAAGCTTGGCCCCCGGTTCAGACGCAGCTAAATTTAAGCCTGTGTTTGAGTGTCTATGATTCTTATCAATTGTTATTTGTGTTCGCAGGCAAAAATGGGTTTATCGTTCTGAGCAATACGGTTTACGCAATTTGCTCTTATAGTCAGTTTTACAGGTCTAATTCACACCAAAAGCTCGCCTTTAATCTTCTTGCAATATTGACCGGTTGAATGTAAAGTGGACGAAAATTTGTCTGAAATGCGTTTTTCTTTCAGGACATTATGAGGTCCTACAAAAACAGGGATTTGCGCTCGTAGCTCAGTTGGACAGAGCAACGGATTTCTAATCCGTAGGTCGCAGGTTCGAGTCCTGCCGGGCGTGTTATATGAGCCGAGAAATAATCGCCATCCTGGACTTTGGCAGCCAGTACGGTCAACTGATAGCACGCAGGGTTCGCGAACAGAATGTATATTCCCAAATTTGCCGGGCGGATATAACGGCGGAAGAATTATCACGAATGGGTGTTAGGGGATTGATATTGTCCGGCGGGCCTGCAAGTGTCTATGATAAAAATGCACCAAAATGTGATGAGAAAATCTTTGAATTGGGTGTGCCGATTTTGGGTATCTGCTATGGAATGCAGTTAGGCTGTCAGATTTTAGGTGCAAAAGTTATTGCTGCCCAAAGACGTGAGTACGGGCGAACAACTTTGTCCATTCTTGATAAAAGCGATTTGTTTGCAAATCTGCCGGATTCAATCACGGCCTGGGCCAGCCACGGCGACCAGCTCGCCCCCGCAAGTATCAAGCGGGGGGATGATTTCGTCAAATTGGCGACCACTGATACCTGCCCCTTTGCAGCAGTAAGGCACAAGAGGAGGAAATTTTTCGGCGTTCAGTTCCACCCCGAGGTCTCACATACGCCCAAAGGAACGCTGATTTTGAAAAACTTCCTGTACGATATCTGCGGCTGCAGCGGCGACTGGAAAATGAGTGACTTTGTCAGTGAAACCGTAGAAGCAGTTCGCAGTCAGGCAGGCGAGGCCAAAGTGATATGCGGGCTGAGCGGCGGCGTTGATTCGTCCGTTGTGGCTTCGTTGGTTCATAAGGCGATAGGCGACCAGCTTGTTTGTATTTTCGTTGATAACGGGCTGCTGCGAAAGAATGAACGCGAAAATGTCGTATCCACCTTCCGGAACCATTTTCATATGGATTTGCGGGTAGTTGATTGGTCTCAGCAGTTTTTATCGGGATTGACTGGCGTGACCGACCCCCAGCAAAAACGAAAGATTATCGGCTCTGAGTTTATCAAGGCCTTTGAGTCGCAGGCTCTGAAAATTCCGAATGCCAGGTTCCTGGCCCAGGGAACGCTGTATCCTGATGTTATCGAGTCAGGCTCAAAGGACGGTAATCCCGCCGCGAATATCAAATTGCATCACAATGTAGGGGGGCTGCCGGCCGAGATGGGCTTTGAGCTGATTGAGCCGTTGCGGGATTTGTTTAAGGACGAGGTGCGGGTCGTCGGCGAATATCTGGGACTGCCGGAGGATATCGTCTGGCGCCATCCTTTCCCCGGACCAGGCCTGGCCGTCAGGGTAGTTGGAGAGGTGACACCCCAACGGCTGGAAATCCTCCGGGCCGCTGATGAAATCTTAATAGATGAAATAAAATCGGCAAGGCTGTACAGAAAGATATCACAGGCCCTGGTGGTGTTGATACCTGTCTTAACGGTCGGGGTGATGGGCGATGAGCGGAGCTATGAAAACGTCATTGCTATTCGTGCCGTTGAGACCATTGATTTTATGACCGCTGATTTTTCGCAAATTCCCTACGAGGTGCTTGGCATCATATCCAGCAGGATTATAAATGAGGTCAGGGGCGTCAATCGGGTCGTTTATGATATATCCAGCAAGCCGCCAGCGACAATCGAATGGGAGTAGCATTTTTAAGTTCTTGTGAGCTTGCGCTGCAACTAAATTCTTCACAGCTGACACAAACGGCAAAATATATTTTGAAAAGGTCAGTCGAATATTTCAATGTTGGGCGTTAGAATCCTACACCTTATAAAAACAGCTCTGGAACACCGGTATTTTCCGGCGGTCTTAGCTGGTGTCACTGTTATAATTATGCTTCCTGCTCTTAAGGCGGGTTTCATACAGGACGACCTGGTCCACCGGGCAAAACTTCTTGAACCTTCCGAGCTGCCGGAGCGGTTCTATGATATTCGTCTGAGTCCGCCGGACTCCGGCACACTGTCGGGGGCACTTCGTGACATGTACGCTATTGTTTCCACAAAGCGTGACCATGAGGCGTTCAAGGATTTTGGTTTGTTACCCTGGTGGACGGCTGAGGATTTTCGAGGTTCGAATTGGCGGCCGCTGACCGCCTTTACCCACTGGCTCGATTACCAACTGTATCCGAACTCGCCGGTGCTGATGCACGCACATAGTATTATCTGGTTTGCAGCGGTTATATTTATGGTGGCTGTTTTGTACCGGAAGCTGCTGGGGCCCGTGTGGATAGCGGGCCTGGCGGCGTTGCTTTATATGATTGATGACAGCAACTATTTCCCGGTAATGTGGATAGCGAACAGAAATTTGCTGCTGTCGTTGTTTTTCTCGATTCTTACTCTGCTGATGTATCATCGCTGGCGGCAGCAAAAATCCGTATATGCCGGCGTTGCGGTTCCTTTTCTGTTATTATTGTCTTTATTGTCCACCGAAGCAGGTATCGCCACTTTTGCCTACCTTTTCGCTTACGCCCTTATCATCGACAGGGGAAGTTTGCGGCGGCGGGCCTTGAGTTTAGCTCCGAGTTTTATCGTGATAGTCATCTGGCGGCTTATCTACAATGCACTGGATTATGGCGCCCGGGGCAGCGGTTTTATTATCGATCCCGGGAGCGAGCCTTTGCGTTATGCCTGGGCGGTGGTCAAGCGGGCGCCGGTTCTTCTTTCCGGCCAGTGGGGCTGGCAGCCTGCGGAGATGTTCAGCCTATTCTCCGACTATGCCAGGAGATGGAATTTACTCACGGCCTGCGTATTCCTGCTTTTGCTCCTGATTGTATTTTTACCACTGCTGCGTAAGAACCGTGTTGCGTTATTCTGGTTCACCGGGATGATGCTTTGCATTCTTCCAATTTGCGCGACCAGCCCGATGAATCGCAATCTTCTCTTCGCCGCCATCGGAGCTTTCGGGTTAACCGCACAGTTCATCGGCGGATTGTTCCTCAAAGAGAGCTGGATCCCAAAAACCAGATATTGGCTCGTTCCCGCCTGGATAGTTTGTGTGACTTTACTATTCATACATATAGTTATTACCGCGGGGACAAGGGTTATTGTGCCAAAAAGGATTTCCTCCATTTTCAATATTTTTTATTCGACTGTTGATGTGGGCTCGCAGCCTGATATTGAGAATAAAACCGTGGTAGTGGTCAACGCACCCCATCCGTTTCTGTTTTTAGCCATGCCGGTTATGAGGGCCGATGAGGACAAACCTTTACCTGAAAGGACCCGCGTTTTGGCTCCCGGGTTTGTGCCGCTGGAAATTACCCGCACCGGAGAAAAAACGCTGTTGCTTAAGGCCCAAACCGGCAATATTCTGTTACCTGATACTTCCCGGAAAGATTTTAAGCTGCACTTTGTTTATTTCTATAAAGAATTTAACAGTCTTTTTCGGCCCGAAGACCTG
This sequence comes from Sedimentisphaerales bacterium, assembly GCA_035528395.1. Lineage (GTDB taxonomy): Bacteria > Planctomycetota > Phycisphaerae > Sedimentisphaerales > Anaerobacaceae > NIOZ-UU13. Next base: position 29,996 of record DATKYR010000156.1, read on the forward strand.
CCGTTTCGGGCGGGTGAGCGGGTCGAGCTGACCGGGATGTCGGTTGAAGTCATCGGTGTGGATGAAGCCGGTCAGCCGACGCAGGTTCAATTCCACTTTGCCGTTTCTTTAGACAACCCCTCTCTGAGCTGGTTGCAGTGGGACTGGAAAAAGGGCCGTTTCGGTTCATATTCTACCTTCGAGTTGCCGGCAGTCGGCGAAAAAGCCTATATACAAGGACCGTTTTAGAGGACTTTCATCTATTTTATGGAGTGCGTGATGAATACTCTATTTCAACGTTGAATAGTCTGATCGCTTTGTTCAAAAAGCTCGGGCTGGTTGGTAGCGTGCTTCTTTTTGTGGTGTTTTAGGCCGAGGTGTTGGCAGGATTGTTTTGTGAGTTCTCTGCCGCGTTTGGTTCGGCGCAGGAATCCGATTTGCAAAAGATACGGCTCTACCACATCCTCCAGCGTGTCCCTTTCTTCGCCGAGTGTAGCAGCAATCGCTTCGATACCGGCCGGCCCGCCGTCATAGACATTAGCCAACGCACGCAAGAACGCCCTGTCTAATTCATCCAGGCCCAACGTGTCAATCTGCTCCATCTTCAGGGCATTTTCGACGATGCCGGTACTAAGAACTCCTGAGCCTTTTACCTGAGCGTAATCACGGACGCGTTTAAGCAATCGATTCGCCACTCGCGGCGTCCCACGGGAGCGGTTAGCAATCAATTCCAGCGTTCCATCATCGCACTGCAATTCAAGCAGCTCCGCCGATCTATCTAAAATCTCTGTCAGCTCCCCTGTGCTGTAGAAATCCAGATGATACAGCATCCCGAATCGGCTGCGAAGCGGAGCACTGAGCAGCCCCGCACGTGTCGTCGCACCAATCAACGTGAAACGCTTCAGCGGGAAATTTATCGTCTTTGCGTGCAGACCGCTATCGACGGTAAAATCAACCTTGAAATCTTCCATCGCCGGATAAATAAACTCTTCGACCGGCGTACTGAGCCGGTGAACCTCATCGATAAAAAGCACATCGCCGGTGTTGATATTGCTCAAAAGGCCCATAACGTCACCGGCCTTCGCCAGAGCCGGCCCCGATGAGCAGCGTATCCTTGCCCCCATCTCGTTCGCCACGACATGGGCAAGCGTCGTTTTGCCGAGTCCCGGCGGGCCGTAAAACAAAATGTGCTCCAACGGCTCAGACCTTTGCTTGGCCGCTGCTATCGCTATTGCAACTTTTTCTTTGACGTTGCATTGGCCTACACACTCGCCTAAGAACTTTGGCCGAAGTGAGACGTTGAAATTCTCTTCCTGCTCGTTCAAAGACTGCCGGCTTATAATTCTGCCTATTGCCATAATATCACTTAAAACTGTAGATGAGTAGATGTGTAAATGGGTGGATAGCTAACTCATCTACTCTTATACGCATTTACGCATTCACTATTTTCAGACTTCTACTCCCTGTTGTAACCTATATACCAAAGGCACAAGTGCCTCAGCCGAATTTATATCAGGGTGTTTGCGAGAAGCCAATTCAATCAGCTCCATTGCTTCGTTTCTTTTTTCACCCCAGGCGATAAGAACCTCCAGTGCCTCGATCTGGAACGGTTTGAATTCAGCTTCCATCGGCCTGGCCGATTCGGCCCCAATTGCGAAAGATTGCAGCTTGCCCTTTAGCTCAGCGATAATTTGCTGAGCCATCCTCCTGCCTATCGAAGGCAGTGACATCAGTGTCTTATCGTCGGCGTTCTCTATCGCCGCTGCGATGGTAGCTATCGGGATGCTCAGCGACCGCAGTCCCTTTTTTATGCCCATTCCTTTGACACTGATATATTTGGTGAAAAAATCCCTTTCGCCCGCATTTAAGAAACCAACTATTCTTGGTATCAGGTTTCCTCCGCCCAGTGTGCCCTCATAGTATTCCATAGTGCAGAGAGATATATCCGAGCCGATCTCGCCGGACAGCGCATTTACACAATAGCTCGGCAGCATTACTTCATAGCCGACCGCCCCAACCTGCACCAGGCAGCAGTCGCTGTCAAGCTTTATGAGTTTTCCTTCAATACTGGCTATCATATCAATTTATTATTGATTATTTTCTATTTACTATTTTGATGGTTTTCTGAGCGCCATTTATCAGATAACGATACTGTTTATCGAATTTGCACAGCACAGCGCCGCAGCTATAGCATCGGCTACATCGTTCGGCTCCGGTATCTGCGGAAGGGACATAATCGTTTGAATAGTTTTTTGCACCTGTTCCTTCGAGGCCCTGCCGTTGCCGGTAATTGATTTTTTTATACGTGTCGCACTAAAGCTTCTGACCTCAATTGCCGCCTGGGCGCACCTCTGCAGTATAACACCTCTTGCGTGTCCCATCAATATCGCTGTTCTCGGATGGGCGTAGTGTGAGTACAATTCTTCCACAGCTACAACGTCGGGCTTGAAATTTTCCAGGAGTGACTGGGTATCTTCAGCTATTCTATTCAATTTTTCCTCTATAGCTGAGCCGGTCCCTATGCGAATAACACCTGCTTCAATCAGCGTCTCCTTATCCCCGCCTGCCTCCAAACAGGCATATCCGCAGACCTGCAGGCCCGGGTCGATACCGAGTATCCTCATTTCATTCTCCAGGTAGTCATATCCGGCTTATCTTCCAGCACAATACCCATTTCATCCAGTTTGGCACGAAGCTCATCTGCCTTGGTAAAATCCCTGTTTTTGCGAGCTTCGTTTCGCTGCTCAATCAAAACATTGACGAGCTTGTCCATCAGCTCATCACCAGCCGGGCCGGTTTGTGGATACTCCTCTTTTACGATACCCAGACAATCGCCGCCCAGCCGGTCAAATAGGACATCAACTAAATTAAGAGTTGCCTGGGTTGTATGGCTGTCCTCAAGCAGTTTCTGCGCCAGCCGGACAAGTTCAAAAATAACTGAAAGCGCAACAGATGTATTCAAGTCATCATTCATTGCCGCTTCGAATTTTTCCCTCATCTGTTTTAGCTGCTCTGCTATATTCTCGTCGATTGTGCCTTCCTTCGCTGTGTCCATTCTTTTTCGTACTGCTTTGACCGTCTCGGTTATTTTCCCGTAGCCGCTCTGTGCCGCGAACAGGGCCGCATCTGAAAAATCCAGCGGGCTTCTGTAATGGCTGTTCAAAAGCAACTGTCTTATAGCCAGCGGGTCATAGAATCTGGTCAGTCTTTCGTGTGTGCCTGAAAAGGCTTGTTTCAACGTAATAAAATTATTCAAACTCTTACCCATCTTGTTCCCATCAACAGTAACCATATTATTGTGCAGCCAGTATCGAACAAATTCCACGTCGTTGGCGGCCTCCGACTGGGCAATTTCGCACTCGTGATGCGGGAATTGATTTTCCAGCCCGCCGCCGTGAATGTCGATGGTCTTGCCCAGATATTTTGTACTCATTACCGAGCATTCGAGATGCCAGCCCGGATAACCCATACCCCACGGACTGGGCCACTGCATAATATGGTTTGGTTCAGCTTTCTTCCAAAGCGCGAAATCGACAGGGTTCTTTTTATCCGGCGAAACCTCCACGCGGGCGCCGGCCAACATCTCTTCGACATTTCTGCCGGAGAGTTTCCCGTAATCCTTGAACTTGGACACATCGAAATAGACCGAGCCATTGACCTCATAGGCATAGCCTTTTTTAAGAAGCATCGTTACCATCCCTATCTGTTCGAGTATATGACCACTGGCTCGCGGGCTTATATCGGGCCGAATGCAGTTCAACCTGTCTATGTCCTCGAAGTAGCTGCGAGTATAGTATTCCGCCAGCGCCATAGGATGCATTTTCTCTTTTTTGGCTGCGGCGGCAATCTTATCCTCACCTTCGTCCGCATCGTCGGTTAGATGACCCACGTCAGTTATATTCTGCACATAAGTAACATTGTAATTCAGATAGCGAAGATACCTGACCAGCACATCAAAGCTCACATAACTTTTCGCATGCCCAAGATGTGCGTGCCCATATACGGTCGGCCCGCAGACATATATGCCAACCTTGTTTTTTTCCAACGGCTTGAATTCCTCTTTCCTTCTCGTCAGACTGTTATAAAGATTCAATCCCATACGTAAATACCATCAATAAACTCTTAATTAGTTCCTGTTGCGGAAACAGTATTTGTTATTCCCGCTTGCGCGGGAATGACATAGAGAATAGGTCAGTTTGAATCAATAATCAATTATCATTTATAGCGTTCTTCTTCTCTTCTTTCTCAAAAGTGCTGTCGCCGTAGCAGCCATTGCCTCACCGGCCCCGATATCGCCGAGCCCCTCGTTTGTTTTCGCCTTTACGTTCACCGCCGTAAAATCAATGCCTAAAAGCCCCGCGATGCATCTTTTCATTTGCCCCTTGAACGGCTCAAGTTTCGGCTCTTCGGCGTGGATTATCAAATCGATATTGACCACTTCCCATTTTTTTTCTTCAAGTCGCTCCTTTACAATAAACAAAAGCTCCTTGCTGTCTGCGTCTTTCCATCGCGGGTCCGTATCGGGAAACAACGTCCCTATGTCGCCCATCCCGCTTGCTCCAAGCAGGGCATCGATGACAGCGTGCAGGCCTACGTCCCCATCGCTGTGGCCGGCCAGCCCGGCCGGGTACGACAAATAAATCCCACCGAGCATCAGCTTCCTGCCCTCGATGAGCCGGTGGATATCGGTGCCTATCCCGCTTCGATATTCACTCTTAGGTTCCTCAATCACAATATCCCCTTTGTGCTTGGGACATCCGTCCCGAGAATGCTGACAGCCGTACCAAGAGCCTTACCCAATCCCTTAAAAATCGCCTCAGCTATATGATGGCTGTTTGTCCCGTAGGGCACGTTTATATGCAGATTAAACTTGCCGTTGTTCGCAAAACTTCGCAGCATCTCTTCCAGACACTCGACGTCAAAATCACCGATTTTATCTGTCCTGTATTCAACATTATAAACACAGGCTGCCCTGCCGGACAAATCAACGGATACATTCGCCAGAGCATCCTCCATCGGCACGGAATTGTGGCCGTATCTGGCAATCCCTTTTTTATCACCAAGAGCTTTTAATAAGCATTCACCGAGACATATTGCTATATCTTCGACCGTGTGATGGGCATCGACGTCCAGGTCGCCTTTTGCTTTGACTACAAGGTCGATTCTGCTGTGCTTGCTCAGGTGTGTGAGCATGTGGTCCAAAAAGCCGATGCCGCTGTCAATTTCATATTTGCCGACGCCGTCCAGATTAAGCTGGACCGTGACGTCTGTTTCTTTTGTCTGCCTGTGAACTTCAGCGATTCTCTCTTCCATAAGAACGTCCTTTTTTATGTCATTCCCGCGAAAGCGGGAATCCAACTTCTTCTTTAATTTGTATCTAATTTGCCTGGGTCTTTTGTCTTGAGTCTTTGGTCTTACTCCGACAGGATTTCTTTCAAAGCCGAAATAAGTTTATCGTTTTGTTCGCTTGTGCCGACACTTATCCTCAGCTTATCATTTAGTCCGGGCAGGTTAAAGTATCTGACATAAATCCTGCACTGAACCAGTTTATCATAAATCTTACTTGCCTCGCAGTTTTTGCTCTGGGCAAGAACAAAGTTGGCACAGCTTTCCGGCACTTTGAATTTCAAACCGCGCAGTTGTGCGACCAGTGTGTCGCGGTCCTTCTTTACTTTTTCGGTTATTTCTCTGAAATACTTTTGGTCTTTTATCGCTGCTGTGGCCACAGCGATGGCGACAGCATCAACATTGTAGGAGTCTTTGACCTTCATCAAGCCTGCTATTAAGTCAGACTGGGCGATTGCATATCCAAACCGTATCCCCGCAAGACTATATCCTTTGCTCATCGACCGAAGTATAATCACATTATCAAATTCTTTGACCAGCCCGGTGCAATTGGCCTCGGCAAAGTCCACATAGGCCTCATCAATCAGCAATACCCCACTCAATTTATCTGCTAACGAAGCCAGTTCGTCGATACTTGTAAAGCTGCCGTTCGGCGCGTTCGGATTACAAACAATGGTCAAAGCCGCATTGGTGCTCGCCAATCTGGCCGGCAGGTTGAATTCATCATCGAACGGAACTTCAATCGCATTGCAATTTTGCAATTTAGCTAATACCGGATAGAGTGAATACGTCGGAACAGGATATGCAACAGGTCGATTCTCATCACAAAACGCACGAAAAGCAATAGTCAGCAGATCATCTCCACCGTTGCAGCACATAATATTCTCGGGTTGCACACCGTTAACTTCCGCTGCCGCCTGCCGAAATTCATTTCCAATTGGGTCGGGATATCGGCGAAGCCGTTCCGCGCTAATTTCAGTCAGCACCTTTAGTACCTGCGGTGAGGGTGGATAGGGATTTTCATTGGTGTTCAGCTTTATTACGTCTGTTTCCTTCGGCTGAAAACCCGGCTCATAACCTTTTACCTTTTCAATATTTTTCCGAAAATACCCCATTGCAGCTCCAATGATGTTATTTCGAGGCCCCCGTCATGCTTTCGCAGGAAAGCAGGGGGCCGTGGCAATCTCATCCGTTAGATTTTAGATTCTTCGTCGCGTAGTTTACCCTGAGCACCGCCGAAGGGCTCCTCGCAATGACGGAGGGGAACCATTACACCATATTCTATTTTCCCCAGATTATACGGGTATTTGGCTCGAAGCGAAAGAGGGATTTTGAGAATCTTATTTTGCCCAATTCGAGAAGACGCTCTATTTGCCTAACTCAGGAAAGGCCCTGCTTAAGATTTATTTCATTAAGTCTTGGCCATAGCCCACAGCGATTAGCAATTTGAATAGACAGGCCCGGTCGGGCATTAGCCTCCAGTATCAACGGGCCATCTTCGGCATCCAGAAGTACATCCACCCCCACATATTGCAGATCGATGGCACAGCTAAGCTGCATTGCTATTTTTAGCACATCTTTCCACATCGGTATCGTTACTCCGCCGAGAGAAGTCCCCGTATCGGGGTGAACATCAAACACACGGTCGCGCCAGACCCCACCGTAAGTTATTCCTGTTTCAAGGTCTATGCCAACACCCGCGGCTCCCTGATGCAGGTTGGCCCTTCCTTGCGAGGCCTTTGTGGGCAGCCGGAGCATACTCATAATGGGAGTCGTTTTGTAGATCAATACGCGGATGTCCGGCGTGCCGGCGACCGTAAGACCTTTGAACGCGGGGTGAGGTTCGATGAGTTTCTCTATCATTGCCTGGTCGGAATGTCCGCTGAGCGAGTAAAGCCCGGATAGTATAGTCGAGATGTGGTATCTTATCTGTTCCAGTGAGAATAATTCTCCTTTGGTGTTTTTAAACCCTTTACCGCTTCGATAACCTATGGCCAGAACGCCTCGGCCCCCCGCCCCGCATGTTGGTTTGATAACGAAGCTCGATAGGCCGAATAGAAGGTCTACGCTTCTTTTTATATCTCCGAAGCGCTGGATTAATGCATAGGTCCGGGGGGCCGGTATATGCCGTGATTCGCATAACTTTTTCGTTAAAGCTTTGTTGTCGACCAGGGTGTAATTGGAACGGGGATTAAACGGAAATATGAGATTGGTGTTACGAGAGTTTATGCCCATAATTCCATTTCGCCTGAACTCTGAAGGCCATGACCAAAAAGGAAGTTTATGTGGGCGAACCATCCGGGCCTCTCAATTAAAGGGAATTTGCGTTATGTCACGAAACCGCCAAATTTCACTGAGCCGGTACCCTGAATAACGTCCTATCAGTAAAAGGATTGCTACGTTAAATAACTGTACCTCGGGAAACATCAAGGCCAGCCTGCCGATCAACTCCACTTTCATAACGAGAAAGCAACATACCGACACAAAAATAGTGGCGGCAAGTATTTTTAAGGCGTTCGGCAGACCATCTTCTTCCGCTATGATGTTGAATCGTTCAATCATCATTGTCAATATCACAATTGGCAATAATACGGCACTGGCACTTGGTGTCAAGTTCAGGTAGTCTAAAACCGATACCGCCAAAACCATGCACAACACCGCCAGGGTAAGAACTATGCTAAGTCGAGCTACCATTAGAAGCTGCAGTTTGTTCAGGAGTAATCGTGCCGATATGCCTACACTCAGGACGATAAAGAACACCAAAGTGCCGGTGCGCCAGTCGGCATGGATGAAGCTCAACGCAATCAGGCCTGGTGTGAAGGTGCCAAAGGTCTGTATGCCGATGATATTTCGGAAGATTGTTGTGATAAGTGCCGCTACGGGCAAAAGAAGTATAAGGGACACTATTTCCTGCATGCTCGGGGGCAATCTTATCAAATCGACAATGTTCCATAATTGATTCTCCTGTGAAGAGACGAAAGAAGTAGAGGCCAGCAGTCGCCTGATAGAGTACCTGGATTGATAGCCGAGGGTATCGGGCCCTCTTACGATGTCGATGCTGTCGCGAGTTATAGGCAGAAAGGTAATCGGCAATTGGGCGGAATAACCGTTTTCAGGGTCGTAAGACAGCCATTTTTTTTGTGATAATGCTTCGACCCAATAGTGCACCTGTGCTTCCTGAGTATTTTCAAGAATGAATCCGGCAACCACACGTGCGGGTATTTTGGATACCCGGCACAAGGCTACCATTGCCCGTGCGCGGCCCAGGGTGTTTCCAATGCCGTGCTCGAGGGTATTCTCAGCATCTGAGAATATGTCTTTTTCGCCTTTGATGATATTTTCCGCGCAGTAATCGAAGATACGAGTTAATAGTTCGGTTTTAGTCATTTGCTCATTGGCGAGCTGATTCAAGATATTTGCAAGCCCCGGGCCGGCTATTTGAACACCTTTTTCGGCGCGCAGATAGTAAGCCCTGTCATTAGCCGACATTTTTTCTTCGACGGGTGGTAACTTTGATTTCTGGTCGGGTTTCAATTGTATATCAAAGTGTGCCAAAAAGCGGCCTCTTTGATAACCGGCCATTGACACAACGGACGCTTCGCGCCCTCGGGTTCTCTTATTCCGCAGCAAATCCACCCAAATTCCTTGATGTGAAAAAGTCTCTTGGAAGATGCGACTGTACGATGTGCTGTCTGGAATGGCGATTTGGATTTTACCCCCTTTTGTGGAGGATAAACTTATATCGTATGTCAAACGCCAGGCCCTGCTACCTTGAGACCCAGGGGATTTCCACGTATATTTTATCCGTAGCCATGCACACATAGATCCAATGGCTGTAAGTATTAAGGCGGTCAGTATTGCTGTACGATTACGGTTAATCATTTACATTCCAGAGACTTTTTGTAACGGCATTCCAGCCGTCATTTTTCGCTTTATAAACCGGAGCGTAAAAACTTGCTCTTTCTCCTCTTTTTCAGGAAAATATACTATGTAGAGGAATCGTTTGAAAGAATCAACAAAAAATGTAGCTCTAATGGTCGTGTCATCAGATTTTTTCAGGCCGACGTATTGGGTAGGCTCAAAGCCCTTTGGTAATGGAATTCTGAAGAAGTATATCGGTGCTACCCTGCGAATTTCCTTACCTTTGAGCCTTTTCAAAATGCCGGCAGCTTCGCTGCCGGGAAACATGCGGATGAAGTACTTTTCGGTTCTTGAGGTCGGTAAACGCCTGGCCGGTATTTTGATAGAAATCTTGTCCGGCTCGACAAATCTTCCCGAGACCGGCTTTAATTTCTGACTGTTCTGCAGGCCGGTATACAACCGCAACTCCGGATCGCCCCACAGATGGAAACTATATGCCACCCTCTCAACTTTGGCATATTGTGTATGCCCGCGTGCTTTTTTGAGGGCGCCGACGCACAGCAGGTAGTTTTTGGCATCGCGCATGGCCTCTCCTACGGTGTCGCTTCTGTATAACAGCCCGTCACAAAACGACTTGATAAATGCGCTTCCGGAGGCACTGTGAATATTTGTCTTACTGCCGACTATACCTACAGCACCGGAGGTTAATATATCCAGAACCGTGTCGTCCAGCGAGTGACAGCTTTGAATTAAAATCAGGGGCATTCCCTCCAGCTCGCAGGGGTCTGTAACCTGCGAAGATTCGTCAGGCTGGTCATGAACATCCGCTTCGAACGTCTCGTAATCTGAATCCACCCGCCCGTCCAGTTCCTGTGAATTTATTTCGACACCATTTGAGTTATCCTCCCCATTCGAATAGTCATCGTCGTCATCTGTATGGTTTTCTGGGAAATCCGAGGTATCGGTGTATACTTCATATCGACCGTTACCATATTCATAGTTGTAAGGGTCCTCTTCATCTCCATAATAAGAGCGGTCTTCAAACAGTGAAAAGTCGGATATATGACCTTCGAATATTATGAATTGAGAGTCACCGACAAGATTCCGTATAAGCGGGTTATTGCAGGATACATTATAAAACTCATTTGTTTGAATTCCCAGGTTTTTGAACTCGCTGGCGGTGGCCCGACTGATGGTCTCACAAAGCGGTAACGTACCGTAATTGGCACTCGGATTGGCTATCATGAGGACATTCGGCGGTTCCTGACCGAGAATATGATTCCGGGCGACGCCATAGGCTATAAGTGTTGACGCGGCCCACAACTGTCTCAGTGGAATCCGGCCAACTCCCATCTCTGCAAGCTGATCCTGCGAAAGCTGAGGGCAAAGTTCCGCCGATATTTCAAAGGCGTTTGGATCATTTCCGGTTGTTTTTGTGACAAGACCGATGGCTTCATAGTCACCTAATATGGTTATTGTTCGGGGCCTGAGCGAGTATCTCCTGATCACGGACTCGAGCTTTGACTCGGCTACCAAGGGGTCGGAAGAGTAACATGGCACCAGAGCCGCCCTGTGGATGAGGCTAAGGTAAGATGCCAGCCAGGATACGGATTTCCCGTTGGCGGACTCCTCAGGAACGCGAAAGAGAACAATGTTTTGTATATTCCGAGCGTTAAGTTTTTCAATTAATCGCTTTTGGGCCTCTTCGACGCCGATAAATTCGGTTTTCTGCGCCGGAAAACTAATCCCGGAATCGGCTGTTACGGTTTTCGTGGTTACGTATATGATGCGACCGACGCCCAGGGAGCTCAGCTTTCGCGAGAGAGCACGTGGCTGTTCTCTGCCGGTTGTTACGATGAGCGGTGAGTACGAATGGCAAGCCAGGGCCGAACCCAGGATGACCGCTTCCGGTTCATATTTAGATGCAATAACGACAGAATCAGCTTTTTGCCAATAGTGACCAGCGAGAAGTAAGCTCGTTTCAGCGGGTTCGGGTTTTGCCGGGATATTATATGTCGGCAGATTGCCAAGTGTTTGGTCGAGAGTAAAAGTACGGTCCGATGACAGTATAGTGCAGAATCCCGAGACGGGAGCCAATTGCTCGAGCAATTGCGTCTGTCGCGGATTTTCTTCAGATTTCCATTTCAAAAGTATCGGCGTTTTATTTTGCCGGCGTATTTTTGCGGCTGCCGGGGCCGCGACGGCTATCAGCCATTCATCATCTTCGTTCACGATTATCAGGGCCATGGGTTTGTTCTGCTTTGCTATGGCCGGTATAAGGAATGTCGGTTTTTGTATTTGCTCTGAAATTTGGTTAGCTGACGGGGTGGATTGATTTGTATCATTAGCCGGCTGGCGACGCGAATTGGTAAAGATACCTGCTAAAGCGTTGCTTTCCAACCGGCTGCGAACAAGCTGCGGGCCGGATTTTTCGTCTGCGTTATTGGCAAATTGCCTGTTTGAGGATTGACCGGATAGAATTTTGACGGTGACGCATGTTAATAAAATCAACATCATCAGAGCTAATAAACGTTTTTGCCGTGCATTTTTGAACATGTGAATCCTCACGAAAGCGGATTCGAAAGTGTGAGACGCTATTTTTGGCAGTAATCTACAAGGCGTGCAATTTCGCTGCGGAGGTCCTTGCGGTGCACAATCATATCTACAAAGCCATGCTCTAACATAAATTCAGCCGTCTGAAATCCTTCAGGCAGCTCCACCTTTATTGTCTCAGCAATCGTGCGTGGCCCGGCAAAACCGATAAGCGCCCCCGGCTCAGCTATTAAACAATCACCCAACATTGCAAAGCTTGCCGTGACCCCTCCGGTCGTCGGGTCGGTTAAAACACAGATATAAAGTCCTCCGGCCTCATCGAATTTCGCTAAAGTAGCGGAAGTCTTGGCCATCTGCCCTAATGACACTACGCCCTCATGCATCCTTGCCCCGCCTGAGCAGCAAACCGCTACCAGAGGCAGTTTTTCGGCCATCGCCATATCAATCGCCGCGCAGAGTTTTTCACCGACTACAAAACCCATAGAGCCCATCAGGAAATTCGGTTCCATCACCGCTAATACAACGCCTCTGCCTTTGATAAAGGCCTTGCCGATTAGCATAGCTTCTTTTGCGCCGGACTTTTTCTCGTCGGCTTTGATTCGCTGTTTATAAGTAGTCTCCCTGTACTTAAAAGCCAGCGGGTCTTCGGTCGTCAAATCGCCAAGGATTTCCTGAAAAGACTCTTCATCGGCCAGATACTTAATCCGAGTTGATGCCTCGATGCGAAAGTGATGATTGCATTCCGGACAGACGTTCAGGTTCTTTTCAACGGTGCTTTTATAGAGCATATGCTCACAGCCCGGACACCGCACCCACAGCCCTTCGGGCATCTCTCTGCGCGGCTTCAACGAGAAACCGTTCCACTTGGATTTTGCTTCTTTTCCCATAGCAGCCTGTATTTAGCCCTGCACCCTTCGAAGTGCCTAAAGTGATAGTGAAGCTGTCATTCTGAGCCCTTCGCTGCGCTCAAGGACAAGCTCAGCGAAGAATCTCTTTTTCGTTGGCCAGATCCTTCGGCTGCGCCTCAGAGCTTGCCCTGAGCCTGCCGAAGGGATGACACATAAGTGTCACTTTAGTTCACCTTAGGCACTTTAGCTCACTTTAGGCACTTGATAACCAAAGAGGGATTTTACCAAAAATAAACAGAAATGGCTACAAAAATTACTTGGCTGCTTCTCGAATGGCGTTTATCGCGGCAATACGGTCGGTTTTTGCAAATATTGCGTTGCCTGCAACAAGGGTATCTGCACCATAGGAAACCACTATTGGTGTGGTTTGAGGGTCTATCCCGCCATCAACTTCGATGCGTATATCAGGGCCGACAATTTCTCTTACCTGGGCGATTTTTTTCGCTGCCTCCGGCATAAATTCCTGTCCTCCGAAACCCGGCCGCACTGTCATCACCAGAACCATATCGCAAAGCGGCGCAATACCCTCTATTGCTTCAACCGGAGTCTCCGGATTCAGGCATATCCCGGCACTGCACCCTAAATTGTGTAATTTGTCGATAAGTCTCTGTGGTTCATCAGCTACTTCAATGTGAAATGTTATATGGTCGGCGCCGGCCTCGATGAAATGCTCGGCGTATTTGCCCGGCTCAGCTATCATTAAATGGGCATCGAAAACAAGACTGCTGCACTTGCGAAGCTTGGCAATCACCGGTGGCCCAATTGTGATATTCGGAACAAAGTGGCCGTCCATCACATCGAGATGGATGATGTTCACGCCGGCCGAGGCAACCACAGCTATCTCGTCGGCCAATCTGGCAAAGTCGGCGCTCAGTATCGACGGCGCAATCTCAATTGTCCCTGCTTTGGGTAATCGCATTTTTATTGACTATTTACTATTGATTATTTTATCCAGCCGGGCCTTATTATCTTTAAATCGTTTCATCTTGAATCAACAACTTTGTGGCCCCCAGGAAGTCCTCTGTTATCTCAATGGCTCTGACTGCATCTTGCTGCGATACGTGGATTGTGGCTCCATAATCACCTACACCACGCAATTCAAAGAGCCAGTTCAAATCCTTGCCGTGTCTCTTGTCCAATTTGCCTGTTTTAACAAACCTTTGATGAATGGAGGCTATCACTCCACTATGCCTGCTAAACTCTAACTCTTTACTGAGTAAGAGGGCCGTGGCGGCATAAAAAGCTGCATAATACGTTCGCGAAGCAACGAAATCATAATAGCTTTTTGAAGCCAATTCTTTCGCAGCTCGAATAGATGCCTCAGCTCGTTGGAGATTGGCTGCTATTTCGCCGGCGTATTTTAGCGTCATAAGGCTATCCCTTCTCTTTTCGCATTTCGATAAAGCTGAATAGCCCTCTGCTCAAAGTCATCAATAGCCGCCGGCTTGGCGGAAATGAGTTGTTCTGACTCAAGCTGTATCGGATAGAGTAAGTCGATAATTTGATGGAGTTCACGAAAATAGTCAAACGGTTTACTTAATAGAACAAGCAAATCAATATCACTACCTGTGTTTGCCTGGTTGCGAGCCATAGACCCGTAGAGAATCAATCCCTTAAACCGGGTACCATAGTAATTGGTAAGAACGTTTTTGCACCTCTGCGTTATGTCGGTTGTTGTTAATGACATTTGAGCGCCTCGATTATCCAACTAATATCAGGCAGGCTAAAAATTATATGTTCGATTGATTCTACTCTTTTTATTAATACTATTTTTCGTCGAGGATTTCAAGGCACTTGAATTTCTTACCTTCGAGAAATTCAAGTGAGGCACCCCCGCCAGTGGATATATGGCTCACTCTATCTTCCAGACCGAGTTTTTTCACTGCCGCCGCACTGTCACCGCCGCCGATTATGCTGTGTGCTCCCTTGTCTGTGGCCTCGGCAACTGCCAAAGCTATGGCTTTAGTTCCTTCATCGAAGGGGGGGATTTCAAAAACGCCCATCGGTCCATTCCAAACAATAGTCCTGGCATCGGCGATCTTTTGTGAAAACGTCTGTATAGCAATAGGTCCTATGTCTACGGCTTGATAACCCGGGTCAATGTCACCCACAGCGATTCGGTGTGGTGCCCCCGCCTTCAGCTGACGGACTATATTGTGATCTACGGGCAAGACTACTTCACAGTCTGCCTCGGCCGCCTGGTCCAGTAGTGTTTGCCCCTTGTCAATGAAGTCATTCTCGCATAGGCTTCGACCGATGCTCTTGCCTCTTCCTTTGAGGAATGTATATGCCATAGCCCCACCGATAATGATGCGATCGACCTTATTGATCAGATTCTCAATCACACCTATCTTGTCTGAAACCTTCGCTCCGCCTAATATCGCAGCGAACGGTCTTTCGGGATTACTAAGGATTTCGCCCAGGAATTTCAGTTCCTTTTCGATAAGGAAACCGATGACCCTCGGCTTGCCTTCCATAAGTGTCGGCACCGTGTACATTGAAGCGTTGTCTCTGTGCGCCGTACCGAAAGCATCGTCAACGTAAATGTCCGCCAAATCGGCAAGCTGCTGTGCAAAATCGTCTTTGGCCTGCCGCAGTTGCGCATCTTCCTTTGCCGCCTTGTCCTTTATCGTTTCTTCCTTGTGAAAACGCAGGTTCTCAAGCAGCATACAATCGCCGCTCGCCAGCGCCTGGGCCTTTGCCTTTGTCTCGGGACCGATACAATCATCGGCAAAGATAACCTCTTGCCCCAAAAGCTCCGAGAGTCTTTTGGCCGCAGGCGCCAGAGACAGCTTCTCGTCTCTTTGTCCCTTAGGTCTGCCGAGGTGGCTCATAAGAATCAGCGCACCTCCGCCATCTAATATCTTCTTTATTGTAGGCAGTGCCTTAACGATTCGGTCATCGCTTGTAATATTGCAGTTCTCGTCCAGCGGCACATTAAAATCGCACCGCATCAGGACCTTCTTACCCTTGACATTGATATCTGCAATAGTCTTCTTAGCCATTTCCTTTACCCATTTTTTTTGAAGTTCGTAATCCGAAGTACGGAATGGTGAGTGGTTAATTAGTATCTGTTGCAGAAAACAAAAATCGAAGATGTCACCCCTGCGAAAGCAGGGGTCCAGGGCGAAAAAGCTGGATTCCCGCTTCCGTGGGAATGACAAATACTGTTTCCGCAACAAGAACTAATTAGTGAGTGGTGAATAAAGTATTACAAATTAACCAATTAACTACTCACCAATCAACAATATTGTTTCGAATTTCGGATTTATACTTATACTACATCTTTGCCATTTTTTCCATAATCTCGACGCTGCGGTTCGAGTAACCCCACTCGTTGTCATACCAGCTAACGACCTTAACGGTCCGGCCGACGACTATTGTACACAGGGAATCGAAGATGCTCGAAGCAGGGTCGTTAACGATGTCACTGCTGACTATCGGCTCATCGCAATAAACCAGGATGCCCTTCATCGGCCCTTCGGCCGCTGCTTTCATTGCTGCGTTTACGCTATCGACCGTAACGTCTTTTTTGACATTAACCACAAGGTCAACGATACTGCCGACCGGAATGGGCACCCGAACGGCGAAACCATCGAGCTTGCCGTCAAGTTCGGGAATAACTTTACCGATGGCTTTTGCGGCACCGGTTGTGGTGGGGATAATATTCGCCGCCGCCGCACGCGCACGACGCAGGTCGCTATGTATCATATCAGCCACATTTTGGTCGTTGGTGTAGGCGTGAATGGTAGTCATAACTCCCTGCTCAATACCGAACGCATCGTTGAGGGTCTTGGCAAGAGGTGCAAGGCAGTTGGTCGTACAGCTTGCGTTCGATACACAGTTGACCTCGCTGGTCAGCATCTCATCGTTGACGCCCAAGACGATGGTAGCGTCAATATCATCTTTTGCCGGAACACTCAGCATGACCTTACTGGCGCCTGCCTTGATATGGTCGGCGTAACCGCCCTTCGGTGATTCGGCCGTGCGAAAGATACCCGTCGATTCCAAAACAACCTTCACGCCCATATCCTTCCAGGGGAGTTCCGCGGGATTTCTGACGGCCAGGACCTTGATGACTTTGCCGTTGATTACCAATTCATCTTTTTTCGCCTCGACTGTCCCGCCCCATTTGCCCATAACAGTGTCATATTTGAACAGATGCGCAAGGCTCTTGGCGTCCGAGAGGTCGTTTATGGCGACCAGGTCTAAATCGCCGTCTTTTTCTATAATAATTCTTGCGACGGCTCTGCCGATTCGGCCGAACCCGTTGATTGCCACCTTTGTTGCCATTTGTATTTCTCCTTACTATTTAATGCTAAAAAACATTGTTTTTTACCGGTTTAATCCCCCACCAACCACTACTGCGGGGTATACGAGAGAGCTACTTTATGTATTACCTCCCCCATTGTCAAGGATTTATTCCAAATCAGGTCAGTTGCCGAGTTGCTGCACCGTAAAGTTGTAACTGTACATCCGGTTACGAAGTATCAGCGGTTCTTTTTATTCTATTTTCTTTTCTGTGGGCTGACAGCTTCAGGATTTTGCTGTTTTCTCCTGGTTTTACTGAGCTGGGGGGCGTTTTGGTTGTTCCAGGCCGTATAGGTCTGCCGGAGATGTTTTACGATTTCCGGATTTTGTTTCACAAGATTGTTTTTTTCGCTGATATCCGCCTGAAGGTCGTACAGTTCCAGGGAGCCTTTTCTAAAAAGTAGTTTCCATTTGCCTTCTCGAACGGCCCACTGGTCGGACCCATCGTACCAGAAAAGAGTTTTGTGCAGGGGTTCTTTCGTTTGGCCGAGAAGAACCGGCAGCATATCTTTTCCGTCGTATACTCGGTCGCCGGGAAGTTTGGCGCCGACAGCAGCGCAGATGGTCGGCAGGATATCCAGGGAAATAACAGGCTCGTCGCAAACTGTTCCTTTCGGTAATTTCCCCGGCCAGCGAACAATAAACGGCACGTGGATTCCGCCTTCATAAACAGTTTGCTTGTAGTCCCTCAGAACGCCGTTATTGGCGAAATTTTTTCTGGCTCCTCCGTTATCGGAGAAAAATATAAGCAGAGTATTGTTGTCGGCGCCGGTTCGCTTGAGAGCATCCAGCACTTTTCCAATCGCCTCATCCATACTCGTGAGCATTGCCAGGTAGATGTCCCGGTTCTCATCGCCCGTATTGAAGCGCTTTATGTATTTCTCGAGCGCCTGCAGTGGCCAATGTACGGCGTTAAAGGGCAGATAAAGGAAAAAGGGCCGTTTTTGGTGCCGTTCAATAAATGACACAGCTTCACGAGCTAAGTTATCTGTCAGGTAGCCGGTATCGTTTATCGGTTTGTCATTACGATAAATAGAGTTATATTCATTTGTTATCTGGAGTTTGAAATAATCATGCGCTCCGTGTCCTAAGAATCCGTAGAATTCGTCAAAGCCCCGCTTCAAGGGATGATATTCCGGCTCAATTCCCACATGCCACTTGCCGATAACCGCCGTTGCATAGCCCTGTTTTTTAAGCAGGTCAGCCACAGTAACTTCGCTGAGGGGCAAACCGACCCTGGAATCCGGACCTGAATAGAAGCCAAAACGCTGCTGGTACCGGCCGGTTAAGAGTCCTGCCCGAGTCGGTGCACAGACATAGGCGCTCGCATAACCATTTGTCAATCGCACGCCTTCGGCGGCCAGCCGGTCGATATTGGGTGTGCTGACCTCTTTCGGATGGTCATAACAGCTCAGGTCCGCGTAGCCCTGGTCGTCGGATACGATGAGCACAATGTTAGGGCCGCCGGTGCCATTCCCTCGACTTCGCTCGGGATGGGTTTGATTTCCCGTCGCAGACCAGACTTTCCCGCCCAGGCATATCCCCGACGCCGCCAACACCGACGAACGTAAAAAGTCTCTTCGGGTCATTACGTTCTTTGTCATTTTTTCCACTGTCATACTCTCCAGCAATTATTTTAACCGAGATTTCCCGGGCTGATTTCCTCCATACATAAAACTGATATTGTACCTGATAATTCTACCTGATTCCTTTGGATAGTACAATTGTGCATACTCATATAAAGATTCTCCTTGACGGGAAAGTGGCTAATTTGGTATAAATAAAATTATTGAGACTGGAACAGCATAGGTAAGTATTTGCTGATTCCGGTCCCCTGAGGTGTGGGTTCTTTGTTCTTTTCCGACAGAGGAGGAGTTATTATGCAAGGCACGGAGTTGCAGCGAAAGCATCGTGTTTCACAGTTATTTTTTTACATTTCAATTAACAACCTATATTTTTTAAGGAGGACTATTATGTGTAGAAAATTGGTTTATCTGTTCTCTTTTGTTCTGGTGGCAGGTCTGGTTGGGGGCGTGGCAAGTGCAGACCCGCTCCATCAGGACCCCGGTCCGGATGGCATTGTGTCAGTGGAAGCTGAACACTTTGATGAAAATGTTCCTCTAAGTGGCGCTGAATGGGTAGAGGTCGGGCCAACGGAAGGCTTTACCGGCACCGCCGGTATGCAGGTCTTGGGTCCCTCCTTTTACGACCCCGGCTATGCCGCCACGAGTCCGCGGTTGGAATATGAGATTAACTTTGTCAAGACCGGCACGCACTATGTGTGGATCCTGGCCTGGGCTGCCAGCGGCAGTGATGATTCCTGCCATGTTGGTCTGGACGGCGAGGAAACACCCCTTTCTAGCAATTGGTCCGGAGGGGGCAACACTTGGTCCAACGACAGGTATCCAGAGACGGGGCGGGAGCAGTTCGAGGTAACTACGACCGGCATCCACGTCCTGAACATCTGGGTGCGTGAGGACGGGCTTATTGTCGACAAGATCGTCCTGACCACCAACCCCGATTACACGCCGACAGGTGACGGCCCCCCTGAAAGCCATCGCGGTCCCGTCTTGAATGCTTTTAATCCCTCCCCGGCTGAAGGTGAGATATATTTGGATACATGGGCGAGTCTTGCCTGGTCAGCGGGTGCGACCGCGGCCTCACACGATGTGTACTTCAGCGATAATTTTGACGATGTGAACGACGGCACCCCCGACTCATCGGGGTTCCAGGGCAATCAGCCCTCGACGTTTCTTGTTGTCGGCTTTCCGGGATTTGCTTATCCGGACGGCCTTGTTCCAGGCACGACCTACTACTGGCGGGTCGATGAAATTGAGGTTGACGGCACTACAATACACAAGGGCATTGTATGGAGCTTTTGGATTCCACCCAAGAAGGCCTATGACCCTGAGCCGGCTGATGGGACCCCATTCATAGACCCGAATGCGATCCTTAGCTGGACGGCTGGTTTCGGTACGAAGCTGCACCATGTATATTTCAGTGATAATTTTGATGATGTGAACAGCGGTGTTGTGGGTATTCCTCAGGGCACTACAGACTATACTCCCGGCCCTCTTGAACACAACAAGGTTTACTACTGGCGTGTCGATGAGTTCGATGGCCTCAACACCTACAAAGGCGATGTCTGGAGCTTCAAGACCGCAAAGGTCGGCGGAGGTATGCGAGGTGACTACTACAGAGGTATGAATTTCGAGAATCTCGTAATGACCCGAATAGACCCTCGAATCGACTTCAACTGGGGTGACCCCGGCTCACCGGATGCATCGGTCGGCGATGATAACTTCTCGGCAAGATGGACCGGTGAGGTTGAGGCGGCGTTTACTGAGACCTATACCTTCTACACCAATAGCGACGATGGTGTGCGTTTGTGGGTTGATGGTCAAGAGCTCGTTGACGACTGGGAGGACCAGTCAGCCACCGAGAACTTTGGAACAATTGACCTTGTCGCCGGGAATGTGTACGGCCTTTTAATGGAGTACTATGAAAATAGCGGTGGTGCAGTGGCAGAGCTGTGGTGGTCAAGTCCATCCACGCCGAAGCAGCTCATTCCGCAGGCTGCGTTGTCTCCGCCCGTAAAGGCCGGCAGCCCGAAACCACCCGATGGAGCTGCAGATGTTAAAATGATACCTGTTCTTAGATGGAATGCGGGAGATTATGCCGCTTCACATAATGTGTACTTCGGCACTGACGAAGAAGCCGTAAGGAACGCCGATGCAAGCTCACCTGAGTACAAAGGGACCAAAGACCTTGGTTCCGAAAGCTATGAAACCGCAAAACTCACCTGGTACACCACTTACTACTGGCGCATCGACGAAGTCAATAACGTCAAACCCGATAGTCCGTGGACAGGTAACCTCTGGAGCTTTACGACAGGTGATTTCCTTGTCGTGGACGATTTTGAGGACTTCGACATTGGCAACAATGAGATATGGTGGGTATGGAAAGATGGATTTGGCTATGCCTCGCATCCCACTTTACCGGCCTATGCCGGCAATAAAACCGGCTCTATGGTTGGCAATGAAACCACGCCTTCTTACACTGAGGAAACTATCGTTCACGGAGGTTGGCAGGCAATGCCGTACTTCTACGACAACAACATGCAGGGCAAGTCCAAGTATTCAGAAATAGAGCTGACATTGGACAAAATGCGTGACTGGACCGAGGAAGGCGTTACACAATTAGTGCTGTGGTTCCATGGCGATGCGGCTAATGCTCCTGAGCAGATGTATGTGAAGCTTAACGGCTCAAAGGTGGTATATGACGGTGATGTGACTGACATAACACGACCACGGTGGAAGCAGTGGACCATCGACCTGGCATCGTTTGGCGTGAACCTGCAGAACGTCACGAGCTTTAGTATTGGCTTTGGTAACGATACGAATCCGACAGCCGGCGGTTCAGGTATGGTTCTCTTTGATGACATTAGGCTGTATAGGCAGGCCCCTGAGGTTGTGGTTCCTTCGGAAGAGATTTGGTTCGAAGCAGAGGATGCTGATACGATAACCGCACCCTTCCAGGTTTATACGCAAGTGCCCGGGGCCTCCGGTGGTGAGTATATCGGCACAACCGACGATGTCGGTAACAGTAGTAGTAATCCGCCGGCTCCGGACGGTACCGCGACTTACACTTTTACTGTAGCGGGTGGAACATACAAAATCAGTTGTCGCATAATTATCCCTGCCGGCGACTCCTTCTGGTTCCGCGTCCAGGGCGCTACTACCCAGACGACTAACCACAGTAGTGGCTGGGTGAGATGGAGTGACCCTCCGGACTCAGACGTCTGGTACTGGCACGATGTCTTCAGCGCCGAAGATGATGGCGAAACAGTGCTCTTCACTATGGAACCCGGGACATACATTTTGGAGGTCGGCTACAGGGAAGATGCTGCGTTGATGGATGCTATCTTGATTTCCAAGGTTGAATAAACGACGTTGCCGCGTCCGGCACTAATTGAGATTAAGCTTACACACAATTGGTGCGGAACTCACGGCGACAGGCGATGGAGCTACGATTTTATGTTAATTCGGGGCCTGTACTGATTGATTCGGTATAGGCCCCTATTTTATTGATTATCCTTGCCTTCTCCCCGATTGGAGTCGCCCGCGCTTCAAAGCTTCAGCGACTGGGAATCATCAATATACTTTGCGGGGATGGCAAAAAACACTTGCATTGTATGCCGTCTTCGCGCAAACTTTTATTGTAAAGTTGCGCACGGAGGCTTAACAATGAGTGACAGGTGTTTTTTCTTTGCCGGCGGGGGGACAGGGGGGCACATATACCCGGCTGTCGCTGTGGCGGAGCAGATTGTCAAAATCCAGCCGACAGCGAAAATACATTTTTTCTGCAGCACCCGCAGTATTGATGAACAAATCTTGGGGCAAACCGGTTTCGAATATACCCGCCTTCCTGCCAAAGGTTTTTCCATTCGGCCCGGCAAACTAATCAGTTTTTGCAGCTCGTTTTTGACCAGCTATAAGATTGCAAAAGAAATAATCGCAAAAAGTAAAGACGCGGTGGTGATAGGGGCCGGCGGGTTTGTGTCAGGGCCGGTCTGCTTGGCGGCGCATAAACGTAAAGTCCCCATCGGACTTTTGAATGTTGATATTTTGCCTGGTCGCGCAAATAAGATAATAGCGCGCTGGGCGGATGAGATTTTCGTACAGTTCGAAGATACAGCGCCGTATTTTACGAATAAGAACGCAAAGGTCAATGTTGTCGGCTGTCCGCTGCGAAGCGGCTTTGAAAATCCGGAGCCGAACAAAGCGATAGAGCAATTAGGGCTCGATAGAGAAAAAAAAATTCTGCTTATAACCGGCGCTTCAAGCGGCTCGGAGAATATTAACAGAGCGGTATGTTCGCTGTTAGGAAAGTTGGACACTTTTGCAGATAACTGGCAGATAGTCCATCTTGCGGGAGTCAGTAATTACGAAAAAGTTAAAAGCGAGTATGGCGAGGCCAAAATCGGGCATAAGCTTTTAAGTTATTTTGATGATATGCCGGACCTGTTGGCTGCTGCGGACCTGGTCATCGGCAGAAGTGGTGCGGTCAGCGTGGCTGAATTCGCAGCGGCTGGGACGCCAAGTATTTGTATACCCTATCCTTATCACAGGGACAGGCATCAGTACCTGAATGCGGGCATGCTGGTTGAGGCTGGTGCGGCGGTTATAGTGGATGACCTGCCGAATGAAAAAGAAACGGCTGAATGGTTGTGGGAAGAGCTAAAAGAGCTGATGAAAAATCAAAAGAAACGCCAAACAATGGAAAGGAGCTGCGAAGCAATTGCAAAGAAGGATGCTGGCTTAAAAGTTGCGGAAAAGCTGATTGAAATCAAACGTTAGAAAATATCGAGCCGCTGGCCGGCGGGCAGAAATCGATGGTAGCCGGGAACATGCCTGATTTTTTCAAAAATCGCTTGACAGAAAGGGGCTAAACTGATAAAAGAAGAACTTTAGCCATAAGTGAGGATGGGCTAAGATATTGATGCGAATGCTCTTGTAAAATGTCGGAGAGCGGAATCGTTTCGTTGGTTCAGTTAACATAGAAAGAGAGAACGATGAACACATCCAATAACACACGCCGCGATTTTCTTAAACAATCAATGTATTTTGGCGCCGTTGCGGTCGCGACCGGACCATTGAGTAAAGTATTAGCATTTAGTTCGACCGGGCCGGGCTCCAGAATGAAAATTGGGCTGGTTACCTACCTCTGGGGCCAGGACTGGGACCTGCCGACGCTGATAGCCAATTGCGAAAAGAGCAGAGTGCTTGGTGTCGAGCTGCGAACCGAACACGCACACAAGGTCGAATCCGACCTTACCGCCCGGCAACGAAGCGAGGTGAAGAAACGCTTCGCCGACAGCCCGGTGACACTCGTCGGCCTTGGTACCAACTTTGCCTTCCATCATACCGACCCTGCGAAGCTCCGCAGAGACATTAATGGAGCAAAGGAGTATATCAGGCTCTCAAGCGATGTGGGCGGCTCCGGGGTCAAGGTCAAGCCGAATGACCTGCCAAAGGATGTACCCCAGGAAAAAACCGTTGAGCAGATAGGCAAAGCACTGAATGAGTTAGGTCGGTTCGGCGCCGACTATGGCCAGAAGATTCGGCTGGAGGTTCACGGGTCATGCTCGCCGTTACCAATCATGAAGGCGATTATGGACGTGGCCGACCATCCCAACGTCGGTGCCTGCTGGAATTGTAATTCACAGGACCTCGAAGGCCAGGGACTTGAGTACAACTTCAACCTAATCAAAGACCGCTTCAGTGATATCGCCCATGTCCGCGAGCTGAATATCGGCAGCTATCCCTATCAGGAGCTGATGAACCTGTTTGTGGCGATGGATTATGCCGGCTGGATACTTCTCGAAGCCCGCACAAAACAAGAGGACCGTGTCAAGGCACTGGCCGAACAGCGCGAGGTCTTTGAGGAAATGGTCGCCAAGGCGCAGAGGTCCGGGACAGGTCAAAAAGGTGCTTCCGGTGTTAAGATTACAAAGCAAGAGAAAACGCTGCGAGTGGATATCAATGGCAAACTTTTTACGGAATACTGTTTTAAGGATGTGCCGCGTCCTTATTTCTACCCGGTGATTGGGCCGACGGGTGTGCCGATTATTCGACATTGGCCGATGAAAGAAGGTAAAGATGAAGCGCAGGACCACGTGCATCATCGCAGCCTTTGGTTTACGCACGGGGAAATAAACGGGCACGATTTCTGGGGCGAGGGCGAAAAAAGCGGAAAGATTGTTCACGATAAATTCCTCAAGGTCACTTACGGCCGCGACATGGGTATAATTCAGGCAAATAATAAATACGTGGCACGCGAAGGCCATGTTATCTGCACGGATACCCGAACGCACAGATTCTACAACCGGCCGGATGGTCAAATAATGGACTTCGAGATTACCATCCATGCCTCAGAAGGCAAGGTGGTTATGGGTGATACCAAGGAAGGCTCGATGGCCATTCGATTAGCGCCGACGATGAGACTCAAAGGCAAAGTCGGAAAAGGACACATTCTCAACAGTGAAGGTCAACGAGATGGAGAGACCTGGGGCAAGCGGGCGGCGTGGTGCGATTACTACGGGCCTGTGGAAAATGAAATCGTGGGCGTTGCCATTTTCGACCATCACCAGAATCCGAAACATCCGACCTGGTGGCACGTTCGTGATTACGGACTGTTCGCGGCCAATCCGTTCGGAGTGCACGACTTTGAGAAAAAGCCTGAAGGGACAGGAGATATTACGATACCAGCAGGTGAAAACTTGACTTTTAAGTATAGGTTCTATTTCCATAAAGGCGATACGAACCAGGCGAAGGTGGCTGGGCATTACCGCGAATACGCGGCAGGAAAATAAGCAAAATATATTAGACAGAAAACCTTTGTAAGGGTCCTACCTCATGATATTGGTAAAGCTTTATTACGTCTATAAACATCAACGGCTGATTCCAGCACGTTGTTACGCTGCTCGGCCCAGTCCCGACGTTGAAGGTCGCTGATATGAACCGGATACAGAATATACTTCAGAACAGTCCAAACCTCGCCGGCCAGACACAAAGCCATCGCGGGTGTTTCGTCCAGCAAAGAGTAATGTATCCTTGTCCAGTTGTACAAATCCCGCCACAGCCATATCGAATATTGCAACATCTCTTCCAGATGGGAGCCAGC
>DATKYR010000157.1:0-9702 GCA_035528395.1 Sedimentisphaerales bacterium
TTCGGGTGAACCTGTATTGGCATTGCGCACGGCATCTTTATCTGTGCCGAAGTACACCTCATGTGAGGCGGCATTATCTCCCGGCGACCATTTAAGAATCTGTGTGTGCTTTACATCTTTGGCGCCATAAGATGGGTCCGGGCTTCCGACGGCACCCAGAGTCGTAAAGCTCCAGACATCTCCTTTATGTGTTTCGACAATGTCGAACTCATCGACGCGCCAGTAGTAAGTCTTAGACAATTGAAGCGGGCTGGGGTCAAAGGTTGCATTTCCCAGAGGGAGTGCTCCAGTGGCATTGTTGACATCGTCAAAATTGTCACCGAAGTACACGTAATGTAGTTTCGCACCGAAACCGGGCTGCCAGCTAAGCCGCGCATCCGGTTTCACAGACCCAGCACCATCAGCAGGATTTGGTTTGAAGGCGGTCTTGGGAGCTACCGTAAAGCTCCAGACAAAGCCTTTGTGTTTTGTAGTGCCGTCGGCCTCAACCTCATCAATTCGCCAGTAATATGTCGTGCCCGGAACGAGGCCATCCGGATAAGCAAATCCGGGAAAGCCAATAGTAAATTCCGTTAAGGTCTGGTTGCCTTGGAACGCCTCGGTGGTGCCGGCATCCACATCGTCAAAATTCTCGCTTAAGTACACATCGTGCGAGACGGCAAAATCTCCCGGCACCCAGCTAAGGATCAGCCACGTATCTCTAAGCAGTGTACCGTCAGCGGGGGTCGGATTATGGGCGTTCGGCCTGTCCCCGCCCACCCACAGATACGGGCTTGGGATAATCTGCCGGGCTATTTTTGGGCCCTCCCAGTACAGTTGGCATATGGCACCGCCGCCGTTCTCATACCACTCTAATTTAATCGGGTATCTCTGTCCGCCTATCAGGGTAATGTCACCGCTATCAAGGGTACTGCCATGATCCGTCCAGTTTTCAAGAACCAGTACGTCGTTCACCCACAACCTGACCCCGTCGTCTGTCTGCGTGTGGAAAGTGTAGGTCCCGGTGCTCGGTATCTCAACCTCACCGGTCCAGCGCACCTTAAAATTGTCAACATTGACAACCCCCGGCTCCGGCGAGCCCTCACCCCAACTAAAGTCAACCGTAGGATCCAGGCGCTCCATAACCAAATCATCCCAGGTGTCCGAGGCACTGCCGTGATAATACTCGCCGATCAGACCTTCTGCAGCACCGGCCATACCTGCCAGGCCCAGCACCAGAACAAAAGAAACCAGATAAATCAATTTCTTATACATAATAGTCCTCCTTCAAAAAGAGTTAAAATAAAAACGACCGCTAATAATTTTCACATTTTCTACCTATACTTTATTTATATCTGCCCAGGGTAATTTTCTTTACATCACCTCCTTCCTCCAACAGCAAGAAGCCACAAGACCAGGCGCTTGTTTATGGCTCATATCCCAGCTTTCCCCAAATGCCCCTCTGAACCCATTGCAGATCCTCCAAGCCTCCCTCCGTCGCAGGAGTGAAGAGGCCCACCCAAGTCCGTACGTTATCACGTCCCTGCTTGATCGTTTCGATACCCTTCCACTTGTGGTAGCCGGCACGACCGTCACCATAGGCAAAGTTAGTCCCGTCACCGTGTCTTGTTTCAGGCTGATCCCACCATTTCGTCTGGCTGTAACGAACTGAGTAGGCATCGGGACTCGCTATACCTTCATCAATGAATATGAGCCTATCGGCAGGCTGGGGAATCAGCATCCTTCTTTTAAAAACAGGACTACCTTCTATGGACCTGCCATTGATGGATATCATCATGGCATACGTCATCAATTCTCCACGATACCCCGTGGGGCATTTGTATAGATTCACCTCCTTGATGTAGGGCCACAAAGCGCCGGCTTTAATCCCTTTTATCTGGTCATTCTCAGGTAAGTGTTCACCCTGGGCCCATCCAGGCGCCCAGGTCACGCCTACCCAGGGCTCACCGAACTCGTTCTTCCAACTGCCGCCCGCCTCGCTGCTGACCAGCTTGTCGTCGTTGTCATCAGCATACAGAATCCATGCTAAGCCCAATTGCCTGAGATTACCCAGGCAAACCGCCCGCTGGCCCTGCTCTCTGGCTCTCTTCAAGGCCGGCATCAATATTGCCATCAGTATTGCAATAATGGCAATCACCACCAACAGTTCTATTAAGGTAAATCCTTTTCGTTTGTTCATAATAGTTTTCCTTCGAAAATCTGCAAAAATTCCACACGCCAGAGGACTCAGAATCAGCAAATACCTACCTCTACTGAGATAAGCTCCACCAATACTAACTATATCAAAGTAATTGCTCTACCGTCAAGGAAAATCTATGGATTTTGAGTGGGTATCTATTCTTGATGTGGTTGTGTTTAAGGCTCCTCACAGGCCATTTAAACGGCGAACTCGTCCTGAGGGGTATCATTTGGAGGAGAGCAGGGTGTTCGTTCTTGCGGGAGTTTTGCTCTAAGTGCGAGAATGTTTGCGAAGGTCCTGTTAGGGTAACAGGTTGTGCAGGTGATAATTATTTATCGCGCCACATGTCTATGGTCATGTCTTCGGCTTTGACGTATTCGGAGTGCCAGTCGAGGAACAACGCATTGCAGCCTTCCGCGTGCCGCGCACGAGCTACTCGTCGTCCATCGTTTATATGGTGGCTTTCCGAATCCGGCAGATGCGTACGAATAAAAATATCACAGCGTATGATTTCCAGGCTGTTTTCGCTCTCGATGATGGGACGCCAATCGCCATCTTCGTTGTCTGCCATATATACCGTGTAGGCCGGTCTCTTGAACACTGAAAGTTTGGTGGGCCTTCCAACACTGGTTCCGGAGTCGTCGTCTCTGCTTGAAAAAGTCCAGTCGTTGAGCACGTAACAGACAGTCTGTCTGGAATTGGGAATGTTGTATAAACCCTCACCAGTCCTGGGAAAGCTTTTGCAGCGGTATATCTTCACGCTTTTGTAATCGCCTTTGTTGTTCTTTTGGCCCACATAAGGCAGGTACTGCATAAACCAAATGGGATTACTACCGGTGGAGCCGCGAGGGATAAACCAATCATAATCCTGGGCGTAGAGCGAGGCCGCTACGCCGATCTGTCTGAGATTGCTAAGACAGCCTGCGGCCTGTGCCTGCTTCTTGACCCTTTGCAATGCCGGCATCAATATCCCCATAAGAAGCGCAATGATGGCGATAACCACCAGCAACTCGATTAACGTAAATCCTTTTCTTTGCCGGTTCATAAGCACTCCTTCCTCATCTCATAAATTGTGATACTATCATTATACGCCTGTCGGCGCACAAGTCAATAAAAATTGCTTCTGAACGGCTTTAGGTCAATTTCGTTTTAATGTGCGAGGCTACCTCAGATACCGTTTGGCTTGATTTTGGCCATTTAGGTCTGTCCCAGTTTGCATGCTCTGAGATTCTTCAGGTCTCACCCATAGTTCTCAAGACTAACAGCTCCATCAAACGATGTAGCTGGGTATCTTCAGAAAGCTTTGGGTCTTCATGGACGACCTGAAGCAGCCGGCCGACAATCTCAGCCATTGCCTTTTTCTGGCGTTCGGTCAAATCTACACTGCCGACCACTTTGTGTAGCAGGACAAGCGATTCCTTATAGCGGCCTTCCTTGAAGGCGGCGTTGGCTTTAATAACATCTTCTTTGGCCGGGGAGCCTTCAAAACTGGCAACCAGCTCGGCTGTCGCGTCCGCCTCCGGATTCTTACCACAACTGGTGAGCAGAAAGACCATTCCCAAATAGGTCAGCAAAAACAAACGGCTTTTTAGCATTCCGTTCAGCCCGGCGCCGGTCGGGGCCGACTGTCTCTTTAGACCAACCTCCGAGATTGAACGCTTTGATAAAATCATCATAAGGCACATAAGAGCCTATCCAAATAACCCGCTCTATTGCGGCCGGCTGCAAAGCCCGATGCCTGCGTTGTCAGCCAAAAATGTTCTCAACGTGGAGAAAACCACGCCTCCGAGCATTTTTGTCCTGCCGCCTTGGCCTCGAACTTTTCGCTCGGCCTCATAACGACCCGGTTATTCGGATAAGCTCTAAGCTAAAAGGCTGCATCCAGAGTCTTAGTGGTGCTTGCCCGGGATGGTTCGTAGGGAACGCTTTTTTTTGTTAGAATATCGACTAGGCCATAGTCGCCGCTGTCACGGTCCCAGTATTTCCTGTAGTCGGCGTGGCCGTCACAAAAGATGAAGTTGCCGCCTTTGTTATGGACATTGGCGGTCTGCTCGCGGCGTTCTTTGGTAAACCAGGAGGAGTGATCGCCTTGACTGGCGAACATATGCCATTCCTGATACTGGGTGTACTCCCGACCCTCGAGGGCGGCCCTGGAACGGTTGTTGGGTTCAGGCTGGACCCAGAGATGATTGGACAGAGACCATCCCTCCTGTATAGTGATGATTCCGCCGGGATTGGGGATGGACGCTACACGTCTGCCCATGACGACAGAGTTGACCAGGTAGCCGGTGCAACTGACATGCGAGGGAGCATAGGCCGGGTTCGGGTTCGGCTTGAGGGCCGGACAGGCATAAACGGGGGTTGTCGCTTCCGGTTTCTCGGCAGATACAAAGGGCCGCAATAGCTTAAGGACATTGTCCTCGGCGGCAGGGCTGGCGTAGTCGTAGACCGCATGGGTTTTTGGGGGAGTTTTCTCGTACTCATTTTGATACATCGTCAGAGCTATGCCCACCTGGCGCATATTGCTCATACAGGAAGCTCTGCGGCCCTGGTCTCTGGCTATGTTGAGGGCCGGCAGAAGGATACCCATCAGCAGGGCAATGACTGCAATAACTACCAGCAGCTCGATGAGTGTAAACCCCGCCCCATTAGAAAAATTTCTTCTAACGGGGCAAGTTAGAAAGCCTCGGCTTTCCTTAATTTCTAACGGGGTAAACCCCTTGTTCCACATGATTACACCTCACTAAAACATATGGTGCGGGTGTTTGATGCTCCCCGGAACCACGCGGTATGCCGAGGTCTGCGGGCTGTTCCAAATGTATGTGAGTCTGCGAACCGCAATGCAGAGCACTTCGCGATGCAGGTCTGCCTCGACGAGTCCTGCGTTTCCAAACAACTCCACGACTTTTCAAAGAGAAAAATGCAGAAAGGTATTCCGCCAGTCTTTTTTGAGAAGTCCAAGGTCTTTAGGTAGATTATCGAGATAATTAGCAATATCGACCATTTCAACTCCTTAGTGGAATCGGTCGGTCTCGTACAAAATTCTACGCTATAAGTGCAGCGCTGTTATTAGAGGATTATAGCTTAATACTTGCGAGTGTCAAGCTCAATTTCGCATTTTAATCAAGAGCTGTCTATTTTACGGCGAATTGCTGTTTGTCCAGAATGGGTCTAATATAATCGGCGGTCCAATGGACCTGAAGGTTAGGTTTACCGTGAAACGGCCTGGTAAAGAAACAAGTGAAGATATAACACTTGATCGAGCAAGAATAGCAAATCCCACGATGACCAAGTATGAAAGATGCCTTAGGGCACATAAGGCCAAAAAGCCCGGTGGGAAATAGTCTTGGAGCAACTCTTTTTCTATTCGGCCTGAATGTGGTGATAGTGGTGCTGGAAAGCAGAGAACTGTGGGTACGCAGCTATTGTTACTAATAGTTTATATAATGTCGAGAATATTATGTTAATGAAGAGAAGGTGCTGCCTTTAATCGTCATCTTCATAGTAGTACAAATCGTCTTCGTCTTCAAAAACATCATTATCTTCGTCTGCAGTTGGATTCAATTCCGGGCAGGGAAATTCATCGGTACTTTCATCCTCTAAGTCGTAGTCTTCGGCCTCTTCTAAAATATCGAATTCTTTTTCTTCTTCCCACATACTTTTTTCTTTCCTTTAAGGTACGAAAACAAAGGCCCACAAGAGATGTTTGTTCGAGGTCTGAGATAGCCCAACCTTTTGTTCATAACCATTAGTAAATACAAATTTGATAGCTTTTACGATTTTTCTTAAAAGAGGTTCGTGGTTTTGTTTGCAGTGTAAAAAAATATATTCCCCGCAGGTATTCCAGAAGGGGGGAATTACGTTAAAATCCCTCGAACCGACGCCGGATATCCTTCGGCTTTAGTTTGGGCTTGTCCTGAAAAGCGATGTGGAGGAAACTTGCAGCGGGTGAGAAGATACGCGGCTATGGCGGACGCTTTTCATATTCAGGTGGCCAGTCATGGAGGAGGGCCAGGGAACCTGAATATGTTGGCAGCTATGCCAAATGCTATCTATCTGGAATCAGGCAGTCTAAAAGGCCAGTCTATGTACGAAGTGAATCTGAAGATGGTGGAGGGCGAAGTGTTGGTGCCGGATGTTCCGGGTTTAGGCACGGCAGTGAGGGACGACTACATTAAGAGGCACCGCATAGGTTGACGCCGAGTAGAGAGAACGCGAGAAGCAATGCAAGGATAAGAGCATTGCGTAACAAAAAAAGCTGCCAAGCGTTATCGCTTAGAAATTTCGGTCCTCTTCAATAATCCGGACATCTTTAACTAAGAAGGGGTGCATGTTGCTGCCAAAGACGATTGGTATTTCCTGGCCTCTCACGGTATGACTGTTGATATTTAATTCCACATACGTCATTTGAATGACAGGGTCTTTACGGTCCAGGGCAAGCTTGTCAATGCTCTTTAATCTTCGCTCGACATCATGGTTCGCCGCATAAAGAAGCATCGATTTAATACTCCTTTTCCCTTCATAAGCTCCCGGGGAACTACATTTGAAAAAGTTGCCGTATGTTCGAGCTAATCGCTCCGCAGTATCGAGAGGAATGACTGAAAACAGAGATGTAAAAAACACATCGCCTTTGCACGAACCACCTATAACCAGGAAAGAATTACTGATTTGGCGACCAATAATAGTAGCTGTCAACTGATGTTTGCCTATGGTGATAGATAAGTCTCTTCCTGTTTGTTCAATATCTGTGGATTTGCTACTGCGTGGTATAACGTATATTGCAGCAATAACGAGAACTAAAACGACAATAATTTTCCACATTTTCATAATTGGCCTCTCTTTAGTATTCTTGATTTATCCAACGACTTGCCTTTTATAAAGGCATCCTCCAAGAAATGCTGAATTCACGTCTCTTCTCTGGTGGTTTTCAAGCCCTTTATCTCCAATATTAATAGTATCGGCCAAAAACAAGCCAAAATAGAATAGAAAGTTTACTATTGGCAGCGTCGGTGTAGGTTTTGTTACCTGGCTAAGCAGACGAGGAATAGTGTAAATTTCCCCCGTAGCATTATCAAAGATTGCCTTATACTGCGAGGTTTGGGTGTGTTGATGGTGAGAAGAAAATCCTAAGCGATTTTGGCCCTCAAAAATATTTTGTTGTGGGCCGATAAGATTGTTAATCTTATTGCGTAGTGCCCACAAATCGCTTCTTAAATGCCTTTTTGCGGTTATTGGGTTGAATTGAAATCGTCGTTGAGGTATAATATGCTTATAAGTCAAGACATGGGGGTGTCTTTATCACAGGAAAGATTTTCCGATTTTGGTTTTTGAAAAAATTCTTTTGGTCTTTTGACAGTAGCTTCTCAAGAATCAAATTTGAACAGCAAAATGGCTAAAAAGAGAATTGGACAAAAAATTCAGAGAATTTTGTCTTTTGTTTAAACAGTAATGCTGTGAAATTGTGGGGGTGATGTCAGTTGAAAATCAGAATGTCAAAATCAGAGAAGGGATTAGCACTTTTTATAGTGGTAGCATTCACTTGTATCTTTACCATTTTAGGTTTCTCCATGCTGCATCTGGCGGCCACTGAGATATTACTGACTCAGAAGGAACTGAACTCGACAAAAGCCTTTTATGCGGCTGAGGCAGGATTAGCAGAATTGACCACAAAGTTGTACAACAAGCAATTTGAAAACATTGCGGATACGGCCTTAGGAGAAGTAAGCTACCATGTTGATTTTTACAATGATCAAGACCCTCCTTATGCTATTTCAACCGGCAGGGCAAGAAATGTAGAGAAAAGGATAAGAGTAGAATTGTCTTTTCTGGCTGCTCCTTATGAAAATGCTATATATGGCGGCAATTCGGCAGGAGCGAAGTGGATGTTTACGTTAAGGGGGCAAGGCGATCCCATAGCCGTAGGAGGCGGAGAGGTCGGTGGGAGAGACATAGTTAACGGAAATGTATTTGTTAGTGGGGACGCCACTTTGTATGAAGAAAGCAGTGTTAATCCTTCACCAGGTGCTAATCCATATGCTGGAGATGTTGATGCCACTGGTAAAATTAGTATTTTAGACGGTGCCGCGGTATCCGGAGCAGTTAGCGAGGGAGTAGCTCCGCTTGATCATCCCAGCTTAGTTGACATGAACTATGGGATAAATAATACACATAATGTAAGCGAAATCTTTGCAGATGCAGGCGTTGATTGGGGATACCTACCTCCAGACAATGAGTTATACAATGTAATGGTAAAGAATCCTACCGATAGATTGGGCGAGTGTGCCTCTACTACCGGCGACGATTACTTCCTTGAGCCGGCAAGCGTGTCAGGATGGGGAGACCAAAAGGATGCAACAACTCCTTTAAGCATGGGGGACAACAGGATTTACTACGTGGACGGCGATGTTTGGGTTCACAACAAATCCACCTATGGTTTTTTGGTGGACGGTAAAGTAACTATTGTAGCGACAGGAGACATCCATATCTCTGACAATATCAAATATGCAGATAGTGAGAGCCTGTTGGGTCTGGTAGCTCTGGGCCAATATGACGATTGGGGCCAGCTTATAAGCGGCGGCAACATCTACTTTGGAGACCCTCGTTACGGGACCATGTATACGGTTTCTGCGTTAATGTTCGCTGCAGATAGCTTCTTATACAACACGGACTCGGTTACCGGGGACGCTGTAGAGCCTACATCCGGTTTTTCGGTTTATGGCAATCTTAACGCTCTGAATCAAGTCTCTATCGAGCGGGATTGGTATAATGATGACGGAACTGGGACGGCAAGGCCTGCATACTTCGATTCGAGCACGAGCCAATGGGTAGATCTGGAGAGCGGCGCTACACTGACAGCGGCCGAAATAGGTAGTCTCAGACATTATCAGATGACGATTACTTATGATGATCGGGTCCGGACTCAAGATACACAACCACCGGGTCTGCCAAGAGGAAAGGGAAACATTTTCGGTGGACTGAAATTCTGGGAAGAATTGCCATAAAGTTAATGACGGCGATTGGGGCTGGGACTATTGAGGTCAGAAAAAATGCGAATTTTACGGCCAAGAATTGAGTGACCATTTTAGAAAGAGATTATTTTATGATGACTAATATTCTAAAATCGAAAAAGGGAACAAGTCTTCTTGAAGTAATGGTGGCTGTTTTCATTTCAGCAATTGTAATGCTTGGAGGCTCTTTTTTCTATGTTGCGAGTACCAGCCAAATTCATCTACGAAAACAGTATCGCGCGGCTTGCCGATTGGCTGGGCAGAAATTAGAAGAGTTAAAAGCAGGCAATTATGATGCCATAACAATAGGTGAAGCGAAGGACAGTATTTCTTTGGAAGAAAGTTCATCCTATAGTCGAAGTGTAGTCACAGAAGAGGACTTATCCCGAACTCAGTTGAAGGTTCGATGGCTACCCCTGACTGAGATCTTACGCAACTTTTACTTTCATGGCAACAGATTTTTCTTCATTAAGTTCATTGAGGGCAGCTTCCAAGATCCACAATTGCTGATAGCCC
>DATKYR010000158.1:0-40818 GCA_035528395.1 Sedimentisphaerales bacterium
TCTCAAGTTGTCATAATAGAGAATTGTAAAGGGCTCTTTCGAAGCCGTCCTGTCCGGTTCGCCATAGGTAGTGATGATTTGATTGCGACCGGCTCCCATGGCAACGCCTTTTTTTGTCCTCTCGGCAAAAATAGTCACATGTCCGCTGGTATGGTTCCGAGGGGAAACGGTATTCCAATAGCTTCAAAAGCAGAAAGGAGGCAAACGAATACGCTAAGAAACTACAAAGAAAAGTGGATAAGGGCAAAAAAGATAGGCCCGAGGGAAGCTGAGTCGTTTGTGGCGAGCCGGGTGAGGCTGGGATAGGAGCGCCTGTTTAGTATATGAAGCAACCGGGCCTTGCTGATGAACACATAGGGGCTTGCCTCTTCAGTCTCGAGTTGCAAATTCACCAACAACTGAAGTGTCTCCGAAGGTATTGGCACTTCTCGAATCTGGTGATCCTTTGGTTCCCAAGCCAGAATGAATTCGATGTGCTGCTTTAGGAAAAGTAGCAGGACATAACAAGCCACTGGAGCCTGGTATCGAAGAAAAACACTTCGAAAAAATCTTCAAAATATTCCAGACGTTGCCGACCTCTCCCGGCTTCGAAGGCACCGGCGTCGGACTTACCGTGACAAAGAAAATTGTCGAGTTATATGACGGAAAAATCTGGGTCGAATCAAAAGTTGGCGAAGGAAGCACTTTCTTCTTTACTTTGCCAAAGCAATGTTTGGGACGCCAGCGGGGAAAACAAAAAAAGGCTGGTTTGTAGTGCTTTGCCGCTCCTATGCAACCGTGGTCGCGGGTTCATAGCGGGGGTGCGTTTCGAACCTACGACCACCCCAACCGTTTTTGAGTCACGTTCCGGTTTCTTCGGCTTCTTGTCGTAATAAACATCATCAGGCCGAACACCATCCCCAGAAAATTGCTGCAATCTCAATGAGATTTTGATATTATAAGACCTCACGCGCACAGGAGAATTTTTGTGAAGTGTAAACGGCAAATCCCGGATGAGAGAACTATCGGATGACTCATTGTAAGTGGAAAAGAAACTCATGATGTTGACAATATAGGACAGAAGGTCACTATGAAACAGAGAACAGTCGTGATCGGTATTGCAATCGCATTCCTGACAGGATGCCAAATGGAGCAGAACACCACACCCGTTTTCACAAAGATCCATACAGTATCCATTCACGTCAAAGACCATACCGTACACGATGCCGTCTACCGCTTTCTGAAAGACGACCTGCAGTTGCCTGTGGTATACACTCCCGTGACGCATGGCGAGCGAAAATATGCTGGCCTTTGGGCAGGAAACCTAGTGTTGGAACCATGCGGCCCGTATTCGAATATCACATATGCCACCCCGGATTTCACGGCTATGTTTTACGGGATCACGTTTGAATCGTATAAATCCTCAGTGCAAAGTGCTACCCAACTTGATCAACGAGGAATCAAGCACGAACCTCCGTATGCCTTTGTCGTTATCTCCGATCCGAACTTGTGTGGACAGAATTTGATCGTCAGCATCATGGACAATTCAGAGAGATGCCAAGAACAGGCAAAGCATGATACCCTCACTTCACAACTTAGGGACAATCAAGGAGGTCCTCTCGGTATACAATATGTCGAGGAGATTCAGGTCGGCTGCACTGATGAGCAAAACGTCGACAAGTGGAAAACCTTTCTTACGCCCATCAGACAACTCGATCATCGTCGATGGCGGCTCGGGAACGGCCCTGCCATACGTCTCGTAAAGAGCGACCTCAAGGAAATCAAGGCCGTCGTCTTCAAAGTGGCCTCCTTGGAATCGACGGTTCGTTATCTGGAAACCAAAAAAATGCTGGGCAGTAGAAATCAAAATGTCGTGAAAGTGAAGACACCGGACGCATGGGATTTCACAATCGTGCTGCAGGAATAATCACGATTTGTCTTAGGGTAATATAGGGCAGACAAAGAGTGCTTTGCCGCTCCTATGCAACCGTGGTCGTAGGTTCATATCGGGGGAGGGTTTCATACCTACGACCTGATAAGTATGCGCTCTCTTTAAAATCTATTCGTTTCAAAGGTCACAGGTTCATAACGGGTAAAATTGAGGGGATAAAAAAAGAGATAAATTCTTGCTATAAAGGAAGTTATCTCTAGGTCTTCATAGCGGGGGCGCGTTTCGAACATACGACCTTGCTCTCAATCGTGGATTTATAGAGGGCAAAAATAGGGAAATAAGCGTATCCAGTCCCACCAGAGGGCATCTATATGTACGCATTTATAACTTGAAAACAGGTAGGGATTATGGCATATATATAGCAGGACAGGTTTTGAGGTTGTTTCGGATTTCCCAAGTAAATTAACGCAATAAAATGTGAATCTGGCAGTATAAAGAGCAAATAAAATAAAAAGGTGAAACTATGAGAGTACCTATTCCGCTAATAATTTTTCCGTTAATTATTGCCACAAATCTTCTTAGCGCTCAAGGGGTAGAATTCGAGCAAGTAAGAATCTTAACTCATAAAAAGACAGAAATTGAAAATGTAAATCTTAAAGATGTTATCAACCGGGTTTTTACTGAAAATGATATATTGGTGATAGCCGAAAACCAGCATTTTATCAAAGAATCAGAAGACTTCATACTTGAGATAATAAAGCAAAGCTCTGAATTTAATTGCCATCGTATTATACTCGAAGGGTCTCCTACTCGGACCTTTGTATTAAACGATTACATTCTCCCACAAAAGCATAAGTATGCTAAGAAATATGTGGAATTTCGGAATGAATCAGAAAAGGCTTTCTTTGACAACCTTTACACTATCAATTTATCTCGGTCAAAAGAAAACTATATCAAAACTCATGGAATAGAAGGTTATGTTAATATACCTGAATATGTGATTAATGCATGGAAGTATTTCTTAAATTATTATTTAACTAACTTGATTGAAACCGACTTTGGGAAAGTCGTTTGCGGTGCAAAAAAAGACTATCAATCTGTTATAAGAATCAGAGATTATATCTTGCTGAATGAGCATAAATTAAAAGGGGAATTAAAGGAACAAAGTGTATTTAAGTCTTATGAGCTATTAAAACAAGGACTTGATGATGTTTTTGAAAGACTGGATATCGATAAATTATTCGGGTCAAATTGGGAAGAGGGTGCTAAAAGACGTGAGCAGTCCTCAATCAAGTACATTACAGAGATTTTAAGTGAAACTAACCAAGAAAAATTTTTATCGTTATATGGCGGATGGCATGTTGAGAAGAGAACCAGTGAAGAAGAGATTACCAATATATTCTCTTACTTGAATTACAAATACTCGAAAACAAAAGGCAAAGTTCACTCTTGGTGTATAGGGTTTTCCAGCATTGATTTAACTACATTGGAATCTTCGAGAGATTATGACAAAATGTACTGGGTATATGCAGAAGTCTTAAAAGAGTTGCATGATTTCAAAGATAAAAACCCGGATATTAGTAAAATGCCATATTTTAAATTCACAAACACATCAGACTGGAAAGATTTGATAAAGCTGCTCAGCGATGATGAGAAAATTAGGTTGATATCAACCGAACAACAAAATAATGATTTTGTGCTGCTGCAAAAATATGATGAGGTGATTTTGGTTCCACTAGGACATTACTGGGAACTTATTCCAAAGTAGTGGAAAGCGAGTCCGTGCAACTATACATTACATTCGGCGATCACACCAAGAACTAAACCGCTTCGCGGTGGTATAGGCGTTCTTTTCTTTAACTTCATTTCTCATATCGCTTAGCACTTCTACGCTTTCGGCATTTCTCGATTATCCGTTAAGATTTCTCTGACAGGACATTCACAGGGAGTGTCTAAATTTGTGGTATCAAACAGAAAGGACTTATTATGTCAGAGTTACGAAAATGGATGATCAGAGACATGAAGTTGCGGAATTTTTCACCCACAACCCAACGAGGATATCTCAGGGCAGTAGCTGGTTTGGCCGAGTACTACCATCGATCGCCAGATAGAATCAGCACAGAAGAAATCCAGGACTACATTGTGCACCTGTTGAGCGAGGGTAAGCTGGCTGTGGGTACCTGCCACAGCGGTGCGTCCTTTTGCCGTCAATCCGAATCTCTGATACCGACCGCATAATATCTGGGGTCTGTTTGTTTGACCAGTTATTCGTAATTGTTTCTTCAGTTTTCGCAATTAGGGAGAGGAGTTTGTCCTGACTTGCTGTGTACCTATCGAGCAACTCTGATAGACTAAGTTTATCTGATGCTAACGCCCGCACCGGCATACAACAAACTCCGATGATTAGAAGTGTACACATTATTCTCATAGTCAGCTCCTTTTTCAAAATACCAAAAACCATCCCCCGCAGGGCCGGAATCCCCGATCTTGTAGCCTTCCGCGCCGCCATGCTCACTGACGGTGTGGTGGGCGTTAGAGGTTAATGGGAATAGAACAAAGAAGCCCGATTTCTCTTATACGGGTTATAACAGAGGAATAAGGAGAAACCAAATGATTAAATCAAATATGCTCCTTTCGATACTCCTTCTTTGTCTGATATTATCTGAATCCACTTTTTCTAAAGAACAAAATGTCACCGAGCCTAACAAACCTGATTATCTAAAAGAAATACCACCAGATAAACTAAAGGAAGACCTCGACCTTCTCTTCAAAACCATCGAAGAAGTGCACCCGAATATGTACGCCTATACCAGCAAAGAAGAATTCGACCCGCTAAGCGAAAAACTGTACGAAAGCATTGACCACCCAATGAACCGGCTGGAATTCTACAAGCTTGTTGCGCCAGTTGTGGCAAAACTGAAAAGTGGACATACGCTAATCACTCCTTGGCAGTTGTTTCAGGAGTACCTTCAAAACGGAGGCAAAGTTTTTCCGATTGAGTTGCATTGGGATGGAGAATGCGTCGTTTTAAACGATGCTTATACTCCAATAGCACTTCCATTAGGTGGCACCATATTGGAAATAAATGGCGGGAATGCACCAAAAGTGATAAGAAGAATCAGTCGTTAGTAGCGCAAGTGGTGATGCGTTACTGAAGTATCTTACGAATAAACCTTTCACGCAATTTGAAAAGTCACAAATCAAGCTGTCAAATCAGATCTTCAGTAGATTTCCTAATATACGAACTAAGCACCAGGACTTAAAAGTTGGTTCGGTGGTCACATTGGATGAAGATCCAACTATAGCTGGTTGGATAGTTAACGTTCGTAACCTGGTAGGTCTGGTCATAAGTGTAGGTATTGGCAAGGCCAAAGACTACTGGGAGAAGTCGGTCAGGTTGTATAAAAGAATAGGTATGCCGCAAATGGTAGAGAAGGTGCAAGGGTGGATTACAGGCGGGCCCATGGGATTACCTGGGATTCCGGAGCTTGAATCCAAATGAGGTCCGGCGTAGGTTCGAAACGCTCCCCCGCTATGAACCTACGACCCAGTCCAGCCGGGATGGTTTAGGGTTTATCTATTGACTACAATTCTGTCAGTCCCTAAAATCGTGTAAAGTCAGCTTTGTCGTTTAGCAAGCTCTTTTTCGGAACGGTCTTGCCAGTTTCTAATCCTAAGCGCATGCTAAAATGCGCGCCAAAGACGGAAAGATACGAATATTGTGTTATGTGTTCTTTGTCCAGCCTGGCATCGTGAGGCCACCAGATGACCGAGCAATAGAATCAAGGATACATGATTTGTAGATTGACTTCTCCTGCATCCAGATGACAGAAACAGGATGGTAAAAACTACGCAACGGCCTTTAGGCGATATCCCGTGATTCTTGTTTCCCGGAAAAGATGTTGTTCGATATTACACGGCACTGTCTTTGAATCACGTTTAGGTTTCTTTGGCTTCTTGTTGTAGTAAATATCATCGGGCCGGAAACCTTCCAATGTCATATGAGGACGCCAGCTGTTATACCAACATTCAAATTCTTCACACAGCATGGTCAGGTGATCAAATCCTTTAATGATCGGGACTCGCTTGAGCCATTCGTATTTCAGAGTTTTAATGACTCTTTCCGTGACAGAAATTGACCCATGTTGTCTTATGGCGCCGAAGCGAGGTTTAACATCCCATTGATCCAGAAGATCTGTAAAAACATCGCCAATAAAAACACTGGCCCGATCTGAAATGATGTGTTTTGGAGATCCATGCTTTTGAAATGCAGTTTCCAAGGCTTCAAAAATCCATCCTGCATTAGGTCCTTCCAGTGGTGTTACAGACATGACCTTACGAAAAAAATGGTCAATCACCACGCAGACATGTATAGGCCAAAGTCTCCAATACAACACCCTGGTTGTGTCTACAGACCAAACGTGATTTGGATACCAGGCAGGAATGGAGCGGGCTTCTGTTTTATCTTGAGCTTCTCTCGGAATTTCGCCAGAACTCCTCCGAACCGACTAAGCTACCTGTAAAAAGTTTTTAGACAACGCTCCCCTCAAATTAAGCCCTTGAAAGTCGGCGATCGCAGATGGCCCATTTCCGTCAGCCCGAAGTAGCGAACTCTGCACCGCCAGCCCGACAATCGGCATATAGACCCGGAAGGACAATCCACCGCGTGGGAGAAGCTGTGAGGGAGGCACGACCGGCGCACAGAAGGGGCTGGGAATCTCGTAACTAGGCAAACAAGGGCTATCTTCTCGCGCGACGAAACTGTGATTTTGAGCTGAAAAATGGGTCTGGATTTTGGGGTCGTGGGTTCATAGCGGGGGCGCGTTTCGAACATACGACCTCCACAAAGAACGGCTTCTTCAATAAATTGATCAGCGACAATTATTCTTACCGTTGTTTGTATTCACTCCCTGGGCTGCGGAACATAATTCACTTGACTCCAGTCAAATGGAATATCATATCAAAAGGCATCATCATAATAACACCTTCTTGGCGAATCAATTCAATACGTTGCAGTGCCTGGTAGAAGGCATGCGCCCGCTGTGGCTCGGTCTTGCGTAAGAGTTCGAAGATGGTCTCCCAGG
This sequence comes from Sedimentisphaerales bacterium, assembly GCA_035528395.1. Taxonomy (GTDB): domain Bacteria; phylum Planctomycetota; class Phycisphaerae; order Sedimentisphaerales; family Anaerobacaceae; genus NIOZ-UU13. Next base: position 6,955 of record DATKYR010000158.1, read on the forward strand.
TTGGGTTGCCAGCGAACAGAGCTGTCCTGTCGGGCATGGTAATATCAGTAGGCCTTTGGTCTTGCCCTGAATATTGTTCCATCATCATTGTGAAAAAGTCTTTGGGACGAGGAATGACACGGACCTCGTAGTCTTTGAGGGACGTTTTAGATGCGGCATAATCGATTGCTTCATTAAGCCCGCCAATGTGATCTACCAGTCCCAGATCCAAGGCCTGCTTTCCTGTATAGACACGGCCCCCGGCCATCTGGTCAAGGGATTTGGCAAGCTTATTGCCACGGCCTTTCGCCACATGCCCCTTAAAGGTCTCGTATACTTTTTGCATATAACGTTGAAGTAACTGACGCTGCGAATCATCAAAACGCTGGGCGCTATTGAAGATATCTGCATTAGCCCCACGTTTGTAGCCAACCCAGTTGACGCCCAGCTTGTTCCACATGTCAGTCGTCACGAGTTTGCCGCCCACGACACCGATGGATGCCGTGATTGTGACCTCGTTGGCAAATATGGCATCTGCTGCACACGAGATATAGTAGCCACCACTGCCTGCGACATTGCCCATTGAAACAATCAGCGGCTTGTGGGCCTGAACTTGTCGGGTGGCATTTAGGATTACTTCACTGGCTTCAGCAGAACCACCCGGAGAATCGACGCGCATCACAACCGCCTTTACTGAACTGTCTCTGGTTGCAATCTCAAGGGCCTTACGTATGTCACCACTGAAAGCAGCACCGGATTGTCCAAACAGGTTCGGTTGACTGTGACCCGGCAAAATGACGCCTTCAACATAAATGACAGCAACCGCGTCTTTTTGTGACTGCTGGGGCGGCTTCAGCATCTCGACTAGGATTGTAAATAATGCAAATGGATTGGCAAGGTTGATTTGAGACTTCTTCTTCTGGCCATACCGATTATCAATTCTTACCTGTCCTTCGAAATCAGCGTTGATCCGTGCAAGGAACTCTTCTCGTGTCTCTACAGCATCGATCAATCTCATTTCCAGGGCCTGCTCTGCCAGGTAGGGGCCGTCATCGACGAGAGCGAGAATCTGCTCGGCTGTTTTTCCCCGCGACTGGGCTATCATGTCTACCAGGGAACCGTAAAGATCATCCAACAACCAATTGACATTCTCATCGGCTGGCTCGCTGGGCTCAGTATGCGTCAGCATCTCAGCGGCAGACTTATAGTCGCCAATGTGCATAAAATCCGCTTGAATCCCAATCTTATCCAAAAGCTCCTTCACATAGAGTGACTCAGCATAAATGCCTGTTAACCAAACCGACGACTGCGGCGCTACACTGAGATGATCGGCCGCACAAAGCAAGCCATAGACAAAGGTATTCATGCCTTCTGCATGCACATAGACTTTCTTGCCGGCAGCTTTGAGGCGAACAACGGATTCACGGATCTCCTGTAATTGCCCAAATCCAAGATACATCCTATCAAAAGTCAGAATCACACCTTTGACTTCTCTGTCCGTGCTCGCTTGTTCTATTCGGTTAACCAAGGTTTTGAGCGATATCACCTGTCCGGCTATCAGATTAAATGGATCAACAATGGGGGATTCGCTCAACATACCACTTAGATGAAAATGGGCTACGACAGCCGGCGTTATCGGCGCAACAGCCTGAGTGGGCTCAGACGAGCTCCTTTTGGATGCTTCTGCCTGCTCAGCCCCTATACATATTAATCCTGAAACAGCAAGAATCAATCCAACTGTGATCAAAAACGACTTCGCCTTTAAGAATCTCATAATTGCTCTCCTTTTTAATTGATTAGATTTGAATCATCCTATCAGGAATTTCCCATAGAAAAGATTCGTCAAACTCATTTAGACCCCTGCTTCTATTAGACTACCAAATCTATATCAAATTTTCAATCGATTTCAGCTCCTTTTTTGGCATCGAGAGCATTTTGGAGAGTTCCCGGCATTCTCGGATAAACCGGCAGCTCGCCAAATCGAATATCTGCTTTTTCTTAATCGATGGATTGAACTGCCAGTCAAAATCTTCGAGCTTTGACAAGGTTTTGTCATACTGTAGGAACGGTAAAGTTTTATGACTAAGGCTTTCATGGGTTATTTCATTATTTTAAATTGCACTCTGTTGGATATGAGTTCGCCGGTCCACGTGGGGATATAATCCGTGGTTTGAAGGCGGGCTATTACAAGGGTGGATTTTGAGAATAATGTTGATAAAAAACTTTAACCTCTATAAATTAGAATTATTACAAGGGATTGAATTTTGAGGTGAAATATGAATAAGGAAGAACTGAAAGCTCGTCGAGCTAATGAAACACCAGAACAGGGAGTGGTTAATTTTTTAGAACATATGAAAGATATCGCCACTTCGGATAAGTCGAAAAAGATGCGAGAGATGGTAAAAGAGGAATTAGAGCATATCCCAGATTGGCCAGAACCTCAGAATGAACTGAGAATGATCTACTGGACACGCCGTATGCATAGTTTGGGCAAGAAGGCGAAATCTGAGCAAACAGCTAAGGAGGTCTTGGAGGAATGTATTTCTGACTCGAAAACTAAATATCCTGACTTCCAATTTCTCTATGATGAGAGCTTCTTTAACGAATGTGGCTAATCTCATGTTAGACCTTGATGCTGAATGCTAAAGTATTATAGGTATTACCAAGTTGGTATTGCCCAACCTTTCTCCTTATGATAACTCGGGATAAAATACAATTTCTCCAAAATAGTTCTTGCTGCAGAAGTAATCAATTTCGGGGTAACCGTTCTTCAGAAATTCTAATTCCTCAACGTACTCTGTTGATGACATCAATGTAGAAGGACTTAACCGGCGAGTGTAAAGAACCAGCATTTTGGAATCGCACTGATAATGAGTTGCGGTGTTTTCAAGCTGGGTAATAGCTCTCCTGTTTTTATCGTCGATTTTGGTAATCGCATTCTCACGAAACATTGTCTTCCACCACGATGGTTCGAGCGCGGGACCGCCCGCACCTGCGGAACCGCTGACCACTTGTCCATCTTCCACCTCTTTCACCCAGCTCTCAATTCTTACCGTTTTTAATTCGATAGCAAATTTGTGGTTCTTAAGCGTGGCAATAAAATCAGCCACCGGCAGCAACTTATTTTGTGCTTTGACTGAGCGAGGTATTTTCTGTATGTCAGAAAACTCGTATTTATCGAGATCGACTACCAAAAGTGGCTCCCCCAAGACATCGTGAACTTTCTCTGGTTCAGCAACCAACAAGTCATTTCTAAAACCAAACATTTTTGAGAAATCAGTCTCGCTGACACCCAATATGCACCGAGATTTTTCCAGCAGATTTTCAAGTCGTTGAATTCTTTGCAAGTCCTTTTCATTTAGGATGCTAATAAGGTCATAGTCCTCGAGGTCATTCTCCTTAACATTCTCACAAATCCAAGAGATGTATTTTACGAAACACTTAGATATTAGTCTATATGGCTTAATAGTGTTGAGTAAGTTATGTTTTTTCTGGCTCATCTTCATTTTCAGCAGTTTTTCGATAGCAAAAACTGACCACCTGCGACCATAACAAAACGGTATTCATTGTCAAGGCAAAAACGATGGCTTAACTTCAAAGTAAAATGAGGTTAAGCAAAGAAGCAATTAATGAGTTCAAGGACATCTACTATCAGGAATTTGGTGAAAGAATATCTGATGAACACCGCCGAAAGTAGAGTTATAATTAATCTGGGAGAGATTGGATGCAGTAACAAAATACAGGGGTAATTATGAATGACTTGAAGAAAAAGGGGATTGAGTCATGAAAACGGCATATGATTTAAAGAGCTTTCTGATCGGTGTGCTTCTCACAGTATTCATAATTTTTGCGCTAGGAGTCTGTCCGAGTAATAATTGTACAGTCTTTAATGGAATGGTATAATACTGGCCGATATTTATAAGAGAAATTCAATTCATGGAGGCTCACGGATGAGTAAAACATATCGGCCATGGAATCCTAATCAACAGTATCTTCTTCCGCCATCAGTTCAAGATTGGCTACCTGAAAATAACTTGGTTTATTTCCTACTCGATACCGTCAATGAACTGGACATCTCAGCTATTACAGAAAAATATGAGCAGACAAAGCGTGGCTTTCCGCCATTTCATCCACGTATGATGGTGGCTTTGTTGCTGTATTCCTATTGTCGTGGTATTTTCAGTTCACGAAAGATAATGCAGGCCTGTGAGGAACGGCTTACGTTCAGGGTTATTGCTGGTGATGATATACCGAACTGGCGGACTATCAGCGATTTTCGCAAGCTTCATATTAAAGAGATGCAACAGTTGTTTGTTCAGGTTTTGCAGCTTTGCCAGGAAGCCGGCCTTGTCAAGCTTGGACATATTGCTTTAGATGGTACCAAGATCAAAGCCAATGCTTCCCGTCATAAAGCCATGAGTTATGGTAGGATGCTCAAAGAAGAGGCGTCTCTTAAAGAAGAGATCAAACAGTTACTCGAAAAGTCAGAAGCTATTGACCAGCAGGAAGATGACAAATATGGTCCTGACCGTCGAGGTGACGAGTTGCCCGAGGAATTGGCTCGTCGTGAAAGCCGTCTAAAACGTATTCAGGAGGCAAAAAAGGTATTAGAAACTAAAGCCAAGACTGCTGCTCAAGAGGCACAGAAGCAACGTGAGCAAGAAGATTCCAAGAGTGGCAATAAGCCCCAGCGTGGTAGAAAGCGCAAGGCTGTTTCAGAAGTTCCCGCATACAATAAGCAGTATAATTTCACTGACCCCGAATCGGGTATAATGAAGGCAAACAATAAAGGTTGGGATCAATGCGGCAATGCTCAAGCTGCGGTGGATAGCAAGGATCAAATAATTGTCGCCTTTGATGTCACCGATGAAAGCAATGACAAAAAGCAATTTGAGCCAATGTTAGAGCAGGCTCAGGAAAATGTTGGCCAAGACAAGAAAATCAAATCGGCTTTAGCCGACAGCGGCTATTATAGTGAATCGAATGTGAAATTCGCTGAAGATAAAAAGATAGATGCATATATTGCTACCAAAAGGATTAAGCACAATGATCCCGTAAGGAAAGCCCCTGGTGGTCGGCCGCCAAAAGATTTAACCGTTCAAGAAAAGATGGCCAGGAAGCTTCGTACTAAGAAGGGGCGCGAAACTTATTCTAAGCGAAAGAGTATAGTAGAGCCGGTGTTTGGCCAGGTCAAAGGAGCGAGAGGATTTGTTCAGTTTTCGCTGCGAGGCCTTGAAAAGATGCGTGGTGAGTGGGCGATTGTTTGCCTTACTCACAACCTGTTGAAATTATTCAGAGCTCAGTTTGCCATTGCAGCCTAAGAATATGAGGGGTACCGCTGTCTGATCACAAAGATTGCGTCAATTATGGGGAAATAAACGCGTAACTACAGCCGCAAATAAATTTTCCCTTCAGAAAATCAGAACTTAAAGCCAAGAGTAGGTAAAAAACACCGCTCAAATCAATTACTCGGACAGACTCCTAGGGGCAGTCAAGGATAACCAGCCACAAGTCGGCCGCTTCCGCATCGCAACTAACAGGAATCATGTCCTCGTTGTGGACACTGTGACAGGTCAGGTGTGGGAAAAGTATGTGAAAACTACTGAGGGTACGACCAGCGAGAGTTTCGCAGAGCCAAAGCTGAGATTGCGCAAGAAGTGAATGGTCGGAAAGTTGCTTCAGCGCGATTTGCAGAAAAACGGGTCTGGATTTTGGGGTCGTGGGTTCATAGCGGGGGCGCGTTTCGAACATACGACCTTGTGTCGGGGTCTGCGTGGCCGACAATAGATAAGTCTTAGATTTGTAAAGAGTTACACCTACTGTTTCTCAACAAGCACGATCTGTTCCTCTAACGACCGCAGCACTTCTTGTATTTCTTCCCGCTACCGCATGGGCAGGGAGCGTTCCGACCGACTTTGCTGCGGGGTGATGTGGCTTCGATCGGTTCGGAGTGTTGTGGCATCTGTGGTCTCAAAGGTCGTGATGTCAGGGATTCAGTTGTCAGGCCCAGTTCGCGCAGCATGGTCTCGCGAGGAACTCGAACAGGAGCTTGCCCCATGGGGTCGGGCATTGTTCGAATCAGCATGGTGACCTGCTGCCGGCCGGCAGATGTCCGGCAGGTTTGGCGGGGCGTCTTGCTACCCAAGACCGGCAAAGGCGTATCGATCCACTCCATGTACTGCTTGTCGATCATCTCCTGTAAGCTCACTACAAGCTCCGGCGTGATCTCGACCGGCTGGGGCTTGGAAATCCGTTCATCCATCGGACGGTCCTCATCGCGCTCGTCCCAGCGTCGAGTCTTGACGTTGAGGAAGACTACGCCCGGCAGCCTCTCCAGCCATTTGCGGCCCGTGGCAAATCGCTTGGCCGAGTTGACAGTCAACACCAACTCGTCCCCCACGAATTCAATCCTGCCCAGCGTGACCGGCCCGCCGAGCATCTTGGCACCTCGGCCAGTCTCCTTGGCCCAGATGAACTCTTCCTCTTGGTCATCATATTCGACATCTTGTCGCTGCAGCAGCGCCTGACGGACGTCGAGGGGGTTGGCAACCGAGAAGGAAACGGTGTGCCAGAGCAAGTCGTCCCCGTCCGTGTTACACAGGTGAGGCGGCTTCCAGTTGGCCTGCCACTCATCAATCCAACCCCATAGCCAACCGAATTTGTGTGCATCTCGACGCACCCCTTCAGGGGTGAATTCCATCCCACGGTTCCGGAGGAACTCCACGGCCTCCATACCCATCCCTGGACCCAGCGGTGGCCCAGCCAGTTCAATGAAGTGGAAACGGCCTACCGGAAAGGTTCGACCAGATAGGAACAGGTTGTTCTGTATGTTCTCGGACATCAGCAGGTCATGCACGGTTACCCTGCCACCCAAGAGGATGTCTTCCAAATCGATTGTTCCAGCCTTGGGATTGTGGCTGGCAACGCGATAGAGGGTCGGGAAGGCCTCCATCCTGGCGCGAAGCAGGACTGCTTCAGGCTTCGGCAAACCCTCCGACAGCATCTTCTCCGCGTGAGTCTTACTGGTCTTGGTCGGACGGTAATCCAGGATGCCCCAGGCCGTATATGCCTGCACTACAGCCCGCTCTCTGTGCTTCTTGAGGAAATACTCCAGATTGTCGTCGTTGAAATACCTCTTTATGGCTCGTGATGCCTTGAGCCGGTCCTCGAACTGCAGGTATTCTGCGAAGCGACGGGCTAATCGGCGGTCCGCTTCCTTCCAGCCCTTCAGGTCATCGGGTACGGGGACCTTAAAATTCCATTTGTGCTTTGCCATCTTCGGGCAGCGCCTGTCATGATCTGACCATTGACGAAATCAGGAGTCTTTACAGCCATCAACTCTCTGAAGAACAGATCATACTCGCGATTCACACTCCGAGCAATAGTTTCCTCTGATCAGCAACACACGGTCACATCGGTTGAAGTTCCGCTATATATCGCACAAATACCCAGTTGATAACTATGACAGCGATGCAGAAGTCAAACGTAGGACTTATCCATTGTCGGCCATGCCGACCCCGACATAAGAATCTGATTGAACCCTGGATTTTATCTCCAGGGGTTCATAGCGGGGGCGCGTTTCGAACATACGACCTTGTGTCGGGGTCTGCGTGGCCGACAATAGATAAGTCTTAGATTTGTAAAGAGTTACAGAAATTCGCGGCTCCTGGATCTCGAGCATTCCCAGCGAGCCATGACGAAGGAGTGGAAACACTCTGGGGAATAACGCCGTGTACACGTTTTCTCGGCTGCGACTCCGACCTTCTATGCTCAATTTCATGGAAGGCCACAAACTAATAAATAAAAAACAGAATTTACTGAAGCCACTCTGAACCCGGCGTCTCCCCTACTTTTTGTGTCCACCGTTCTTCGTTTTTTATAAATTCAACTTTATCTTCATATATTTTTCCAATCGTGACCTCACGTATTATATCTCCTTCGTGCATTAATCTTTTGTTGCCAAGCACAACAGATGGCTTATCCTCACTATACATAATGCTTGTTACAAGCCCAAACATCTTTGATTTTGGTTTTGCCGTTATATCACGAATAGCAGTAGATACGTAACTTTTTTGTAGCCTCTCCCACTGTTCTATTTTATCTAACTCAAATTGTCTCCATCTTTGAAAATGTGCAAGTTCTTGTTTATAGTATGTTAGAACTCTATTCTCTGTTTTTGTTATTTGCTGTTGTTTTGTTGCATATTCTTTAGCCGGATTATTTACCACATTAGTTTCAGATGTCTTTTCAGAAATAAAATGTCCCACAGCATATTCATCCACACGACTGTCTACAACACCCGTATTTATATTTTGATTGTTCGGCAAAATATAACTCACCGCTGTTACGGATTCTTCAGTGGTGGTTATCGTGTGCTTTAACTTTTGATTTAATTCGGCCCAAGCCACTTTTTCATCAGAGTCAAGAAACCTAATCTTTTCTTCAGTCCTTATTTGCAATTCTCTACATTTCTGCAAATAGAATTTTTCTATCTCCTGCCGTTTTTGTGTGGCCTGTTTCTCTATCTTTTGCAACCGATCTTGTTGAAGTTTCAACAAATATTGTGTTCGTTTTTGTTGATGATCTGATACATCTTTTTCATTTTTCTCATCTGTGGGTTCAATTGGTGTTGATTCCTTCACCCTGGCAGTGGTTGTCGGCACATGCCCCGCACCATCAGAATGAACCGTTTTTAGATTATCTTGCCCCGCTGCTTGTGTGTCGCTGTTCTGAGAAGAAAGAATCGACCGACCCCCCACAATAAGAACCATTATGAAAGAAAGCAACAAACTCAAAGCTATAGTGGTGTTTTTGATTTTATTGCTCATCTCACACCCCCAATTCAAAATTCACCCAATAAATAATCACATTGATAAAAGATCAGCAGACACAAAATTGCAAAGCTGTAGAATTGTCTAACTCCCTATGTAAAATATAACCCCATTCAGCTAATAAGCCAAATCATCGGCCCAGTTTTCCTTCAATCAGGGAAAAAGTCTGCCAACAGCTTGATATAATTTGTACAATCCATACAATCGTAATGATTCAAACATGTTTCAAAAGAAGGCTTTGTTAATCTGAATTGTCGGGATTAACGTGAGTTAAGGTTCATTGCTAATCAATCAACCGAGACTACATTTTCTTTCCCTGGTGATTTGGTTTAGAAATCTTAGTTTGTAGCCTTATCCAGCAGCTACGTGAGGCGATGCCATTTGGCGAACAAGAGCCGAGAGTGTTACCCATGGGTGGAGGCCATCTATAACTACCGAATAAAGCTGCAAAAAACAATTGGGGTCTTTCCCTTATAGATATTAGGGTTGTCTTCTTCACAAAGCCCATCTGCCGTCCGAAAAACTCGCTTCTTTACTTCCGTCTTCTGTCGCTCACTCAAGGTTGCTGTTTCAGATTATACCTGTCCTTCCAGTTCAGAGCAAGCACATTCTGCGAAAACACTTGTCCACATCAAATGACCTCCCAACCAGACCAACAACCTGGCGCGAGAAAGATGGAATATAGCCCTGGAATTGCTGGAGTTCAACACTTTATGTAGGATTATCCGTTTGTTTTACATTACGCTAACCCAAAATTAATAAGACAAAATCCTTGAGCATGTTATGAAATCATGAATCAAAAGAAGAAAACGGGCTTGCAGAATGGAAAACAGGAAAGTAACCTGCCATCTTGGATATCTGGCTTAGAAAGAGCAAGATAGTGTGGTATGGGGCCTATACCGAATCATTCGATACAAGCCCCAGATGCTCTTCGATATGCAGGCGGATCCTGGCGAGATGAAAAATCTGGCCGGGCAGACGGCACTTGCCGGGGAGATAGAGAGGCATCGCAAGCTGCTGGCAGACTGGAACAAGCTTACCGAGGAAAGCAAGTACATGATCAAGCCCTCACCCAAGAGCCAGAGGAAAAAGACGCAGAGGAAAAACAGCCGAAAATAGCAGCTGCATATCAACGAACCTGAATTATTGGCAAGCGCTGCTTGCATGCCTTGTGGGTATGATATGAGTATAAAGACATTCAGGGCTACGAGTGTGGGTTTTCTAGACAAATCGAGGGTCTGCAGTCCCAGGTCGGGGTGGGGGATGAAGAGCACGAAAAGTGATCTAACGAATATGGAATGTATAGTCAAGGTAAGCCCTGACACCATCAGCAAAGAACAAGAACATCTATACTTAACAAAATCAGAGATTGTATGATCCCTTGTTTTGTGCTCAATCACAGAGTGGATTAATTGATCCAATCTACTATCTTTTGTATCGCCTCGAACACAGAGGCGCAACAATAATTACCAAAATCCTCTGGAAGGCTCTCACTTAAGGGAATTGTCTCACTCGTAGCTAAGGCTTTGGATCCATCGAAGTTAACGTACGCCAGGCGGGCTGTTAAGGTGTATACGAATGTTGATCCTGTTTTGCGCCATGCGGTGGATCAAATACCAGCTGATGATTGGTTGTCGTGATAGATTGACGCTGATTTTTTTTTTGCTTACTGCAGTATGAGTGTTCCCACCAGGAAAAAGGGTTACTCAAGGCCGGGAGTTCGTGTATAATCCATAATAGGATTCCGTGAGTGAAAAACGGCCGAAGATCAGGTAGAACTGGGCATCCCAACGCCAGAGTATTTCATGCGTGGTCTATAATACTTACCGATTGATTATGAGTTAAGAAACATGATGTGGTTCAGACACATTTATCGCCGGTTAAGTCATCCACTGGTACTGTTCGGTGCCACGGCTACTGTGCTTCTCGGAACGCTCACCTGGCTCACTTGGCATATACTGCAGCAGGATCAGGCTTTAGTTAGCCAACGCATTCAAGAGCGGCTTGACAGTACAGCCGATCTGGTGGCGGCCGCTCTGCGTGACAAATTCTCGGATGTCGAGAAGCAACTGGCCGGTCTTGCCGACTCGCCCGATTCAAACCTCGCCGAAGCGCTTAGCTTTGACAAAAGCGAAATCGATAATGAGGCTTTAATTGCCATGGTGGAATCTGGGAAGTTGGAGGCATATCCCCGTGTGAGCCTACGTTACTATCCAGTCTTGCCAGCTCCTGCCGAGGCGAAGACCGACGTTTTCGCTCCTGGCGAGTATGATGAATTTCGACGGGAAGATTACGCCAGTGCCGCAGCGGCCTATGAGAAACTCGTGTCTTCGACAGACGAAGCAACGCGAGCTGGTGCGCTAGTCAGACTCGGTCGAGTGCTGCGCAAGGCAAACGATCCGCACTCGGCGCTCGATGTGTATCGCCAACTTGCGGAGTCAGGCATCAATTCCGTGGACGGTCTGCCGGTAGAACTTCTGGCGCGGCACGCGCGGTGCGTCTTACTGGACGAGCTCAACCAAGTTCCCGAGTTGCAGAACGAGGCCCATTTGCTCTGGTCCGATCTCCAAAATGCCAAGTGGCCGTTGACACCGGGCGTCTATCGCTTCTATGAGAAAGAGGCCCTCCTCTGGCTGGGCTCGGATCAATTACCGTCGGTGACAAGTTTGGCGCAGCCCAACGGCGCGTTGGCGCTGGCCACCGCCGTAGAAGAACTCTGGAGACTATGGCAACGCATCCAGCAGGGGGCAGTGCGTCCAGCAGGGCAACGCAGCCTTTGGGTTGAAGGCTTCCCGGTGTTCTTAATGTGGCGAGGAAGTCAGGACCGCTTGGCGGCACTGGTTGCTCAACCTAGCTACCTTGAGAAGGAATTGCTGACACCGGTGGTGCAATGCATTATTAAGCAGCAAGGCGTACGGCTGGCTCTAGCGGATACTGAGGGACACCCTGTTTTGGGAGACTGGGCGGACGACAATGCCCAGCAAGCGCTGCGTACCTCCGTGCAGGCTCAATTGCCCTGGACCTTGCAGGTAACCAGCATCGATCCGGGTACTTTTATGGCCGAGATGAAGGTGCGTCGTCGCCTTTTCTGGGGAGGGCTGGCGACCATGGCCGCGCTGGCGTTGGCGGCTGGCTATGCCATCGTCCGTTCGGTATCGCGAGAGCTCAAAGTCGCGCGCTTGCAGGGTGACTTTGTTTCCGCCGTATCGCACGAGTTCCGCACGCCCTTGGCTTCACTATGCCATTTGAGTGAGCTGTTGGTGGAAGGGCGCGTGCCGACCGATAAGCGGCGTCAAGAGTACTACCAGGCGCTGCGACGCGAGAGCGAGCGACTGCATCGCCTGGTGGAAAGCATTCTCGACTTCAGACGCATGGAAGTCGGCGCGCGCGAGTACCGGCTGGAGGGGCTCGATGCGGTTACCTTAGTCCGAGGTGTTGCGGAGGAATTCGCTCAAGAAGTTCGAGACCGTGGTTACACCGTGGAGATTCAGGTTGAGAAATCTTTGCCGCGTCTCCGGGCTGATCGAGAATCGCTTAGCCGTGCGATCTGGAACCTCCTCGACAACGCGGTCAAGTATTCTCCTGACTGCAGAACGGTCGAGGTTCAAGCGAGTTGTGCCGACGATCGGGTAGCGATTCGCGTACGCGATCACGGATTAGGCATCGCTCGAAGTGAACAAGAGCAAATCTTCGAAAAGTTCTTTCGTGCCTCGAGCGCGAAAGCGGCCGGCGTCAGAGGAACCGGCCTCGGACTAACAATGGTTCGACACATCGTGGCAGCTCATGGAGGACAGTTGCACGTCGAAAGTCGGCCCGACGCCGGAAGCACCTTTACGATTTTCCTTCCTTTTGAAAGGGATTCAGAATGACTCGCATCCTTCTTGTTGAAGACGATTTGAGCCTCGCCATGGGTCTGGAGGACGACCTGAAGCTCGAGGGCTACCAAGTCCAAGTGGCCCGTGATGGGGAGGCGGCCAGTCGCCTGGCGCTGGATGAACCGTTCGACCTGATCGTACTCGATGTGATGCTGCCCCGCAAGGACGGATTCGAGGTCTGCCGCGAGCTGCGACGATCTGGTCTACGTATGCCGATCATCATGCTCACGGCAAAAACACAGGATTCCGACAAGGTGTTAGGACTCGAGCTGGGCGCCGATGATTATGTGACCAAGCCTTTCAATCCGCGCGAGTTGCGGGCCCGTATCAAGGCGGTTCTCCGCCGCTCCGGCAGCGAACTGCCTGAACTCTATTCGTTTGGAGATGTGGAGGTCGACTTCAGCCGCCACGAGGTACGGCGCGCGGGAAAGCCCGTGCCCTTGACACATATGGAGTTCAGACTCCTGACCGCTTTGATTCGTCGTCGGGGGCGAGTCCTCAGCCGGGATCAGTTGCTCAACGACGTGTGGGGGTTGGACAGCCTGGTAACCGACCGCGCTGTGGACACCCACATCGCCAACCTTCGCAAGAAGGTTGAGCGCAAGCCGTCCCATCCTCGCTATCTCATCACGGTGCATGGCGCTGGTTACCGCTTCGACGATTGAACAACTCCATTACCGGGAAGTCGGGCCGACGACGGCCTGACAAAATTGACATAGAATTCACAGAATCTTAACAATTCCTCCATAAAAGCCTGACAAGTTTGGTTTATACTGTTCGCAGTTGAAACCGTGTATTTGCTAACTTAATTAGGAGGTAATGACAATGAACAGATGGAGAACAGTAGCGTGGATTGCAGTTTTGGCTTTGGGGGGACTGGCTGCGCATGCACAGGCACAAGTGGAAAACAACCATCAGGCCGAAGTACTCCTGCAGGAAGCGCGGCACAGGGCCTTGGTGGACGGCGATCTGGAGCGAGCCATCGAGCTTTGCAAGAAGATCGTGGCCGAGCACAACGGCAACCGCGCCGTGGCGGCAAAGGCCCTGATACAAATGGGAGGGTGCTACGAGAAGTTGGGCCGGACCGAGGCACAGAAAGCCTACCAGCGCGTCATTGAGGAATATCCTGGGCAGAAGCAAGAAGTTGCAATAGCTAAGGAGAGAATCGCTGAAATCTCCAAGGCGTTGAAGGGCGTTGCTCAGCGGCCGACCTTCAGGAAGATCAATATCGCCAGCAAGCCGCAGAACGGCGTTCTATCGCCCAACGGGAACAAGCTGGCCTTCATGTCCGATGACGCGGTGTGGGTGGTTCCACTCCATGGTAAAGTCGATCCTGACATCGCGGGCGAGCCCGTCCGGCTCGCCGAGTTGAAAGGGATCTGGGAAGCCAGTGGCATGATGGCTTGGTCGGCCGATGGAAAATGGATCGCGGTTTATGGCCAATCCGATATGGAGACCCGGCATGGCAGCGTCCGTGTTATTCCGGTGGCCGGCGGCAAACCTCGCGTGGTTCAGTTACCCAAGCAAGGCAGTTCCCTTTCGAGCTATCGCCTCAGCCTGTCACCCGATGGTCAGATATTGGCTTTCTCGGCGCTCGAGCTCGGCACACGTCATGAAGTGCCCGGGAGCCCCGACCGCTATATCTATACGATCCCGACCGCAGGAGGCGAGCCCAAACAGGTCTCGTCGGACTGGGCCCGGATGCCGTCCTTCTCCCTTGACGGTCAGTTCATCGCGTATGTGGGTTATCGTAAGCGGGAGGCTTGGCAGAGGAACACAGGGATCTCGCGTTTTCACGGTGACCTGTGGGTCGTCCCTTCGGCCGGCGGCACGCCGGTCAAGCTCGCCAGCGTGGATGGTCGGCTGAGAGGGCCGGTGTGGTCGCCTGATGGTAAGTACATCGCTGCCCACCACGAGCCAGGAGGTAGCAACGACAGCAATGAGATATGGGTGTTCCCACTGTCGCCTGACGCATCCAGCGCGGGAGAACCTGAGAAGATCGCTCTTCCGCACAGTAGCTGGAGGAATGTGTTGGCGGGTTGGACGCCGGAAGGCCAACTTGGCGTTTTCCTTGCGCCTGAAGCACAATGTGCCATCTACACTGTGCCGGCTTCTGGAGGAAGAGCGGTGCAGATATCACCGGCGGGAGCTGGGCCTCGCTATCCACGATGGTCACCGGATGGAGAGCGCATCTACGTCAGAGGAAGGTTGGGAGGCAAAGTCCCGATTCTCTATGTTCCTTCCGAGGGCGGCGATCCAGTCCAAGTGCCTCCTGTGCAGTTGGAGCGGCGTCTTGTCTCCAGAGTGCCGGGCGGTGGCCACAATGTCTCGCCGGACGGCAAGAGAATCGTCATCAGTACATCGAACGGTATTTGGACAATTCCACTGGACGGCGGCCTGCCGACCCGCCTGACGAGCGGCGAGTCGTTTGAAGGCCTCTATCCTTGCTGGTCCCCTAACGGACGAACGGTCGCTTTCACCGAATGGAACAGCAAATCTGAGGATGAAGTTTTCTACACCATATACGTGATACCTGCGGACGGCGGCGAAATCAGTCAAATCACCTCCGAGGCGGATAGAGTGGGTGGCGGTGCCATCGCCTTCTCACCGGACGGCGAGCGGATCGCCTTCTTCTCGGGCGGGGCGATCAAAACGATCCCGATTGAAGGCGGCCAGCGCCAAGTGCTCGTTACAGATGTAAAGTCGGGCCCACACAGCATCTTCCGCCAGCTGGCCTATTCCCCGGACGGCTCGAAGATCGCCCACAACGCTGGGGCCAAGATCTGGATAACGTCGCTTGGCGGAGGAGAGCCTGAGGAGCTCCGCACGGGATTGCCGGAAAACGCCAAGCTCATTGATTTCGGCTGGTCGCCGGACGGCGAGAAGATCGCGTTCATCGCCTTGATCGGCGGCGAAGAGGAGTTCTGGCTCATAGAGAACTTCCTGCCGGAATCCAAAACCGGCGAGTAAGATCAGTAACAATCGGGGGCGGGACAACTCCATCGTTCCGCCTCCTTTGCTCTACCGTAGATCAAGCGAAGCAACAACTGTCGCTTGATGAAAAGTTACACCATAAGTGTCCGTTCTAAACTCACAACAACACGGGATCCCCGCATTATCTGCAGGAGTTGGAGCGTGCCTTCAGTTGTACGCCATACCACGCAGGTGGGTGTAGTGCACGGGCACGGGCTATCCTCTCCAGTCCGGCGGAGCTCCGAGACCCACTCCGACCCTTGGCATTGCTGTTGGCCCGCAAGGCCGATGAGAATGCCGGTAGTTGCCGGTACGACCAGACAACGAGCACCTACACCATCGCGGGCGTCGGCGTGGACATCTGGGATACGATTGACGAGCTACATTTTGCCTACAAGACGCTCAACGGCGATGGCTGCATCACGGCCCAGATCGACAGCGTGGAGAACGTGCACGAATGGACCAAGGCTGGCGTCATGATCCGCAACACTCTTGATGCAACTTCCGAAAACGCCATGGTGCTCGTCACACCTATCGGCAGGATGGCATTTCAGTACCGGCACGCCAAGGCTGCCACGACGTACAGCACCTACATACCGGTAGGAACCGTGCAGCTTCCTCACTGGGTCAGACTCACCCGTACTCGCCCGGATTCTACCCAGATATGAGTTTTTGCACCCTACGGGTTATAAAGAACCTGTCGGCTAAACGACGATTGAAGAATTGCCTCGGCTATTTGGCTTATATGGTGATTTTGACAATGTTTTGTTTTGCCGTAACTTTCATCCGCTTTGTACGCTACGACGTCAGATAAGAAAGGAAAGACCTCGAGCAGGGCGAGATTTTTTGCCTGCTGGGCGCAAATAGTGCGGGTAAAACAACCGCATAACCGCTACGGGAAATCTACTCGATAGGAGCCAGATTTGCAAGAAAAAACCAATTTTTAGGGCTTTGATTGTTGTGATTCTTAGTAGGCCGATGGTATTATATAGAAGCGAGTTTTCGTGTATTTATTATACCCCTACCCATTGTCAAGACAGAAACTTGGGTTTTTTAAGGTGGACTCATCACCATGTGTTGAAGCAGTTGGAACGGAGGGAGCCCGGAGGGCGACCGGAGTGCCAACTGCTACGCCGTACACCTCGGCTGGGGTGCAGTAGCCCAAAGCCTGGTGTAATCGCTGATTATTATAAAGTTCAAAATATCGGCTAAGGTTATACCTTGCCTCACCCACCGTCTGATAGTCCCGCAGATAAACCTCCTCTACTTTCACCGTTCGCCATAAACGCTCTGAAAAAATATTATCAAATACTCGACCTTTGCCATCCATACTGATTTGAACACTTGCATTCAACAATATCTTTGTAAAATCTATCGAGGTGAACTGGCTGCCCTGGTCCGTGTTGAATATCTCCGGTCTGCCAAAGCTCAAAGCCTGCTCCAGGGCCGGATCGCGGGGATTTCGCAGTCGTGGTCGGTCGGTGTCCCCTGCGGCAGTGTTGGAATCATGATGGCAGTCGTCTGTTGGTCGATTCTGAGATATCGATAATAGAAGAGTATTGCGTGTTAGAGCCGCCTGCGTACCTCTTGCTCTACGCAGATGTCGATCAAATCTTGTCGTTCTTTGATGCTGCGCAAATATCGGTTAATAATGTCTACGACCCAGGGCCGCTGCCATGTTTCAGAAGGCGCGTGAACAATACATGGCTCCGGGTCATCAATCTCCCTCAAGTCGGTACCTTTCCGGGAATTGCCCCGGATGAGTCCTTTAACGGGAGCCGGCAGTTCCACAATTTCGCCTCCTTCATTTTACAGGAGATGAAGCAGAGCGAGAGCTATCGCTTGATTAGAAATCATGCCGTAATCATTCAGGTTCATAGTCTAAATCGAGTTTCGCTAACCAACAAGGATGTGTTGACGGATCCACTGGGGAATATTACACACTTTGTAGTAATGGGCCATCGTGTAGAAACACGTAGAAGAGCAGTGGGATAAGCAGGTCTCCTTTAGGGCCTTAAGTTTTTCCTCATCGAATTTAGGTTCCCAGATTCGACCCCAATCATGATCGTAGCCGATCAGGTCAAAACAGGGCGAGAGTGTGCCATCCGGTCGGATAAGGGCGCCATTATGTCCTGCACGGCAATCCCAGGGCTTTAGAGAATTTCTCATCCGGTCCTTGAAGGCTTCAAGGTGCTCGATGGAGTTGACCATGGGCCAACCCTTGCGATGTTTATCGATAATCCAGTCCAGCAAGGCGTCCACTTCATCATACTTGTCGGGCGTAATGCTCAACATGTCGTCTCTATGAGAGTAATGGTCTGCATCAGTAATATCCAGTGGTGGTTCATTAAGGTGGTAGTCTGTTCCAATGTTGTTCTGGTGTGCAATTTCAGTCAACATTTTGACATCTTTGATGTTGTTTCGGCAGATATTGATATTAAAAAAGACGAGGTAGCCGTATTTCTTTTGTCGTTCCAAGAGATATCGAAATTGGGGCTCAATCCGTAGAAGCGCTTTGGGCAGGCCTTTGCGCGGCCAGATGCAATCCACAGCCAAGTTGATGGCCGCCACGCCCGCCTTGCCGACCTCGTATATAAAGGCCTTGTCCATCAGATATCCGTTCGTCGGTAGATACATGAAGAATCCTTTGTCGGCACCGTAACGAATGACATCCAAAACAAAGTCTTTCCGCAGCAGCGGCTCTCCACCCATGAGAGGAACGACACGGCAACCGACCGAGTGAAGCCAGTCAATGGCACTCTTAGCGGTATCCAGGTCCATGCCGGGACGGTTGTTATTAAATTGGAAGCAATAGTGGCAGTCGATGTTACACTTCCATTCTGTGTAAAGATAACAGAGGACCGGACGGAATTCCTTAGGGTGAATGCGGGAGTAAAAGTAGGGAATGACCCATCGGCGAAATGCACGAATGCCGTTCAGGGTCTTATAGCGAGCAGTTTCAAACATAACCTTATCCTTTCATGGAGCTTAGGACAGACTCTGTTTTCTCACTATTTTCTAAAGGACTTCACTTTCTCAGGCTAATGGGCAGGCACTATTTGTCATCTCACTTTCTTCATTTTCATATCCCCGTCGATGTCCAACAAATGCCTGTCCACCCGAATAACCTCGTCCACCTTGTCATTAAAGAACTTACGTAAACTTGCTTCGTGCGACTAATTGTATTATCTTGGCGGCATGAATACCATAAAGAACCTTCTGATAAACCTCTGCAATCTTCTTGTTTGTACTTGCGAACTGTTCCGGTATGCCCTGATTTTTCTGTGGGCCATCTTCTCTCCCAAGGCAGTGCTGGCTACCAAGTTACTGGCAGTGGAGAATGAATGGCTCCGGCAGATACGCGGCACCGCGAAGCTTAAGGAATGGTGGCCGACGTTGCGGGCGAAGCTGAGAGGTCACTATCAGTACTATGGTATCAGCGGTAATAGCCGAGCCATTGAGCGATACCATTATGTGACAAAGCAACTGGTATTTAAGTGGCTTAATCGGCGGAGCCAGAAAACCTCGTTCAACTGGAAAGGCTTCGAAGCATATTTGGAGCATTATCCGCTGCCTGAACCTCGCATTGTTCACTATCTGTACACAATGTCGTTTGTCTCGTGAGCTTTACTGAAGAGCCGTGTGCGGGAAATCTGCATGCACGGTTCTGTGAGGGATGTTGATGTTCTTTCACATGGCAGAATATTGTGACACTCTTCAATCGAAAAAAAACAGGTCGTATGTTCGAAACGCGCCCCCGCTATGAACCTACGACCACGGTTGCATAGGAGCGGCAGGCGAGTGAAACAACGGGCAGGACTAACCCCAACCTTGCTAAGATATATATTTGTGGTTTTACCGGTAATGGATATAATACCACGATGAACTGCCTTTAGGCGGATAAATATTGAAGAAGCAACGGGAGTTTCTTATACAGACTTAATAATCACTGATAGGGCAAACAATCATGACCATGACACAGAAAGAGAAGCTTGAGCATCTGCTTGAACTTACTGAAGACGGCCTCCTCCGTGAGGTGCTTGTTCCGCTTCTGACGAAACAAGGATTCCACGATCCTATTCTGCACCACCATGCGAACGAAAAGGGGAAAGATATTGTATGCAAGGAATTAGATGAAAAGTTTGGGAAGACGAGATACATTGCGGTGGTTGTGAAGAGAGGGAAAGTCACGGGATCTGCCTCTGGCTCAAACAGCTACTTCACAGTAATCAATCAGATCAAGCAAGCGATCAATGAACCGTATAAGCACGTCTATGAATTGCGTGAAGTCGCAATTGATCAAGTAATTTTTGTGGCTAGCGGAGACATTCTTCCAACCGCACTGGATAGTGTCTATAGTACGTTGAAAAATGACCGGCTTGATAAAGCCATTCGTGAAACTATTGATGGCCCCAAACTTCTCAGCCTGATAGACAAGTTCTTTCCAGTGTACTGGGATGAGATTGGCGATGAGAAGTCTTCACTGCTTAGACAACGTAACATCTTGCTCAATAACCTCGGGAAATTGCTCAAAGTACTCATTACCGATCCTGTCGAACGTGAGAAAGCTCTTTGCAGATTAGCTGCAGACGAACTTGATATCGAATTGTTCGGCATGCGTGACTTTGGCAGATATATGCTTGATTTAAGCTATCGACGGGTCAGTATTGAAGAGATTGATCCTGCATTCACTCTCCCGTATCTCAACACTGGTTACGGAAACATAAAGCAGGCAGTGTTAGACCTGAAGAAGAAGGCTCGGAAGGCCCTCATGGAGATGGAGGAACTGATTGAACCACTGCAGTGCATACTGGAAGAGACGAATCCAAAAGAAATTCTAGGTTATTGTGACGATGTCGGAAGAAACACGAATCACTTCGGTAGGATGAGTGTCGATGTTTCCGATATCTATTCTGAAGATCTCCAATGGGGTATTCAACAGTATGAAGAGCGTCGTGAGATTTTAGAACAGAGACGGCAATCCGAATTATACATGAAGCTAATGAACGATATGCACGCAAGAGTCAAACCTGCATTGCTACAATTCTGGGAGAAGCATCAGCGGATAGAGCGAAACTGGTGGCTTGGGTATTCCGTTCAGTTCTCAGTTACCGACCAACAGGTCGTCCTGTCTTCAACATACGAGCTAGAAGCAGAACCAAAGGTGTTGCAAGAAAAAGAATTGTATTCTGAACGTGAACTATCAAAGTCGTTCACAGATGCTGATGGGCGTTTTCATATTGAGTTTGCAGTCAACTGGTACGGCAGTTTCGGCGGTGAAGAGCTTTCGCTTGAGGACAGGGCAGAAGAGTTCATGTGGCACTATGAACACTTATTGGCGGATAAATTCATCTCAACACTCGAATCAGAAAGTCTCAATAATCAGGAGGGATGAAAGAATGTAATTCGTTGAAACGCAAGAGATCAGGCGAGTCTGCCATAGGCGGATAAATATTGAAGAACCAAACAGACTATATAATCATTGTTGGATTTGAATAGTGACTATGTCAGAGTTGAATGACAATTCGTATAGTGATCTTCAGAAGTTTGCTAACATCAGACGTGAGGAATTAGGTAAGCTTTATAAGCCATACATTGATGTCACGGATCTTTATGGTCAGCTTATTTGTGACATCTGCTCGTTTCTTGGGAACACTCCACCCTCAGATGTGCAGGAAAAAGTCGTCAGAGATTTAATGGCAGACGTATTTGACAATTTATACGAATCCAGAAGCATAATTCTCACTGGTCAACTCTATGTTGCTTATCCGGTAGTTCGTCGAGCCTATGAGTCACTTTCTCTATTTGTGCTTTGTGCATTAGATAACAAGATTGCTCGGAAGTGGCAAGCTGGCAAGCAAATATCTAATAGTGTGGTTAGAAAAGGATTAGCTAAACATCCGTTAGGCGAAAAAGAGGATAATCTTCGAGAATTATATAAATTCTTTAGCGAGGCTTCCCATCCCAATCGTGATCTTGTTGCCAAGAGATATCTTGGCGAAGGAAATAAATTCGTTCTGGGAGCTATCGGAATGCCAGATATTGTCATGGTAACAGATTACTGCTTAAAACATTTATCTCTCTGGTTTTGGTTTGCCGCCACCGTATCTACCATGCTCGGTCCCAAATTGGGATCCTCATTTTCATCTTATCGTGTCAAGTATTTGAGCGTCGCAAAAGATGCCCAAGAATGCGGTGAATGGCTTCGTCGTGAGTTCAACAGACTCCTTAGCGAGATGCAAAAGGATCAAGCCGAGGGAATTAAAGGTGTCTGACCCGAATGGCATGAAGATAAGCAATTCTCATTGTAAGAGAGCCTCCCTCATTTCTGATCTGGGCTTGTTTAGCAGAGCATATTTTTTGGGCCTTCGTTTAACGGCTCGCGGTTCAATTCGATTGGGACGACAGGGCAACTTGTCACGAGCAATCCAGTTCAGTAGGTATTGATAAAGCAGCACGGCTTTTTTGGTTCCCGAAAATAGCCAAAGGTAAGGAAGCATCGCATTGACACGATGCAACGTACCAGCAAAACTCAGACGATGTAACGGCCGATGATGGGTCTCTGAGGCCTGCCACATCAAAACACGGATCAAATTGTAAACTAACAAGTGCATATATATCTCTTTGCGAACCACGTCAGCACTTTTGCCACGCAGAATATCCATGCCCAATGTCGTCTTGATATCTCGCAAACGCAACTCCACTAACCCCTGCCTTGCGAGGATGAAAAGGAGTTTCTGACCTGCCTTACTCCCGTCACATAGATATGTCCTCCGGCAAGTGTCGGTGACGACCAGCCTTTACCAAGGCCGTCACATTTCCAAAACAATCGCGGCCCTTTATCCGGCCAGCTTTTCAAAAGACCGGTCTCCGCAGATCGATTGTCTCGATTCGGACCATGCCATTGCGGCCACTCTACCGCCATAGCCGCTATTGAATCTTCTTTCGATATGGAACTTTCTGCTGGCAAATATAGCTTATCGACAAGGAACATACTTCCCTTGTAGAGCAACAAACAGACAAAGACTACAACAGCGATTTTAACGATACGCTTCAGCATAAAAATAGATATACAATGCTGGAAGTCGTTTTTATTATACATTGTGCGCTTGTCAAGGGCCAATAGTACCACGTGACATTTAGTCTAACCTTTTACAAAATAGATATTTACTGACATTTTTCTTCACTCGTTGTAATGCGGGCATGAGTATTGCCAACAACAATGCAATAATGGCAATCACCACCAAAAGCTCTATTAAGGTAAAGCCTCTTCTTTTCTTCATAATACCCGCTACCTTCGTGCCGCTGCACCCCACACACCAATCGCGCTCTTCCTTATGTCCTCATTGCCGGGTTGTGGTTCAGAGCGAGCCCTTTGCAGCAGGCCAAACTCGATAGTACGTGGGTCGTTCCACTTCCAGTATTCGCTGTGCCCGTCTGCGAAAGAAAAGGTCGTTCCTTTACCGTGTCGGATTGGGGGTGGGTCCCACCATCTATCCTCGATGACATAGACACTCCAACCACCCATGTGAGCGAAACCCATGCCACCATCATCGATAAAAACAAACCTCTGAGCGGGGTTTGGAATGTCCATTCTCTTCTTGATTATCTGGATGCCCGGGCCGAAGTTAGACCAGTGCTCACAATTCATAGAATCGACAATAGAATACGTACGCAACTCGTCTCGCTTACCGGTGGGGCATTTGTAGAGTCTTATATTCTTGACGTATGGAAATAGCGCCCCAGCCATTATTGCCTTCTTTTTCTCTTCCAAATCATCCGTAATATAATCAGCAACTACCCATTGAAGCTCGTTCTTGTGTTCGGCATGGTTAAGGAACTCACCTGAATCGCCGTTAACAATCTTGTCATCGTTTTCATCTGCATACAGAATCCACGCTACTGTCAACTGCTTTAGATTGCTAAGACAAGTAGCACGTTTGCCTTGCTCCCGGGCCCGATTTAGTGCCGGCATCAAGATGGCCATCAATACCGCGATGATAGCGATTACCACCAGAAGCTCTATTAACGTGAATCCTTCTCTTCCACGCATAAGTACACCTTTCATTTCTTCTTCCTCGCTCAAAAAATAAGTTTTTCAAAAAACTGGTCGGCAGGAAAGACCGGCAAGAAGGGACTGGCCTTTTCTGCCCGATGCTTATTTTTAGTAGTCCTTGAAAGGTCTGATCCATTCCGGCCAATCGCCCGGCTGGACACCGCCGGCTTGGGTCTGGGAACCCGCTGTGTTAAATTTCTTGTGCCACTTTAGCGTCCACAATTCCTTCAGCCCGACCTTTCTCGCCGAGCCATCCGCGAATGCGCAGCCTACGGATCCATTATGCCGATTTATGCAGCATCGTGCCATATCGTTGTCGGTCCAGGCAGCGAACTCGTACTCGGCAGGAGTATTATTTTCGTATGGCCACAGGTCGAAACGCAAGGCGTCTATGAACAGCGGCACATTGTTTGGTTGAGGAACATTAATTGTCCTCCAGGCGGTCGCGCGCCTTGTTTCAGAAGTGAGTGGTATGTACAAAAAAGCAGAATACAGCGTGTATTTTCTAATGAGAAAAGCATCAGAATAGTTTTGAAAAAACTTCATACACCGAAGAAATATGCTTTAATCCCTATTCCACAAAAGTATCGAAGTTTTTTCCCGGGTTACAAGATTCCCTTCATTTTGGAAACTAATATTGGAGAAATCAAAACACAAGTAACTTCAGGGCCAAGAGGAACAGAAATAGGTGACCCTGAAGCAGGGAAATATATACAAGGAGGATTAAAACCGTGGTATGACACACATGGGGAATTGAAGCAAGGAAACACGTTAATTATCGAGGTAATTGAACCCAAGAAAAGATACAAATTAAGCATTTCTACAAATGAGGTTTAAGTTCGGTTTTTTTTCTATATAAGCGCAACTTACCTATGGAGCTTCAAATTTCAATCCTAACTTCTCCAATACCGCAATGGCTCGTTTATGGCTTTTCTCGTCGTAGCCGTACCAGGCATCCACTATTTTCCCTTGAGGGTCTATGACGTAGGTCATGGGGACGGCACTCATACCACCGAGTGTCTCGTATTTATCCATCATGGCCCTGGCTTTGTCTCGGGTGTCGATGATGTTTGGGAAGTCCACATTGTTTTCTTCGAGCATTTCTATGGCAATGTCCTTTGCGTCAGCTGTGTTGACGCCGAGTACGACTAAGCCCTGCTTTCGATACTTTACATGTAGTTTTTGGAGATGACACATCTCCTCGCGGCACGTCGGTCACCCGGCACGCCATTTATACATCCATACGAAGTTTCCGTGGAAATCCGAGAGTTGGATGTTCTTACCGCCCCTGGAAGCCAGTTTGAAATCCGGGGCTTGGGTGCCCGGTTTCAGGAGTCCCTCTTCGATCGGTGGTATCTTCCACTCTTTCCAGCCTGTCGGTGGGGACCAGACAAACTTGTTATCCGGAATCTCTCCATTAATGGTGATATCGGACCATGCCTCGTTTTTCACGATGTCATAGGCGACGCGGACAACCTCCTTCAATTTACGAGGAAGATGATCGTTTTTGGATAACCAGAGATACCAACTTCGCTGGTGCTTCATAAAGCTTACCTCAATGACATCACATGCTGTTTCTCTTGGTTAAATGCGATTACTTTATACCAAGGGGTATTTCTCTTCTTCAAGCTGGTGATTAGACACCAATAATGGAGGTTCAAACCGGGTCAACCGTTACCTGATAAGCCTGACTTTCTTTTATACCGTTTGTTAGGAGGCCTGACTGAAGCAATAAATACCTGCTTTTGGCTTCACAAGGATTTGTTGCGGAAAAGCTTAAGAGAAAACCCCTAAGTTTGAGCACAACACTCTTGCCAAGACAGGGCCAATCAAGTATAATCTAAGGGTATCGGCCTAATCACTGCACTTCATGGAGGGCGGCGAACGGAGGATAGTTGAAATGGGTAAAACAGCTTTTGCAATGCACTCAAGGTTGTGCCTTTTTTTGTGTATGCTCTATGCCGTATCACCTCTCCTCGCAAGGAACGACGAACCCGTGCAGCACTGGAAAAACGAGATCGTATACCATGATGATCCATTCTGCAGCCGGACATCGCCTGCTTACATCAAGTTCACTATCATTATTCGGGAAGGATTCGATCCGAACATAGTCTATTATCAGGATTCCCAAAGATATACTTACCACTATGATTTTGCTGCCGAGTGTCTTGACCTGTTTATGGGAATGAGCCTGTCGGAATACGACAGCATAACCCTCTATGAGCAGCGACAGCAGGCTATTCTCGGCGCTGTCATTCTATCTCCACGACAAGAGCCGCCCTTTAACGAGTATGGCATACAGTTCGTGCGTTACCGAAGCCCGAAAACGGGTCTGGTTTTCCGGCTCGACTTTTTGCCATCAATCCATGAACAAATCTAAGGACACCAACCCGGATACAGTTATCGGCATAAAGCTCGAGATTGGATTCTCGACACAGGAATCATATCATCAACTGTACGGCAATCGTAAAATACCCGAGTACTTAGCAGAATTGGGCTTCACGGTCATAGAGACACCGATAGGTTTGGAAATCGAAAGAGAAGCACTGATGGAGCACGTTATTTGTTGCCTCAATGCGGGATTGAAAGCGTCGCTTCACACATACTCAGAAAACACTATTTTCAACCCGGCATTCTTTTCGCCAGAGGAAAACAATTTGTGTCGCTTATTGCATCAGCGCTTCCTATCTCTTGCCGCAGAAGTATCCTGTCTGCAACAATCACCAACTGTTGTCACTATTCATCCGGCCGCTGGTGGCTCGGAAGACTCCCGGCGTGATCTGGTTGATCGGTCAGTCTCTTTCTTTTCATGGGCACATGAGTGGTGCTGTCGGAATGCGCCTGAAGTCCGACTTGTCGCAGAATTGCAAATCAGCCCCAATCCTGAGGAACCTCTTCAGCGTATTGGCGACATCTACGATGAACTGCTGGAGATAGTAACCCGAAGCCATATCCAAGCATGTTGGGATTTCGGACACGCATACTTGAATACACAACGGTATGGCGTTCAGCTTTATCCACCAGACGGATTACTGCCACGTATTGGGCATGTTCACTGCCATGACGTTCAAAGTGATGATCACCACCCATTGGTGTATAACACTGTTCCGTGGAAGGACTTTATCAAGCTGCTGATCAATAGAGGCTTTGATGGCAGCATTATCCTTGAGGTTCCCCCCTCAAAATTCCTGGATGCCGGTGGAATTCATAGCTTGACCTACTCACTCAAAGCCCTTGAGAACTGGATAAAGCAATGCAAGGGCAACCGAGAGTAATTACACTGAGCCATTGACACCGCACCTCTCTCTCCTGCTGAAATCTCTAGACCAGTCCTGCCAGCCTAAGATGGCCAGTGCAGGCGCATGAAACTTGCCTCTTTTGTGGCTTTTCGGGTGTCGGAAGAGATTTATGTAGATTATCATAGTAACAGGTTGCTCTGGGTGGCTGTTTGAAGGGATCATAAGGTGTTTCAAATTAGACAAGCCAAAGAATCCGATATTCGCGATCTGGTTGATCTGGATGATGAGTGCTTTCACACCTACTACTACGAAAAAACCAAGTTCAGCAAGTCAGACTTTCAAGCTTATCTTTGCTGCAAGAAGTCCATTTTGCTTGTAGCTACTCGTGATTCTCGGCTAGTTGCCTATGTTGCTGGAACAGTCCGTACTTCACGATTGCGATCGATAGCTCACCTTGATAGCATTGCCGTCTCCTCGATAGATCGAAGGAAAGGGATCGGAAGCCAGCTTCTGCATCTCTTCATTCAAGAGGCAAAACAGCGGGCTTGTTTGATGGTTTTGCTAGAGGTGGCAAAAGCCAACAAAGAGGGACTCGATTTTTTCTCAAAGCGCGGCCTCTGCAAAATCGCCGATCTGCCAGAATATTATGGTAGAGGCCTTGATGGAGTACTAATGGGATTAAGCATTTGAACAACTGGGGAAGTGTCTCAGGCTCTCGTTTGATGTACATTGTTTGAGGAGAAAACAGAAAATCTTTGACAACAACCATATTAATACTTAGAATACAGCAAAGTCAACAGGAACGACAAGTGCTTCAATGAAAGGAATCATACGATGGCAAAGAGAAAGAAACTCGTCAAGGGTTTATGGTCAAAGGATGACGTCAAACTACTTAAGAAATTGTTCGCGAATAGAAAAACGCAGGAGGTAGCTGACGAACTTGGCCGGTCTTTGCGATCGGTAATGGGCAAAGCACAGAAAATGGGGCTTAAGAAAACAAAGAAGTATCTCAAGTCTCTCGGCCGAGCGTAACTGCCAATAATCGTACTGCGAGGCTTACCCAGAAAACATGGAACGCCCGGCCCATTCATTTGACAATGGAGGCCGCTGCACCTTATGGTAAGGATACTACAGACGCTCAGTATATTGGCGCTGATTTCTACAGGCATTGTGTTTGTGCTTTGTGTAGTCCAGTGGTTGCAGAACGCACCAGAAACCGACGAGAATCCGAGACTTCCCATTGTAGAAAAATTTAGCTTGTCCGGTGGCCGCAGTGAACAAAGCAGTCAATAGTAGATTTTAGTATGAAATTAGTATTTACAAAGTCCTGCTTTTTGGAGTCCCATTTCAAACAATATAGCAAGACTTTTATACTTGCTGATTGAATAGCACGGCAGGATTCTTGCCTAAAACTTAGCAATGTTCCCCAACGGATATTGCTTGTTAAGTATTCCCATTACTTTCTTATAGAAAATACGTTGCAATAAATCAGAGCATTTAATCGCAGCCAAAAATATTGCTACTGATATTACAATAGCTATGACCACACCCCCTTTGCTTACGTCAAAATCATCAATTCGCATCGGCCACAATAAGTTCATCGATTGAAGCAGGAAACTTAACAGGAGTAGGGCGAATCCAACAATAGTATCAGACCTTTGCTGGGTTAAATTTTTTGTAACAGCCGTATTATAATCCCACTTTGATTTTGATAGTTCCGCTAAATCCTTTGCAGACAATGTCAACATACCTTTAATTAAGAAAAACGATGATATGAGTACCAACAATAACGCTTGAACCTGTATAAAAACACGAAGCATTCTATTCTCCAAATGATTTATTGAATTAATCACCAGATTGTTCATAACTTATACCGTATTAGGGCAAGAATGCAAGTCTATAGTTTTCCAGCAGGCCGGGTCATACTGGAGGATTGATAGCGTGCCAAAGGCGAAGATCTGATAGGTCGTATGTTCGAAACGCGCCCCCGCTATGAACCCCTGGAGACAAAATCCAGACCCATTTTTCAACTCAAAATCATGGTTTCGACGCGTCCCAACGGGTGTCTGAGCCCTCCAAATTAACCTGTGTGTCTTCAGCCACCGCGAGGATGGCTCACAAAGAACACTTTACTTTGATGCTAGGGAAATGCAAAGGCAGCGAAAGCCTGTTCAGGCTTGCCAAGGCCATGAACGCGATTGCGAAGAAGATGATCAGAGGGCAATCCTGGCCGAAGCCCTGCAGCATTTGCCGCAGCATCAACTGGGTAGTTTTAAAAGACTGGCCCGTAGTTTTGTATTTTGAGTAGAAATAAATAGGAAATCCCAATTTCTTTGATAATTTTCAAGAATACCTTTGAATTTATGATAATAGTTAGAGTAGAATAAAAAATAAGTTGGAAGAACGAGTTTTTCAGTAACAAGTAAGATAGTAAAAGTTTAGTAGTATTCGTTTATAGGATATGTTATCATAAGTGTAGATAGTACGTACACAATGTCAAGAAAGACACGATGATAAATAAATGGGAATCAAGCGAGTTACTAATTCGTCCAGCTCAACTGGAAGATTATGCAGAGATCCGTGAATTTCTTCTCGAAAGTAGTTCCCTCTATCCCGGAATAGAATTCTGGTGGGATAATCGTGTTCGCCCAACTATAGAACAAGGCAGACGTGTTGTACTTGTCGTTGATGCAAAAGGTTCTCTTGAAGGACTTTTCATCGGTAAGCCAGGAAACTTAGCCAAGCTGTGTACCTTACGATTGCGGGAGTCCGTTCGGAATCAGGGAGTTGGAAGGGTCTTGGTAACAGAGGGTCTTAATCGTCTGTTAGATCGTGATACTAGCAGATTCCATGTTACTATAAGTGAGGCAGCCGAAAAAGGCTGTACGTCCTTCTTCGAGTCTATTGGTTTTCAACGGATAGCAATCGAACCAAATCGCTACAAAAAAGGATTGGATGAATTCGTTTACTCATGCCAGAGAAATGAAGTAGTCGAAATTATCAATAACGAACTTTCACAAGGGATCGAACGGACATTATACGGTGTTATCCCTAAACAAATGCCCAAAGAACAAACCTTGCTAATGTCACTGAAGCCGGAATTTGCGGAACTCATACTTCAGGGACGGAAAACAATCGAATTTCGACGCAAATTTTCCAAGAAATATGAGGGCGCAATGATCGTATTCTATATTTCACGCCCCTTGCAGCAATTCATGTTCACTGCTACGATTGCCCAAGTAGACCACAATCAAAAGAAATGCCTTTGGAGTGATTATGAACAAGAATGCGGAATTTCACAGACAACGTTTGATCAGTACTTCTATGGGATAGATTACGGCTATGCGATCCGCCTCTCAAATGTAAAGACACTACCTAATCAACTTGCATTAGAACATGCAAAGAATATTTATCCAC
Organism: Sedimentisphaerales bacterium; assembly: GCA_035528395.1. Taxonomy (GTDB): domain Bacteria; phylum Planctomycetota; class Phycisphaerae; order Sedimentisphaerales; family Anaerobacaceae; genus NIOZ-UU13. The sequence goes on from DATKYR010000158.1 coordinate 37,325, forward strand.
AACTACGACCTCCACAATCTTTCCAAAGGTTGGGACCTAAATCGCCCTTGCTGCGTGCGCTCGATCTACCCGTTCATATTTAGGGAGGTTCTCAATGAGTGCAGGAATATTATGTGCAAATCAGGTTAAAGAATTAATTTCTCCAAGAACTGGTACAATAAGGCTTTATAAATCGCCGGGACATCCTTTTGAAGAGAGTAAAATTAGCCTTTCCTCTATAGAATTGCCTTTTGGGAGCGAATACTGGGAAATGAAAGGTAGTTGCCGAACTGGAACTGAATACAAAGTTGCCGATCTTATCCGAAAATATTCCTTACATCCGAGTGAACCGAAACCACTCGGACGGAAGCCTGTTCTGCTAAGGAAAAACCATGTCTATCTATTTAAAGCAGACTGTGAACTGGATTTGACAGGAACGAGCGTTCAAGGCAAGGCTACCGGAAGAAGTTCGATTGGTCGACTCGATGTTTTGGTACGGCTTCTCGTGGACGAATCCAACACTTTTGATTTTGTTCAGAAAGATAAGAAACATCAACTATATATTGAAGTTACACCAATAACCTTTGATTTAGAAGTTAAAAAAGGCACGGTATTGTCGCAGCTCCGTCTGTTCAAGGGTAGAGAACAGGATATATCGCTTACACTGGAAGAATTATCTCATGAAGAAGATAATAACTACCCGGTCGTGAATGAAAAGGGTGAGCCTATTAAGATCCCTTGTGAGGAACAACCTAATGACATTTGGTTTCCCTTTTGCCTCGATCTTTCCCCGGATAAAAAAGTCGGATGTTCCGCATTTGCGGCCAAAAAGTCTGATAGGCTTCCGCCTATCAATCCTGATAAAAAAAACTATTATGATCCTCGAAAATATTGGAAACCTATAAAATGGAAAGATAATGCCATTTTGTTAGAAACGGACAGACTTTATATTATGCGTTCCAAGGAGCGTCTTAGGATACCAGGACACTTGGCGCTAGAGTGCAAATCGTATACAACCCAAATGGGTGAATGGCGAATAGAGTATGCTGGTTTCGCGCATCCACATTTTGGTCGTCTGCGATCTGATAAGAGAGGCGCACCGATCATATTCGAAGTTCGTGGCCACAATGTACCGACGATTCTGACTGATGGAATACCTTTAGGTAATGTTCGTTTCCTCCGCATGTCGCAATCAGCGAAAAAACCCAAAAAATCTACCTACGATAAACAAGAGCTTACTTTGTCAAAGTGCTTCAAGGCTTGGGCTTGAGGCTATTCAAGCATGTCTGCAATAAATTTATCAATTGTTTCACGGTCTGTGATGCGATTAGCTTTTAAATAAGGTATGTTTAGTTTAGTCGCGACCGATCGAGAGTAGTGTAATTCTTGTTCTTGAAAAGATGATAATAAATCTATATCTAATATCTCTCTATCCCTATCCTGAAGGCGAGAATAAATATTGCTCGGATCATCATGTAATAAAATGATGGCCATAGGTGAAATCGCTGTAAATGTTGATAGCGGTATTTTAGTGATTACCCCATCTTGATCTAATAAGCAGAAATGGCCGTCCAAAAGGTAGTTTTTATTTGTATCCAGATACTTATTGATTGCTTGAATCAATGCATCTTGATTTCGATTGATATTCTCAACTCGCATATTTGACGGAAGCTTAATATGGCTATATTTCGTAATTAGTTTGCTAGCTGAATGGTGTATTACGTTGAATTTTGTACAAACGGATTTACATAATGTAGTTTTACCAATACCGTGTACTCCTCCAATGAATATGATTTTATGATGCATATTTTCCTTTATCATGAACTTCTATTTACATGGTCTCCAGGTAATAACCGATTGTCAGTTCAACCGAACTTGCATTTCTCACTATCTTGATTGAAAAAATTCTTTTTTACAGAATAAATTTCCTTTTTCACCATCACCTCACCCAAGCCGAGCAGTAAGAGCATAACCAATCATAAGGTAAGAAATTTTAACGCATTATTCTTTTGGGAACAGCCCTATTTTTGAAGCGAATCCCAAAAGAAGATTCTATCATATTTTTGATTTCATAGGAATTTAAGAAAAGTAAGAAGAAAATCAGAATAGACAAACAGCCGTAACAATCGGCCACAGCAATGAACCATTTCAGTTGAGCGGATCTTCTTACGGCCCGATCCGAAAGGCCGGTTTTCATACTTTGGAAAATTCGTCAGGTAAATGGTCGCTTGGTGCGAACCTGTTTGCTTCGGCAGAGACCCTGCTTGACAACAAAGATGTAACCGATACGAGCAAACCCCTTAACCGGGGCCGGCCGCTGTCTGCGACACTGGCGATCCTGGCACTATTGCTGCTGCTGATTGAGTGTGTATTGTATCACCGCTGTAAAGTTGGATGATTTAATGGATGTTGTAAGTTTTAAACCACTTTTGTGGCTGATCTGGCTTATACCATTACTGGTTGTCTTTAGATACAGTCTCGTAGATCGGCCGAAGGTATATAAGTCTACTGCAATGGGATTACGCATCGCAGCGATTCTCCTGTTGATACTGGCTGTATGTCGGCCCTTTATCGCATTTGAATCTGAAGATATTCATGCTGTATTTATACTGGATGTATCTGAATCAGTTGATCTAAAGAGCGCAAGAGATGCCGTTGATACTATCGACGAATGCATCGATGAACTGAAACCATCTGACTCCTGGTCATTTTTTATTTTCGCCGATGGTGTTAAGCATATAAAGGAAACAAAGGAAGCGGCATCTGAACTGGATAAGTGGCTTGAGAATATGCCTGATAACAGCTTCAGGAGTGCGAGCAAGCTGGCAGATGCAATATTGTCTGCGAGATTGTGTTTTCCGGCAAACAAGGCCAGACGTATGGTCATTCTTACAGATGGTCGTCCAACTCATAAGAACATTAAGGAAGCTCTGGAGTTGCTCAAGAACGAACGTATTGACCTGAGAATGCACAAACTGTCAGGGCTGAGGTATCCTGAAGCTTGTATAGAATCGCTCAAGCCCAGCACTATAAAGGCGTTTGAAGGTGAGATTGTTCGTATGACAGCGAGGATCGGGGCAAATCAGAGAATGTCCGCCAGGCTGAGAATCCTGAATAAGTCAATTGTTGTATGCCAGAAAGAACTTGTGCTCAATCCCAACAGTGACAATGCAGTCAATATGGAAGTGGCAATGAATACCTCAGGGGCGACCCATTGGACAGCCGAACTTCTCGCCGATCACGACCACTTTCTTATAAACAACAAGGCAAGCTGTACTGTGACGGTCGAGGGTAAACCGCGCATACTCGTCCTGCATGAAACGCCTCGAAAGATGCGTTCCTTCAGAAAGGCTATGATTGAGCAAGGTTTTGACATTGACCTGAGAGGCAAACACGGTTTGCCTGACGATCTGGCTTCACTGCTGGCTTTTGATGCAGTTATCCTGGCTGACATTGCTGCAACTGATATGTCATCAAATCAGATGGAAATGCTCAAACGCTATGTCATCGATTTT
>DATKYR010000159.1:0-3999 GCA_035528395.1 Sedimentisphaerales bacterium
AGCAAATCTTCGAGATGTCCTATCATTGGTTCTTCACGTTGGCATAAGGAAGGTTTCGGTGGGATACTCAGTAAACATCAGGCATTTACGAAACGCGCCTTTGGCAATTATAAACTTTCTACGCTGGCGTTGGCGATTCCATTCTTTTGGCTGGCGGTCGAAGTTAGGCAGTTGTGATATGCTGACAAATCCACGGGCAATCAGCATTGGAAAAAAGGTCCTTATCCGCAAGGGGGCCCGTCTTGAAGCCGTCGGCGAGCCGGACGGTCAAAGACCGAAGATAACAATCGGTGACGGCACAGCAATCCAATTTTACTTTCACTGCGGCGCAGCGGAATCAGTTACTATTGGCAAGAATGTTTTAATCTCTGGAAGAGTATATATCACCGACCACGACCATGTATTTGATGACCACGTTTTGCCTGCAAGAAAATGCCTTGAATTGAAATCAACCCCTGTCGTAATTGAAGATGGAGTGTGGTTGGGAGAAGGATGCGTAATTCTTAAAGGAGTTACAGTTGGAGAACGCGCCGTGGTTGGTGCAAATGCAGTGGTTACCAAAGATGTTCCCCCCTTTACGGTTGTAGGTGGCGTTCCTGCTCACGTAATACGTAAAATTGACGTGTGTTCTTGACAAGAGCATTAATGAAAAAGAAGCCATTAGTATCAGTGCTTATACCAGTTTATAATGCGGGTGATTACCTTCGCTCTTCTATACAAAGTATTATTTCCCAGACCTACTCTAACCTTGAGATACTGATTATAGATGATGGCAGCACAGACGGTTGCATGGATTCGATAGCCGACCTTAACGATTCTCGCATTCGTATTATAACTCAGAAAAATGCCGGAAAATCCGCAGCCCTTAACCACGCTCTACAGGAGTTGTCCGGAACATTTTACGCCATTCAGGATGCAGATGATATTAGCTATCCTCAACGCATTGAGCGGCAAGTCGAGTGCATGCTGGAAAATCCTGAGCTGGCTGCCGTGTTTACCGGCCACGACATTATACTGAGGCAACGGCGCATCGCTCCTACTTTTAGCGGGAAAAGTATCGATGAATGCCGTCGCGGCATTGAACAATTTCGCATGCCGACACACGATGCCACCTCGATGTTTAGAGTTTCCTTGGTACAGGATTTCTGCTTTGAACCGTCTTTGCAGTATGGGGAAGGTCTTGATTATATCCTGCGCGTAGGAGAGCGTCATCCCATGTTGTTACTTGCCGAATGTCTGTATTCTTATCGGATTCACTTTGGTTCATTAATGACGAAAAACTTTTTACAAAGAAAACAAATGATTAGAGATGTAATGGAACGCGCCTGTGAACGGCGAGGCCTTAACCCAGGTGACTATTTATCGGTTAATTCTGAGCGAATCTCAAGGTTTCGGCATAGGGAGATGGAAACCCACATCGTGCCACACTTTATGGAAAGTGTGCTCGACCTACGCCGTGCTGACAGAAGCACAGAAGCACTGAAAACCGCTTTTGCTTGTCTGCGATTGCACCCGTTTGATCCCTATTATTACAAACCGCTGGCTTACTTTCTTGCGCCACTGGCCATCATTAAGTATTATCGCTCCATAAAGGCCAAGATCAGATGATTAACCAGGCAACAGTCGTAATTACCGTCTTTCTCGGGATTCTGACTTTTGTTGTTCCTAAGAAGTTTTTTCTGCTGCCATTTATTTTGGCGGCCTGTTTTGTCCCGGCGGATCAAAGAGTAATCATCTTTGATTTAGATTTTACGCCCCTGCGGATACTCGTCCTGGTAGGATTTTTCCGAACTATACTGCAGGGAGAACGGTTGACGTTCAAATGGAACCATTTTGATAAATTAGTACTGGTATGGGCGATTTGTGGAGCGGTTATATACATAATACAGTGGGCGGATATGAGGGCTTTGGTTTACAAGTGTGGGGTGCTGTTTGATGTCATAGGTTTGTATTGGCTTTTTCGAATAAATATAAGTTCCTGGGGTGACATAAGGCTGGCAATCACAGTTTTCGCTGTATGCTCTCTGGGGTTGGCAGTTTTAGTAGGATTGGAGTGGGCAACGGGAAAGAATCCTTTTGTAGTTCTTGGCAGAGTGGAGACTGTAGTACGTGAAGGGCGATATCGATGTCAGGCATCGTTCCCGCATGCCATCATGTTGGGGCTGTTTTGGGCCACACTGGTTCCGTTGTTTATAGGTTTTGCACGAAAGGACAAATCTAAATTGTTGCTTTGGTCGGCAGTGGGGGCGAGTGCTTTTATTGCTGCGGCTACAGCGTCAAGCACGCCAATTTTAACATTGCTGATAGTGCCGGTTCTACTATGTGGGTACAGGTGGCGAGAATATACGGCTTGTGCCGGGTGGGGTCTTTTTGCCTCGCTGGTTGCCCTTCATATTGTTATGCAAGCGCCGGTTTGGCACTTGATCTCCAGGATTGGCGTTGTAGGAGGTTCGACAGGCTGGCACCGTTTTTATCTTATTGACCAGGCAATTAACCACCTTGGCGAGTGGATGTTTTTAGGCTGTCGCAGCACGGCACACTGGGGCCTGGGGCTGTCAGATGTTACGAACCAATATATTCTTGAAGGAGTACGAGGCGGATTTGTAAGCCTTGCTCTGTTCTTTGTAATGATATATATGGCCTTGAGGATCCTTTTACGTCTGTCTCTCCAACACCAGGAACATAAGCAGCGGTTTCTAACCTGGTGCCTTTTCGTAACAATTTTGGGACACAGCGTGTCTTTTTTGGGTGTGTCCTACTTCGGCCAGATAATGATGTGGTGGTATATGACGCTGGCGGCGGTCGGCTTTCTTTACGAAGATAAGAAACGTGGCAGACGTATAGTAATATATCGAACTACTCTTCCAGAGAGGCAAAAGAACGAAACATGAACATGACTGAGGTATCAGTTGTTGTAGTCAACTGGAATACACAGGATATTCTCCGCGACTGCCTTAAGTCGATATATGAGCAAAGTGGTGAAATAGACCTCGAAGTGATTGTCATAGACAATGCCTCGACCGATGGCTCGGTAGAAATGGTCAAGAAAGACTTCCCGCAGGTAACACTCATTGAAAACTCACAGAATCGCGGTTTCGCAGCAGCTAACAATCAGGGCATAGATATTTCCAAAGGGCGATATGTGTTATTATTGAATTCTGACACTGTAGTTTTGGATAACGCTATTGCTAAGACAGCTGCCTTTGCAGATGACAATAATAATGCTGCGATTGTGGGTTGTCGTGTTCTCAATCCCGACCGGACGTTGCAGCCGACCTGCTTTATGTTCCCATCCATATTGAACATGCTGCTCTCAAGCACTTACTTATATAAAATCTTTCCAAAGAGCAAGTTTTTTGGGCGAGAACAAATGACATGGTGGGATAGGAGCGACATAAGAGAAGTCGATGTCGTAACAGGTTGCTTTATGCTTATCCGGCGGAAAGCCATTCAACAAGTCGGCACAATGGATGAACAGTTTTTTATGTATGGGGAAGAGACCGACTGGTGCTATCGCTTCAGGCAGGCCGGCTGGAAAGTGATGTTTACTCCGGTATGTGAAATTATACATCTTGGCGGACAAAGCAGCAGGCAAAAGCGTTCGAAGATGATACTACAGTTGCGTGGGAGCATATTGCTCTTTATGAAAAAACACAACAGTTCCTTGAAATACGCTTTGGCGTGCTTGCTGGTAGCACTATTTTTCTTCCTGAGAGTTCCTTATTGGTTTATCAGGGCTGTGTTTTCCCGCAAAAACAAAAGCGATGATATTCTAATCGCGCGAGCATATTTAGCAGGGGCCTGCAAAGCCCTGTTGGGCGCCGAAAGTCTGTGTTAAAAGAGATGAACAACAATAAGAGACGAATCGACACTGTATGTTTTGGCGCAGAAGATTGGTGGTATCACCATCGGGCCCATATTGATATGCAGTTGATGCGGCGGTTTGCCCGGATGGGGACGACTCTTTACATCAACTCAATCGTGATGCAAAAGCCCAGC
>DATKYR010000160.1:0-34773 GCA_035528395.1 Sedimentisphaerales bacterium
TTGGAGGAGCATAAAAGAGACATCATGGACAAGAATCCCGACATCACCAACTTTGCCGTATCGCTGATCATCAAAGCAGTCGTAATTGCGGCTCGATTTTCAGGCATAGTTCGGAAACGGAGCTTAAAACGCCTTGCTGCCCTGGAGGTAGACGCCAAAGACAAGGAAATCATGTTTCTCAGGGACATGGTTGAACAGCTACAGATGCAGGTGTCAATCCTTCAAAAAGGGATCAAGAAGAAACAGAAAAACACTCGATACACCCTTCGAGAAAAGCTTTTCATCCTCTGGCAAATGGAAACATACCAGATACCAAGGCGTAGGATAACTGAGTATTTTGGCATCGCCAGATCTACTCTCTACCGGTGGCTGCATAAGATCGAAGATCGGCAGCAAACCCGTATTCCAGCCAATAAAACACCCATGGAAATTGCAGTTCTGATATGGCAAATAACAAAATCAAACATCGACTGGGGGCGGATTCGGATAGCAAACCAGCTAGCTCTCTTGAATATCTTTATCTCAGCCTCTACTGTTCGCAATATCCTTCAAAGATCAAAGCCCCGAAACACTCCTACATCTTTTGAAATTCCGAGAGAAGCTCAAGAGAAAACAGAATCCCGCTCCATTCCTGCCTGGTATCCAAATCATGTTTGGTCTGTCGACACCACAATGGTTTTGTGTTGGGGACTCTGGCCTATTCATATCCTTGTTGTGATTGATCATTTTTCCCGTAAAGTCATGTCCGTGACTCCGCTTGAAGGACCCAATGCAGGATGGATCAATAATGCTTTGGAAAGTGCTATCGAAAAACATGGATCGCCCAAACACATTATTTCAGATCAGGCCAGTGTTTTCACCGGAGACGTCTTTGCAGAACTGCTGGACAGCTGGAACATAAAGCCGCGTCTTGGAGCAGTAGGCAAACATGGATCAATTTCTGTCACAGAGAGAGTCATCAAAACCTTGAAGTATGAATGGCTAAAACGAGTACCGATCATTAAAGGATTTGATCACTTGACCAAGTTGTGTGAAGAATATAAAAATTGGTATAACCGGTGGCGTCCCCACATGACCTTGGATGGTCTTCGACCTGATGATGTCTATTACAAGAAAAAGCCGGAGAAGCCGAAACGTAACGCAAAAACGGTTCCGTGTAATATCGAACATCATCGATTCCAAGAAACACGGATCACCGGGTATCGGCTTAAAAAAGCTGCGTAGTTTAAGAACTCGTTCAGTTTTCATGTTGGCTTAACACATGGAAAATCCCTGAGAAACCTCAAATATTGAAGCACAACTCTTTCATTTTGATTGAGTTTCATATGTCCGAGAGCTTTTGTTCACTGACACATACCTGAATATTCTCTTTTCAAAGAGCAATTATTGGAATTATGCTATTTTTCAGTGGTCCGATGCCTACTTGACAAGCGCAGACGGTCCTGTATTTTGGAAGAACTATGTCTGGTGTCCCTGGCAAGTCTTTTCTGTGCAGCCGAAAGCGGTAGCCAAGCCTGAATAGTGCCTGTCGGACCTTTATTTCCGGCATAGTGTTCTTCTTGGTTATTCTCCTCATCACTTTGCTTCTAGTTTCTTTTGGGTAATCCCCAACCGGGGCCGTGAAGGAAAAACGTTACTGGCCAAATACTGGGCAATGATCGTGAAGGGGCGATGGCCAATAAAATAGTTATTAAGATAAACACTGAAAAATGAAAAAGCATAAAACCAGAAATATTTGGATACCAATGTATTACAAAGATATTTTAGGCGACACTCATGTCGATGTATCCGAGCAATGTCTGCAATGCGGTAGGTGGGGTATGTTTTTGAAATGTAAGGCGTATCCTAAAGGTATCCCACAGGAAATACTCGCTGGTGAGGACTGTAGGGATTTTGTGACAAGTGGAAAGCAACCTTGTTAATGACGTCGGCTGAGGCCTGATTGTCCTGATAATAGCTGTTTTCAACACGTCCTAATGATAGCTATGTAGACCAGAGCTCTGAATTTATTCATCCTAGTTTTTAGCGGAAAAACGAAGGTTTTTGTTGCATCGGATTAAGTATACGGTGAGACAGACAGCTATGATCCGGTAAGGACCAGTAGCCTCGAAATTTAATCGTATCCCAAAAAAGGCTGAGTCTGTCTGGCTCGGCCTTTTTTATGCGATTATTTGGGTGAATAATGGTGTTCGTCTGGTAAAATAATATTTTTTGGAAATAATCTCTACTTTTTTATACCCAAAGCAGTAGTTCAGTTGTGTTATAAGTGATGGTCATCCTGAGCTTGGGAAAGTAATTAACAGATGCTTGAAGATAAAGTGCTCATATGGAAGTTTAAGTGCGGCAGCAGCGATGCTCTGTGCAGTATCTATCAGAAGTACAAAAAAGACTTACTCAAGCTGGCGGCTATTCTCCTGAATGATGTTAGTGATGCCGAAGATATAGTGCACGATGTCTTTGTATTATTCGCACAATCAGCGGAAAAGCTCAAGCTCAGAGGAAACCTTAAGAGTTATTTGCTGACCTGTACTGCTAATCGCGCCCGAAACTGGAACCGGTCAAAGCAGCAAAGGCAAACCGCCGGGCTGGATAAAGCAGAGACCATTGTCTCACATTCAAAGAGGCCTGATGAATTGATTATATCCAGTGAAGAACTGAGACGATGGAGTAATGTAATGGGACAACTTCCATACGAGCAGCGAGAGGTGGTAATCCTCCATCTCAGGGCCGGAATGAAATTCAGGCAAATAGCCAGGCTACAGGAGATATCTGTCAATACAATTAAAGGTCGTTATCGATATGGATTGGATAAGCTACGGTCAATCCTAAATGGTGAGATGGAAAAATGAAACCAGCAGAGAATATAGAAAAGTTAATCAAGAATCTGGATTTGGATATTGACACCAATGCAAAGGCCGAACAGAAAATCCTTAATGAATTAATCGAAGCACATGAGAAATCCAAAAAAATGAAATCGGCTTTTATTGAGCTGACAATAAGGAGAAAAATCATGAATAACAGAATAACAAAGTTTGCCGCAGCAGCAGTAGTATTGGCTGCCGTAGTTTTATCGATAACGATTTTTGACAATACCGTACAGGAAGCTTATGCAATCGAGCAAAGTATCAAGGCAAGTCACACCGTTGAGACACTTCATATCAGGCTTTATAGAAGTTCCGAAGCTGTTGCAAATGGACAATATGATGAAGCGTATGTGAAGTACGACCCGTCAGGTAAATTAGAATCGGCCCGTATGGAATTCGCACAGTCATCGGACAGTCCTGAGACAATTGTCTGGAGCAATAATGTTGCAAAAGTGTGGAAGCATTCCAAGAAAAGTGTTCTGGTTACCAGAGAACCAAAGATGGCCAGGGAAATGGAAGAGATGGCTGTCCAGCTTGATCCCAAACGAACTTTACAGAATCTGTATGAAATGCAGCAAAAGGGTGAACAGGATGTAAAGATCACTGAGCCGGAAGAAGAAGGCGATCTTATTACGATCGAAGTTGTCCATGATAAAGGGCGAGATGTATTTTATGTTGATCCTGAAAGCAAGCTTTTGGTCAGATTCGAGAAGCAAATCCTTAACGGCCAGGATTATGTTGTAACGAATGCTATGGAGATTTCCGGATACAATGAACCGATAGATGAGAATGTGTTTACTTTAGGCGATTTGCCAAAGGATGTATTTGTTCTTGATCAGGTCAACCAGGAAATCGGTTTGGCACAGGGCAATCTTAGTGACGACGAAATAGTTGCTGAAGTTGCGACCCAGTTTTTCCAGGCCCTTATCGATGAGGATTATGCAAAAGCCGGGCTGTTAATGGAGGGTTTGCCGCCTGAGCGGATCAAGACGATGTTTCATATTGTGAAATTTGTGCGTATTGTTTCTATAGGCAAGGTAGTGCCACATTCAGATCCACTTACAAGAGGTCTTTCGATTCCATGCGAAATAGAAATGGAACATGCTGAAACCGGCGAAAGAATGACTGATACAAGTAATGTGGGTATTAGAAAGGTTCAAGGAAGGCCAGATCGCTGGACAATTTTCAGTGGGTTTTAACAAAGCTACATGAGTAATCAGTAGTCTGAGTAAAAGAGCCGAGCTTTTTAGCTCGGCTTTTTTATCAACTGTCAAATTCTTATTGTTGCGATTATTGTGGCTGAAATATCCTCGAAATGAAGTCAAAAATCTTTACATTCCGAGTGGGTTTGATATTCTAATGGAAATTAGGCTTGGCGGATTATCCATGCGTTTAATATGGGAAATGTCAGTTTACAGAAATAATCTTACATTACCGGCGACTACTATCGTAAGACACTGATTAATTAAAGGATCGAATCATTGCAGACTGTTGTGGAATTAGCCAATTTGTCGGTTTGTTTGGGTAAACGTGAGATTCTCACGGACCTTACAGTCGAGCTTTCCGGACGCACCATTGGCTTGCTCGGGCCTAATGGTGCCGGCAAGTCAACCCTGATCCTGACTCTGCTTGGTTTCTACCCGGTTAAAAGGGGAACGGCCCGCGTGCTGGGGTACGATATTCGACGCCGCATAAAGCAGGTCACCGCCCTGGTCGGTTACATGCCTGAAAATGACTCCTTTATCGCCGACATGACGGCAGTGTCATTTGTACGCATGATGGGTGAACTGTCGGGCTTGCCGGCAGAGTCGGCACTGGAACGGGCGCATGAGGTATTGTTTTACGTGGGTCTCGGCGAAGCACGCTACCGCACGCTGGGTACGTATTCTGTGGGTATGAAACAAATGGTGAAACTGGCCCAGGCCATTGTACATGGACCACGCCTGCTCATCCTTGACGAGCCGACCAATGGCCTCGATCCCAGCGCACGCCGGCGTATGCTTCGTTTGATTCGTGACATCAGAGATTCGGGCCAAATGCATGTCCTGCTCTGCTCCCATTTACTGCGCGACGTGGAAGAAACCTGTGAAGAGGTGCTCATCCTCAAGCAGGGACGAATTGTTCATTATGCGAACCTCGCCCGGGAGCGCAGCGTCAATCAGCGTTTCGTAGAAATCGAGACATCCGAAGATCATGCCGGTCTGGCTGAAGCCTTGACCGAGATCGGCTGTACGTGTACTACCCACGGCAGCAGACGTCTTAAGATGGTGTTGCCGGAGAATTTTGATTTACGTGAGATCTATCGAGTAGCAGCCAAACGAGACATGCTGTTACGCCGTTTGAACTACCGACGGGATACCCTTGAAGACATTTTTCTCACGGCGATGGAGGCCCGACATGGCGGTCTATAAACAAACATATAAAGACTACAGTGGCAAGCGAACAACGCCTTGGTTCCGTTTTTTCATCTTGGCACGTTACAGTTATGCGCGTCTGTTTCAATCCAGGTTCCTGGTCCTCTTTCTGTCGGTGTGTATGTTTTATCCCTTCGGTTGTGCGGTCTTCATCTACCTCAGCCACAACAGCCCGCTGCTGGCTGCCCTGCGTTTACCATCCGCGGCCATGCCGCCGATCGATGGCAAGTTCTTTAATGTCTATTGTGTAGTCCAGGGATCCCTGGCCTTCCTGCTAACCACCTTTGTAGGGCCGAGCCTGGTTGCCCCAGACCTTGCCAATGGGGCGATGTTCCTCTATCTCAGCCGTCCCTTTTCTCGCATCCAGTACGTGGCCGGTAAGATGACAGTCCTGCTCCTGCTGCTGTCACTGATCACCTGGATTCCAGGAATGGTTCTCTACATGATTCAGGCCGGTTGCGTAGGATGGGATTGGGCGCAGGCTAATGCCTGGCTGGCCGGCTCGATTGTGCTTGGACTTTGGATATGGATAGTTGTTCTCTCGCTCATCGCCCTGGCACTCTCGGCCTGGGTAAAATGGAAAATCGCAGCCGGGGCTCTTATTCTGGGCGTCTTCTTTGCCGGAGCCGGTTTTGGTGCTGCCATCAACAATGTGACAGACACAAAATACGGCGCCTTTATTAATCTGATGGAGGTGGTTCGTACCATCTGGTCGGACCTCTTCAGGAGCAGCTCCCGTGCCGATCTGTCGGTCACCGAGGCCTGGGCGGTTTTGGGCGTGACCTGTGCACTTTGTCTGTGGCTGCTCGCAAAACGAATCCGGGCTTTTGAGGTGGTCAAATGAAAACCGATCTGATTACCTTAGATAATGTGTCACGGTTTTACGGTGAGGTCCTGGGTGTTAATAGGGTGACACTTTCCCTGGCACCCGGAATTACAAGCCTGGTCGGCCCCAACGGTGCAGGCAAAACCACGCTTATGAATCTTATGACCGGTCTCCTGCGTCCCACCCGGGGCCGAATCCGCGTCTTGGGGATAGCCCCCACCCAATCCCATAAGCTCTTTGGATTAGTAGGCTATGCCACCCAATTCGACGCCTTTCCCAAAGGGCTCAGCGGATTTCAATTCATCTATTCCTACCTGCGGCTGTTCGGCTATTCAAATGCAAAGTGCAAACAACTCGCCAATAAAGTCATCGAACAAGTCGGCCTCAGTGACGCTGCCGGGCGCAGGGTCGCCGGTTACAGCAAGGGCATGCGACAACGTATCCGCCTGGCACAGGCACTGGCACACGATCCCCGTGTGCTAATTCTTGACGAACCCCTGAACGGCCTTGATCCGCTGGTCCGGGCCGAAACAATCAAACTCTTTCGACGCTATGCAACCGAAGGCCGCCATGTGCTTGTATCCAGCCATGTGCTGCACGAGGTCGATATGATCTCTGATCAGGTTGTGCTTATGAGCGGGGGCTATGTGGTGGCCGAAGGACAGATCCAGGGTGTCAGGAGCGAGATTCAAGAGCGCCCCGTGAAAATACTGATCCATTGTAAGCAGCCCAGTATCCTGGCCTCCAGGGCCTTTGAGCATGAACATGTCGTGGAGGCCCAGCTCCTCACTGAAGGCAGTGGCGTGCTCATCACAACACGTGATGCCGACCGGTTTTATCGATTGCTCAATCACCTCGCCGTAAACGGCATTGATATCGAGGGAGTGACTCCGGCCGATGACAATGTCAACTCTGTGTATGATTACCTCATCGGTAGCGAGGAGAAGATGTCCTTATGATAAAGCTGTGGTTTGGACAGATTGTATCGGTAGTACGCTTGGAACTGAAAAAGACCTTTTTCTCCAAACGGGGCTTATGGGTCTATTTGCTGGCGTTTGCTCCCGTGGTTCTCTTTGTGGTCAACTCAGTCCACGGCACACATGAGCGCCAGCGCCTGGCACGGCAAGCAGCCAGACATCCGATATCCCAGGCAGCGTTCAATGACATCAAAAACGGACTCAGCCCCGACCAGGTCACCGAGAAGCTCGGTAAACCCTACAGGCAGTATTCCCGAAATTACCGCAGAGGCGGAAAAAGACGCAGGGGTGTTTGGTACAAGTACACCGATGGCAAGATTGACTTCACATATCAATTCGAAGATGACAAACTTATCCGGACCCATCGCAGGAATCCCAATGCACTGACCCAAACCCAGCTCACATTTGCTACCAGCTTCCAGTTCTATTTCCTGCGTCTGGCCGTCTTCTTTGGCTGCGTGGGTGTCTTTGTCAACCTGTTCCGTGGAGAGATGCTCGATAAGAGCCTCCATTTCTATCTGCTTACCCCCATGCGGCGTGAGGTTTTGCTGGCCGGCAAATATTTCGCGGGACTCTTGGCCACGATAGTCATCTTTACATCCAGCACAGCACTGCAATGGTGGGCAATGCTCTGGCAGTTCGAACGGGGCGTTATTGTTGACTTCCTCGCCAGCCCCGGGTGGTCTCAATTCGCAGCCTACTTAGGTGTCACAGCCCTGGCGTGCGTAGGCTACGGCAGCGTCTTCCTGGCCGTGGGCCTGCTCTTCCGCAATCCCATTATACCCACCGCCGTGGTCTTACTATGGGAAAGTGCAAATCCGTTCCTGCCTCCTCTTATGAAGAAAATAAGTATGATCTACTATCTGCAATCCATTTGCCCGGTGACCGTTTCCCGGGGCAACTTGCCCCCCCTCTTGGGCCTCTTGATTTCACCAACCCAACCGGCTACTACACTAACCGCTGTTACATGCATTGTGCTTTTGACACTCTTCGTACTCGTACTCGCAAGCTTCATAGCTCGAAAACTCGAAATCAATTATAGTACGGATTAATGTCCATTTGAAGGAATTGGATTTGCAAACAGAAGCTGTGGACGAGTGAGATAAGAGACACAAATTCACCTATTTCATAAGCTGGAAAACACCCTGATTTTCAAGTGACATTATGTTACCATTTTGACACTACAAATATCAAATTTGAGGATTAAAAGAAGGACTAAATCCCAAATATTTACATAAAAACAAAGATTTTTTTGTTCTTATCGGATTAAGTAAACGGTGACAAAGAAATTGATAAAAGAATATGACTCTTTTCGAAAAAAAGAGCTGGCAACTTTCTTAAGCTGTCAGCTCTTTGAATATCCTAAATGTATTAACATGGTCCTTTCTTATGGCTGCACAGCCCTGTTGTATATACGGACATCATCAATAAGGTCGGACCAATAGGTTCCTACTTCCATAGCCATGCCGCAACCAATATACAAGCCATCATCAGAACTCTCAAGGCCATTCTGTGTGTCTTCTGCCACTATCATACCATCAACGTAAAGCGTTCTGTTAAAACCATTCCAAACGAAACATATATGGTACCAATTGCCATCAATTATGTTTGTTTGTGAAAACATGGGCTTTCCAGATCGGCCAGAACTTGTTAATTCTGTCATCAAGTTACCTTCCACTGGATCAGCTAAAAGCCAATTCGCACCACCAATTTGCGACAAAACAACCTGGCCTGGAGCACCTCCTTTGACCCAGGCATAAATACTGAAAGGTCCTTCTGTGGAATTTGGCTTTGAGCCGATGATATCGCTACATGGTAGTGAACCTTATTAACATCAACGCCAAAATAAATCTCATCCTCTGCTGTGAAATTATTTTCCTTGAACCAACTTTCCTTTTTAGATAATCTTTTTCTCATGGTATATAATACTCTCGGTTTTTAGGACTAGTTGCGATAAAGCGTGACGTTGGCGTGTGACTTCCGTTTTTGTCCGGGCAAGTCAAATCATGATCTAACGCTGTATTCAACAGCAGAAGGAGAAGAGTAGCATGGCTTATACTCGAAGAGATTTCCTGAAGATTGCGGCGCTGTCGGTCGCGGGAATGGGACTACCAGGAATCTGCAAAGGGCAAAGGCACGAAAAACCACCGAATTTCGTAGTCATCTTTCTCGACGATTCGGGATGGGGTGATTTCAAGCCGTTCGGCGACCCCGATTACAAGACGCCTAATGTTGCTCAGCTTGCAGCGGAGGGCTGCCGATTCAACAACTTCTATGTGCCGCAGGCGATCTGCTCGGCGTCCAGATCAGCGCTGCTGAGCGGGTGCTACCCCGGCAGGACAAAGGTCTTCGGAGCACACGGTCCCAACGCCAGGGGGCTCGATCCGAAATACGCTACGACAGGCCAGGTACTGAAGAAACGCGGATACACCACGGCAGTCTTCGGTAAATGGCACATTGGCGACCAGCCAGAGACGCGTCCGCCGGCGCGCGGATTCGACGAATCGTGCGGACTTATGTACTCCAACGATATGTGGGAGTTCCATCCGGAGAATCCGGAGTATTGGGGCAAGTATCCGCTCCAGTTCTGGGATAACGGCAAGGTCACCATCAAGCGGGTTACCAAAGAACACCAGCCGATGCTCACCACTTTGTACACCGAGCACGCAGTGGATTTTATCAACCGACACAAAGACAAGCCGTTCTTTCTCTATGTGCCCCATTCCATGCCCCACGTGCCCCTGTTCTGTAGCGACAAGTTCAAAGGCAAATCCGGTACCGGCCTGTACGGCGACGTCATGATGGAGATTGACTGGTCCGTCGGTCAGATCAACAAAGCGTTGAAGGCCAACGGCGTCGAGGACAATACGATGGTGCTCTTCACATCGGACAACGGTCCGTGGATTTCATACGGCAACCATGCCGGGACAACCCCGTATCGCGAAGCCAAGGGTACCGGATTCGACGGCGGCACCCGCAGCGCCTGCATCATGAAATATCCGGGCAAGATCAAAGCGGGCACGACCTCAACGAAGACTCTTTGCACTGTTGACATACTGCCCACGCTGGCGCATCTGGCGGGAGCCGAGCTGCCGGACAATCCGATTGACGGCAAGAACGTTTGGGATCTCATTGTCCGAAAACGCGGAGCCAAGAACCCGCATCAGTATTATCCCTTCTCTACTGGAAAGAATTTCGAGGGGATAATAACCGGCAACGGACGTTGGAAGCTGCACGTTCCGCATGAGTATCGAACCCTTGTGGAGCCGGCCAATGACGGACAGGCGGGCAAATACAGGCAAGCTAAGATCGGGCTTTCGCTTTTCGACATGAAAAAGGACCCATACGAGACGACCAATGTGCTGGCTGAGAACCCGGAAGTTGCCAAGAGGCTCAAGAAGCTTGCCGAGCAGCACAGGCAGAGATTCTATACGAAGCAGAAAAAGTGATTGGTAATCACACCAATCTGTGATCTGCTCACCGATGAGATTGAATTGGTTGTTTATTAAAACCCCAAATGACTCGTAAGTGGTTCAGTCCAATAGAGCATTTGTGACGGCTACGCGTCACAAAAACTCGTAAATGATTAAGTATACGGTGGAAAAGAAATCTGCTCTCTCCGCACCATCTAGTCGTTGCTATTGAAACCAGGAACCATGATCTGAACGCAAAAGCAGGGATGAAGCGATGGTTTTGATAGAATATCTTTTATAAATCCATTATAATTCTCAGGTTGAGACTTTTTTATTCGCTTTTCTAAAAAAAACAAACCCTCCCCCCATAAATCGGGATGTATATGTTATAAATGAATAAGAAAAACACAATAGAACCTTCAAAAAAGGTGATGACATGAAAAATTTATGTAATTTATTGTTGCTGTGTGGGATTGTTTTTTTCTGGGTACCCGCCGCCGCAAATGCCCAGGTCGCGCCGCCGCAAGGCGCAGGGCCGCGCCGTGCACCTAGAACGCGCGCAAGAACGGGCCCGGAGCCGCGCAGGCAGTTCGAGACTCCGACGCTGCTGCTCGCCCCCGTGGACTGGCGCTTCGAGGCGATGCCATTGCCTCCACGATTCGCTCCCAAAGTCAAGTGGACCGGGTTCGAGGAGATTCGTTTTGCGCCGGGTGTCTTCGATAATTCCTCACCTAACTACTTCTCGTACGTCATCGCGCTGTCGGTGAATGGAACGTCGACGATCGACGCCGCGGGCATCAAGGACTTTCTCGAGACGTATTTCCGAGGATTACTGCCGCTCGTGGGGCAACGCAAAGGTCTGACCGTCAACGCCTCGCAGATCGCGGCCGAGATCGCCCCCGCGCAAACCAAACCAAAGACCAACGCGCGATGCCAGGGGACGGTTACCATTATCGATACCTTCACCGATGGGCGGAAAACTACCCTGAACGTAGAGGCGGATGTCCTGCCCCAAGAGGCCCTCAAAAAGACGCACGTGCTCCTGCTTCTATCACCACGAGCTCGGGACTCGAAGATTTGGAAAACTCTTCGCGGCATCCGAGACAAGACCATCGCGTCCTCCGCGATGGCGACGGCCATCCCAGCGGCGACTTCCCGCATCCCTGTCGCCGCGGCCGCGGCGGTATCGGTAGATTCCGCCTTGCAGCAGAGAATAGATGAATTGATACAGAAGTTGATAGCGCTGACGCATAGAGGTAAATGGGATGAGAAAGATGAGATGATCGGGGAAATAGGTACTGAACTTTGCCTGATTGGAGAACCTGCCATCGAGCCTCTCATCAATGTTATAAAACGCGCCAGAAGATCCAGGCGTACTTTTGAAAACGAGGCTGTTGCACGAAATAAAATAGGCTTACTTTTAGGCAGAATGGGACAGCCCGCAGTCCAGCCTCTCCTTGAACTCCTGAAAAATAGAGACCCTGCTATCAGTGACCCGGCTGCAAATGCTTTAGCCAGGATCGGGGACCCGCAATTCATCCAGCCTCTCTTGACAATATTGACTGACAGCAGTAATGGAACGTGGTACAAATACAATGCCTTGATCAGACTTGATAAGCAAGGTATACAGCCACTAATTTATCTCTTGAATAATGGAGATGCGGAAACGAAACGAACAGTAGCAGGACTGTTACCCTTGCTTGGTTACACGGAAACCATACAACCTCTCATTGAGGCCTTAAAAGACAGAAATAAGTATGTCCGTAGATCCGCTGCAATGGCATTGGAGCGAATAAAAGATGCAGAGATATTAATATCACAGCTTGAGTCTGACAGTGTAACTGTACGTCGATACGCAGCAAGAGCAATCTCCGATCCCTTGAGCAGGATCCGGTCAACACGGGAACCTCTCGAGAAAGCAATGCAGGATGAAGACGTTCTGGTCCGCAGATTCGCTACAGAATCTTTACATATATACCATATGCCTTTCCCTGACCTCCGGTCAGTCAGGCATTTCTCTATAGCTTTAAAGGATCCTGACAGTATCGTTCGTGAGAGAGCAGAGCTTGGAATAAATAGCATAAGGGGTCAGGTTAATCCTATAGAATACGCTAGAGCACTGGAAGGAAAGGAACCACTCACAGAAGAAGATGGATCCGTAACCGGGGAAGCCGCGGAAAAAGTAAGAAGGGAAGAAATAGCAAAGATCTCAAAAGCTTTGAATAATTACTCTGTGCAAAGGAGAAAAGATCAAGAGGCAGATATAACAAGATATAAGAATTTGCTTAAAAGAAGCAGGATCAGCAAAATCCGAGAAAATGCGGCAATCTCCTTAGGCATGATCGCCAACCATCAGGATGTGCAGCTTTTTATAGAAACTCTGGGAGACCCGAGTCCTGCTGTTCAGAAAGCAGCTGCAGATGCCCTGGGCAATATCGGCGAATCCGAGGCAGTTCCATCTCTCATCAAAGTGTTGTTAAATAGGCGTGAATCTTTATCTGTCCGCCAGGCCGCGGCAATTGCTTTAGGCAAAATAGGAGATCCCCGAGCCCTTCAGCCTCTAAATAACGTCTTAAAAGAGGCCGGCCTTCGTCCAGCCGCAACCGGTGCAATAGAACAGATACAAGTATCCGTAGAATGGGCTAAAGAACAAGAAAAAGCTGGCGCAAGCGGTTCAGTCCAATAGAGCATTTGTGACGGCTACGCATCACAAAAACTCGTAATTGATTAAGTAGACGGTAACAATTCTGTTCGGCACAAGGATTGCGTTGAATTTTTTAGGATGCCATTCTGTCGAGTGCGTAAAATATTAAAAAAAGTACAAAACCGTAACAAAACAGTAACATACAATTGTCATAATTGCTCCTGTTGATGTAGCCGTTTTTTATAATCTATATTAAAGGAACACAACTATGGAAAGACGGAAGGAAAATTTGAATAAACGAAAATATCATTTCACTTTTCTAGCAGTTGTCCTTCTCACTTCACAGATTTCCTTTTCCTGCACATCCTTTGTACTCAAGGTGAACAAAACGCTCCTTTTCGGTTCTAATTATGACAACGACATCTGGCCAGGACTGCTGTATGTTAACAAGAAAAACGTTAAAAAGATGGGATGGGAGCCGGGAACAACGGGGGAGATAGCAGAATGGGTATCAGAATACGGCAGTGTGACCTTCAATGTAGCCGGATACCAACTCGCCTGGGCGGGTATGAATGAGAAAGGCCTGGTTAACACTGAACGGTCCCTCCGAAGGATTCAGGATAGAATCACCAATAATACAATCATCTGTCCCGTCTAATTGAATAGCGCCATCCATCATACCACCAGTAGGCACCCAAACTGGATCGCCAATGACATAAGCGTCGTTGTCACCGGCACTGTCGATGGCTATGCTAGGCTGGACCAACTGGTAGACATCTGTGATAGGCGGATCCAAATGAGGGATATTAAGAAATCTGATAAAGAAAACAGATTCTTCTGCAAATTCTTTGTTTCGGTCATTTACTGGAAGTTTGTCAAGTCTGTACTTCCATAGCCCTTTGTCAACATCTCATCGAGATTGGAGCAATTTTCTGGCCGCCCCAGCGAGTTGGCTCGCAAAGAACGCCCTAAAAGTTGAGCACGTACGTCAAGAACGTATCGAAAAATCTACGCCACCCGGCATTGTCCTTACAGTGTTCCGCATTGATGACGTTAGGGGGCTGAAACGACAAAGCTCACTGGCGGGGGATGGAGCGCAAGCGGAATCCCCGTCCAGTGCCCAATTTGCCAGAAAATTGTTGAGATTTAGTTGAGATTCTGTTATCCTGGGATTTAAAGCGTACAGGAGTTTTTCAATGAAGCTTATAAGGGAGATAGCGACCTAAAAGAAGCGTCCCAATTCAGTAAGGAGTCTTATATTGGAAATGCCTGATATCACCCTAAAAACAGGGGATATGGTAGCTCGGAGATCGATTGCCAGCGAAGTTGGTGTCATAGTAGAGGGTCCCATAGGGCGTCGGGGCCAAATATGGTTTAGGGTGTTCATTGGTGGACGAACAGAGAGTATCCTTGCCGAGGACCTGCGGCCTATAGGTGATGGAAAGAGTGTTAAGGAACTATTCGTCAACGGTGCTTTCGGTGATGAAAGGGCTTTTTCACGCCTTCTTACCTTTGCAAGAATCAATGAGCCTGTTCGTGACACAATATACAGTTATCAAGCGAGCCGTACGGAGCTGCATGGTTATCAGTATATACCTTTGCTCAAATATCTTAATTCTCAGTTCGGAAGAATCTTGATCGCAGACGAGGTCGGGCTGGGTAAGACCATTGAAGCTGGATATATCCTTCAAGAAGAACGGGCCAGACAGGATCTTCAACGCATTCTGGTTATCTGTCCCGCATCTCTAAGGGTCAAATGGCAAAATGAGATGTATCAGCGTTTTGGTGAACAGTTTGAAATCCTTAGAGCATCTGATGGCCGCCGAAGGCTCTCGTCGAAGAACGAACATGATCCACGTTATCAACACCTCTTCGGAATTATTTCTTTTGCAACTGTTAGAAGTAGAAGACTGAGAGAACTTCTCGCAGAGTATCCCCCGAACCTTGACTTTCTCATTGTTGACGAAGTTCACCATTGCAGAAACAGGGAGACACACAATTTTCGGTCAGTAAGGTTACTTGCGGAAAACAGTGATTCGGTTATTTTCCTCAGTGCTACTCCTGTTCATACTGGTAACGACAACTTGTTCAATATCATGAATCTACTGCTACCCGAAAGATTTGATATCGAGAAAGCCTTTGCCAATCAGCTTGAAGTCAATAGACATATTGTACAAGCGGAGTCATTACTGTGTGAGGGTACAAAGAAGGCAATGTCTCAGGCCCGGATAGAACTTGAAGGCTTGAGCCGACATGACTTGGGCAAGAACATAATCAATGATCCTTTCTACCCTATTGTGCTTGAGAGGTTGAACTCTGATGAGATGCTTACGAAGACCGAAGTGCTTGTAGAAACACAAGAGATGTTGTCAAAACTCAATCTGTTCTCTGATGTTTTGACACGAACACGAAAAAGGGATGTGGAAGAGGATTCTGCAGTTCGTTCGGCAGAATCTCATACACCGTGTTTGTCTGATTATGAGGAGACTGTCTACAACAACCTTTCCCAGTTCATATTTGAACAATATCAGAGGCAGTATGACAGCCTGATTGCTCGATTTGTTCTTACTTCTCTGCAGAGACAAATAGCCAGTAGCCTGTATGCCTCTATCCTGCACTATAGAGAGCGTTTTGCGGGATCAACCTGTGCAGATGATGAAGAGTTAATCGATAGTCTTGAAATAGAGGAAACAGATTTTGAATTTGAGGATGAAGATGAGGATGAAGATGAGCCTGCCAAGTACTCTTTGCTTTCAGACAATAATTTTCGGGACATCGTTTTTTCGATAGATATAGAAAGACTCAGAGATGAGGACTCCAAATATGAAACCTTCAAAGAACTTATTTTAAGAAAAGAGAAGATGATTGTTTTCGCATTCTTTAAAAGAAGTCTGCGATATCTTGAGGAAAGACTCACACAGGAGGGTGTCCATTCCACAAGGATTGATGGTGATGTTCCTAGTAATCCAGAGGACCCGGAGAATGATGAACGTCTAAACCGAATTGAGATTTTCCGTAATAATTCAGACTGCAGAGTCCTATTGTCCAGTCAAGTTGGAAGTGAAGGCTTGGACTTTCAGTTCTGTGATACAATTATCAATTGGGATCTTCCTTGGAATCCTATGGTTGTGGAACAGCGAATTGGGCGAATAGATCGCCTTGGACAGAAGTCCAGCAAGATATTTATTTTCAATATTGTGAGCAAAGGAACGATTGAGGAAATAATCCTTGAGCGTTTATACAAACGAATCGACATTTTCAAAAGTTCGATTGGTGACCTTGAGCCTATACTTGGAAGGATAATAAAAGAAGTTACCGACTCTCTTTTTGACCCCAACCTCAGCATGGAAGAAAAAGATGAGCAGCTTGACCGAAGTGCAAAGGCTCTGATTCGAGAACAGGCACACTTACAGAAACTTGAGGAAAACAGCACACGGCTAATTGCTCATGATGAGGTTCTACGCGAGAGAATATCTAAGATCCGAAAGCTGGGTAGATACTTGACGGGTAAGGAGCTTGAGATATTTGTTGGCCAGTTCTTCTCTCGACAGTTTCCCTCCAGTGAGTTATATGGCGAGGGAGGGCAAAAGATAATTCCGGGGGAACTCGGCCTAAGATATTTTGATATATCTCCGGAATTGCGACAATTTGTTACTCCACGTATTCGCCGCACGGACAAAGAAGGGCAAAGACTGATACAAGTCATGCGTCATGATAGAGTGAAACTGGTTTTCGACGCTGGTTCTGCAATGGCGTTCCCAGATGCGGAGATGATTCATTCGCATCACCCACTTGTTAAGCTAATTTCAGGTTTCTATGAGGAGGAGTCAGAGTCTATCCATCGGGTGAATCTGATTGAAGTCTTCTCCGATACCGTTGCTGAGGGTGTCTACTTCTATGGCTGGGCTTCAATTGATGAGAGAGGGGCGTTTACTGCCAGACACTTGCGAATGGTGCTCCGAAATCTCTCGGATAATAGAGAGATAGTCGATGCGGAGAAGTGTGAGGAGTTCTTGCACGAGATGGTTGTCAATGGATCTTCGTGGCGGGGCGACCACCCAGAGTTGTCACCAAGTGCTTCTGAGGAGATATATAGCTGGCTGGATGAGAGTGTGTCTGAATACATGTCTCTCTATCGCCAGAGACGTAATATGGAAGCAGAGGCTGTAATCAAGCGGCAATTACAATCACTTGAAGCATCATATAGAGTTAAGCTCCAAAGACGTGAACAAGCCATAGAGACTGCCAAAGCTGCTCATCGAAGTGACAGAATCATTCAACTTCAGGAATCTCAGGTACGTAAACTGAAAGCAGATTTTGATGTGAAGAGGGCGGAACTGTTGGGACGTAAGGGAGTTGACGTCAGCTATCGAATCGAAGGAGTAGGTTTTGTAAGAGTAAAAACACAAGCTGGAATTGGGTAGGAAGAATCATGGGATTGTTGCGGTATATCAAGAGTCTTTTCTTGGGGAAGGATGTCCGTAAGCATCTCCCTCCTATACCAACCCAGACTAAACCTGTAGTCGAAGAGTTGGATCATGTAGTCGTAGAGAGAATCCCGTCTGCCGCTGAGGCAAAGTTTGTTACGGTTACTATCGGGCTTGACTTTGGTACGTCTACAACAAAGTGCGTTGTTAACTTGGAAGGGGAAGACAATGGCAGAGATAAATTTCGTGCAATATCTTTTCCGCACGAAGGTTCGCACGAAGGTACTCTCTGTATGCCAACAGCCATCGGAGTCGACGATCATGCCTTACTATTTGGATTCCATGCTGAGCGTTTGTCTGAAGATAGGATCATACGCTCATTCAAAATGGCCATACCATGTATGAAAGAAAAGTGGGGCGGCTACAAGAGCCCCTTCATGATAATAGATAAACCGGGCTATTTTGACATCTGCGGACATGAGGTTTCAGCCCTTGACCTGGGCACTCTTTATATTGCCGGAATAATAAGACAAATAAAGGGGCAGCTTTCCATGCATTTGGGGGAAGGTGTAGGTATTCAAGAAGCATATTTGAATATGGCAGCCCCGCTTGACCAATTGAAGAGATACTATGAGGCTGCAGCGAACGCAACGAACCAAGATAGAAGTGAAATACTTCTTGGAAACGTTTATCGTGACACGAAACTTTCAGAGTACTATATGCAATTGGGGCAGTGGTCTTTACGATTAAGCAACACAAGTCACGACCATTGGAGCGTTGAAGAGGCCCTCGCATCTTTGGACGAGGTAAAGAAAAAGGGTGTTGTCCCATTTGAAGAATCGCCAGCATATGTGTTACCGGAAACTCTTGCAGCAATTTCAGCATATGTTAATCGTCCCAGAACTCGACAGGGCAGATTCATATCTTTTGATGTGGGAGCTGGTACAACAGATGTCTCAGTATTCTGGCTTCAGAAACAGCATGGTTCTCCCAAACCATCGTATTATGCTTCTGGTTCTCTTCATTCGGGTATGGACGATGTCGACCTGAGTCTTTTAGACATTTTGCCGCAGACAACCGATTGTTCGCTTCGGGAAAGACGAGAGAGTCTGGAAAACATCGATGGAAACCTCAATAAATACGAAGATCGATGGAAGCCTATTCTTAGCAAAATTGAAAAGCACAAGGATCAGGTATTTGGGCTTGCTTATGACAAGGAGAAAATACCTGCCCATTGGGGCAATGGGAATCATGCAGACGTCACCTTGCTCATGCTTGGTGGAGGTTGCCAATCATCGATAATGCAAAAGGTTCATCATCTGTCTTTATGGGGCAATTTCATCGGGGCTCCACATCCTGAAATCCTTGGGCTTAATTTCACCGATACGGTAATTCTTCCGGACGGAACCGAAGCTATTCTGTCTGAGATTCCACTGTTGCTAAATCAGGCCGACCTTCTGGTGGTTGCCGAAGGCTTAGCTCAAAGAATCATTGACATCCCCCCCTATGATTTCACGACGGAACCGATCCTCCCACGTCCCCACATACCCAAGGAATGCTATTTAACTGGACATTGGTGGTAAGTGGATGCTTAAAATAGCAATGCCGGATTAAGTATGTGTTGCTTGACCTTTGTTACACTACTATGCTGATTCAGTATGTTTACATTTAGGATAACCGGTGCAGCCCCAGAACCAACCGTATTTGCCTTTTCGCTTTCTCATCTGTTTCCCACAAACAACACATTTCTTCTCACTCTTTGGTCCATCATTTCCAGTTGTTCCCCTTCGCCCCGGCCTCGATCTCCTTGGGTCAGATTTGGTGCCACACGCACTACACTCAAAGTAGACTCCATACCTGCCATTTTTCCAAATCATCGGTTTAGAACAGTTCGGACAGTTAGGATTCTCCTTGTCAGCAAAGTTTACGTCAGATTTTTCCTCTTTTTTCTTGCCATAGGCCCCAACAACAAACTGTACCATCTGTTCGCAAATGCTTGGGCTGACGATTCTGAACATGCTTTCACTTGTATCCCTATGAGAGAATATATTTAGAGAACCGTACCAGAGTATCTTTTTGTCAACTATTGCGAATTTTTCATGCATTCTGGTACGGAAATCAACTGCAACTCCAGTATCGGTCATATCGTGCACGATGTCTTCCAGCCCCTCTTCAAGAATTCCACCTTGATCTCCCGGAGGACGTGTTACCAAGCGTACCTGAATACCTTGAGAAATCTTATGGCTTATGACGGTCATCAAACGACCAGTACCGTTTTGTGTGAGAAAAGGTGAAAAAATCACCACTGAATTCTCAGCCATCAACAAGTCTTCTTTAAAAGCAGCAAAGAAAGTTCCTTCGTTAAAAATACCTGACTTGGAGTCATCAAAGTCAAAAGTCGCAGATTCAAGGTTTCGCAACCCATTGATCCAATCACCAGGCCCCAGAGGTAACACTGTGGCAATGTTGATCTCAACGCCCCTCTCCAAGAATAAATTTGCCACCCTTCGGATAACAGACTCAGAACTGATTTTCTGTCGAAGATAGTCAAAGTTAGCTACCAGTATGATATGACTTTTTGCCCTACTTAAGGCCACATTGAGAAGTCTTGCACCATCCTCTTTGCGGTCAATTGCTCTGACGAATTTGCTTGGGCGAGTCCCTAAAGAGTCGGTAATGTCAATAATGATAACATCCTTTTCGTTGCCTTGAAATCTATGAACAGTTGAAACGGCAATGTGATCGCGATCATCAA
The DNA here is from genome assembly GCA_035528395.1 of Sedimentisphaerales bacterium. Lineage (GTDB taxonomy): Bacteria > Planctomycetota > Phycisphaerae > Sedimentisphaerales > Anaerobacaceae > NIOZ-UU13. Next base: position 20,321 of record DATKYR010000160.1, read on the forward strand.
TATGGTCATTAACAAGTTTTTCTACCAAACGGGCCTGTGCGGAATAGGGTGAAATTATGCCAACTCTTCTGTTGTCAGTAAGATATTCTCCTTTGTATAAAGAGTACACGAAGTTCCTTATGACCAGGGCATGGAATAGGTTGTACCTTGAATATGTTCCGACCCTCATTGATGTCCATGGATGATAAGACTTCGTATCTAAATAGAGGAGATCGGACTTCTCATAAGGAAATGAGCCTGTCTCGGAACCGCGCTCAAATAATACTGTTTCAAGTGGGTGGTCATCATAAAACATTTCGTTTATTACATCACAGATTCTTTCTGTCATGCGGTATTGCTTCTTTAAAGCTACCAGCGGATCTGGATAATTTCCTTTCTCAACAGATCTAACAATACCCGCCTTGTAAAACACATCCTGTTTGAGCCATTCTTCTGCCAGCCCATCATCCGACATTATGATTGGGGGGAGTTGTCTGAAGTCACCTGCTACTACTACGTGCTTGTTAGCACGTCCAGCTCCATAATAACTCATCGGGAGTGCCAGCATGGAAGCTTCATCAATCACAACAACATCAAACTTCCGCTCTATTTGTGCTTTCAAGTAGGTACGGTAGATAGTGGTTGCAAGAATTTTGCAATTGTTGACTACCTGTGAACGCAACTCATCTAATTGCTTCTGAATTTCACTTAGACTCTTGTCTATACCTGAAACTTCATTCTCCAACTCTTCTAAACTCTTCTTGCACTCTGAGCACGGAGGATAATTCGCAACGATGCTCTTGAGATTCCTGACTTGTTCTCGATAGTATGGAATCTTTGTCTGAAATGACAAAATTTCTTTTTCCAACTCTGCTAATACACTCTGATTGGCAGAGCACTTCGCTTCAGCACCTACAAGCTTTGTTCTAATCTTATCACTATTGACACCTGAAAAGAACTTTCGGATACTACCCATCTTGAGAGAACTCTGTAAATCCTCCTTAAGAGATTTTATCTCAGTGTCCAAAGACTCAAGGGTAAAGTTTGTGCTTCGTTTTTTTGTTTGCGAATGCTCCAGACTTTTTGAGAGATTGTCGAGGTGACTTTGTGAATCATTGAGTTTATGCCAGTCATTCACGGTTTCTCTGTATAAAGCAGATTGATTTTGAACAGCATTCTTTTTTGATTCGAGTTCAGACTTTTGCTGAGTAAGACGCTCACCCAAGCGACTAACAACCTTCTCTATTTCAACTCTGTCTCCGTAATCTCTATCAAGCTCGTACTTCACAATAGGGCCATGTCTCAGCACTAAACCTTTTTGAAAGCCTTCGTCCGATTTCAGTCGCTCGGCAATTTTTTCCAATGCTGTGTCGACTGCGATATTCGTGTTGGACACAAGTAGTACTGATAGGCCAGCATAGTAGTAAGCCTCTACTATTCTTGCCAAAACAGTCGTTTTGCCAGTTCCAGGAGGCCCCCAAATATACGTTATATCACTTCCGATCGCCTTTGTGACAGCACACTTCTGTTCTTCATTCAAAGGCTCGCCACCAAGAAAGACGCGCTCATCAACTATCCCATGGGATGTGTTACAGTGACGTTCACCGATGACCTGATTGGCAGTCTCAGAGTTGAAGTCACCAATATCCTCACTAACTTCCTTCAATTTATCCCTAAGTCTCTCAGTAAGAAAGGAATCATCGGACACTATTCTGGCAAAAGGTATTCGGGGACCAAAATCTTGTTCCACCGAGATTACTAAAATTCCTTCTCCAAAAGACACAACCGTGCCATCAACTTCGTCCTTACCTACAACGATCTTGATAGGTGAGTCATCACGCAGGTACGTTTCCGTGCTCACTGGAAAGACATAGAGATATCCGTTATCACACTTTCCTTTGAACTTACCTCCGGTTACTTCAAGAGTACTTGATCCGCCCCTTTTCTTTATTGCCTTAATTTCAAGTTCCAAGGCAGCAACCATTTGTGTGATAACTCCATTTGACATATTCAGCCCTAAAGGAAAATATTTCGTAGATGCACAAAACAAAAGAACCACCGCATGTTTGTCAGAGGCTTAGGTTTGGTATTCCACACAAACTGCCTTTGTTGTAAACATCATTATATAAACTTGGGGGCCGTCAAATCAACAGAAATTCCCGAAAATGAGAATATCTTTTGAATTGGGCCTAAAATCCCATAGAACTGTTCGCAATGCTTGTTAAAATATTAAGCTGATAAGGGGGTGGATGTAATAGTGGCAGAGTCGAATATTTCACCGGTTATCGACTCGGTGTCGGCAACGCCTGCTATTATTGGGGACGATCAGACAAGTAATCTAGAGGTTCTCGCTTCAGATGCCGACGATGGTCCTTTGCCTCTGAGTTATAACTGGATGGTGCCGGCCGGAAGCGTCAGTGACCCGACGAGTGCGACTCCTGTGGGCAACCCATATATGACCTCTTCTGCGTTTCCTCTCGCGCCCGGAAGAGAGGTAGATATGCACCAATACTTGTTTAAGTGAGGCTTAAGTTCGTTTTTTTTAGCGTATTGTGTACCGTGGACTTACTACACGAATCAACAATACCTAACGAGACCATCTCCTCGGCCAGAACTCTAACCGTCCAGCGATTCCGACCATGGGGAGCAGGAGAACATGCTGTTGCAATCAAATGCGCCTCAGCAACGCTTGCCGATGAGGCAAATAAACTGGGAATCCCGTTTGTTGGACATCTGCCCTACGGTGTGAGCTTGGCTGAAGCCTCAGACGCCGGGCAACAGAGTATTGGAAACTGTGCCTTCGTTTTGCTGGCATGCTCAAGTGAAGGAGAAGAAGAACTTAGAAAGAAAGCCAAGAAAATGAATGATACACCCATGGGGGAGTTGGAGAGGGTGCGTGCCCGCTATAAGCTAATAGCGGACATCACCCACAACGAGAAAAAGGCGGCAGAACTCTTCACTCGTTTCGTAAGGAACAGCACCTGGGTGTGCCCAACGCTCATATACCGCTACGAGAAGTTGTTTAGCAAAGCGAATGAGCCGCGACTCAAATACATGCCGCTATCTACCAGGGATCGGTGGAAGAACGATGTTAGAGTTGCTACGGCAACTGAAGAAATACGGGCTAACCACATGAAATTCTTTGAGAAGAATCTTGCAATTGTCGGTGCGATGAATGATGCGGGTGTGGGGCTATTAGCGGGGACGGGTACGTACATGCCCGGATTAGACCTGCAGGATGAGCTGCTGCTGTTCGTTCAAGCTGGACTGTCACCCATGGAAGCCCTGCAAACTGCAACGTACAATGCGGCCAAGTGCTTGGATCTGCTGGATTCGATGGGCACCATTGAGCGTGGCAAAGTTGCCGATCTGGTCTTGCTGGATTCTAACCCACTGCAAGACATTAGCAATACCCGAAGAATCGTTGCTGTCGTGCTTGGCGGCAAGATTTTTGACAAGACAGCGCTACAGAAAATGCTCGCACAGGTTGAGGCACTGGAGCATCTCCACGAAGCTGCGGCTAACGGTGAGATTGAGCGGGTCAAATTGCTTATTTCAGAAGGTGTCGATGTCAATGTCAAATGCAATGATGGTCAGACTCCACTGCACTATGCAGCCCTACGTGGCCATAAGGAGATCATCGAGGTTCTTCTGGCACACGGTGCTGATGTCAATGCCAAAAACAGTTGGGGGGGCGAGACACCTCTTCACAGTGCAGCCGGAGAAGGTCAAAAGGACATAGTTGAATATCTGATTGCCAAAGGTGCGAATGTCAAAGCAAGAGATAAGTACAGTCGAACTCCATTGAACTATGCCCAAAAAGAAGGCCACACGGAAATCGTCGAACTGCTCCGCAAGCATGGAGCCAAAGAATAATCGGAATATCACAGAAATTCTTAGACAGGTACTATCAGCATATAAGCCAAGTTCACAGGTACAAAGGAACCCCGACATGGCCCCATTTTCGTGAGCTATACAATACCTGAATTCATTGAAAAGTCTCCTCTTTCAGAAGCTGGAAAACACCCTGATTTTCAGGTGACACCATGACTCCGTTTTGTCACCACAAATGTTGATTTTGCCTATATCGAGTCCGAATAAATGCCAATTTTTTGCGAAAATACAGACTTTTTTGAAAATTTTCTATGTGTAATCGGATTAAGTATACGGTGAGAAATTAATGTATGAATCAGCCTGCTTTATGCGCTACCGGAGTAGAAAAATCTTAAGAAAAATTCACTTTCTTTAGACCCAAATGGACACTCAAATTGTTATATTAACGACAAACGTTTGTTGTAAAACTGATTAGGCGGGCCAAATGGAAGACAAGCTGCTTGTTTTAAGGTGTAAACGCGGAAGTAAAGATGCCCTGGGGCGTATCTATGAAAAGTACAAAAACGACCTGCTGATTTTGGCGATTGCCCTTTTGAACAATGCCAGCGCCACTGAAGATGTTGTGCACGATGTTTTTGTTACCTTTGTTCAATCTTTAGAAAGGTTTCAACTAACCGGCAGTCTCAAAGGCTATCTGCTGACCTGTACCGCCAATCTTGCACGAAACGCAAACAAGGCAAAGCAGCATCGGAGCATTGAAGCAAACCCGGCGGGCCCTGCCTGTTCATGTGCAAACGGGCCGGCCCAGTCGATTATATGTAACGAAGAGCTGCAGCGGCTAAGCGACGCGATGGCCCAGCTTCCATACGACCAGCGAGAGACAATAATGCTGCACTTTCAGGCCGAGATGACTTTTAAGAATATCGCCACCTCGCTTGGCATCCCGGTCAACACCGCCAAGAGCCGATATCGGTATGGAATCGATAAACTGCGGTTAATTCTGAATGAGGTTAAAAAATGAAACCAGTGGACAGAATAAAAAAACTGATTAACAAATCAGACGTTACGACCAGTTCCGACGCGGACAAAAGAATACTTGGTGACGCTCTGGAACATCTGGATAAATTAAAACATAACAAATCGGCTGCCAACCAGCCGAATATTTGGAGAACTATTATGAAAAACAGAATACCAAAATTAGCCGCCGCTGCGGCGATTGCAATAATCTTCCTCGGCGGAATAACTTTCTGGCCCAGCAGCGACTCGAAAAACGGAAAATGGTGGCTAGGTCCACAGGCCGCCTGGGGGCAGGAAATCCTGGCAAAACTCGATACAATCAAAGGTGTAACCTGTCGTGAACAAACAATATGGATTGAACCGGATGGGTCAAGGCATACTTCCAGCACCTGGGACATACTTTACGTTTCAAGCGATAGTTACCGTAGAGATATTTATGATGGTGATTTACTACGGGAGATACAGTGGTACGTGCCTGATGGAGATGGCACACTACAGCACAGTATACGTTATGACCTGAAATCCTATTTCACTCACTCAGGCGAGGGGAGCTTCGGTGACTACGAGACTATCGAAAGGATGCGTTTCTTTGTCAGGCTGTTGGATGAAGCAGATAAGCTGCTGGGTGAGAAGGTCATTGAAAACCGTAATTGCGTAGGGTTTGAAATAAGTGCCGGCAAGTACGGCGATAATCCTCAGGAGTGGCTTGACAGAATCTGGTTTGACGTCGATACAAAGCTTCCGGTATTGATAGAGAAAGAGAGAGGATGTCCCCGGGACAAAACACAAACGGATTTCAGTCCATCTATTACGGTGCAGGACCAATTTGATTACAATCCGGAACTTCCTGCTGACACGTTCACTCCCAAGACCCCTGAAGGATTCATTAATGCACATCCTGATGAGATTCAGGCGGCCAGAGAGAAAGAGCAGAAGGAGTAGGTCGCTGGAGTATTTTCAAGGGCCAAGTAACGCAAACAGCTAATCAAAGTAATTTCTCACAAAAGCAGAATGAAAGGAGACCAAAATGATTAATAAAAAGAACCTTTTGGCGAGTCTTGTGGAAGATTCCCGCAGCCCGTTTATTAGTCTCGGCTGGCTGGAAAAGAAAACTCAAAGGCATAGCCCTCCGCGTACCATCAGATGCCTTGTAGTAGTCGTGCTTTTGTTTGCCTTCACCGTCCCCATGGCAGAGGCCGGGAAACAATCCGGTGACAGTGTTCAGGCCGTTCAGGATCCCGACCGAGACGGTTTAGAGAACCGATTGGAGGCAGACCTCGGTACGAATCCCAGGTCATCAGATACTGATGGTGATGGTCTCTCCGACTACAATGAATACTGCAAGTATCGAACCGATCCAATAAGGAAAGATAGTGACGGCGATGGCAAGCCAGATGGCGATTGGGATGAGCGGAGAGAATATACTTATACTATACGGGCGATTTGTGAAATCAGGTCTCCATCGAGCATGGAAATGATTAATGACTTGTATCAGGATGCACGTCCATTTAAAAAAGAGGCAATGTTAAAAGATGCAAGAGTTGTGGAAGTACTGATATTTCCTTTTGCAAAAGCCCATGTATATCTTCAGCCATATCCGAAAGAAAACCTTGATAAAAAGCTCAAAGAATATATCAAGCCGACGGTCTCGATGAATTATTCTCCTGAAATGAAAGAACAAGTCGATAATATAGTTAAAGACGCTTCTACAGACATTGAAGCAATTGAGAAAATGTTACAGTGGATAAACCACGAAACTGAGTTGGTAAGGGAACTGCCACACTGGGAGTACTTCCACATAATTGATGGCAAAATTATCTGGCATAAATCAGTTGGTGGCTCTCAACCAGATCAGCAGTTTCTTGAGACGAATTTCTTTGGCGATTCCATGTTCAAAAAGAAGGTGCATGGAACATGCAGCTCGACGGCGATTTTAAGAGGAACGATGTTCCGTGCCGCAGGGCTTCCCACGAGGCTTATCCAAACCTTGCCGTTGATGACTCGTTACTCGGAGGATCCTGAACCTTTGGCAGACCGGCTGCGTATGCGGGAAATGGCTAAAGGCTATTCTTGGGGTCCCGGCAATGGTGGTGCCAATCATACGTATAATGAGGTTTTTCTGAATAATCACTGGGTACGTGTTGATAATTCGATTGGCACTGGCCCTTTTGTTGGTGATAAGTTGTTTGTTAAGGCATGGTCTTCGGCAGATTGGAATAATTTAAAAGAAGAATGGAATAGCAAGAGGTGTTTTAGAGCTTTAGATGTATCAGATGCTCATCCAAAGTATGAATCCACATTAGCGAAAGCCGATATTGCCATAGAGAGTAGGTATTTGACCGTTAAAAAACAACCCGATGGTCGATTCAGGGCAGGTGTAAGTATTCATAACTATGGCAATACTGTCACTCCTCAGTTTAAGGTTATTTTCTATGCAGGTGATCCAAGGAAAAAAGGTAGGAAGGTTTATCCTGGGCACCATAACGCAGGACCAATTATGCCGAGGGGCACATGGAATGAGGGAACACTTCCGTTTACTTTAAATGAGGGCGAGACCGAGATCTTCGTGATAGTTGACCCAGACAATATGGTTGACGAATTGGATGAGACAAACAACAAGGCTTCTGTAGTGATTCCGGGGAGACAACAGAAGAAATCGGTTAAAACTAACACATTAAGTAAACAAATTGCTCAAGCAGAAGCTAAAATGACCGCAAAAGAGAGAGAAAAGGCAGCAAGAAAAGTTTCAGGAGTTGATATCACGCCGGCGGATTTTGATATTCGCTTAGACAAGAAACGAGGGATTTGTAATCTTGTTGTTTCAATACAGAATGAAAGTGGTCTTTCTATTCCAAAGTTTAAACTGAAATTTTATCGGGGAGATCTAAGCGATAATCTGAATGAGGTGGGGAATGTACACAGCGGATGGCATGAAGCGGGGCCTATTGAGTCCGGTAAGAGATGGAACGAAGGTACGCGGGATTTTCATTTGCCAGATGGCCAATACGACTTCAACGTCTTTCTGGATTTTGACAATAGTATTTCCGAGATTGATGAAAACAACAACCGGGCTTTATTGCAAGTCAGAATCGAAAAAGGCCGGATTGCCGGCAAATCGGTGACAAGGCCACAGCCACCAGCTGGCACAATAAGGTAATGGAGTGGATAGGAAAGAGAGGTCCTGATTGGGTTCATCTACGTAATTGGACTATCTATGATATTTACATAGAAGCTTCGGAGTTGATGGGCGTCAACCCCAAAGAGTTTTAACGTGAGGTGCCTCGTATGGGGTACAAACTTAAGTTTTAGTATAGTGAAAGTCACTTTGAATTGGCTTCATTTTTATATACTGGATAATAACAGAATTCTCCTAAAAGTCACCTCTTTCAAATGCTGGAAAACACCCTGATTTCCAAGTGACATTATGACACCAAAATGTCACCACAAATATCAAATTTGATTATTGATGGAAGTGCTAAACCTCAAATATTAGCCAAAAAGCGAATATTTTTTCGTAATTTTTTATTCTTTTCGGATTAAGTATCCGGAGGAAAAATAAATGCATCAATCATAAACTCTTTTGGGGATATACTCATAGCTGTTTAACAAAGCAAATGTGATGACCTTACGTCTGTAATAAGTGGGACCGAAGAAAAACAAATCTCACTATTTTTCCATGATTAGGACTTTTCTCTGCTTTTTTAGGGAGGTATAAACCAGCTTTTTTCGCCTTGTAAAGGAAAATCCGGTAAAAAAAACATTTTCCTTAAACTGAAATCGATGGTTCAATCGTGTTACTAATGAGAAATGATCATTTCATGACCTGATTATTGAGAGACAGATGATAGAGGATAAGCTTCTTATATGGAAGTTTAAGTGTGGTTCTCAAGAGGCTCTGAGTCGAATCTATGAGAAATACAATGCTTATTTAATCTCATTAGCAACAGCTCTTTTAAATGATGTTCATTGTGCCGAAGATGTAGTCCATGACTTCTTTGTATCGTTTGCTCAGTCAGCTGGCAAACTCAAAGTGGATGGCAGTCTTAAAAGTTACTTGGCAACATGTGTTGTGAACCTAGCTCGAGATAGAATCCGAACACGGCAACGAAATCCTAGACGAGATAATCCAGTCGATTCGACAACAATCGAACCAGAGTTATTGGCAGTACAGGATGAAGAACTGCAACAGCTAAACCGAGCAATGTCACAACTTCCATATGAGCAGCGAGAAGTAATAGTTCTTCATCTTCAGAGCAGAATGAGATTCACACAGATAGCTATATTGAGAAGTGTTTCGGTGAACACAATCAGGAGTCAGTACCGTTATGGGTTGAATAAGCTAAGGGCACTATTGAGTAGCGAGGTGACAAAATGAAGTCGCTGGCAGAAGTTGAAAAATTAGTAAAAAGATTTCGTATTAAACCTACGGTAAAAATGAGCGAAAAAACTCTTGCTGATGCTCTAAAGGCGCAAGATGAAATCAAGAAAACAGAATCGACAGCAATTCAACCGAATATTTGGAGAATAATAAAGAGACGCAGAATAACAAAACTTACTGCTGCGGCTGTGATAATCCTGGCGGCTAGCTTTCTTAGTACTCACTGGTTCCCGGGCGAGCAGGAACAGCCCAAGATTGCGGAAATTACAAAGTCACCGGTTGAAATGATGACAGCGATATCGCTTGAACATGCATTTCGGCGAGGAGGCATAGAAGCTGTAGAGAATCAATGTGAGCAAACTTTGAAATTGTTAGGATCACGGACAGCCAGTTTGTCATCACAAGAATTACTTAACGAATTTAATGGTTCATAAATAGAAAGGACAAAATCATGAAAACAGCGATTACCAAAAAATTAACAAAGTTCACGGGCGTTATTCTGACACTACTGATACTAACCTCTCCGGTCTTTGCCTATCGCCCGGACCCTGATAATGCGGCTTTGCTTTATTACCAAGCTTACATTTCTTATGAAAAAGCCGACGATACTATGGAGGAAATGGTGGCCGATTTATCTAAGGGCAACATCGAACCGAATGAAAGAATCAAAAAATATATAGAAAGTTGCCGGACAGCAATTGACCTTGCGACGGCCGCCACTGAGATTCCAAATTGCAATTGGGGTTTGAAATATTCCGATGGAATATCATTACAGTTGTCCCATGTTGCTCAGACGAGAAAGCTGGTCTTCCTTATTGCTGCAGAGGCCAGGATTATCGCGGCCGAAGGTGATTACCGGGGAGCTATTAACCGCTGTTTAACAGTTCATACAATGGGCAAGCATGTTGGCGATGATACACCCATTTCTTTTTTGGTATCGACGTCAATCGATAAGATGGTTGCAAGCCACATTCAGGATATCCTTGCCGATATGCCAGAGGACCTTGAAACTTTAACATGGCTCAAGGCGAAATTAGCAGAGGTACCATTCAAAACACCGTCATTGAGAGTCGCAATGCGCTCAGAGAAAGAATTTTTCTCTTCAGAAATGCAAGTTGATAAACGTGATAAGCTACTGGCTCTGTGTTCAGGCTCTGGAGACGGTGGGGATCTCGAGAAAATGGCTATTAAGCGACTTACTGAAGGTGATGAAGCTTTTTTCGCCAAAAACAGGGATTATTATATAAAGCATATGAACTATTTCGATGAGATACTGGAAAGCTCGAAACCTTATAACGATGTTTATAGTCGGCTGAAGCAATGGAGTGAAAAGCCGGATAAAGAGATTACCGAAAACTCTGCTGCAACACTAACTACTTTTTTATTGCCGGCGTTCGGTAATATTTACAGTATTGATATAAGAACGAAAACAATTTGCAACGCCGTCAGGACAGCAGTTGAGATTTATATCATTAAAGCAAAAACAGGTAAGCTGCCTGATACTTTACCTATCGGCCTGCCGGGAGATTTATTCAGCGGCAAGGATTTTAAGTATGAGAAAACCGCCAACGGTTTTACCCTGCGCTGCCAAGGCAAAGATTTGCTGAAAAACGAAACACATCAGTATGAATTCAAGGTCAAAAAATGATTTGAATATGTCATTCGCGAAAAAAGGCCGAGCAGTTTGCCCGGCCTTTTTATGCTGGGTTTGGCCATACGTATTACAGACCTGAGGTCACCAGAGAAACAAATTCCACAAAGTTGATTTGGCTTTGATTTCAGGAGCTAAAAAACACCCTGATTTCCAGGTGACATTATGTCTCCAAAATGACACCACAAATGTTGATTTTACCTATATCGAGTCCGAATAAATGTCAATTTTTTGTGAAAATACAAAGATTTTTTCATTTATATCGGATTCCAATAGAGCATTTGTGACGGCTACGCGTCACAAAAACTCGTAATTGATTAAGTAGACGGAGGAAATGAAAGGTATCAATCATATAATTCTTTTGGGGATATCCATAGCTGTTACACAGAAGTTACTGGAGCAATCTCGGGTCGGGGTGGGCGTGGTTATTCCTTCGCCCCGTGCTTGTGGAGGAGTTCAACGATTTGGGTGTGGCCTTCATCTTGGGCATACGACAATGGAGTCCGACCGTCCCCGTCTTTAGCATTGACATCAGCTCCTTTGGCAATCAGCAGTTCGACGATTTCGGGGTGCCAGTCAATAGCGTACGATAGAGCAGGCTTGCCATTATTGTCCTTTGCGTTAATGTCCGCCCCTTTGGATAGCAGGAGTTCGACTACCTTTGGATTGTTCCGAGCCGCATACCAGGCTGCGATGTGAAGTGGCGTGTGGCCTTTGTCATCCCTGATATTGGCATCTGCGCCTTTAGCCAAGAGCAAATCCACTATGTCAAAACGCCCGGCATCAAGCGCACTATGAAGAGGCGACCAGCCACTTGCGTTTATATTAGCCCCTTTAGCAATAAGAAACTCAACCATGTCCTTGCTGCAGTAGGCCGCTTCCTGTAAGGGTGTCCATTCTCCGGCGTTGACGTCCGCACCATTAGCAATCAAAAGCTTAGCTACTGCTATCTGTCCTGCCTTAGCGGCATAATGCAGCGCTGTTTGGCCCTTCCGGTCGTTAGCGTCCACATTCGCACCGCCGTCAATGAACTTCTGCACTATCTGCAAATCTCCAATATATGCGGCGGTATGCAGTGAAACATCGCCACTCTTGGAGGCGAGCAGCTTAGCTATCTCTTTTCGGCCTTGGTTAATCGCCAGATCAATAGGTGTCCGGCCCTGCGTGTCCTTTGCATTGACATCAGCACCTTTAGCGATGAGTAGTTCCGCTACTTCCTTGTGTCCGTAACGAACGGCGCAGTGCAGAGGTGTACACCCATGCACCTTCGTATTGACATCAATACCTTCCTGGATAAAAGCCTTTACTTTTGCCAAGTCTCCAGCATCCGCAGCCTGATGTATAGTAGATTTAAAATCATAAAGTCTTATGGCATTCGTACGAAGCACCATCTTGGCCAGTTCAAAGGCACGGTCACGCGAAATCTGCCCATCGTTCATCATCTCTGTTAGAGCTATAGCGAGGGCATTACGCGCTGAATTTGTAGAAAGCCAAGCTAATTCTTCCCAATTTATTAATGGTGATGTTGGATAAGCATCAGTTCCGAATAACACTTTCTCGGGATACCACTCCAACCACGCGCGAATCGTCTCAGTTAATGCATGCGTGGAACAACGAAAGGTCTGCGCAGAGAAATCAGCATAGACATTCGGCTTGATTAACATAGCACCTGCTTCTTTATCAAACGGCCACCCGCCATGAATCATTACAAATTTAGTATTTCGTTGGTCAGGATCATTGAAGACAGACTCCAATAGCATCGGATTCGAACCACTTATGTTGAAATATGTGTCAGCGACACCTGTATGGATATGCACTTTTAGGTCTAATCGCCCAGCTTCTTGAGCTATATAGCGGAAAAGATAATCTTCCAGTTTGCGTCGGTCGCTAATTGAAACTTCCTTTCCTCCAAGCAGCTGCTCATAGACCAAGGCCGCTTCCACACTGGATACTTTTTCGAAATTCAGTGGACGCTGAAAAGCAGTTGCAAACTTAATGGCTATCGCACCTTCTTGCTTAAATGATTCCATCCCCGGAGTCACAACAGTTTTGGTATATTCCTCTAACGTCGCTGCAGGTTTTATATCGATTGTAGGATAACGAAGGCCTGGGAAAAGATGCATATAATCATCTGCAAATGGGACCCAATAAAAGCGAGGTGGCGTTTGTCCCAAACCGAGTTTTGGCCAATTAACTAATGCAGTTTCTATTCCTAATTTATCTAAAACCCAGGTTGGATAATTCTCACCTTGTTCACGTTTAATACGTTGCTTCTCCTTAAAAACAAGGCTTAGATGTTCTTTTTCCATGTCGTTATATCTATATCCGTATAGATCACGCCAGGCACCTATCCAATGAAGATTATCAAAACGAAAATTCACAGGAAGGTCATAACGTGGCTGCCCAAGTAAATCGGCAGGCTCTTCTTCGGTACCTTGGTTAGCAATAGCCGGTAACATGAACATGTGGGAATGATTATCTATGGCTTTAATTTTTGCGATTTGTTCAACCAAAACAGGATCTGGAACTGTTTGGGCACAAGATTCTAAAAATATGATAATAAAAATTAAGAATGACAATAGACAGCATATTCGATATTTTTTTTTCATGAGTTACTCCATTGATATTATACGGGATTTCCCATTAGCACTAATCAACTACGTCATTCTAACTGCTATTTCATCTACGCGGCCTTTTGTCCCAGCTCTTTTTTCCAAGGCTATAAAGACAGAGCATGTTTCCATAGCTGTAATTCTACACATCTTGTGGGTCATTAGTCAATGTCCGTTTAAGTATACGACGCTTTGATTTTAGTCAGAACGCAGACTTTGCGTGAATGGCTTCGATGTCCAGTTTTGGTAAGAGCGAAAGGCCACCAAGTTGCATAATCTCCACGAATATTGTACAAGTCGATATAGGTTTTGGCAAGGGCGATATTTCTTGATGAGGAGACAAAAACTCTTTGATAACAACCGTGTTACTTCTTAGAATGCAGCAAAGTCAACAGAAAGTGACAGGCGGTACGCTTAGAATGAAAGGAATCATACAATGGCAAAAAAGAAACTTGTCAAAGGCTTATGGTCAAAGAGTGAAGTTAGTTTGCTCAGAAAACTTTTCCCGAATAATCCGACTGCCAAAGTAGCTGCCCAGTTGGGACGGCCAACTGATACAGTGAAAAAGAAAGCCTCCAGGATGAAGCTTAAGAAATCAAAGAAGTACCTCAAATCGCTTGGCCGAGCCTAGCCATCAAAGATCTGCGAACAGACTGACCCGTAGGAATCTCGGAAGGCATCACGCTCCCATTGCGCGCGTTACCCAGAAAAACCGCAACACCCAGCCCTTAACTCGCCAACGGTCGTTTCATATACAGCTTCAGCAGGGCCGCGCTTTGATTGCACAAGGACGACCCTTTTCGCCTTCTCCAATCTCGTACTCAACTTTCTGGCCTTCACGAAGGGCTGCTGTGCCCTCTGACTGGATTTCTGAGTGATGGACAAATAAATCGTCGCCACCATCGTCGGGAACGATAAAGCCGTATCCCTTACTCTCACTGAACCATTTTACTGTGCCTTTGTTCACGTGCTATTCTCCTTA
>DATKYR010000161.1:0-2325 GCA_035528395.1 Sedimentisphaerales bacterium
GCAAAAGTGCCATACAATATCTTCTTGTAAATATTGTTCTGTCCTTTTCGGGCAAAGCAAAAGTGGCCCCGCCCATTGGCCCTCGAGGGATGATACTTACCTTGTGGAGGGGGTCGGCATCTTCCAAGAGTGATTGCACGATAGTATGGCCGGCTTCGTGATAAGCGGTGATTTCTTTTTCCTTTTTGTCAATGACCCTGCTCCTTTTTGCTCTTCCCCAGCGGACCTTGTCGCGTGCTTCTTCGAGGTCAGCCATTTCGACATAGTCTTTATTTGCCATAGTTGCCGCGAGTGCAGCTTCGTTAATAATTGCCGCCAGGTCAGCTCCGCTGAACATAGGTGTCCCGCGTGCGAGTCTTTCCAGACTGATATCGGGTCCCAATTTGACTTTTTTAACGTGAACCTTGAGGATATCAACTCGACCTTTTAAGTCCGGCAGAGGAATAAAGATTTGCCTGTCGAATCTTCCCGGCCGGATCAGAGCATGGTCTAAGATGTCGGAGCGGTTTGTCGCTGCAATCACAATCACCTGGTCGTTGGTATCAAATCCGTCCATCTCAACGAGGATGGCATTTAGTGTTTGTTCTCGTTCATCGTGTCCACCGCCGGCAAAGCCTGCCCCGCGTTTTCTACCGATTGCGTCAACCTCGTCAAGGAAGATGATACAGGGGGAATTTTCTTTTGCCTGCTTGAAGAGGTCGCGTACTCGCGATGCCCCGACGCCAACGAACATCTCTACGAAATCGCTTCCGGATATGCTAAAGAATGGTACATCGGCCTGGCCTGCTATGGCTTTTGCGAGCAAGGTCTTTCCGCAGCCCGGCGGGCCTAGCAGCAAAACACCGCGCGGGATACGGCCACCCAGCCGTTGGAATTTTTTCGGATTTTTCAAGAACTCGATTATCTCGGCTACTTCTTCTTTTGCTTCCTCTACGCCGGCCACGTCCTCAAAGGTTACTTTGGCACGGTCTTTTCCCTGCAGCCGATGTTTGCTTCGACCAAAAGACATTAGCATTCCGCCGGCCCCGCTGCGAAGGTTGCGGACAAACAGAAAGTAGAAAAGACCCACTAAAATAATTATTGGCAGGAACATGCTTATCAAATTAAAAATCCAGGTATTAGGCTTGGCAATGTCATTCTTTACGTTGTTTTCCTCCAATAGCTTCACAAGCCGGTCACCATGTGATTCCGGGATATAATAAACCACAAAGGAATCCTTACCCTCACGACTGGCAAGGCCTGCGTCGTTGAATTTACCGATTATCTCCATATCCTTTATGGTAACACTATCGATGTGCTTGTTCTCAACATGCTCGACAAATTCATCCCATCTAATTTCATCAACTCTCTGCCACTGGTTGAGCATCATTATCATTGTGAATATCGCAATTGCGATTATAAGGTAGCTAAACGGCCCTCGCTTATATCGAGGCAGGGGCGGTTTTTTTCCCTGTCTGTTTTGTGGGCCGCGACGAGTTGGCGGATTTGGCTTTTTTTCTTGATTATTGCTCATAATTCGTATTTTGTATTGCGTATTTCGTATTGCGTATTGCGTGTTATGTTAAAGTTTCATAAGTAGATTTACTATATATTTTTCTTCACAATAAGCATCACGCAATACGCACGGTGAGACTTTACCATTTTCTTTCCATTAGTTCTACGATCTTTCGCGCCAGATTGTTTGCCGCAAGGCTTGAAGCGTATTTAAAATCCTGCTGTTGGTATTCAGAATAGCTTGCTGAGGCGCTATAGATCCTGATGAATATTATCCTTCAACCGCTAAGGAATACTCGCCTTATAAGAAGACTGAAGGAGCAGCGCCGAAGCTCGTTAAAGTGGTTAAGCTGGTAGAAGGAAAAACAGGTTTTTCCGAACCGGCTGGAGAACCTAGGCTTCGAACTGGAACTAAAGATGCTGAGGAAATCGTACTAAGAATGGTGCTAAATTACGAGAAGGGCGAAGGAAGAGAAGCTGAAGACAGACACAGGCAAAGAGGCATAGGCTATGATATCTATTCGAAAAAGGCTGATGGAGAAGAAATGTTTATAGAGGTCAAACATTTCAGTGAACAAGAGGGCGCATTCAAACTTAGGCCGCATCAGATTAAAAAAGCAAAAAAAGAAGGAGACAAATACTATGTATACGTCGTTAGAGACTACATTCGTGACGTGAAGAAACTGACAACATCACTGCCTTTCGTAGTCGGAGAGTTAACTGTGCTTCGGCCAGTGGTCGTCTTAATTCCGAAGCCAGTGTGGGCTCACCCAATCCTCCAGGCAGCAATGAGAGGGGCCTCACCTCAGTCGCAGTTTTTGCCTGTGCCGC
>DATKYR010000162.1:0-36111 GCA_035528395.1 Sedimentisphaerales bacterium
GCAAAAGTGCCATACAATATCTTCTTGTAAATATTGTTCTGTCCTTTTCGGGCAAAGCAAAAGTGGCCCCGCCCATTGGCCCTCGAGGGATGATACTTACCTTGTGGAGGGGGTCGGCATCTTCCAAGAGTGATTGCACGAGAGTATGGCCGGCTTCGTGATAAGCGGTGATTTCTTTTTCCTTTTTGTCAATGACCCTGCTCCTTTTTGCTCTTCCCCAGCGGACCTTGTCGCGTGCTTCTTCGAGGTCAGCCATTTCGACGCTGTCTTTATTGGCCATTGTTGCGGCGAGGGCGGCTTCGTTGATAATCGCCGCCAGGTCTGCTCCGCTGAACATAGGTGTCCCGCGTGCGAGTCTTTCGAGACTGATATCCTGTCCCAGTTTCACTTTTTTAACGTGAACCTTCAGGATATCAACTCGACCTTTTAAGTCGGGCAGCGGAATAAAGATTTGCCTGTCGAATCTTCCGGGTCGGGTCAGGGCATGGTCTAAGATGTCGGAGCGGTTTGTCGCAGCAATGACAATGACCTGGTCGTTCGTGTCAAAGCCGTCCATCTCAACGAGGATGGCATTTAGTGTTTGTTCTCGTTCGTCGTGTCCACCGCCGGCAAAGCCTGCCCCGCGTTTTCGTCCGATTGCGTCAACCTCGTCAAGGAAGATGATGCAGGGGGAATTTTCTTTTGCCTGCTTGAACAGGTCGCGTACTCGTGAAGCCCCGACGCCAACGAACATCTCTACGAAATCGCTTCCGGATATACTGAAGAACGGCACATCGGCCTGTCCTGCTATTGCTTTTGCAAGTAATGTCTTTCCGCAGCCCGGCGGGCCTATAAGCAAAACACCTCGAGGGATACGGCCGCCCAGTCGTTGGAATTTTTTCGGATTTTTCAAGAACTCGATTATCTCAGCTACTTCTTCTTTTGCTTCCTCCACACCGGCCACGTCATCAAATGTTACGTTGGCGCGGTCTTTTCCCTGCAGCCGATGTTTGCTTCGACCAAAAGACATCAGCATTCCGCCGGCCCCGCTGCGAAGGTTGCGGGCAAACAGAAAGTAGAAAATACCCACCAAAATAACTATCGGCAGTAACATGCTTATCAAATTAAGAAGCCAGGTATTTGGCGGGGCGATGTCATTCTTTACTTTGTTTTCCTCCAATAAGCTCTCAAGGCGCTTTCCATGTACATCCGGGATATAATAAACTACAAAAGAACCCTTACCTTTGCCTTGACGACTGGCAAGGCCTGCGTCGTTGAATTTACCTATTATCTCCATATCCTTTATGGTAACACTATCGATGTGCTTGTTCTCAACTTCATAGACAAATTCATCCCATCTAATTTCTTCATGCGTTTGCCACTTGTTTAGCATCATTATCATTGTGAAAATCGCAATTGCGATTATAAGGTAGCTAAACGGCCCTCGCTTGTAACGAGGCAGGGGCGGCTTTTTCCCCTGTCTGTTTTGTGGGCCGCGATGTTTTGGCGGATTTGGCTTTTTGTCTTGTTTGTTGCTCATAATTCTTATTTCGTATTGCGTATTTCGTATTGCGTTTTATGTTAAAGTTTCATAAGTAGATTTACTATATATTTCTCTTCACAGTACGCATCACGCAATACGCACGATGAGACTTTACCATTTTGTTTCCATCAGTTCTACGATTTTCCTGGCCAGATTGTTTGCCGCCAGAGACGAAGCGTATGTAAAATCCTGCTGTTGGAATTCAGAATAGCTTGCTGAGGCGCTGACCGATTGGTTATCAATGAGGAGCTCTCCTGTCATTAGATTTTTCCAGTTTACGAGTGCTTTGAGCTCAACTTCTTTTTCGAGGACCCGGCCTGTTTCGCGTTCGGTGCTGAGCGCTGATTCGGCGATTGATACAATTTGGCCGCTTATTACGGTGTCGGCTCGGTCCCGGCTGGAGACTATCTTATAGGGCGTCTCTGCCTCGATGCGCTTGGACAGGGCGTCGGAAAGCTCGTATTCGGTTCCTCGCCGAAAGGTCTGGTTGTCAAACATTTCGAGGCAGATGCTGTCCACGTCTTGCGGAAACAGCGATTCGTTGGAATAGCCGCTTATTTCGGCACATCCACACAGGCCTAAACACGCAGCAGCAATTAGAACGGGAAAAAATACAAAGACCGAATAAATCCGAATCTCGAATGTCGAAATCCGAAACAAATTCAAATGACAAAAATTCAAAATTCCAAACGTTTTAGTCATTTTGACATTTGGATTTTGATATTGTTTCGTGCTTTGAATTTCATGCTTCGTACTTTTCATAGTTTCGTATTTTGTCCTCAATAGCTATTTCTTACTTTTTACTTCTTTTGTCTCTTTGTCGCCCAAATTCGTAGAAAGCGTTTCCTTTGCCATTTCAGCGGCTTTTGTGCCCGGCCAATCGCTTATTACCATGTCGAAATAAAGATTGGCGGCCTGGCTCTCGTCGGTTCTTTGGTAGTATTGGCCGATACTAAATTGTTTGTAAGCTAATTGCTCGTCTATCTCGGTTAGTATTTCATCAACATTTATTTCTTCGGCATTTTTGGGATATAATAAATTGAATTTTTCGTAGCAGCTTTTTGCGGTGTTCAGGTTCGAGGCGTCATAAAATGGTCTTTTATGCTCAGGGTGATTGTTGTAGACAGCGTGTGAGCATCGAGCCATACCAAGCAGCGCATCGGCGCCGGTTTTTCCTGTTTGCCATTGCAAAGATATTTCCCACCATTTGAGGTATGCTTCGTTGAATCGTTCCCTTTTTTCGTAATGTTCAGCGACTGCTACAGCAGCCTTTAATCCGGTCGGGTTGTCGAGGCCTGCCCGGTCAGTAATCTTTTCCATAATTTTGACACCCTCGGCGTATCCTTTCATCTTGATGACACGAAGCACCTTCTTTTTGCGGCCGCCTAAATAAGCGGTTGCCATCGTATACTGCCTGTCCAAAGCCGCCTGGCGATATTCGCTCTCAGGCTGTTCTGCAAGCAGCTTGTCGTAGGTCCTGATTGCCCTTGGGAAGTCTCCTTTTTCTTCATATTTTTGAGCCATGGCTACGGCGGCCTCGGCGCCAATTGGCGTGTTACCTGCGCGGTCTCTTACCCTTTCCATAATTTTGAGGCCTTCGGAGAATGCTTTGACTTCGAAGATGCCGAGGACTGTTTTTTTCTGGCCGCCTAAAAAAGCCCTCGCTATTGCAAGCTGTCTGTCTAAGGCCGCATCGCGGAACTTACTTTCCGGGTATGTAGTGAGCAGCTTGTCGTAGGTATCGGCCGCTTTGACGAAGTCGCCTTTGCAAAAGAGCATTTCAGCTTTGATAAAGGCGTCCAAATCAGGCCCTGTAATTTCGGGGAAGTCTTTTGTGAGTTTATCGAATGCCTCACGAGCAGCCTTGGTTTGGCCGGTGTTGACGAGATTCTTCGTTTCGGCTACCGCCAGCAGGAATTTGTCCTTACCCTCAGCGGAGACAGCCTCCCAATCCTGTCCTTTTTCCAGGCGCCAGACATCGGCTGAGACCGTTGATAAAGCCGGCAGCACAGCCGCTATTGCCAGCGCTATAAATCGTATCCTGTATTTTGGCATATCTCAGATCCAACACTGCTTTCGTAGTTCGATAGTTTCGCCACAGCCCAATATTATACCTGTTCCTGAAACCATTGCAAACCTACTCTTTAAAATATAGTACTCAAACTGACCGTTTTAATTGCAAAAATAACCATAAGTACCGTATTAAAAATAATATAAGGCAAATTGTCATTCTGAACGAAGTGAAGAATCTCATTCTGTAAAGGTATACATTATTCTCATTTGTAGGACAGATGCTTCGCTTTGCTCAGCATGACAGTAAAAATCGGTCAGTTTGAGTATAGTATCTTCCAATTTTTCCACAATAATTGCAAGAAAACTTGTTTTTTGTATCTTTGGGGGTTATAAAACGACAAACTAATCAACCGTATTTTGGGAAAGCTAATGGAGGTATAACATGGCAAAGGATTTAGTGGTAATTCTGGTGGCAATTGCAGTGGTCCTGAGTGTGGCATTTATTGTCGGCTGCCAGTACGATGAACAGTGCGGTTTCAGGCTTGGCCTGGGAGAAGATCGCTGCATAACGGTCGAGGATTATGTTGACAAGATGAAGGCCGGCTGGGTCGGGCAAATGGCCGGCGTGGGCTGGGGCGGGCCCACCGAGTTCAAGTTTAAGGGCCAAATCATACCGGAAGACAAGATGCCGCAGTGGGAGCCGGAGAATATTAACCAGTTCAAGCAGGATGATATTTACGTCGAGATGACTTTCCTGCGGACACTTGAGCTATACGGCTTCAACTGCTCTATTCGCCAGGCGGGGATTGATTTTGCCAACAGCGGGTATCCACTCTGGCATGCCAACAGAAATGGTCGTGATAATTTGCGTAAAGGGATTGCGCCGCCCGATTCAGGGCATCCGGAGTTTAACACACACGCCGACGATATCGATTATCAGATTGAGGCGGATTACGCGGGCCTGATTGCGCCTGGTCTGCCAAATGTGGCTATCAAGCTCGGCGAAAAATTCGGGCGGCTGATGAACTACGGAGACGGTCTCTACGGAGGCCAGTTTGTAGGTGGGATGTATGCCGAGGCATTCTTTGAAGATGATATGGTAAAGATTGTCGAGGCGGGTCTGAAATGTATCCCGAAAGACAGTCAATACGCTGAGTGTATCCGCGATGTGCTGGCGTGGTATAAGGAGAATCCCGATGACTGGGAAAAGACCTGGCAGCTTATCGAAGAGAAGTACCAGGACAATCCCGACTATCGTAAATTCTCCTGCGATAAGGGTGACTTTAATATCGATGCCAAGATTAACGGGGCGTATATCGTGATGGGACTGCTGTACGGTAAAGGCGACCCGGACCAAACGATTATCATCTCGACGCGGTGCGGTCAGGACTCCGACTGTAATCCATCAAATTCCGGCGGTATATTGTTTACCACTATCGGCTTTGAAAATCTACCGGACAAATTCAAATCAGCCTTGAATCCGGAAGGCAAATTCAGCCATACGCCATACAACTTCCCGACGCTCGTGGAGGTGAGCAAGAAACTCGTTCGCCAGGCGGTCAAGCGAGCCGGCGGGCAGATGGGAAAGAACGCCAAGGACGAGGAGGTCTTCATCATTCCAGTCCAAAAGCCAAAGCCCAGTAAGCTCGAACAGTGCTGGGAGGCCGGGCCGGTTGCGAATAGTAAATTCACGGAAAAAGAGATGGCGCAGATAAAAGTCCCGGAAGAATCCAGCAACAATTGAGCTTCCTGCATCAGCGAAGCACTTCGCTTAGACGAGAAGGCTTATGACTAATTGGTTCTGGATGCGATTTCATTGACAAGTTACTTTGATTTTGTTATTGTTTTATGAGAGGTAACCGAAGATGAAATCGATAAGAGCCCTCTTTCTGTTTTTGGTGTTTATACTTTTAGTCGTCGAGTATAACGAGAAATCTACTAAAGAGATAACACCGTTGCACCAGGCTGTTAGGGAAGGTAACATCGAGCAAATCAAATCACTCATTGCAAGCAGTATCTACGTAAATGTAAAGAACATGGTAGGCAATACGCCACTACACGTGGCGGCTCAGAATGGCCACATGGATATTGTCGAACTTCTGCTTACTGAGGGAGCCGATGTTAACGCGAAGAACATAAGCGGCAGGACGCCGCTGCACTATGCCGCACAATGGGGCCGCACGGAAGTGTCTCAACTTTTGATTACCAAAGGGGCCTTTGTCGATGCGAGGAATAAAGCCGGCGGTACGCCACTGCACTATGCAGCTAATATAGGACATCGAGATGTGGCTGAACTGCTTATCGGCAATGGTGCGGACATAAATGCACAGGGTGAATCGGGTGGGACACCTTTGCACGGAGCGGCCGTAAATGGTCACCAAGATATCATTGAACTGCTCGTGTCCAGGGGGGCTGATATCGACATTAAGGACAATAACGGCGATACCCCACTGTGCGAGGCGGTTCGCCAAATGGACAAGGAAGTGGCTGAGCTTCTTGTTGTCAAAGGGGCAAAGGTTGAGGATGTTATCAACAGCCTTATAAGGACCGAGTTAACACCACTGCACAAGGCTGCCAAGGCGGGTGATGTCGGTGAAGTACAATCGCTTATTTCAAACGGTGAAGATGTAAATGTAAAGGACTGGCGAGGTAAAACTCCGCTGCACTATGCAGCCGAGGGCGGCCATAAGGAGGTTGTTGGCTTGCTGCTGGCCAAAGGAGCACAAGTTAATGCGAAAGACACATGGGACTACGAGACACCTTTGCATGGGGCGGCACGTCGGTGTGACAAAGAGGTAGTAAAACTTCTTGTGTATTACGGTGCAGACGTCAATGCAAAGAAGCGGTTGGACAATACGCCGCTGCTCATGGCGGCGCTTGAAGGCCGCGAACAATTAGAGGAATTGTTGAATGCTAAAGGTGCTTATGTTACAGATGATATAGTTGAATACCTCAGGGAACTGGAAAAACTCAAGGGCCTTATAGAAGGCGATGTCAATATCGATTCGAGGTATTTGTCTGACGCGACGCCACTGCACTTAGTGGCTTTGGATGGCCATGAGGGATTAGCGGAATTCCTTATTGCCAAAGGCGCGAATGTAAATGCAAAGTGCAACTTTGGCGAAACACCGCTGCACTTTGCGGCTGGAGGCGGACACGAGGAGGTTGTTGAGCTTTTAGTGGCAAAAGGCGCTAACGTTAACGCAAAAGACTACCAAGGCCGGAGTCCCTTATTGTGGGCAAAGGACAGAGGGCATAAGAAAATCGTTGAACTGTTGCATAAGCATGGGGGTAAGGAATGATAAAATTGTAATGGTATAAATGCTGGATGAATGCTATAATGGTTTTAATGGAATAAATATTTAGGAGCATAGGAAAATGTCGAAAAATATGAATCGTCGAGAGTTTTTTAAGAAATCTGTGCTTGCCTCGGCCGGGATTACAGGGGCTTTGAGTCTTGAAGAGAAGACTTTGTTGGCGCAGATGAATAAGCCGAGTAAGGTACCGGCGGGTTCGGTCAAGGGTCTGCCGATGGGGAGGATTGGTAAGCTTAAGATTAGCAGGATAATCTGCGGGGGGAATCTGATCGGCGGCTGGGCGCACAGCAGGGACCTGCCTTACGTCTCTTCGCTGGTCGTGGCTTATCATACGGATGAAAAGGTCTTTGAGACGTTAGAGCTGGCTGAGGAGAACGGTATCAATACGGTTTTGACGAATCCCGTTTCCGATAGGGTCATCAATAAGTACTGGAATGAACGAGGCGGGAAAATTCAGTGGATTTCAGATTGTGCCTCGGGGCCGGACATCAAGACCGGTATTAAACGTTCCGTGGACAGCGGTGTTCATGCGGCTTATATACAGGGTGGTCTGGCCGATACGGCGGTCGAAAAGGGGCAGGTACATCTTTTGGGCGAGGCGCTGGAATTTATCAAGGAGCAGGGCATCCCCTGTGGATTGGGTGCGCATTTGCTGAGTACAGTCAAGGCCTGTGTCAAAGGGGGTCTTAAGCCGGATTTCTGGGTCAAGACACTGCATCGGCACGATTACTGGTCGGCAAAGATTCAGCCGGAGAATGATAATATCTGGAGCAGAACTCCGGAAGAAACGATTAAGTTTATGGAGACATTGGATACGCCTTGGATCGCATTTAAGGTGTTGGCGGCTGGTGCCATTCATCCGAGAGATAGTTTCAAATATGTTTTCGAGAATGGGGCTGATTTTGCGTGCGTGGGGATGTTCGATTTTCAGATTATCGAGGATGTGCTGATAGCGAAAGATGCGTTGTCAAGTAAAATGAACAGACGCCGTCCCTGGAGGGCGTAATAGGATTAGCAAAAGCTAAGTTGTCTGTAATATGATAAGTGTGTGGTGGTTGGAAGGTCGGTTCGCTCAGCCATCCCCAAGCTCATCCCGCATTTGCGGGATTCGCTTGAGGCTGCCACCCGTCGGGACTCGCTTGAGGCTGCCACCCGTTGGGATTCGCTTGAGGTTGCCACACATAAGAAGTACCTGGAGGATAGAGTAAATGTCAAAAGAGCTGAACCGCCGAGAGTTTGTCAAAAAATCTTTGTTTGCTTCTGCTGCTGTGACATCGGCCTTGAGTCTTGAAGAGAAGGCTTTATTAGCGCAAATGAATAAACAGAGTAAGCCATCGGCTGATTCTGTTAAGGGCTTGCCGGCGGGCAGGATTGGAAAGGTTAAGATTAGCAGGATAATTTGCGGCGGGAATCTTATCGGTGGATATGCGCACAGCAGAGATTTGATTTATGTATCTTCATTATTGAATCACTATTTCACAGATGAAAAGATTATCGAGACCCTCCAGATATGCGAGGAAAACGGGATAAATACAATTATTACAAACACGGGCTCAGCCGGCCTTCTCAAGAAATATTGGGACGAAAGGGGCGGCCAGATTCAGTGGCTTGCACAATGTACCGCAGAGACGAACGACCTTACGGGTGATGTGAAAATTGCTATTGATAATGGAGCAGTGGGAGCTTTTGTAATTGGTAATATCGGGGACAACTGGGCCAGGAACGGACGGGCCGACCTTATCGGAAAAGTTGTGGAATTTATCAAAAAAAATGGAGTCATCGCGGGTGTCGGCGGACATAATCTGCGGACGCCGATGGCGTGTGAAAAAGCCGGTATCGAAGCCGACTTCTATATGAAAACCCACCACAGCACTAATTACTGGTCCACGCGAAAACCTGATCAGAATAAAGATGTTATTGATAACTATAGCGAGGACAACTACTGGGACAAGGAGCCTGAAAAAACCGTCGAATTTATGGAGGCGATGAAAAAGCCGTGGATTGCTTATAAGGTCTTAGCCGCAGGGGCTATCCATCCGAGAGACGGTTTTAAGTTTGCTTTCGAAAACGGGGCTGATTTTCTCTGCGTGGGGATGTTCGATTTTCAGGTTATAGAAGATGTGCTTATTGCCAGGGACATATTATCAGGCAAAATGGAGAGACAACGTCCCTGGAGAGCATAAGAAAAATATATAATCTGAAAATTATGAAAGTTAGTAGTCTTTAAAGTTTCTCATCCATTGAGGCCAGTCAGATGACTGGACGAGGCCGGCTTGTGTCCAGGGGCCGGCCGTGTTGCATTTCCTGTGCCACTTGAGCGTCCACAACTCCTTAAGTCCTATCTTCCTGGCAGAGAAATCCAAAAAAATGCTGTTCACAAATCCCTTGTGTCGATTGAGACAGACGCGGGACATGTTCGTGTTTCCCTCCCATACCTGCCCATCGAAATCCGGAGGTTGGTCGGTGTGCTCTGGCCAGAAATTGTACCTCTGGGCACCCAAAAACAGCGGCACATAAGCGGCCCCTTTAACATTGGGAGTCCTCCAGTGATTCGTCCCGCCAGGATTCTGTTCCGGCAGCTTATTATTACACCAGCCATTTATCCCATAGCTGCCGCGCATAGGTTTTAACCACCCAATGCGTTCGTGGGCAGTGCCGGGCCCATAGTAGCCCCAGGCAGAGGTCGAGCCACGGAACGTTCCTCGCAGACCCGTAGGAGCGCCGTTCTCAAGAAACCAGGGTTTTGTGGCCTCCGGGCAGCAGGTAAGGTCACTGTCCCACTTGTAGTACGCTCCCATCGCTCTTACCCACCGATTATCATCATCAGGCCCCGAACGACCTGTGAACCCTTCCATAAAATAACCGTCGTAGTCCTCGGTATACATCGAGAAGTAAATAGCCCACTGCTTGAGCTTGGTCAAACAGGCAACGGTCCTCGACTGTTTCCTCACGCGCTGTAACGCCGGCATCAATATGCCCATCAATAGCGCAATAATGGCGATTACCACCAAAAGCTCTATTAATGTAAAGCCCGTTAGAAATGCCGCCCGAGACTTTGGCACTTTCTGAATTCGACTTATTTCTAACGGGGTAAAGCCTACTCTGCGAAGTACATCGCTACGGAGAACGAGGCCGTTTCTTTGTCGCATAATGGGATGCCTTTCTTGTGCGATTGTCTTTAATAATCTTTCAAGTTTCTCATCCATTGTGGCCAGTCTTGGGGCTGGACGCCGCCATTTAGAGTCCAGGGGCCATTGATGTCGTATGTTCGACTCCACTTTAAGGCCCACAATTCCTTAAGCCCAATTTTTCTGACAGAGAAATCCAGAATAACGCCGTTTGTCGTCTCGTTGTGTCTGTTAATACAGAAACGGGCCATATTGCCACCGGCCTGCCACTGCTGATTGTAATACTCTGGAGGTTCATCGGTGGGGCTTGGCCAGCCATCAATCCACTGAGCATCCAGAAATAATGGTATATAACCTGCTCCTTTAACATTGGGAGTCTTCCATCGCATGGCATAGTTCGCTTGTGACTGGCCCACGCCATCGGTGGTATTTCGAGTCTCGACCCAGCCGTTTATCCCATAGCTGCCGTAATCGCCTTTTGTGAGGAAGTCTCCGGGGTCGATGCCCCAGGCTCCGAACGGGGGCTGGCCTCCCTCGGTATAAGGTTTCATCGCCATTGGGCAGCAGCGTAAATCCGGTTCCTTGTAGTACTTCCGGGTCGCATCCATCCACCATAGGCTGCCATCTCTCTGGCCGACCCAGCCTTTCTGGAAATAACCGTCGTTATCATCCGTGTACATCTTAAAGATAATTCCCCATTGTTTGAGGTTTGACTGGCAGGCGACCGCCTTTGCTTGTTCCTTAATCCGTCCCAGTGCAGGCATCAATATTGCCATCAACAATGCGATAATGGCAATCACTACCAGAAGCTCTATTAACGTAAACCCCATTAGAAATCTTCCGCTTTGGCGATTTGGAATTCCTGTTTCTGACGAGGTGAAGCCGTGTCGTTTACACATTGTGATGGACCTTATCTTATGCAATAGTATTTTCAATAGTCCTTAAACTTTCTCATCCATAGGGGCCAATCTTCTGGAGCGCCGCCGCCGGCCTTCGTCCAGGGACCATTTGTATCATACTCGCGATGCCATTTCAACGTCCATAACTCCTTGAGCCCAACTCTTTTGACGGACCAATCCGCAAACAGGCAATTTTGTGCTCCCCCGTGTCGGTTGACACAGAGACGCTGCATTTCGTGGCCGCTCATATTCGGCGTCCGGTCACCTAACTCGGGGGGCTCATCGGTGTGCCTGGGCCAGCCGTCCACCCACCAGCCCTCTGTAAAGACCGGGATGTTGTAGGCCATTCGAACCTGGTGTGTTCGCCAGTAATCCTCAATCGGCCCGCGTCCCCACAGGCTGGACAGACCGGCGGGGGGATTGCACATCCAGCCGTTCGGGGCGTAGCTGCCCTCGTCGCTGCCATGAGAAGCGGGGACCCGCCATGCATCGAACGGATTGGTTGCAATTGCCATGGCCGTTAGGGAAGCAGATGAACGGTGTTTCTTCGCCGTGGGGCACAGCCACATATTCTTGTCCTTGGATAGCGGCCGCATACACTCCCGCCACCAGTCGCCGTGGGCCATATCCGCCGAGGAGCTGCGCAAAAGGCCACTGTAGAAGTAGC
Source organism: Sedimentisphaerales bacterium (assembly GCA_035528395.1). Classification (GTDB taxonomy): domain Bacteria; phylum Planctomycetota; class Phycisphaerae; order Sedimentisphaerales; family Anaerobacaceae; genus NIOZ-UU13. Next base: position 11,547 of record DATKYR010000162.1, read on the forward strand.
CGTTGTTATCCTGTGTGTAAATGGCAAAGATAAGGCCCCATTGTTTCAGGTTCGACCTACAGCCAACACCCGCTGCCTGCTGCTTTACCCGCTGCAGCGCGGGCATCAGTATCGCCATCAACAATGCGATAATGGCAATCACCACCAGAAGCTCTATTAACGTGAAGCCGTTTCGTTGTCGCATAATGCTGCGCCTTTCTTGTGCGATTGTCTTTAATAATCTTTAAATCCTTTCATCCAGTCAGGCCAGTCGGATGGCTGGACGAGGCCGGCTTGTGTCCAGGGGCCGGTGGTGTCGTACTCTCGATGCCACTTCAAGGTCCACAGCTCCTTGAGTCCGACCTTTCTGGAAGAGAAGTCCACAAAAACGCTATTCACAAACCCGTTGTGCCGGTTGATGCAGAGCATTTTCATAGCGTTTGTAGTCCAGTCGTCTCTCTGGCCTTCAAATAACGGAGGTTCATCAGTGTGGTGTGGGCGGGTGTCCCACCACAGGTCGTCCAGGAACAGCGGTATATTATTTGTACCTTTGACGTCGCGGCTCCTCCAGTAGTGTTCAGCGGGCTTGCCGCCCTCCTGGCCCGGCGGTGGATTAGTAACCCATATATTAATTCCGTAGCTGCCGAACTCGTCGTAAAAGTTCGTCCAGGCTGCAAACGGGACCTGCCAGCCCTGGTCGTAAGGTTTCGTGGCCGTCGGGCAGGAGCATAGTTCCTGGTTGTGTATGTAGTATGGCCGGAGCACGGCCATCCAGCTGGCCTGCTGATCCGAGCCGATGTTCCAGCCTCTGTGGAAATAGCCTTCGTTTTCGTTTGTGTACATTGAAAAGTAAAGACCCCACTGCTTGAGGTTTGACTGACAGGCGACAGCCTTTGCTTGTCCCTTAACCCGCTGCAGCGCGGGCATCAATATAGCCATCAATAGTACAATGATGGCAATGACGACCAAAAGCTCTATTAACGTAAATCCGTTTCGTTTTCGCATAATGCTGTAGCTTTCCTGTGCGTTTGTCTATCAGTAGTCTTTAAACCTTCTCATCCATTCATGCAGAGAGTTTTTAACTTTCTTATTCGTACAAAGGACTTATCTCTAAAGCCTCTAAGAACAGAAAAAGCCACCCTTAAAAACAAAAAATGCACACCCATAAACTCCCCATATTACGGCAGGGCCAATTACTGCCATCGCCAAGCCTATGGTTTTCTCGTTGGCACTGCCACCAAATATGACCATAATCATTCCGACAATCACAGGCACTATTGAAAGGACAATTGCAATCCTCAAATAACCTTTTTTTGTATTCATATCGAAACTCCTTCTAAGTCGACATTTTTTATTTAAGTCTAACGCGCTCCGCTGTTGAGATTGTCTGCAATAATTATAACACAATAAGTCGTGGTAATGCAAGCTAATCGAACAATATTTTGGAGGTTTGTCTGAATCAATGTGATTCCATCCGTAGTTGGAAAAAGGTTGAGTTGGTTTTTGCTTTTCTTGACGGCGGATGGCCAATAGCTTATATTTGCAAGTTTTAAGGGATTGGTTATAGTATTTGGTGTATTTGGAGTTTGTAGTAGATGGCTAAGAAAAGTCAATGTGAAAAGTGTACGGGGCTGTGCTGCCGGTATTTTGCGCTTCCGATTGATACGCCGGAAGATAAGGGAGACTACGATGACATAAAGTGGTTTCTGTGCCATAAAGACATAACGGTCTTCGTAGAAGAGGGCGACTGGTATATTAACATAAATAACAAATGCAGACACCTATCGGAAAAAGACAATCAGTGCAGGATTTACAATAAAAGGCCGAGAATCTGCAGAGGATACCGTCACGCGGACTGCGATTTTATCGAGGGCGAATACGACTACGAGCTGCACTTTACCAACGATAAGCAAATGGAAGAGTATATCAAAATAAAATTCGACAATAACGTAACCGAAAAGCAGAAGGCAAAGAAAAAGAATAAGAGAAAGAAATGAAGATACCGCCGGTAAAAGGGACGAGGGATTTTTATCCATCGGAGATGGCCGTCAGGAACTGGATAATCGACGGTTGGAAGAGGGTGTCCGTCCGGAACGGCTTTGAAGAATATGATGGGCCGATATTTGAGTATCTGAAGATGTTTCAGATAAAAAGCGGTGATGAGATTGTCGAGCAGCTTTTTTCGCTGCAGGACAGAGGCGGTAGAGATCTGGCCTTGAGGCCGGAGATTACGCCGACGCTGGCACGGATGGTAAACCAGCGGATTAATTCGCTGCCCAAGCCTATAAAGTGGTTTTCTGTGCCGAGATTGTTCCGGGCCGAACGGCCTCAGAAAGGCCGGCTTCGCGAATTCTTCCAGTGGAATATCGACATAATTGGTGTAGATGATACCCGCGCTGACGCAGAGGTAATTTTCACCACTATAGATTATCTTCGCGAGGTCGGATTAACGAACAAAGATATTAAGGTGAAAATCTCCAGCCGAAAACTACTGGCTGCGGTACTACGGAGTATTGGCATAGATTCGGAGAAGCTGGAATTGTTGTATCCTTTGCTTGATAAGAAGTCCAAGTTGTCAGAAGATGCGTTCAAAGCTTTGCTTGAGGAAAATATCCGTGACCAAGGGAAGGTGAAAAAAATAATCGATTTTATGGCAATAGATAATGTCAATCGCATTGCTGAGGTGGTTAATATAAACAGCATCGGCGAGAATGCTGTTGAGGAACTCAATGAGGTATTTGTCGCGCTCGATGTAATGAAAGTTCCCGACTATTGTGTTTTTGATCCCAATGTAGTGCGTGGGCTTGCCTACTATACGGGGATAGTTTTCGAGGTTCACGATATTGCTGGTGACCTTCGTGCTATATGCGGTGGAGGTAGATATGATAACCTGCTGCGTGATTTTGGTGGCACAAGCATGCCAGCTACAGGGATGGGAATGGGTGATTGTGTGCTAGAAATATTACTTCAGGAGAAAGATCTTCTAAGAAAAAAAGCCACGGTTCCTCGACTGGATTACTTTGTTGCATGTGCAGAAAACCTTTCTACCCACATAGATATGAGATTAGTGGCCCAGTTGCGCTCGTTAGGTTATTCTGCCAATTTTAGTTACAAAACAGGTAAGCTCGGGAGACAACTAAAAGAAGCCGACAACCAGAACGCGAAAAAATGCATAATCATTGGCGTGGAGGAGCTTAAGGATAATAAGCTTATCGTCAAAGATATGGCAACTGGTGAGCAGGAGCTTGTGAGCTATGATGAGTTTTGGTCTCGGCTGAAGGCTTGATTAAGGCTCTTGTTGTCAGGGATATGTGAAGTATATAAAAGAATTTTTTGGAGGTCAAATAATGAGAGCTTTTAAATCGGCGCGTGTGGTTATCTTACTATTGGTTTTGGCTTGTTTGTCTTCGCAGCTTGAGGCGGCGGCTTCGCGACGGCAAGTTCTTGTATCACCAGAGGTTCATTCCGACGGCCGGGTGACGTTTCGACTAAATGCGCCGAATGCCAAACGTGTGGGTGTGAACGTTCAGTTTGTACAGGGGCTCCGGCTTATGACCAGAAGCAAAACGGGGGTGTGGAGCGTTACTTTAGGACCTGCGGAGCCGGAAATTTATGAATACAATTTCGTGGTGGACGGTCTGGAGATAGTGGATCCTGCCAATTCATGGCTGAAGGTTTGGCTCAGGAACTCAAAGAACCTGGTCGAGATACCCGGCAAAGAGCTGATGTTCTTTCAGGAGCAGCAGGTCGCTCACGGCACGGTCCATATCCATAAGTACCAGTCGAAGTTACTCGGTGTGACTCGCGGGCTTTATGTATATACGCCGCCCGGCTACGAGACGAGCGAAAATGTTAGATACCCCGTTCTTTATCTACTGCACGGCATGGGTGACACCGAGGATGCGTGGACCGTGGTCGGCCGGGCCAATCTAATAGTGGATAATCTGCTTGCCGGGAACAAGGCCAGGCCGCTGGTCATTGTTATGCCGTACGGTCATACGCCTTCGGCGCCTCCTGATATGCGAAGCATTGGGAACTATGGAGCGTTTGAGAAGGACCTGATTGAGGACGTAATTCCTTTTGTCCAGGAACGCTATCACGTCAGCAGTAATCAAAAAGACCGTGCGATAGTGGGGCTATCGATGGGCGGCGGGCAGTCACTGACTGTCGGATTGGGTAATCTTGAGCTTTTCGGGTGGGTAGGTGCTTTTAGCTCGGCGGTGCCGCGAGACCAAAGGCTTGATAATCTGCTGACCAAAGTGAAAGAGGGCAACGATAAGCTTAATCTGCTGTGGATAGGGTGCGGCAGTAAGGATTTCCTTTTCGAGGCAAACCAGAAGCTAATCGAGCGATTGAAGAGCGACAATATCAAGCACGTCGCCCACATTACAGACGGCGGGCACGAATGGCGCCTGTGGCGGCGATACTTGAATGAACTCGTTCCACTTTTGTTCAGGGCCGACGAGTAGTATTTGAACCTGAAGTGCCTTGATAAACGACTATGATATCTGAGTCAGCAGGCGGCGAGAAGAACTGAGCCAAGATGAAGGACTCTTTTCCAAATCACTATGAGCGGGCCTTCCAGAATTGGTTGATTGACAATCGCATTCAATACATTGCGATAGATGAACAAAAGCGGGCGGCCTTTGCACATTGTAAGGTCAAGAGCTTCGATTTTTTAGTATACCCGGTCAACGGACAGATAATAATTACTGAGGTAAAGGGCAGGAAATTCAAGGGTACAAGCCTGGCCAAATTAGCGGGCTTTGAATGCTGGGTTACAGCCGAGGACGTCGATGGCCTGGTAAAGTGGCAGCAGGTTTTTGGTGCGGGTTATCAGGCTGTCTTCGTCTTTGTCTATAAGATAGAGAAGATCGACGTTGATTTTGACGGGAGGGATGTTTTCGATTTTGACACAGACAGGTATATATTTTTTACCGTAGAATTAAACGACTATCGTTCATTTATGAAACGCCGCAGTCCGAAATGGCAGACTGTGACATTACCCGCCGAGAAGTTTCGCAAGTGTGCAGTCCAGATTAGTGAACTTTTGCTTTAGTGATTTTGAAATGGACGCAAAAAGGTCTTACTGATAAAATTCCTTGTTCCGTAGATAAGCAGTGATGAATTACTATCTGTTGCGAAAAAAACCAACGATGTCACCCCTGCTAAAGCAGGTGGCCAGAGTGAAAAAGCCGGATTCCCGCTCCTTCGGCCATGCTTCCGTCTTCGCTGAAGCTACGACGGACAGGCAGGGCAGGCTTTGCTCAGGACAGGTTTGGCGGAAATGACAAATCGTTTTGATTGTCTAAAAACTTTCTAACAACAGCATAGTTGTGTGGGTGAGTTCGGACTGTGGAGTAAAATGCGAATCATAGCAGGCACAAAACGAGGTATGAACTTGCTTAGTCCCAAGACGCAGGTGTCCCGGCCGATTACGGACAGAGTCAAGGAGTCGCTTTTCAGCGTTCTTTATAAATATGGTCTGCCGGATGGGGCAATCGCAGCCGATTTATTCAGCGGAGTCGGCTCTCTGGGTCTTGAGGCGTTGAGCAGGGGGGCGGAGTTTGTTACTTTCGTTGAGCGGGACCCGAAGATTATTTTAGTTCTAAATAAGAACATAGAAAAAGCCGGCTTTGTTAAAGAGTCGAAAGTTATACGGGCAAACGCATTTAAGATTGGTGCACTGGTTGATTCCAGCCGGGAAAAATATGGGCTTGTCTTTGTTGACCCGCCCTACGCGGACACGATGGATGTTCGGATAGGTTCGCCTTTGGGCGGTTTGCTGGATTTGTTGGGCGGGCAGGTGGCCGAGGATGGAATTGTTATTGTGCGGACCGGCCAAAGGGTATCTTTATTAGAGCAGTACGGAGAATTTCAAATAATGGAACTGCGCAAGTGGGGCACAATGGCAGTAAATATACTACGGAAGATAAGCGAATGACAAATAAACAGGCGGCTATAAAGATAATAAGGCGATTGCGGCGAAACGGCTTTGAGGCGTTGTTGGCCGGGGGGTGTGTTCGGGATATGCTGTTGGGTAAACGCGCCAAAGACTATGATGTTGCTACCGATGCACAGCCCAAAGATGTAATAGGGTTGTTCAGACGTACATTGAAGGTTGGAGCAAAATTCGGGGTAATCATTGTTTTGGTCGCAGACCGGCAGGTGGAAGTTGTAACATTCAGAACTGAAGCCGACTATGCCGACGGCAGACACCCGGGTGCAGTTGAGTTTGCCAATGCTGTTGAGGATGCCAGCCGAAGAGACTTTACCATAAACGGGATGTTTTACGACCCTCTGCAAAAAGAGGTGAAAGATTATGTCGATGGCCAGGCTGACCTTAGAGCAAAGATAGTGCGGACTATCGGCAGGCCAGCCGAGCGGTTTAGCGAAGATTATCTGCGAATGCTGCGGGCGGTGCGGTTTTCGACCCAGCTTGGTTTTGCGATTGAGCCGTTGACGTGGTCGGCGATTTGCAGCAACGCAACAAACATAGCTCAAATAAGCGGCGAACGCATATCAATAGAGTTGGAGGGAATACTCGTCAATCCTAACCGTGCTGCGGGGGCGTCGATGCTGTTTGACAGCGGATTGGCTGATACGGTCTTTCCCGGATTGTCATCCAAACATAGAAAAACGGCGATTGAGGTGTTGGGACGACTGCGAAAGAAGGTTGATTTTGCGTTGGCGTTGACCTGTTTTTTTGCCGGCTGTCAGACGGAATTTGCGATTGAGAAGTGTCGGGTTCTGAAACTGAGCAGAAGTCAGACCAAACATATCAAATTCTTATTAGCCAACAGAGGCAAACTGCTCGATGAGCGAATGTCCTTAGCCGGTTTGAAGAAGATTCTTGCCGAGCCGTATTTTTGGGACCTGTACGAGCTGCAAAGGGCAATTCAAAAGGCCGAAGGCAGCGGCAGAGAAAGTACTGCTCCATTAGTAAACTTGCGCAAAAGGATAAAGGCATTGGGTGACATTGAGTTACGGCCCAAGCCGCTGCTCAACGGCCACGATTTAATTCGATTAGGTGCCGTGCCGGGACCCGGCCTTGGGCAGTTGAAAGAAGAGCTGTACATCGCCCAATTGGAGGGAAAATTGCAGAGGCCGCAGCAGGCCAGGGAGTGGGCACAAAAATGGTTACAAAAACACAAAGTGATTGAAAAATAATGCTTCAAACTCCTCTAATCCGATAACAGTAATGCAGCTATTTACTCTTTTAATCAAGCCATCCGGTTCAGATTGCAATATTGATTGCAGGTATTGTTTTTATAAGGACAGAGCGTCGGAGTTTGGTAAGGGCAGGCAGCGAATGAGCGATGAAGTGCTCATCAAGCTCGTCAAAGATTATATGCAGTTGGGCTTTGGGGTGGTTGGCTTTGCCTGGCAGGGGGGTGAGCCGACGTTGATGGGGGTGGATTTTTTTAGAAGGGCGGTGGAATTACAAAAAAAGTACGGCAGCAACGGCCAGGAGGTAAGCAATACACTGCAAACCAACGGTGTTTTACTCGATGATAACTGGTGCCGGTTCCTGTATGAGAATAAGTTTCTTCTCGGTATAAGTATCGACGGGTCTAAAGAATTTCACAATAAGTATCGCGTTGACCATTCCGGGGCAGGTACTTTTGAGAGAGTAATGAGAGGTATCAACAATTGCAAGAAACATAAGGTTGAATTTAGTGCCCTTGTTTTGCTGAATAGTAAAAACGTGGAGCATCCGGAGAGGCTGTTTGATTTCTTGATTGAGAATGAGCTGACTTATTTACAGTTTATTCCCTGTGTTGAGAGAGAGCCTGCGACGAATAAAATTGCGGAATTCTCAATTACGCCGAAGCAGTACGGCGATTTTTTGTGCAGGCTGTTTGACCTCTGGTACGAATACGGGCCGGAGAAGCTGAATATTCGTGAGTTTGACTCATTGGTTACATATTATGTTATGGGCAAACATACAATTTGCACGTACAGTAAGCATTGTGCGGGTTTTGTCGTTGTCGAGCACAGCGGCGAGGCCTTTTGCTGTGAGTTTTTTGTCGGGCCGAAGTGGAGATTAGGCAATATTCTTGAAACGCCCTTGGAAAAGCTCTCCACAAGCAGTATTAAACGTGCCTTTGCCCGCGATAAGCAAAATCTTTGTAATAAGTGCCTTCTATGCGGTCACCTTGATATATGTCGGGGCGGATGTATGAAAGATAGAATCCGTTTTAAGGCTGAGGACAGCAAGGAAAGTTATTTCTGTGAGAGTTATAAGCAGTTCTTCGATTACACAATTCCGAGGTTTATGCAGATAGCAGCGGCCATAGAAGACGGCTCTGCTGCCAGACACACCCGTTCGGCCGATAGAATCAGGCTGCGAATCAAAAAATGATTGCAGAAATTGCGGTCGTACGATGTTCGGAAAATAATGGCGAAGCAAGCCGATTTATGATACATTTTCGCATCAGGGGGAGGAGATTTATTATAAATCTAATATTGAGGAGAACCTTATGCACGATAAAACCGGCTTTATCAAATTTCTAATTGTTGTATCGTTAATATTTTGGGCTGGGTTGAGCGAGACTGCGTTTGGGAACAGACTTTCCTCGAAGAAGAATACGGCTAAAGGTTTTTATGTCGGGGTTTGCACGCACTTTAGTCAGGACAAGGGCATAGTGGAGATGAATATCGAGAGTATGAGAAACGCCGGCATTGGTGCAATCCGTGACGAAGCGACCTGGTCAAGCCTGGAACGGGAAAAGGGCAAGCTCGTTATGCCGGAGAGGTGCAATAACTATGTTCGTCAGGCCGGTGCAGCCGGACTGGATGTTATGCTCATACTTGATTATGCCAATCGCTTTTATGATGACGGTGACCGTCCCCGCTCGGCTGATGCAATTGAAGGATTTTGTCGTTACGCCGAGTTCGTAGTGCGGCATTTTGGGAAAGATGTCCGGCTCTATGAGATATGGAATGAATGGGACATAGGAATCGGCCTGAGAAAGCCATACAATGTTGGTGGCTCTCCGGAGGATTATTTCAAGCTGCTAAAGGCTGTTTATCCGCGCATAAAGGCCGTTGAACCAAAGGCAATTGTCATAGCGGGGGGCTGCACCAGCGGCGGAGTAAATAAAGGCTGGTTTGAAAAGATTATTCAGCTTGGCGTCCTCGATTATTGTGACGCCGTATCGATTCATAGCTACAACTACGGCGGCAGCTTCCCGGAGCGTTCCCCGGAGGCGTGTTCGGCGTGGATGGATGATGTGCAGAAGATGCTGAGTAAATATAACAATGGCAAAGATGTCCCTTTCTATGTCACCGAGATGGGCTGGCCCACGCATATCGGCAAAAGGGGCACTGAGCCGGAACTGTCCGCTTCGTATCTGGCGCGGCTGTATCTTCTTGCTCGCATGTCACCATCTTTCCGCGGTCTTTGGTGGTACGACTTTCAGGATGACGGCTGGAGGGCCGAGTACAACGAAAATAATTTTGGAATTGTTAGGCCTGATTTAACACCTAAGCCTGCATATTATGTCCTGGCGGATATTTCCGGCCTAATAGCGCAAGGTGCATACATCGACCGCCTGAAAACAAAGGATGATAATCTTTGGGTTCTTCGATTCAGGCATGAACAACGTGATGTCTGGGCCTTGTGGTCGTCCGATGACAAGGAGCGCCAGGTTATTTTGCAGACGAAATTTCCGCCAAAGCGTCTGATGATTCAAAAGCTTGGACACAGGCCTTACGAAAGTGCCTGGGGATTTCGCGACTGGATTGGTAGAAAAGGTGAATTTATTTCGGACAAACTTTCGATTGTTGTGGGTTCCCGGCCTTTTTTGATTAGCGGTGATTTGGCAGGTATCTTGGTATTGCAAACAATATCAAGGTCATTCGAAGGTGATTATGCGTATGAATAGAAATGAAGAGGTTTTGTAATGAATGAAAACTTAAATCGGCGTAGTTTCCTAAGGGCTGTGAGCCTGGGAGCGGCGGCAACAGCGATGCCGAGTTGCGTCTTTGCCGCGAAAAGCAGTGCCGTCGGCGATAAGAGGTCCAATGTTCTTTTTATAGCGGTGGATGATTTACGTCCGCAGCTTGGCTGCTACGGTCATAAGCAAATGCTTTCTCCTAATATAGACCGGCTGGCTTCGGATGGTGTTGTTTTTCTGCGTTCCTATTGTCAGGTCCCTGTCTGCGGTGCCTCACGTGCCAGTCTTATGACGGGCGTGCGGCCTACAGCGAATAGATTCCTCGGCTATGATACCTGGGCGGAAAAGGACCTGCCCGGTGCGCTTAGCGTTGCGAAACACTTCAGGAACAACGGATACCATACTATCTCCAACGGCAAGATATTCCACCACCGCACCGATTGTCTGGATGGCTGGAGTGAGGAGCCCTGGCGTCCGAAAGGTGTCTGGACGAACTATCTTTTAGAGGAGAACAAAGAAATCGCAGAGAAAAACCTGAGCGATAAAGGCCCGCCTTTTGAAGCTGCTGATGTCCCCGATAATGCATATTTTGATGGGATGATTGCGGACAAAGGGATTTCAGATCTGCGGCGTATGAAGGATATGGACAAACCGTTTTTTCTTGCGCTGGGTTTTTTTAAGCCTCACCTGCCTTTCAATGCACCGAAGAGATACTGGGATTTATACAAGAGAGAGGAAATTGACCTTGCGGACAATCCTTTCAGACCGAAAGGCGCTCCTGATGCGGCTTTGCACAACTGGGGCGAGCTGCGGGCATATCACGACATTCCTCCGAAGGGGCCTTTATCGAATGAGATGGCCCGTACACTTATCCACGGTTATTACGCGTGTGTTAGTTACACCGACGCTCAGATAGGCAGGGTATTGGCTGAGCTTGACCGTCTGGGCCTGCGGGACGATACAGTTGTGGTACTCTGGGGTGACCACGGCTGGAATTTGGGTGAGCATGGCCTGTGGTGTAAGCACTGTAATTTTGAGACGTCTTTGCATTCGCCGTTAATCGTAAGGGCGCTGGAGATAAAAGTGGGCAGTCGAACAAATGCCCTGACAGAATATTTAGATATTTATCCATCCCTTTGTGAGTTGTGTAATTTACCATTGCCGAGTCATCTACAGGGTAAAAGTTTTATGCCGCTTTTGAAAAATCCGAACCTTCCCTGGAAGGAGGCGGTATTCAGCAGATACTTCCGTGGTGATTCGGTCAAGACCGACCGCTATCGCTACACCGAATGGCGTGACAAGAAAGATAAAGTGTACGCACTAATGCTGTATGACCACTCTGTTGACTGGGTGGAGAATGTGAATATTTCCGAGAGGCCGGAGAATGAAGAGTTAGTCGGAAAAATGAGTAAGATGATTCAGGGACTGAGATAATAATGCAGCCTTTTACTCTTTTAATCAAGCCATCAGGTTCGGACTGCAATGTTGATTGTAAATATTGTTTTTACAAGCACCGGGCGCCTGAGGTCGGCCAGGGCAGGCAGCGGATGAGCGGTGAGGTGCTGGAAAAACTTGTTAAGGATTATATGCAGTTGCGGTTTCAATTGGCGGGTTTTGCCTGGCAGGGGGGTGAGCCGACGCTGATGGGTCTTGACTTCTATAAAAAGGCGGTGGAGCTTCAGAAGAAATACGGCAGTCCCGGCCAGGAGGTCGGCAATTCACTGCAAACCAACGCCATTTTACTGAACGATGAGTGGTGCCGGTTCCTGCACGAAAATAAGTTCCTTGTCGGGGTCAGTATCGATGGGCCGAAAGAATTTCACGATTACTATCGCCTCGACCATTCCGGCTCGGGGACATTCGATAAGGTGATGCGGGCCATCGAGAAGTGTAGGGAGCATAAGGTTGAATTTAACACACTTACCCTGCTGAATGCAAGGAATGTGGAACATCCGGATGAGGTGTTTGATTTCCTGGTCGGGCTCGGGACAAAATATTTGCAGTTTATTCCCTGTGTGGAGCTTGAGACTGCGGCGAATAAAATTACGGATTTTTCAATCACGCCGAAGCAATACGGTGAATTCCTGTGCAGGATATTCGACCGCTGGTACGAATATGGGCCGCGAAAGCTGAGCATTCGTGATTTCGATTCGTTCCTGTCGTATTACGTTACGGGCAGGCACACGATATGCACCTTCGACAAACAGTGCAGTCAGTACATTGTTATCGAGCATGCTGGTGACGCATTCTGCTGTGATTTTTTTGTCGAGCCGAGGTGGTGTTTGGGTAATATTTTTGAAACGCCGATAGAAAAGCTGGCCGCCGGCAGCAAAAAGCGAACCTTTGCCCGTGCCAAGCAGAATATTTGTAATAAGTGTCTTGTTTGCAGACACCTGGCGGTCTGTCGTGGTGGGTGCATGAAAGACAGGGCCCCATTTGACAGGGACAGCTTCGGCAGGGAAAGCTATTTTTGTGAAGGCTATAAGCTGTTCTTCGATTATGCAGTACCGAGGTTTATTCAGATAGCCGCTGATATTAACGCCGCCTCGGCCATTAATAAACGCCCCGTTGTCTGGCGGAGCTAAAATACAAGGGACGTTAGTATTGGCGGATTCCGGAAATTTGGTACGAAAGAAATAATATTTGGAGAAAAAAGTTATGAAATCGATTAAACGCAGAACATTTCTTGCCCGTTCGGTCGCAGCGACGACTGCACTTGGTCTTACTTCGCATTCATTTACTACACAAACATTCGCCGGAGAAGGCGTTGCAAAGTCACGGCGTCCCAATCCAATGGCCGTCTCGACGTATTCGTTCTGGCGGTTCAAGAAAAATTTGAAGCTGCCGATTGAGACCTGTATCGAGGAGGCCGCCCGGATGGGCTTTAACGGCGTGGAGATACTGCACAGGCAAATGGAGGGTGAGTCCAACGATTATCTCCAGAAGCTCAAGCGATGTGCGGTTATCAACGGCATCGACCTTTGCGGTATGTCTATCCACCAGCGTTTTCTCTCGCCTGACAAGGAGTACAGACAAGAGAACATCGACCATACACTCAGGTGCATCGAATTAGCTTATAAGCTCGGCATACCCGTTATGCGCCTCAATACGGGGACCTGGGGTACGAGCAAGAGCTTTGACGATTTGATGGAGAAGCGTGGTATCGAGGAACCCCTGGCCGGATACACCGATGAAGATGGTTTCAAATGGGTAATCGAAAGTATCGAGAAATGCCTGCCCACGACCGAGAAGTGCGGCGTGATACTCGGGCTGGAAAACCACTGGGGCCTGGCCCGTACACCCGAAGGCCTATTGAGGATAGTAAAAGCGGTCGATTCACCGTGGCTGCAGGTCCTGCTGGATACCGGCAATTTCCTCGAAGACCCATACGACAAGCTTGAACAATGCGCTCCGCACGCGGTTTTTATGCACGCCAAGACTTACTATGGCGGCGGGCTGTGGTACAGCCTCGATCTGGATTATCCCCGCATCGCCCGGATTATGCGCAAACATAATTTCCGCGGCTATGTGTCACTCGAATATGAGGGAAACGAAGACTACAAAACCGCCATTCCCAAAAGTCTTGCCCTGCTGCGAAAAGCCTTTAGCTAAAGCCCATCCAACGAAACTATCGGGACAAGCAAGGAATTTCGAATTGCGAAGTTGAGATTGCCGCGGTTTTTTAAAAAGGCCTCACAACGACAATTCTGCAAATCACAAAGGGTCTTGCTATTTGTTCTGTCTCTGTTTTACCCACTGCTCGTGGAGGTTTGTCAGGCGTTTGACGATATCGGGATTGGACTTAGCGAGGTTTTTAGTTTCGGTGGCATCCTCGGTCATATTGCTTAAGAATGTCTCGGCTTGTGGGAGCTTGCGTCCTTTGTAATCTGTTGCGGGGCCGTTGTGTACCAGTTTCCAGTTGCCTTCGCGAACCGCCCAGTGTTTACCTCTGCTTGTCTCCCAGTGGAGGACTTTATGGGGAGAGGGGGTATCGGGTGATTCGATAACCGAGACGATGCTCTTGCCGTCAATCTTATGTTCGGGTGGTTTGAGGCCGCAATACTCTGCTATAGTTGGCATCCAGTCGATGCTGATTGCCATCTGGTTTCGGACGGCGTTTTGGGGGATATGTCCCGGCCAGGAGACGATGCACGGCATACGGATACCGCCTTCCCAGAGTGTAAATTTGTGGCCCCGGAAGTCACCGGCGCTACCGCCTCCTGAGAAAGTCCGCTCTTCAACGGAATGGCCGTTGTCACTGAGGTAAATGATGAGGGTATTGTCTCGCAGACCTGATTCTTCGAGCTGCCCGACTACCCGGCCGACCATTTCATCCATTGTGGAGATGAAGGCCGCATACATTCGGCGGGGATCTTGGAGATGCTGGTATTTTTTTCGCCATTTTTCCGTTGCTTGCAAGGGGTAGTGGGGCATATTGATGGCCCAGTAGAGGAAGAACGACCGGTCTTTATTTTCATCTATGAACTTTTTACATTCATTGACCATAAGGTCACCGAAGAACTCTCCATCGTGCCAGACTTCCTGACCGTTGCGCCAAAGGTCGTGACGATTGGGGCCCGACCAGTAGAAAAAATGTGAGTAATTATCGATACATCCGCCCATATGTCCGAATGAAGAATCGTAGCCCTGTGCGTTGGGCATTGTCTCCGGTGTATATCCCAGGTGCCATTTGCCGACGTGGCCGGTGACATAGCCGGCGGATTTCATCATCTCTGCGATGGTTATCTGCTCGGTTGGCATACCGGCGTGGTTCGGCTGGGAGGAAACATTTCCGGGCACCCCGGCTCCCTGGGGATAACGACCGGTCATTAACGCCGCACGAGAAGGCGAACAGACCGGCGCGCCGACATAGAATTGAGTGAATCTTGTTCCCTCTTTGGCCAATCGGTCCAGATTGGATGTGTAAAGGTCTTTTGAGCCGTAGCAATTGACGTCTATAGTGCCCTGGTCGTCGGTGAATATCAGGATTACGTTGGGCCTGCGCGCGGCTCGGCGTTGGCCGAATACGGCACTCGGAACTATCAGCGAGCCGGCGGTGACGCCCAATACTTTTAAGAAGTCTCTTCTGGTTTGTTTGTTCATATTTTGCTCCTCTTTTCAGTAGTCCTTGAAATTGCTCATCCATCCCGGCCAGTCGCCCGGCATGACTCCGCCGGCTTTGGTCCAATAGTTGTTTGTCTCGAAGTTGCGACTCCATTTCAACGTCCACAATTCCTTGAGTCCTATTCTACGGACAGAGAAATCCAGAAAAGCGCCGTTTGTCGCTGCGTTGTGCCGGTTAAGGCAGAAGCGTCTCATGTTATCGCCTCTCCAATGACCGGTACCACTCTCAGTGTGACCTTCATATTCCGGAGGGTAATCATAGTCAAGGGGCCCGGCACCATACCATGAGCAGTCCAGAAACAGCGGAATTTGATTTGTGCCTTGAACGTTGCGAGTCTTAAAGTAACCCTCTTGTGGCTGGTCCGTTTTCCTGTTATAGACCCAGCGATTAATACCGTAGCTGCCGTAGTCCTGCTGTGCTACGTAGTCACTATCCAGAGATTCTGCGCCCCAGGTTCCAAACGTACCAGTGTGTTTGTTAGGATTCGAGGCCTCGGGGCAGCAGGGGCTTAGCTTGCGGTCTCTGTGGTGTGCTTGCAAGACCCACCTCCATCTGCCGCTGCTGTCACCGTAAGCGAAATAGCCATCATTCTCATCCATATAAATCGAGAAAACAAGGGCCCATTGACGCAGGTTTGTTTGACAGGCAACTGCTTTTGCCTGTTTTTTTACCCGATTTAAGGTTGGCATCAGTATCGCCATTAGTAACGCAATGATGGCGATTACCACGAGAAGCTCTATCAGAGTAAAGCCTTTTTGTTGGATTCCCGCAAAGCGGTGTTCCTCAGGCGTAACAGTATTTTTTTCTCCACCCACTTTCTTTGCCTCACTGGTGCCATACATTAAGCAAATTGAGGTATTATATCCAATATTGTGGTGCAAACCGCTCTGAAATGCAACTGTAAAGTGCTTAATTGGTGAATATCTCATCAAAATGAGCTACAGATTTTCCTTGACGGGAAGAGGGTTAATTTGATATAAATGAAATCAAATGAGTCTGTAGATTTTTGATAAACTCCTGAAGAAGTTGGTATTTTCAATTGAATTAGCTTCGCGGGAAGGTACAAGTACGAGGTATAAAGTTGTAACCAAGACTTTGCAGAAGGTTGTTAAGATTTTCACATTTCAAATTAACAGCTAATATTTGGCTTTTGTTTGTCTCGGCGTGGCCGAGCCACGACGGGAAGGAAGGAGGTAGTGGCAAATCGTAAAACTTATCCTGGGCAGATATAAACAACTTGCGATTTGTGATTTTATTTTCGATGTTTATCGGAAACAACAAATGTTTTGGTGTGTGGCTAAAACAAGGTTATGTCTTAACTGTTTGAAGGAGAACTATTATGTGTAGGAAGTTGATTTACTTGGTTGGTTTTGTTTTAGTACTGGCTCTGGCCCGTACAAATGTGGCCTTTGGGGGCACGGTGTGGGAGGGCAGAATCGTTAGCGATAATGATGATGTTGAAGAGAGTGTCCCCGGCGGCGGTATTGATTTTAGCAGCAGCGACCTGGAGCTGCCCTATGAAGGAACGGGCCAGTCCAATAACCAGGCAATAGGCGTACGCTTTTTGAATGTCGTTGTGCCGAAGGGTGCCAGCGTTAGTAATGCGTATCTTGAGTTCACGGTTGATGAGTTAAAAGGTGGCACAGACCACGTTAGTCTTATTATTGTGGGTGAATTGAGCCCTAATGCCGGTGCATTTACTGCGACCGCGAGTGTTACCAGCAGGCCCACAACGACGGAGAAAGTGGTGTGGGTTCCGTCAAATTGGACTCAAGAAGGTGAAGTGGATCAGACCTCTAATATCGCTCCTGTCATCAATGAGATAATCAGCCAGCGGGATTGGACCCAAGGCAATGCTATGGTGATAATAATCCGGGACGACCCGGACAATCCCTCCGTAGGTCTTCGATGTGCCGAGGCCGGGCCGGGGGACGTCTCAGCGATGCTGCATATAGAATGGTCGTTTAACAATGCGAGGGAACCCAACCCGGGTGACGGCGAAATAGATGTTCCACGAGATTTAGTCCTTAGCTGGACGCCGGGAGCTGCTACGGCGCCAGTCAATGGGCACACAGTTTACTTTAGTGATAACTTCGACGATGTCAAGGATGGCATCGGGGGTATTGCCCAGAGTACCAATAGCTATGCTGTTCCTAACCGCCTTGATTTCAACACGACTTACTACTGGCGCGTCGATGAGGTCAATAACATCGACCCCGAGAGTCCGTGGATAGGGACTGTATGGAGTTGTACGACTGAGTCTTTTGTTCATCCTGTCAAGAACATAATTGCCACGGCTTCCAGCACGGGCCTACCGGATATGGGGCCTGAAAATACCATCGACGGCTCGGGGCTGGATGGTAGTGACCTGCACTCGGCAGGACCGGCGGATATGTGGATTAGCGACAGTGAACCGCTCGGGGCTTGGATCGAATATGAGTTCGACACAGTTTACAAACTGTATGAGATGTGGGCATGGAACTCTAATGAGCTAATTGAGTTTCTTGTCGGTTTCGGGCTCAAGGATGTTACAATCGAGTATTCGACCGACGGCACCGATTATACAACATTGGGTACTACTCAAGAGTTTGCCCAGGCGCCTGGAGCGCCCGGATATGCATGCAATACTATTGTTGATTTTGGCGGCATGGCAACAAAGTACGTCAAGC
The DNA here is from genome assembly GCA_035528395.1 of Sedimentisphaerales bacterium. Taxonomy (GTDB): domain Bacteria; phylum Planctomycetota; class Phycisphaerae; order Sedimentisphaerales; family Anaerobacaceae; genus NIOZ-UU13. The sequence goes on from DATKYR010000162.1 coordinate 29,222, forward strand.
TCACGGCTAACAGCAACTGGGGAGGCATCGTGGACCTATATGGTCTCAGTGAGGTTCGCTTCCTCTATATTCCTGTGAATGCAAGAAAGCCCTACCCTGAATCCGGGGCAACAGGTGTGCCGCGAGATGTGGTTCTTGGCTGGAGAGCAGGAAGAGAGGCAGACACGCACGATGTTTACTTTAGCGACGATGAGCAGGCTGTGATAGATGGTACTACCACTGTTGAGACCGTGACCGAGGCAAGCTACGGTCCCTTATCCCTCGAGTTAGGCAGGACGTACTACTGGCGGGTCGATGAGGCCAACGAGGCCGAGACCCCAGCTATATGGCAAGGCAGTCTCTGGAGCTTTACGGCAACCGACCATCTTGTCGTGGACGATTTTGAAAGTTATGGCGACTATCCGCCCGACGAGATATGGAGCACATGGATAGACGGATACGATAACCCGATAAACGGTTCCACAGTAGGTTATCCTGAGCCGGTTTGGGCTGCCGGGGAGCATTTCGTTGAGACTAAGATTGTTCACGGCGGCAAACAGGCGATGCCACTGTTTTACAGCAACACCACCGGCGCAACGTATTCAGAGGCGGAACTCACTTTTGCTGCTCCGCAAGACTGGACTGAAGCCGGCGTTCAGACATTGGGGCTGTACTTCCACGGCACTGCGGGGAACACCGGGCAGTTGTATGTGAAGGTCAACGGCTCTAAGGTGGCCTATGATGGTGATATCGCTGACATAGAGCAAGAACAGTGGAACCAGTGGAATATCGACCTTGCATCGTTTGGCGCGAACCTGCAGAACGTTACGACGCTGACTATTGGAATTGACGGCAATGATGCCGGTGGCACATTGTACATTGACGACATCGGACTGTATGTGCCGGCTCCTTAGCCATAAGCCAATTAAAATAACAATATATTGCATGGCTAAAACTTGTTTATAGTAAGTTTTTTTGAAGGAGGACTATTATGTCTAAAAGACTGATTTATTTGGTTTCTTTTATTTTGGTACTGGCTCTGGCCGGTACAAATGTCGTCTTTGGCGATACAGTGTGGGAGGGCATAATAAAGGACTCTCAGGATTGTGTTGAACAAAGTAACCCGACGCCGTCGGGGGGTATGGACTTCGGCAGCAGCGACCTGGAGTTTATGGATGATGGTGGTATACAGACGATAGGTCTGCGGTTTATCAGGGTTCAAGTTCCTGCCGGTGCCACCATTAGCAAGGCGTATGTCGAGCTCACGCAAGAAGAGGTTGAGGCCCCTACCCCCGTTTATATAATCATCCAGGGTGAGCTCACTCCCAATGCACCTGCGTTTGCCGACACCCCCGGGAATATTTCGACCAGACCAGCAACGACGGAGGTGGCGAAGTGGAGTCTGGAGGATTGGCCTGTAGATAATACAAAACACCAGACCTCTGATATCTCCGCTGTTATCGAGGAGATAGTTGGCCAGCCCGGTTGGGCTGCCGGCAATTCCCTGGTGATAATATTCAACCAGGACCCGGACAATCCCTCTCAAAGCCACCGAACTTGCCACAAGGCGGCGACGCCGGACTATGAACCCCTGCTGCATATAGAGTGGTCATTGGGTAATGCGACGGGATCCAGCCCGGCCGATGGCGCGATAGATGTGTCGCGAGATGTGGTCCTTAACTGGGTGCCGGGAGTTTTCGCCTCGCCGGTCAATGGACACAAAGTTTACGTTAATGAGAACTTTGACGATGTCAACGACGGCATTGGTGGTATTACTCAAAGTGCCAGCAGCTATGCCCCACCCGAACGCTTTGATTTCGACACGACTTACTACTGGCGCGTCGATGAGGTCGATGCTCCGCCGGACTCTACGGTACATAAAGGTCAAGTCTGGAGTTTTACGACCGAGCTGCTTGCTTATCCGGTCGAGGATATCATCGCCACAGCTTCCAGCTCAGGCCGAGAAGATATGGGCCCTGAAAACACCATCAACAGTTCAGGACTGGATGCTAACGACCTGCACTCGACGGAAGTGACGGATATGTGGCTCAGCGGCAGTGAACCAGGCGGGGCCTGGATAGAATATGAGCTCGACAAGGTTTACAAGCTGCATGAGATATCTGTATGGAACTCTAATCAAATGGTCGATCCACTTGTTGGTTTCGGACTCAAAGAAGTTTCCATCGATTATTCGCTCGACGGTACCGATTATGCAACATTGGGTACCACTGAGTTTACTCAGGCGCCTGGAGCGTCCGACTATGCATACAACACCGCGGTTGATTTTGGCGGCGCGGGAGCAAAGTACGTCAAGCTCACGGCAAACAGCAACTGGGGAGGCATCCTGGACCTATATGGTCTTAGTGAGGTTCGTTTCCTCTATATACCTGTGAATGCAAGAGAGCCCTATCCGGTTTCCGGGGCAACAGATGTGGACGTTGATGTGGCCCTTGGCTGGAGAGCAGGAAGAGAGGCGGTCACGCACGATGTGTACCTTAGCGACGACGAGCAGGCTGTGATAGATGGTACTGCCCCTGTTGAGACCGTGACGGAGACGAGCTACGGTCCCTTATCCCTCGATTTAGGCAAGGATTACTACTGGAAGGTTAACGAGGTCAATGAGGCTGAGGACATAACTACCTGGGGAAGTGACGTCTTGAGCTTTACCACGCAAGAGTTCCTTATCGTGGATGATTTCGAGGACTACAACGATTATGAACCCTACACGGTATATTTAGCGTGGTTAGACGGTTACGGCGTCCCGACAAACGGTTCCACTGTAGGTTATCCTAATCCCAATTTTCTTAACGATGAGCATTTCGTTGAGACCGCGATTGTCCACGGCGGCGAGCAGGCGATGCCGCTGTTTTACAGCAACACCGCCGGTGCAGCATATTCAGAGGCCGAACGCACTTTTGCTGTTCCGCAAAACTGGACTAAAGCCGGCATTCAGACATTGGTGCTGTACTTCCACGGCAGTGCGGGGAACACAGGGCAGTTCTATGTGAAGGTCAACGGCTCTAAGGTGGTATATGACGGTGACGCGGCTGACATTCAGCGGACACGGTGGAAGCAGTGGAATATCGACCTTGCGTCGTTAGGCGTGAACCTGCAGAGTGTTACAACGATGGGTATTGGTATTGATGGCAATGGTGCCAGTGGTACATTGTACATTGACGAAATCAGGCTGTATGCGTCGGCTCCTGAAGTTGTGGTTTCTTCGGAAGAAATATGGCTCGAGGCAGAGTTGGCCGATACCATAACCGCACCCATGGAGACTTATGATGACCCTGCAGCATCGGGCGGTAAGTGTATCGGCACAACTGACGATGTCGGTAACAGCAGCGATACTCCACCGGCTCCTGACGGTACCGCGAGTTACACTTTTACGGTAGCAGGTGGAACCTACAAGGTCAGTTGTCGCATAATTATCCCGAGCGGCGACTCCTTCTGGGTCCGCATCCCGGGCGCTACCACACAGACGAACAACCACAGTAGTGGCTGGGTGAGGTGGAGTGACCCTCCGAACTCAAACAACTGGTACTGGCACGATGTCTTCAGCGCCGAAGATGATGGCGAAACGGTGCTCTTCACGATGGATCCCGGGACGTATACCCTGGAGATCGGATACAGGGAAGACGCAGCGTTAATGGATGCTATCGTGATTTCTAAGATTGACTGAACGACGTTGCCGGATGTGCTTCGTCATTGCGCTGCTTGCAATAACGAGCGACAGGGCAATATATTTGAGGCAATTCGGGGGCTTATACTAATTCGGTATAGGCCCCTTAATTTTAGTGCAGCAGCCGGTTGTAATGGCTAAAAAAAGCCGAGAGAGTATGTAGTTGATACCTCTGAAGGACGAGTTCGCCGTTTAAAGGCCTGTGAAGCGGATAAGATACAAGAAACAATCTTTCTTACAGACCAGTCAAAACATTTCCAAAAGTAGCATCATTATAGGAATTATGAAATATGTGGGCTAATTGGTGCTTATTCTTGCAAGTGAGGCGGTTTTTTATTGACAAGGAAGGTATTTACTTGTAGTATATAATAATTAAATGTGGTTTTTGTCTGCATTTTGTAGGCAAAAATCGCCCCAATAGAATTGTTTTGGAGGTAAGGGCCGGCCAATCTGGTTCTTTATCTGTATATTTTTTTGGCTGCCGAGTCCGGTTTTGTGATAGAAAAGTGATCCCGCAAGGCGGGAATCCAGCAGAGTTTTTAGGAGAGATTTCGATGTTCAACGGAAAAAGTGCCGCAACAATTTTAGCATTAACACTTTTTGTAGTTAGCGCCGGTTTTGCTCAAACTTTGGAGGAGAACTGGAACGATTTCCTGCATTATACGAAAATCGGCCGATTCGATTTAGCCAAGGGATACGCACAGGCGGTTCTGGACAGTAATCCCGACCCTGTAGAATTGCTTGAGCTAAGTAAAGACAATCCTCAGGGTTATGCGATTTTATTAAGAGTCAAAGAAATCTCACCTGACCCTGAGCTGGCAGAGTTAGGCGGTAAAATCCTCGATATTATCGAGCGGGGCAGCTTTACCCTCCGGGCCGACCCAAGGGTTATCGTCACGGAGATAAAAAGGCTGAGCAGTACCGAGCGTGGCTGGTTCACGGGAGTTAAACGACTTCGTAACGCCGGTGAATACGCAATACCGTTTATGCTCGATGCGATGGCCAACGAAACCCGCGACGCAGAATTCCCCTATATTGTACGGGCGCTTCCGCAGATTGGCAGAGATGCGATAAGGCCTCTTGCGGCCGCCTTGCAAAGTGAAAATGTGGCACTCAAAGCCCAGATAATAGCGGCGTTGGGCAAGATTGGCTATCCCCAATCACAGGCCTATCTAAAGTATCTCCTCGAGAACGACGGTTCAGCCGAGCTTCGTGAATTGGCCAAGAACAGCCTCAGTAAAATTGACCCCGGCACTCTGAAAATTCCGGCTGCCCAGTTGTTCTTCGAGCTTGGCGAAAAATATTATTACCATGCGCAGTCATTGACACCGGCTGAGGATGCTGATTTTGCCAATATTTGGTTCCTGGATTCTGACCGGCAGCGACTGGTTCGCGAAGAAGTGACCAAGAGTTACTTTAACGAGCTTATGGCGATGCGGTGCTGCGAATGGGCGCTCAAAGCTGATGCAGGATTCGGCCCGGCCATTGGTCTTTGGCTGGCGGCCTTTTTCAAAGCGGAGTCCGCAGGCGCCGAGGAGATGCCGCAATATTTTGGCGACCGGCACGCCGATGCGCTTGTCTATGCCACTACAGCAGGGGTTGAATATCTTCATCAGGCCCTTGCTCGTGCGGTCAAAGATAAAAATGCTCACGTCGCACTTGGTGCTATTGAGGCGTTGGGTACCACAGCCGGCGAGAAATCGCTGCTTTATAGAATTGGGCCGGCTCAGCCGCTGCTTCAGGCCCTGAGTTTCAATAATATAAGGGTAAGATACAGTGCCGCGATAGCAGTAGCAGCGGCGGGGCCTAAGGAGCCATTTGCTGAAAGTAAGCTGGTGGTTGCGAACTTGGCGGAGGCTTTAGGACAAAATTCGCAGCCGGCCGCTGATGATGCCGGCCTGTGGAATGAGCAGGTAGCCGACAGCTATGCCCTTCGTGCGGCCGAGGTAATGCTCGAATTGGCTCAAACGAGAAATCCTGTGATTAATTTGTTTGCCGCCCAGGAAACTCTCGTAAGCGCGGTAAATGACGAGCGCCCGGAGATTCAGATTTTGGCCGGTCAGATTTTGGCCCATCTTGACAGCCCCGGTGCCCAGCGGGCAATAGCCGGAATGGCTCTTGATAATAACAATGCTGTTGATGTTCGAATATCGGCGTTTGATTCTCTTGCTACTTCGGCGAAATTGAATGCCAATATGCTGACCGAATCGATGGTTGACAGTATTTACACACTTATCAGCTCAGACGATACCGCTCCGGAGCTTCGCAGTGCAGCGGCCGCGGCTTACGGGGCGCTTAATCTGCCCAGCCAAAAAGTCAAGGACCTCATCCTCGACCAGGCAAAAAGTTAAGGCACAGCCAAAATCCCTGCGAAAGCAGGGGCCCAGTTTCCTTGTCTTTGCGAAGCCTGCATAGCAGGCCGCGACAATCTCCTTATTTTCCTCGACCCGTGGTCAAAAATACATATTTGCGATATAGATAAGATTTAGCTATAGTTATACGTAAAGGAACGAATTAGAATGAGGTAAGGAATAATGAAAAAGGAAGTATTTGAGAGAGAATTAAAGACAATTACTGATATTAGTAAAGAGTTTGGGGCAAAAAGAGTGTTGTTATTCGGTTCATGTCTTGAAAATATTGAATCCGCCCGGGATATTGATATTGCAGTTAGTGGTATCCGACCCAGAGAGTTTTTCAAATATTACGGTAAAGTGTCAATGGCAGTGGATGATGAAGTTGATATAGTCGATTTAGATGATATAAGAGAACATCTTTATAAAAGGGTTTTGTCCAAAGGACAGGTGGTTTATGAAGAAGGAATATAAGGAATTATATGAAGATGTGCTCGATGAGGTCAGAGCTATAGAAGAGACGTTAGGGAGGCTATGCGAGGTTAGAAATAAATTTGATTCGCAGGTTAAGGACCATTGTATAGAACCCGCTATGGGGACTTATTTAATGAATTTCTATAATGGTGTAGAAAATATCTTGAAGCGTGTAAGTAAGGAATACTATCAGACTATGCCGAAAGGAGAGAGCTGGCATAAAGAACTTATAGTTTTGTCATGCAATCCACCTGCAGGAAAAGCGGCTACGCAAGAAGTTGTCTGTAAATTTTTTCATTTTGCATAGGCGGTTCAGTCGTTCACTCCTGTGTTCATGTTCAGATATCGTTTTCCAGTGAGCCATCGTTCATCCGTCTCCATCAATACTGCTGAGACCAATCGCA
>DATKYR010000163.1:0-32776 GCA_035528395.1 Sedimentisphaerales bacterium
GTATTTTTTGCTCCTCGGCCCCTCAGATTTAGGCGAAGGGGCCTGCGGGCAAAAAATACTTGGTTAGAGTGAATCGAAAAAATGTTCATGTAAAGAGAAAAACTTGTTGACAGGCTCCGGTTCATAGGATTGCTTCGTCGCGGAGTTTATCCTGAGCTTAGCCGAAGGGCTCCTCGCAATGACGCAAAGTGCGTTTTCAGGTTATTGTGAGCGATTTGAAAAATCGCGCGGCAATCTCAAAACGTTCATTTTGAACTTTGGCAACAGGCCCGGAAGCGGGAATCCAGCTTTTTCGCCCTGGACTCCTGCTTTCGCAGGGTTGACATCGTCGATTTTTGCTTTCTGCAACAGATATTAATTATCAAAGTGGTTGGAGCTTTTTGTATCTACAGTTTTTCGTGCTTTATTACGGCCTTGTAGAGGCCGTTGATGCGCTTACCGTCAACGATGGTGGGGGAGTACTTTTCGTTTCTCGGCTGAAGGCGAATTTGATTATCCGACTCGAAGAACACCCTTTTAAAGGTCGTCTCGTGCGGCATTGCAAAACGAACAAAACAGTCATCGCCATTATGCACCTCGGCCGCCGGTGAGAATATCACTATATCCCCCTCATGGAATTTCGGCTCCATCGAATCGCCGACAACCCGGACCGCAAAGGCGTTCGGGTCGTGCATGTCCGGGCAGCGAATGTAATCATCGGCTATGCCCACAGGATAGTCCAGGTCGTTGAAATCGCTCGGATAGCCGGCTGAAACTTTGTTTATCACGGGCACTAATCGACCGGCCGCCAGTGGCAACCTGTCCTGCTCGATGTTCAAGTCACTTTCAGCAAGAAGCTCAGTGAGCCGGCTTGCATCAACTTTTTCATCAACGAGATTTTTGACAATCTGCCGCCATTTCTGACTTTCAGCCTCAGCGGACTCATATTCCTGACGAACATCGGCAGGAAGACCTTCTATATGAGCAATGTGCAGCAGCAGACCCGGTTCAAACTCAAGCATCTTCTCCAGCCTGGTGAGCAGCTCGTCACTTGGCGGATTTTTTACCTTACCGGTCTCAATGGTTGACAGGTACGGCTTGGAAAAACCGATGCGATTGCTGACCTCGTCCAGAGTCAGATTTAACTGCTCACGTTTTTTTCTTATTATTTGCCCCAGAGACATATCGAATCCTCAAATTTTCCAATCCTTAATCAACTTCTATAAGCTCGTAACTACTGCTTCCCAGGCCGATGCGCTCGGCGTGTTCGATTTGGTAACACGGGTCGAGTTTATCATTCTCCAACAGCTCAGCCAGTTTCCGGCCCGCTTTGTTCTCCACCAAATCCAGCGTTGCCTTATCGAGAGCCACTGGGTTGGTCGAGGCGGCTATACCGATATCATCAACTATTTTACCCATATTCGGCATGCCAAAACAATCACAATCTTTTGTAACTGACAGTAAAAAGTTGAAAAACGCAGCCTTGTTCTCTTTGCCCTTCAGCACTCCAAGTGCATATTCAGCGATGCTTTTTTGTAATACTTCACATTCCGGGCCCCAATTGCATTTGACGGCACCGAATCTGCACATCGCCATGCACTCTGCACAGCCGATACATTTGTCCTGGTCGATGTGTGCCTTTACATCGTCAAGCGTAATTGCATCGGCGGGGCAATGCTTGAAACATACGCCGCAACATGTGCAGTCGTTGCTGATGCTGAGCTTAAGAGCCGCGTGCTGTTTCATCTTGCCCTTTTTACTTGCACAACCCATTCCGAGCGTTTTGAGCGTAGCTGCCGCACACGCTGCAGGATGGCCTGTAAAATGGGCCACCGAAAGAAGCGACTGGCATTGAACTATACCGGATGCAATATAAACTTGTTTATCTATTTCGCCGTCTATCTCGACCGGTATCTCACTTGTTCCGAATAATCCGTCCGGCACAATAAATGGTATCCCCAAACCTTCCAGGCCAAATCCATGCTTTGCAGCCAAAGTACTATGGTCGATGGCGTTGTGCCTCTGGCCGACATATAAAGTGGTCGTGTCGGTTACAAATGGTTTTGTTTCCAATTTAAGCAGCTCATCCACCAGCCCTTTAATGCAGGGAGCTTTTATGTGCGTGTTATTTTTATCCTCTCCGACATGGACCTTTACCGCCGTAAAATCATTTTTCTTAAAGCATCCGGCAAAACCACCGGCCTTAAACAGCTTGCGTGCCTTCCTGGAAATTACCTTCTCGCCGTCTTTAATTGAAGCTTTAATAAAATATACTTTAGAACTCATAAAAAACCACCAATATTTATCAAACCAGCCTGCCTACTCCTTGTAACAATTTAGCATAATGAAGCAGTATGTGCATTATATTGTTTTTTAATTCTTTCGCAAGAACCACTTAGAAAACCGTATGCCCCAACACAATTTTCACACCAAGACCAACAAGGATCAGTCCGCCGAGGGCTTCAATCTTGTTTTCGAAAAAATGTCCGAATTTTTTGCCGATGAAAACGCCAAGATATGACAGGACGAATGTGACCAGGCCTATTATTATCACTGCAACAGTAATAGAGCTTACGATAAGTGAAAGGGTAATACCGATTGCCAGGGCGTCGATACTCGTAGCAAGGGCCAGAACCAGCAAAACCAGGACATTCGAAGGGTCCAAATTCTTCTCAGCCGACTTAATCTTGAAGGACTCATAAATCATTTTGCCTCCGACGGCAGCTAAAAGGCCAAAAGCGACCCAGTGGTCATAATCCGCTATGTAATCTTTTACACTCATCCCCGCCAGAGAGCCTATCAACGGCATAAACGCCTGAAAGCCGCCAAAAAAAACAGCCATTCGCAGGGCGTGCCTTATGTGCAACTGCTGATATACACTGCCGCTGACAATAGAGACCGCAAAGGCGTCCATTGCCAGTCCAACGGCTATTAATATGATTGTGACTAAATCCATAAAACGCCTATTAAGGTTCCTGTTTCTATTCAGCCTTTATTATGCCATCGTTAGTCAGGTCTTCGCCAATTTTTTGGCCGGGTTTGATAACCAAAAACTCGCTGTCGTGCCAATCACCGTCAACAAGCTTCTGCATAAGGACGGGATTCCCCTTTAGCTCTTCATAGTTCCAGTGAAGAAATTCGGCGCAGCGTTTCGTGTAATTTTTATATTCATTCGAATCGGCAAGGCCCCAATCGATATACGTTGCCCAATTATACTCCTTTATCCACTTTTGCTCGACCTCCATCAGATATTGAGCGTTATCGTCCCCGTATTTTTCCTTATACTCTTCGAGCATTTTTTCATAGCGCTCCTTGCTGGGCTGCTTGCCGGATTCTATCCAGCCGGAGCTATACCAATAAACACCACGGTGGGAGTCGAAGTATTCCTGATATCTGTCTTTCGAGCCAAGCAGAAGTGTAATGCAATCATGACCTCGCGGGGCAACAATAGGGATTTTGGCCGACAAGCCTACAATGCCGTTGCTGCAAAGGCCATAGCCAAGCAGTGAAGCATCATAGGGTCGTCCCTGAATGTCGCATATATTATCGAGAGCTTTCTGTACTTCACTGCGAAGCTTTTCCGGCTCATCGTGCAGACCCTGCTCCATCAAAACTACATCAACAACATTTTTCGAGCGGGCAGCACAAAAATACGCTTCCCTCTGCATTACTTTACAGGTTATAAACTGAAGTCTCATCTAAGGTTTGCACTGCTTGCAGGGTCTTTTACCGACATTTATCGCTTCGTTTTTGCTGCTGTAACCTACGAGGTTTTCCGGCTTGATTCTCTTTACCCAGCGACACTCGGGCTTATGGAAGACCTTGCTGTTCTTTGATGCCACATATCCATATTCGGCCACTGCCGATTTAGCGGCCGGTTCGATTTGTTTTTCCGCGGCTGCCAATGAATCAGTTTCGCTTGTCCGGGCATCGGAGGCTTGCCTGCCTTGCGAATTGGTTGCTTTATAGGCACGAATAAAACCTTCGACCTGTCCCAGCACTGCATCGGTAACTTTAGAAGGCATATCCTTTACCGATACCGCCTGCATTACCGGCTCTGCCTTCCAAACATCGGCCCTGACAGGCAATGTTTGGTCCTCTGATAAATAAACTTCCCTAACCAGCGATGTTTGAATGCGGAAAACACACTGTTGTGAATCTTCTATTCTCAGAGTGCCTGTATCAATCCTCAGCTTTGCTATGCGGGATGGTTTCACATCTGTTAAGGAATAAACAAGCCTCGAGTCCAGAAAAGGCCTCGATATTATTTTAATATTGGCCTTATCCAGTCTGCGCTCGACTTTTTGGTGTATATCTTGTAGCTCTGTAATAGCTACATGTGAAATCCGCGTATCCGACGAAAGCTCGACATATAATTGCCCTATTCCGGTCAGGGCCGGGTTAAACTGTCCATTTAAAAAAGGTTTATCGAGTCCCGGTGAAGACTCTGTCAGGCTCAGCGCGGGAACACATAAAATCGCAACGACAACGCCCAAACTTAAATAATACCCTTTAGTTTTCATAGCTTTCCTCTCTTTCCGCATTTATGCCGGGGACTACACAACTTCGGCAAAAAATACCGCCAAAATTCATACCTCAGCTTACCCCCAGCGCCTTATTTACAACCGCCTTCATCTTGCCCAGGCCCGTCTGAGCAACCGCCAGCGGGTCCTGCTTCCAGTAGGTCGGGTTGAACAGCTCCAGTGAAAGCACCGCCCTGTTGTCGTTGGCGTGCAGGTCACGCAGAATCTGAGTCAGTGGTGCGATGCCGTCACCGGGAAAGACACGGTCGCGGTCGGTTATCGTCTCGCGCGGCGGCTCGGCAGGATAGTCATTCAAATGAAAGACCTGGATGGCCCTTGGGCTGAGCAGTTTCAGGCCGTTGAAGTCAGAACCGCCCTTGTAGGTGTGATATACATCCGGCAGCAGGCAAGCCTTGGGGTGGCCGCTTTCAATCACCACGAACATCGCCTGGCCTAATCGGTGAAGGTTCTTTGAAGAACCCCATACCTCGACCTGCGGCACGACGCCCATTTCGTCGCCAAGCTCCAACAGCACCCGATACCGCTCGGCCGCTTTCATAAGGTCGAGCCCTGCCTCTCTGGTGGCACCTGCCGGCGGTGCCGCGATGCGCTTGCCGCCTATCTGGGCCAATACATCCATATCACGTTTGTTTTGTTCCAGAGCTTTGGCACGCACGGCATCATCGTCCACAATCCACCGGGAAAAGGAAATGGCGCTTTCAACGGTAAGTCCAAGGTCCACTATGCGTCTGCGTAAGTCACTGAGACTGCCCCCTCCCCTAACGTACTCGTGGATTTTGTCGACCCACGGCTCAATAGCGTCGTAGCCTGCTTTTGCAGTAATCTCGATTTCCTTGTCTAAACTCAGCTTCTGTCCGCGAATAGTGCTCGTATTGAAACAATATCTAAACGGCATTGCGGATTTTGAGAATGTCGTGCCTGCGCCTTGAGCAACTGTACTGCCGCCCGTGGTCACAACTGCGCCGATAGCAGCGCCGGCACCGGCTATAAATCTACGGCGAGAAAGGCGGTTTCTTTTCATAATCATCTCCTGTTTCTGTATATTTCCAAGTGGTAAGGGCGGTTCGCGAGCCACCCCTACTATGCAATAAGGGCAAAGGCATCGCTGACTGTCATACCTTCTTTGATATCTAATGTCCGGGCTTTCGCGTTTGCCTTTGTTATATTCCGGTTCGGAAAACGTTCCAGTGTCCCTATGGGATTGTCCGGCGTGCTTTCCACTATCGCTGCGGCGATGCCGTAACGCTGGCAGGCCTCGACGTCAATCGCAGGACAAGCCAAAAAACCTTTAGGGCCGGTTACCAACAGGATATTAAATCCGGCCCATTTGGTCTGCACTCCTTCAACCATGCCATTTGGCGTTTGAAACGTTTTTGTATAAACTTCCATTATTGTTCCCCGCGTTATTGCTTGGTTCGGCCTTGCACTGTCCCTGCAAAAGGTTGTTGCTCCTGAGGAGTCAGGCGCAGGAATTCACACGCAAGAGGCGATGCGGACAAATCATACCGGCTCACCGAGATGTTCGGTAATTTCAGCTAATTTCTCGTCAAGGAGCTCTTTGCTTGAAGCCTCTACGTTCAGTCGCAGCAGCGGTTCAGTATTGCTCGGCCGACAACTAAACCACCAATCTTTATACACGATAGTAATACCGTCCAGATGGTCGATTCGGCCGTCGCTGTATCTTCTTGCAAGCTCATCCATTTTTGCCTGCTTATCCTCTACTTCGAAGTTTATTTCGCCGCTGCCGGAGTATCTTCGCAACGGCTCGATTAGCCCGCTCATTGGGACATCGGCCGTACTGAGAATATTCATCACGTGCACCAGGGTAATCATGCCTGAATCGGCATAGTAGTTGTCCGAATAATAGAAGTGTCCGGAAAGCTCACCGCCGAATATAGCGTGCGAATCGCGCAGGGCCTTTTTCATAAAAGCATGTCCGACCCTTTCCCTTCGCGGGGTGCCGCCGTACTTGATAATCTCTTCCATAACAACCCTGCTGCTTCGCAAATCGTACACTACGACCGACTTCGGCTTTTTCTCTAAAAAATACGGCACCATCAGGGCCGTCATCAAATCGCAGCCGATAGTATTACCTTTTTCATCGACCATCATCAACCTGTCAGCGTCACCGTCGAAGCAGACCCCGAAATCACATTTCTTTTCCTTTACCGCTGCTTTTACCTCATCCAGATATTCCTCAATCAGAGGGTTCGGATCATGTTTGAATTTGCCGGTGTGCTTGAAGTTAAGAGCAACGATTTCTACCGGCAGGTTGCTGAAAATGTCCGGGACAATCTTGCCCGCCATTCCATTGAAAGCGTCAACGGCAATCTTCATCTTTTTTATATTTGGGCTGAGAAACTTCAGCACGTGATTTCTGTATTCGGCGGTCAGGTCATATTTCTGCACCGAGCCTGTGGCTTTCCCCTTTGTATGAAGTAAAGCCATTGCAACATGTTTTATGTCCTTCAAGCCGGTATCGACACCAATGGGCTTTGCGCCCAGGCCGGATATCTTAAAGCCGTTATACTTGGCCGGATTATGGGAAGCGGTAACCTGCACACCGCCGCAGGTGCCAAGATGATTGATTGCAAAATACATCTGCGGCGTATCAACCATTCCTATATCAATCACGTTCGTACCGGTGGTATTCATCCCTTTAATAAGGGCCTTGGCCAGCGCCTCGCTATGCGTCCTCATATCGCGACCGACACACAGCGACTGAGCCTTAGCCTGGCCCCGCTCATAACCGCTAAGCAGAGACCGCAAAAAACGGGCCGTGGCACAGCCTATCTTCCATGCACCTTCTTCGTCGATTTGGTCGGGATAAATCCCTGTTATTTCATCCGTCTTGAAAATTGTAGAATCCATACTATGGATTTCCTCACTAAAACAGATTCTTGTAGCTCTTGGCCAATTCGTGCAAAAAGCCAGTTAGATCCGCCAAATACTATATACTGGCAGTGTTTGAAGTGTCAACAATGAACCTTACCGCAGTAATCGTGAGCATTTCAAATTTTCAGAGCTTCCCGAATCTCATTGCAAAGCGTCGCCGGTCCAGCTATAATCTGTCTCCCTTGTTTCCCAACATAATAGAATTCACCGCCCGCTTCCTGCACGATGACCTGGCCTGCTGCAATATCATAGTGCTTCCAGAGTGTTCCCAGGTTGACATAAGCATCGAAGCCACCCGCAGCACAGAAGCACAGTCCTAACGACCCAACCCCTATCATTCTAACTCTGTACGCCTTCTTTATCAATACGCACATTTTTTCCAGTGCATGGCGCAGTTCGGCCTCGGAGGAGCCTCTACTTGGTATCTCCAGACAAATGGAAGCTTTCTCCAAAGCATCTTCATCGGAACTACGAATTGACTGACCATTCAATGTAGCACCCCCTCCTGCACTTGCACAGTACATTCGATTCAATTCGGGAGCATAGACAACGCCGAGGACGAGTTCATCTGTCCGTCTTAGCGCAAGCGAGATCGAGTACAAGGGTATGTTTCTGGCATAGTACTTGGTTCCGTCAATCGGATCGAGTATCCAGACATATCTTGCTTTTGTGTTTCGCTGCCCCATTTCCTCAGAATCGAATCCGTGGCTTGGAAACTGGTTCCTAATCTTCTCACTGATATAGCGCTCGACCGCGAGATCGGCCTCAGTCACAGGCTCCCGGTAATCCTTGTAGCTAACTACGCGCCGCAGATCAAAATCAGTTGCCTGCGCACCAGCTTGAAGAACGGTTCGCACGGTGACTGACAAAAGGTGATTTATGTCCTTGTCCACTTTCTAGGTCCTTAAGATGCCATTCCACGCAGCATAAAGGCGACACAGCAGTTATAGCGTTTTCGTTAAACTCAGCGAATATTCCCGTATACTCTTACCTTATTACGGGACGTAAACGCGAGGAAGTCGGGGAGATGGCAAGGTTCTGCCTCGAAGACTCCTTTGTAATCTTTTTTGAGTTCCTCGATGCGTTCGATAGTTGCTTTCACGCCCGCTGCAACTAGCACCGCCACTTTTATCTCTGTGTCGTGACCGTACTTCTTGTGGAGAAACCGCGAGACATTCGCCAGTGACTGCCCCCTTTTCACTTCTATGTCAGCAACGAGAATAGTCCTTACAGCTTTGCATGCTGGCAACAGTGGCTCCGTGAGTCGGTGGTCCTCTCCCTCGGTTCGGACGAATCCGAGCGGTATTTTGCCGGTTCCAAGGTTTCTAGAAAAGAAGCTGGCAATAACACCACCAATACTATTTATACCCACGCAGAGATGTGGTTCAATTGCTGGTGCGCAACTGTCAATCTGTTCTTTCAAGAAATGTATCCCGTCCGAAAAGGTTCTGGGGCTCAGGTATAACCTCTGGCCAGGTTTAAAACCCCGTATGTGCAGGCGGCGTATCGGGATAGTGCGCGCGGATTTCTTGTTTGGCCCGATGCGCACGAGGATTGGGTTTTGATCATATTGATCTATCGTGGCCTTCGCGGGTCCTCGCATTACGTGAGCCTGTGCACGGAGGAATTCATCATATTGCTGGTCTTTTGTCCTTATGGCTTGCTGAATGTGTTGCTCGGAATTCTGGCGAATCCAGCAATACAGCAGCGCTACAGTCACGAGTTGCATGAGCAAAGTAGAACCTGAGAGCCAAAACTGTGCGTGACAAACTGGGATTCCCTTAGCCGAAGAGTAAAGAGTCCAACACAATGGGGCAAGACCGACAATTATCAGTACTAACAGTGGTCCGTAAGGAATGATCCTTTTCGTCAGCTGTGGTTTCCGAAGTTGGTCAACGAGGCGTTTCCAGAGGTATAAAACCAGCGCTACAGTAAGAGGGCAGATGATCCTGACAAGTAGTTCTGACACACTGTCTACCATTTGGTTCTCCTTGGCATCCGCCAAGTTATGCTCTCGGGGCTTTAAGCAGTTTTCTTATGTTGTCCATGATATCCCTGCCGTTGGACAGTAATTCTTCTTTCTTGTTGATGAGATTCGATTCTGTGACTGAATCATCATGAAGTTGAATATGAAAGCGAAGCGCATTTCCAGTTCCTGATGGTCTGATTGTAACATGCTGCAGTTTTTCCTCGTCGAAGAAGAAACGCACACCCTCGTCCGGAAATTGAAAATCATAGGTTTGCGGATATATAATATCGTATTTGCCGGTCCGGTAGATACAGGCTGATTTTACAGGAAGACCTGCAATTTCCAAATCACCACTCAAGGCAAGTTGGAAATAGCCAAGCGCTCTACGCAAAATCGACTTTTTAAGCCGATCTCCTTCTATGCCAGGGTATTCCCCGTCGAGCGGATCTGGCTCGTAAAGATTCACGAATAAGCCGATATCAGAGTCGAGATATATATGTTTATCGAGGAGTTCAATGAGGCTGGTTCTTCTCTCTTTGGCCCACGCAGCGATTTCCGCTGTCAGCAGAGCGGCAAACGTCCCGTCCTTATCACGAACGTGACCACCAACTCCAAGAGATTTTCCATCCGGAGGAGGACCTCCCAGAATGGAGAAGCCATTACTCTGCTCCATTGCTCCAACATTAACAGACCGCTTGCCGTTTTCCATACCTTGACAGTCACATACGAAAGGATGACAAAGATCTGAGTATGTCTGATCTCGGCCATCAACAAGGTGTAAAATTTGGTCTTCCTTCCCATCCCAGACATCGCGGGTCGCAGCCGCCAATGAAGCGAAACCTACCCAGGATCTGACCACCCCAAGGCCATGCTTGCGGGCCAGGCGATTTATACTGTCTGAGGTTGTATGGGATAGAACCACAAATTTTCTGTCTGCGTCTTTAACCTGCCCATATTTCTCAATGTCCATATGAAGTCGATACCAGAGAACGAGAGCCCACATATCATCGGCCGGGAGAAGGTAATAATCTTTACCACTATGTAGATGCCGTTGATTTTTGGGTACTTTGACAACAACACCACATCGGTCAGCGTCAGGGTCTGTGCCGATAAGAATGTCGATATTACCGAATTGCCTCGGATAATCATGTTTGAATGCGTCGACAGCGATCTTAGCGGCCCGTGGGTCACCCGGGTCCGGTTGTTGTTCACGTCCCGGCTTACGGCAAAATGAAGGAAATAATCCGTTTAGGTTATTCAATCCCTTGTGTTTAATTGACTTGATATCCGTAAATCCAACCTCCTTTAGTAGTCTGGGGACAGCTATGCGACCGGCTCCGTGAAACGCGCAATACCCTATTCTCAAAGGTTTTTTGGACCTTTTCTGCTGTCGTTCAAGATGCTCCGTAAGCAGGAAGCTTTTAACATGGTCACGGTGCTTTTTGTGCATATTTATGAGAAATCTTCTCTTGCCTTCATAATCAAACTTAGGGTTAGGCTTCTCCCCTCCAAGAAACCATAGCTTACCTTTGGGAGCTTTGCGAAAAGAAGGACAGAGCTTTATTTGTTTAGTTTTTGCCCTCACAATATACTTTTCATACATTTCGTCTCGCTCTTTGGGATCAAACTGCGAACCGTTAGCACACGACAGCTTATAACCATTATATCGGTAGTCGTTATGGCTGGCAGAAATAAAGATGCCCACGTCTGCCTTGATCGATTCATGTGGAATGGCAAAGGTCACTTCCGGATATGGGCAAGGTGCATCGAAAAAGTATACCTTGTAGCCATATGCTAAGAACAGTCTCGCAACAATCTTAGCTAAATCATACCCTCTGATACGACTGTCGTAGCCGATAACTACTTTTTTGAAAGGAGGATGCTGGTCTTTTCCAAACCTAGCTACGCCAACCGAAGTTAACAAAAAAACCAAATCATTAATTGTGTTTGGCCCCTTTAGTATAGGCGCATCTATTCCTTGTTTCTTCAATAAAATAATGGATTTTCTATCAAACGCCATCAGACCTCGTATGCCCCCTGTACCAAAACGCACAGACTGCCGGAAAGCGTTCGCAACATTTTCCCATTTTTTGCTTTTTTTCTTTTTCTTAATCGTGTTGCAAATCCCCTCCTTAAGGTGTGGCAGTTTCTTACCAATGTATGGATCCTTAAGCCACCGTTCGAGGTTTGGAAAAGTATGCTCCTTAGCTTCTTCATACAATTGTTGGTCAATCCGGCCAGCTTTCAGTGCGTCTTCAAGATATTTAGAGATTTCCCGATTAGCCAATTCGAGTGTTGAATCAATGTTCCCTCCGGACATCAGTCATCATCCTCCACTTGGGTTTCATTAATGCTGCCTTCAAGATGATAACCATTCTCTTCAAGATAAAATCTCTGGACACCGCCATTTGGAGCATTAAATATAATAAAATGACGCTCTTCCTTGTCCACGTAAACCGGATCGAATAGGCCATTGAACTCATCATTCCGATATAGTTGGATCTCAGCCTCAAGCTGGTCCATTGAAATACCAAAATAATCTGGACCAAGTTTTTGGACAATCTCAGATTTTCTGGGTCCTCTCCTGTTTCCTACAAAACTCATTTTCCACTATCCTCATTCAAAACAGCTATGCTTTTCAATTCGTGACAGGCTAGGAACTCATGATCTTCCTACCTTTGTGACGAAGCTTCGACTATTATACAATGAGCCAGTTAAACTTACGACACTAACCGTCGATACTTGAATATACTGCTCGCTGCTCCCCCTGTCAAGTTTTTTGACTTTTGGGGGCGGATTATACAAAGAACATTAAATGCCCCTTGTTATGATACGATGTACTCTGTTATTTCTCAATGCATGGCAGGGTGGAATTGCCCCATCAGGCAATAAAAATCAGGTAAAGACCCCCCATAAGCACAAGGATACCGCAGATTTTCTTAAGAATTACCGCGCCCCTGGATTTCTCGTTCCAGTTCATGTATCGCTGCACCAGTTCGGTGCAGGTGCCGGCCAGAACGATGACCGAACAATGTCCCAAGCCATAAACTATAAGCAACAATACTCCATAGAAGAGATTCGTAGCAGCTAATTTGAAGGTAATCCCCAGCATAGGCGCCATATATGCAAAAGTGCAGGGCCCCAAAGCAATGCCGAACACCAGCCCGAGAATAAACGCTGCGAGCATTCCCTTTCGTTTCATACCAACCCGGCCCGGCCCGCTCCAGGGCATAGGTATTACACCCAAAAGATGCAGCCCGACAACAAAAAATACCAGGGCAACGAAGTAGTTGCCGTACTTGCCGACATCTCCCATCATTCTACCGACAGCAGCGGTAACAGCCCCTATAGCACCTATCGTAATTAAAATGCCCACTGCAAAAAGGGTCGATATGATAAAGGCTCGTTTGGTCGAAATTCTCCCCTGCTCATCAATAAATCCTACGATCAAAGGAATACTGGCCAAGTGGCACGGACTCAGCAATATGCTCAAAATACCCCATACAAAAGCAGCAGTCAGGGCTATTGCCGGCGTCCCCTCAACAGCGTGTGTCAGCGTTGTAAAAAGTTTTTCCATCCGCTATTTGACCCGCATTTCCGACAGTTTTCCCTCGATCTGTTCCTCTGCGAAAAAACCGACGTGGCGAAACACCTCTTTGCCGGTTTTATCGAAGAATATCTGGACTGGAATAGATTGCACACCGTAACGTGATGCAAGTATCGGTTCTTCTCCTACATGAATAAAGAGAACATTAACTTTACCCTTGTATTTTTCTCGCAGCCTCTCAAGTATCGGCGCCATCATCTCACACGGCACGCATCCGGTCGAGCCGAAATCAACAAGGGAGGCTCTGCCACTTGCGCGGGCTTTGTCAACCTGGTTGTCTCTCGCCAAAACCGCCTGGACCTTGAGCCACGAGGCGGAAATTTCAATCTGCATTCTGCGGCCGATGGTCCGAATGTGCTCATTAATAAGCTCCTGCTGTTTCTGCTGGAGCAGGAATTGCTCGATTTGAGGCTTCATTTTAGCCAGAGAAGCACCGCCGAACATTTCCGTATTGCCGTTGTAGAAATCGAGAAATTCTTCATCGCCGACTTTCACCGTCTTGGCTAAGGCACTCAAATACTCCTGGATAATTGTCTGTTCATCCTTTTCCTGGATGTCCTTGCCGCTTGTGGCTGCCTCGGTTCTTGCCTCGGCTAGGAGTAACTTGAACGTTGCTATTTGCTCCAAAACGAAAAAGGCATTTTTTTTGAGCTTTGGACGAATTTGCTCCGGCGCCTTGCCGATTTCTTCGATTAGCTCATTGTTTTCAATCACCAGCTCTCCGGCCTTGAGCACTACTCCTTCCGGAAGCTCTGAAGTAACGGCGCAGCTCATCGCTCCTGTTGTCAAGCCCGGATACAGCTCATTGACTGTCCGTGGTTTTGATGACGAAGATGGGTCGATAGCACTGCTCTTTTCGGCCCCTTCGAGGGGCACCACCAGCATCAACAAAGAAAGATACATAACTGTTGTAATGTCGAATCGCTTCATTTTTATACTCCTCATATTCGACTTAGCGCATAGAAAACAGCAGCTCAGTCATAAAATATTATTTCGGGACACATTCACCTATCTTGCAGGCCTTCTGGATTTGCTCGGGTGACAGTTTCATTTTGTTTGCCAGCGCCTGACTAATGCTTATCATCCTGCCGGTCTCGTAAGGATTCTGCTCGACCCATTTCTTGAGGTTCTCTAAAGAGACAAAAAATCCCTGGTGGAAGCAGCCGGCAGAGCCCCAGGTACCGTCGGGCTTCTGGCGCTGGCCAAACCAGGCAACGGCCGTCGCCGGTTCCAGTGAGGCCACCTTTCCGCCGAGTGTCTTAACGACAATCGGCTCACCGGTTAGCCGGTCCCGCTCACATACTTCAATATCCAGACCCGTACGGGCCGCCACCCCCAGCGCACAATGCGAACAGCATCCATAAGTATGTATCCCCCCGGCGATAACCGCTGACGCATCCTGCGGATAGCAGGCCCTATCACAAAATCCACAACGGTGTGAAAGTTCCGTTTGCTTAAGATCACCAAATCCGACGATACTGCCACCGTTGCTTTGCTGCTCAATGCCGGCTGCCTGACGACCGGCAAAGGCCTGTATCCACGGCCGGCTATTTTCTACATTAACGCCGTATAGATAAACTGCATCCATAAGGGCGACCCGTTGGGCGGATGCCCAATCGGTAACAGTAACCTTCTTTTCGAAATCGGTCTTGTCTTCGGTCAGGCACGAATACATAATAAAATAGCAATGCGGGCTGCACAGCCGAACCGGCCCTTTTTCGGTCTCAACGGCCACAAGCGTCTTCGGTTCGATATCACCGTCACACATATAGCAGATTTTGTCTTTACTCCTGTTATCGGCCTGAGCCGGCTTGAGTCTCTCAAAGAAAGGCACACTAACGGACAGGTCGACGCCAAACTCTTTCCATTTCGAGAGGATGTCCTCCCTGGAGAAGAAGCCTTCGTGCCTGAACAGCTCTTTGCCCGAAGCGTCGAAGAATATTTGTGTTGGTATTAGCTTAATGCCATACTTCGGGGCCTCCGCAGGGTTTTTCCAGACATCGATAAACTCAACTATCAGCCTGCCCTCATATTCACTCTTTAATTCTTCAAGGATAGGGGCCATCATTTTGCACGGGATGCACTTATCTGCGCCCAGATCCACCATTCGCGGCAAACCTTTTGGCGCATCGACCCTAACGGCCTCCGGCCCCTCGGTCTTGGGAACCGCCGCAACTTTAACAGGCCCCTCATCGACAACTGCTCCGGAATCTGCCTTGTGTTGCTGCTTAATAATAATCACAACAGCCACAGCGGCAATCAGACCTATTACAATTAATATTTTCCCAACATTGTTCATATAAGAAGCACCTTCCTTTCTAAATGTTGCCCTTATCCAGCTCACCAGCAACCAGGCCCCGGCAATGACCGCCAGCAGAAGCAGCGGATGAATTGCTCTGCCCCCTCTGCAGAACGGGCACTGTAACAAGAAATTCATTTGTTCACTTATCATTAAGAAATTTATTTATTTCATCCCTCACATATTTGGAAAATCCTTCCTCGTCCCTCAGAAGCGTCCATACCTCGTTAAGCTTTTTATATTCTATGCGATTGCCATCCAGTATCTTTGCCAATACGAGAGTGCTGATGCCGATGTCGAGCTCCTTTTCAAATTCCTCACCGCCGGGTTCGTCCAGGTTAATCGGCATCCATATCAGTCTGCCGTCTGCAATCTGCTTCTGGAAATTGTCTTGTATGACTTGATGCGTATTTAATTCAATAGTAATGCATGTTGGGCATCGGGCTGTCCTGTGAAAGTAATATACCATAATTGTCGGTTTGCCGTTGTTGCCATTTTGCCCTCTATATAAATCAGAGGCCCCATCGGCCTCGCGCTCCTGACAACCACAGCACATAAGGACCAGTGAAATAAAAGCACTTTGCATCAGCTTAAATAACATAGCCACTCTCGCTTTCTATGACACCATTATCACCTTCATACGAATTTGTATCACTCACAATTACATCCCTTCACGGTAATAAACATCCTCTTTCAAACAACAAGGTGCTATTCAAGCATTCCCTTAATTTCATCCGGCGAGACGACCTTGCCGACCACTTTGACCTCGCCGTCCACCGCCAGTGCCGGTGTCACCATCACGCCGAACTTCATAATTTCATTGATGCCCGTGACCTTCTCTATCTCAAACTCGATTCCGAGATCCTTAGCGGCCGCTTCGGCATTTTCAGCTAACTTCTTACACTTGGGACATCCCGTACCAAGAATCTGTATCTTCTTCATATGCATATCCTCTTGAAAAAAAGTTTCAAATCAAACTTATTCTTTTTCAATTACTTTCGACCTGTACGGTCCCGAACCAGCCTTGTGTCTTAAGGCATATCCGCACGAGCATCAGCATTACCGGGACCTCAATAAGAACACCGACAACCGTTGCAAGGGCCGCCCCCGAAGACAGGCCGAACAGCATTGTTGACGTAGCTATCGCAACCTCAAAGTGATTGGACGCCCCTATCATTGCAGAAGGAGCTGCATCACGATATTCGAGTTTCAAAATCCTTGCCAGCCCATAGCCAAGCCAGAAGATAAGGTTGGTCTGAATAAACAAGGGTATCGCAATCCAGAGAATCGTCAATGGGTTGGAAAGAATAACCTCTCCCTTGAATGAAAACAGCAAAACCAAGGTTAAAAGCAATGCGATTATTGTCACAGGCGTCAGAAAATGCAGAAATTTTTCCTTGAACCAGTCTTCCCCCTTGGCCGCGATAATCCATTTTCGCGACAAATATCCCGCAACCAACGGCAAGGCAACGTATATTGCAATCGACAACAACAACGCCTGCCAGGGAACAGGAAGTCTGCCCACGCCAAGTAAAAATCCACCTAATAGGCCATAGAGCAAGAGCATGGTTAGAGAGTTGATGGCCACCATTATGAGTGTATGGCCGTCATTTCCTTTAGCAAGATAGCCCCAAACAAGAACCATGGCCGTGCACGGAGCTATCCCAAGAAGAATACAACCGGCAAGGTAGCTTCTCCAAAGGGGAACCTGGAGCATCTTAATGCCTTCAACCTCAATAACCGTTCCGGCCCCGTATGCAGCACCAACAGGTAAATCAAGACCGAAAGGCATCTTTACCTGGTCAACAGCATCCGGGCCTATTAAACCGTAGAATACCGTGCCAAGAAAAAACACCGATATCGCATACATAGTAAACGGTTTGATTGCCCAATTAACAAAGAGGGTCAAGCCTACAGGCCGAATACTTTTACCAGCTTTAAGCACCTCGGTAAAATCAATCTTGACCATAATCGGGTACATCATAAAAAACAGGCACACCGCTATCGGAATTGAAACCACCGGGGCTTTGTTCACATAAATTGCCAGACTATCGAGGTAGGTGGAAACTGCCGGAGCAACCTTGCCCAAAACGATTCCGCCGACAATACAAAGCCCCACCCAGATGGTCAGATACTTTTCAAAGATATTCAGGCCCTTGTCCTGCTTCTTAATCGAATTGTCATTTGTCATATACGATTTCTCTCTGCTTACCGGCTATTTCTTAAATGCCGTGATGTCAACACTAATAACATAATCGCTGATTTTCGTCCCTTCCGGCAGGTATTCCATTACCTGCTTGTAAATCGGGTCGTTGCAATCGACCATCACATCGATGTTGTATGTTTTTTCAGTAACCTCAACATCCTCCAACCCCGCCTGTTTTGCCATCGTTATCGTCTCATCGATCAGCACCGCACCGGCTACACAGCTAACCAGTGCCGCGGCGGACTTTAAGACTTCTTCAGGCAAAGGCTTTTTCAAGGCAAGGTCGGAAATACACGCCTTGCCGCTCGGCCTTAACACCCGGCCAATCTCCCGCCAGACCTGCTGTTTGTCCGGCGAAAGATTAATCACACAGTTCGAGATCACTACATCGACACTACCATCCGCTGCGGGAAGATGCTCTATCTCGCCCAGACGAAACTCAACATTGGACAGTCCCGTCTTTTCCGTAAATTTCGGAATGCCCGCCCTTGCCTTGCTTACCATTTCAGCGGTCATATCGACCCCGATGGCCCTGCCGTCCGGGCCGAGTTTTTTCGCAGCGATAAAGACGTCGAACCCGCCGCCGCTGCCTAAGTCCAAAACGACCTGCCCGGGCTTGAGATTCGCAATAGCGGTCGGATTGCCGCAGGACAGCCCCATGTTCGCCCCTTCGGGCAAAAGCTCAAGCTCCTCGCCCGAATAACCTATCCTTTCTGCAAGCTTGTCCGGCGTCGATGAACCGCAGCAGCCCGAACCGCCCTGTGCTATCTGACTATACCCCTCGCGCACTGTTTCTCTAATTTTCTCATCCGGCTGACTCATAGTAAAACACCTCGAAGTTTATTTTGACAATTCTTCAAGAAGCTTATCCATCTGTCCGGCAGCGCCTTTCCTGACCATTTGCCCGACCTCAACAGCCTGCTGAATTTCAGCTTCGTCGATTTTCATTTCACGGGCTTTACCAACATGATGCTTGATACAGGGATGACAATTCGCTGATACAGAAGCCCCTATTGCAATGAGCTCTTTGATATTTGCATCAATCATTTTACTATTTCCTCTCTTAATTATTTTGTATGTTCATCGTCATTTTCATTTTCACTCTGTGAACCGTCTGTTTCTTTTTTGGGAGCAGGATGTTTTCTTTTCTCAGCCGTTTTCTTAATACGTTCCATCAATGCCTCTATTTTCTCACGCTGAGCTTGTTCCTCATCATTCTTTGGTGCCATTGACGGCTGAGTTACTTTCCAGGTAATTCTACCACTTAAAGGCGCCTCTGGGTATGCACCTGCATCGTAAAGCTCATATTCTCTGAATGAGGTGGGTTTCTCCTGATAACAAGACCACACAGCCTGTCGTAAAACCTCGGGCGAACCCTCGTTGATAAGGTCTATTACAGTAACTTGCCTGCGAAAGCGCTCTACAAATTCAGCAGGAATATTGAAAAGGTACGGAGTGGGCGCCTCTGCTCCGATGATACGCCTGCGGTCGTCCGTTCCATTCTTTTCCAGCGCCAGTATCGCATCACCCACCAGATGCCCCGGAGACTCCGGGCCGCATACAATCAAATATCGGATGTTAGGATTCGAGACGATATTACAGATTACTTTTTCCAAGCCAATATTCTCCGTTTGAAGCGTCCCGGCAAGCGCTGCTCCGCTTTCAACAGCCAGTCTGACCAATTTCTCGATGTCCGGAGGTGTTTCCTCGCGCATCCATCGCAGAATAACAACAACCGCAACCGGCGAATAGTCGTTGCCCCGAAGGTAACAACCTTCTTCCGGCGGATACTCGGACGCCGGTGCGATTTTTTTGATAGAACACATTGGCATTATTCTCTGATTGCCAAGAGCTAACCTACAGTTATTTTTATACTCTGTTGAAAAGCTACAAAAACTGTCATTCTGAACGGAGCGAAGCGGAGTGAAGAATCTCTTTATGGCTCAAGAAATGAGATTCTTCGGCTTCGCCTCAGAATGACAGTCCACGTTTTAAACAGAGCATTACTTTTATAGAGAGCCAAAAGCATTTCTTTAACTTTTGCTACCTTTATCTTCGGAAAGATTAACCATTAACGCCAGCTCGGCCACCCTGCGACCAAGACTGCGGGCCGTTTTGAGCCCAAACGTGTCCGCCTCGATTCCACCCTCACCGCCGCTGACAAGCGTCGCGCCAAAATGGGCCGTGTCCTTGCCCTCGCTGACACATATCATATCGTGGCACAGCAAAACCGTCCGGACCGCCTGTAAGGTGACTTCCTGCCCGCCATTGCGCATACTCCCTACGGCCAGTGTACCGCCAACCCGGTTACGGAAAATCCAGTTATTAAAACGAAACATACCACAGCGATCGAGAAAAGCCTTGCATTGAGCGGTCATCATCCCGAAGTAAACCGGCGTGCCAATAATCATTCCGGCAACCTCTTTATCCGCCAAAACCGGAATTAATCCGGCAAAATCATCTTCAATGCTGCATTTGAGTCCTTTTTTGCATTCCATACAAGCATTGCACGGCCGGATGTCTAAACCTGCCAGTTCGATGAGTCTGGTATCAATCTTTTTGTTCACCTCCTTAGCGGCTTCCAGACATATCTCCAGGGCCCTGTAAGTTGTCTTACCTTTACGCGGACTACAGCATATGCCGATAATCTTTAACTTTCCCGGGCTCTGCCCCATGGCGGGTGATACTCCCGCGGAAATTGCCCCTGCTCCGGCCGCGAGTCCTGTCGTCAGAAATCCTCTGCGATCCATAATTTTGCCTCCTTTACAGTCTTGAACAACTTAATTCGTCGGAATATTGATTTTTATTGTTTTTCCTGTCTAATTCATGTTGCGGATAGAGTATTTGTCATTCCCGCCCCGCATCACGTGCGGGATAAACTCCAGCGGGAACCCACCTTTTTCGATCTGGACCCCTGCTTTCGCAGGGGTGACATCGTCGATTTTTGCTTTCCGCAACAGATACTATCTATCCCCAAAATACACCGAAGAACATTCCCACAATCGTGGACATCACAACTACGAGCAGAATAAAAACAATCGTTTTGCTGTTTCCAATAACTTTCCGAATAACAAGAATGTTCGGAAGTGACAGAGCAGGCCCTGCCAGTAGCAGCGCCAAGACCGGCCCTTTGTGCATACCCAGCTTCATCAGGGCCTGTGTGATGGGAATCTCCGTCAGAGTGGCGAAATACCAGAACGCACCGATTACACTGGCGACAAGGTTGCTGCGTAAGCTGTTGTCACCCACCCACTGCGCTACCTGTTTTTCCGGCAGCAGAACGCTCACAAAGCCGACGACAAAAACACCGCCAAATAACAGCGGCACTAAAAGCTTGGCAAACTCCCACGTATTATGCATCCATTCGCTAAGCTCATCCCGCTCAAACCATCGCCAGGCCATCAGCGCCACAAGCAGTCCCATCAGGCCCGCCAGATACCATTTTACGTGATGGACGGCTATCACCCAGGTCTTTTGCTCCTGCATATCGGCTATTTCGGTTTTCTGTAATTCTATCTTGTCACCGGTTTTATCATCACCCAGGTCCTCTTCGAGCTGAAAGCGGATGGCATCCTTCGTCTCGTGAATGACAACTGCTTTCAACTCTCGGCCGTCGGTAGTTTTAACGCTAACGTTGCCGGGATTGAACCAGTCACTGAATACGAGAAACAGGACCATGCATGCAAGAAACAGGGCGGTCTTACCTATATGACGACGAGGTTTTTCCGGCTCAGGCATTTGCAGAGCGGCCTCGGCCTTCGCCCGCTCGCCTTTACGAAATACCGTTGCCATAAGCAATCCGATAATCACGGAGAAGCTCACAGCCCCGATGAACCTTCCCGCTCCGATTGAGAAACCCAGAACACGGGCGCTGAGAAAAATGGCAAGGACATTTATCCCGGGCCCGGAGTACAAAAAGGCCGTGGCAGGCCCCAGACCGGCTCCAAGATTATATATCCCCGCAAACATAGGCAGCACACTGCACGAACAAACCGCCAATACACATCCGGCCACCGACGCCACGGCATAGGCCAAAACCGGATTAGACCGCGGCCCGAGATACCGCATAACGGAGTTCTGCGATAGAAACGTGATAATCGCTCCGGCTATAAACAGCGCCGGCACAACGCAGGCCAACGTATGATTACGCGCGTACCACTGAAGCAGCCGGAACGCCTCCTGAATCGCCTCCTGAATCCTGGGATTACCTAAAGGCAGTGCATAAGCCACGACAAAAATTGTAATCAGTGCTGCAAATATCTTCCATTCTTTACTCATGATTGTTCTCTTCTCAACGGTTCATAGCAAAACGCCCCGGCTACAGGGCCCTAAGCAACCTCTCGTTATCTTGAGCCTGCTGTTTTAATACACGGCTTACACACGAAAAGAAATCCACGATACAGGCACATTTCAGCCTGTATATGACTTTGAGCCCTTCTTTGCGGTACTCTAACAAGCCGGCATTAAGCATTACCGAAAGATGCCGTGAAACATTCGACCTTTCAGAGCCGATATGCTCCGCAATGTCACAGACACATTGCTCACCGTCTTTTAGAAAGTTCACAATCGCGATTCTCAACGGATGCGCTATCGCCTTTGCGACTTCCGCCTGCCTTTCAAATAATAATTGCCGGCTTTTGCTTAACATTTTTCAGCTCCTAATCTAAATTACTATGTGATAACATACTCACATAGTTATATAAAGTTCTGGCAAAATCAACAATTTTTTCGGAATAAAATCCCCCAGATACTCCACAGGCCGGGCTAATATTTTTTTCTGAATCTTGCCGCGGGAATGTTTAGCAGCTTGCGGTACTTTGCAACGGTGCGCCTGGCTAATTTTTTGATGCCCAACTCTGCCAGTTTCTTGCGTATCTGCTCGTCATTCAAGGGCTTGCTTTTGTCCTCGGCGTCGATAATCTGCTGTAGTTTGCCCCTTATAGCTTCCCAGCTTAAACCTGTGCCGTTGATATCATCGGTTCCGCCGGAAAAGAATTTGCGCAGCGGCAATATCCCCCAGGGGCACTGGATATATTTGCCGGCAACGGCCCTGGAGATAGTGGCCAGATGCACACCAACATCCTTTGCGATTTTCGACATCGGCAGCGGCCGAAGATACAACTGCCCCTTTTCAAAAAAATCCCTTTGATATTTGACTATCGCCTTGGTTACCCTCAGCAGGGTATTCTTTCGCTGCTCTATTGCATCTATAATCCATTGGGCGGAGCGCAAATTATTCTGCAAAAAATTTTTTGTTTTTTCACTAACCACATCATCCTTTGCCATTTTTGCATAATAGTCGTTTACCCTCAATCGCGGCAAATCATAATCAGCTAATCGCACAGAATATTCGTCAGAATTATCCAATGATTCCACTATCACATCGGGAGTAATGGGATGGTTCCGGTCCCGCCCGACCTGCAAGCCGGGCGAGGTGTCAAGCTTACTCAGATGCGCGATGGCCCTGTTGATGGCGTCGATGCCGCAATTCATTTTTTTCGCGATATCCGGCAGACGATTTTCAAGCAGCGCATCCATATGCTCGGCAATCAGACGAGATTCAAAGCTCATATCTTCGCTGCTTTGCGCCATCTGGATAAGCAGACACTCCTTCATGTCCCTTGCGCCGACACCCGCAGGCTCTAATTCCTGCACAAGCTCCAGCGCTTCCCTCAAATCATCGATCGTGAAATCACCCCTGTCCTTGTTGTGCAGCTGTTCCAATCTTACGGTGAGATACCCCCTGTCGTCGATATAATCTATAATCATATCACCGGCTTTTTTCACGGCCGGCTCGGCATCCACCATACGCCACTGCTCTGCCAAATGTTCGTGCAGCGACTGGGGGGGAGCGGCGGTATTTTTTATCGCCTCAAGTTTTTTGTCCGGCTCGTCACTGTAAACCCGCCTCCGGAAAGGACCCGCCTCGTTCATATAGTCTTTGAAGCCATCGCCCAGATTCTCAAGGCGTTCGAAATCTCCAGCTTTATTGGTGTCTGTGTTAAGGACCAGGTCTTTTTCGTTTATGTCTTCCTGAGACTGTTGTTCATCAGAGTCGGTGTCTTCGGGATTCACAGGCTCGGTCATTTCCAAAACAGGATTGCTGTTAAGCTCTTGTTCTATTCTCTCCTGAAGGGCAAGGATTGGAAGCTGGAGAATCTCCATCGATTGTATCATATGCGGAGCGAGCTTCATCCTCTGCTCCATCCGCATCTGTCCTCTCATCTCCAGCTTCATAGATGCACCTGAAAAAATTCCTTATTCCGGCTCGTTACTCCTGTCTCCACTATTATATCATAGACTCACAGGAGAATTTCGTCAATATTTGAGGAGTAATTGAGAAACTTTACAAACAGAGGGAAAAATTACTCTAATTCCCGTCTGCCGATGATGGCATCGGTAAGCATTTTGCCGCTCGCATATTCGATAGTACTGCCGGTGGGCAGTCCCCTTGCCAGGCGGGTAATCTTCACGCCGGTAGCTCTAAGCAGCGAGCTTATATAAAGTGCTGTGCCGTCGCCGGCCATATTAGGATTGGTCGCCATTATCACCTCTTTTACATCACCTTCCCGCACCCTTTTGACAAGCTGTTCAATAGTCAAATCGCCAGGCTCGATCCCTTCAAGCGGTGCGATATGACCGCCAAGGACATGATAAACCCACTTGCAGGCCCCGGTTTTCTCAAGATTTACGATATCTTTTGGCTGCTCCACAATGCAAATCAGACTCTTATCCCGTCGCTGGTCGGAACAGATTTGGCAGATCGGTTCTTCCGAGAGATTGTAGCAGATTTCGCAGTGTTTAATCTTGTTCTTGACATCCCGGATTGCCTCAGCAAGCGCCATAGCCTCTTCCGGCTTGGCCTTCAATATATAAAAAGCCAGCCGCTCCGCCGTCTTAGGCCCAATCCCAGGCAGCCTCTCAAACTCCTCGACTAATCTGTTCAAACTTTCTGTATAAGCACCACTCATAATTCTTATCTTGGCCTTTTATCTCTCGTTATAAAAAAGTTTCCCATCAAAAGGGTGGCAGCCTCAAGCGAGTCCCGAAACATCGGGACGAGCTTGGGGATGGCTCGGTAGGGGCGGTTCGCGAACCGCCCTTATTAACCGCTACGCATTTATCATGTTACAAACCATTATATTCAACTAATCTTCCTCTATCCCGGTAACTGTTGCATCCAGCCCCAGAAGGACTGTCTTTACAGCGGGGTCGTTTATCAGCTCATTTCTTCTTTGGCCGCTTGTCTTCGGCTGCTTTGCGGTCGGCTCGCCTTGTGCCTGCTTCTCGGCAGCGGTTTCAAACTTCAATCTCACAGGCGTTGATAGCTGCTCACTCAGCAGGGCTTGGATTTGCTCGGCTCGGCCGTTACTCTCACACATCTTTTTCTGCATTTGAGCCGATGCGCCGAACTCAAGCGTCAACACGCCATCCTCAAATTGAGCCGGTACGGCGGAGCTTAACAACCCGCCGGTACCCGGCCCGAGTTTGGCGGTAATAACTCCTAAGAGACTTTGCCAATTGTCTTGTATCGAGTTTATATTAGTCAGTCCGAAAAAATCAGACGGTTCGCTGATTTGCGATTTGGTTGGCTGGGCTATGGCCTTGATGGGTATGTTACGGCCGAGCGGTCGCTTTTTTTTTATGTTAGGCAATGCACCTGCCTGCAATCGCGAAAGAAGCTCATCCACATTCAGGAAGTGCTCGCTTAAGGCAAATCGCAACAGCGATGCTTCTAAAAGTGCCCGGCTTGTATCGCTGTTTTTAATGGCCCATCGCAGCTTCTCCAGCGTCGAGATGTTATAGACAAGCCCGGCAATATCAAATTTTTCAGCTAATTCGCCGGCCCGCTTTCGCTGCTGGCCGGTCAAAATCACAAGCTCACTGTCGGGACCCGTGGATTTAACCACCATCAAATCGCGCATATAATCAATAAGCGAATCGACTATCTGGACCTCGCTTATACCGGTACGGATTAATTCCTCTATCGCCGCAAGTGTCCCGGCCGCATCGCTGTCGCTGATTTGCCCGATGAGATTCCAGATTTTCTCGCTGTTCGGGCAGCCCAAAAACTCCTCAAGCAGCCGGCTGCTCAACGGTTCGATACCGGTGCTTATTAGCCTGTCTAACAGACTCAGGGCATCTCTCATCGAGCCGTTTGCCATTTTCGCTAACGGCAGTACCAAATCCTCCTCATACTTTATCTTTTCCTTTTTGAGTATGAACTTCAACTGCCCGGCTATCGAGGCAGGCCCTATATTGTTGAAATCAAATCTCTGGCACCTCGATTGAATTGTCGCAATGACCTTGTTCGGCTCGGTGGTGGCGAAAATAAACTTGATATGGCTGGGCGGCTCCTCCAATGTCTTTAGAAGTGCATTAAAAGCCGAAACCGTGAGCATATGCACTTCGTCGATAATATAAATCTTAAATCTT
Organism: Sedimentisphaerales bacterium; assembly: GCA_035528395.1. Classification (GTDB taxonomy): domain Bacteria; phylum Planctomycetota; class Phycisphaerae; order Sedimentisphaerales; family Anaerobacaceae; genus NIOZ-UU13. The sequence goes on from DATKYR010000163.1 coordinate 25,936, forward strand.
GAACGCGCAGGCCGATATATAACATTCTCACGAAGCTCACGAATTTCATCAACTCTATTGTTTGACGCACCGTCAATCTCGATGACGTCGATATCTTCGCCGATGTTTATCGCAACACAGCTGTTGCACTTACAGCACGGCTCTGTGGTAGGCTCATCGACGGCAAGGCAATTGAGCGCCTTTGCCAGCACCCGCGCCATAGTGGTTTTACCGACCCCGCGGGTGCCCGCAAAAAGGTAAGCGTGCGCGACCCTGTCGGTCTTTATAGCGTTTTTCAGCGTCAGAGCGATAGGGTCCTGGCCGATGACGTCATCGAACGTCTGCGACCTGTATTTTCTTGCAAGAACAGTATAAGCCATCTGTAAATGATTAATGATTAATGATTATTGATTATTTATTGTGCTCCAGTACATCCGTAGTATAGTAGAAAAAATTGCAATTTCCACAAAAATTTTAAATTGACATTTTTTCCGGCAATGGTAAATTCCGTAGTCGGTTATCAGTATCGCAGGTCCGCTGTCTTTTGGCGGAATAAATATCAAAGAGCCGCCTGTGGCGGAATCGATTACAAAGGGGATTGATTATGATAGTCAGAATTGAAGATACCTGCACTGCCTGCGGGCTTTGTGTGGATACCTGTCCCGAAGTTTTCAAGCTGGGCGAAGATATGGCCCAGGTTATCGTCGATGAGGTGCCTGAAGAGCACGAGGACGCCGTTCAGGAGGCCGCTGAAGAATGCCCGGTCGAAGCAATCATCGTCGAATAACCACCGGCAGAATCCGTCGGGTTCAATAATCATCGATAGAAACGACATAAGAATTCGTGTTTTGTGTATGCGCTTTGCCCGCTGGCACCGATGTTACCAAAGGCCGGAGTTAGTTGTCCTGTCTTCGCAGCATAAAAACGCCTAACGAAAAGAACGTAAACCCAATCGCCAGCAACACCAGACACGGGCTTATAATTTGCGTCAGGCTTAAGTTTCGCCAGACGGCCCCTTCGAGAGCAAATATGCTCCATCTCACCGGGCTGATATGGCTGAACGGGCGCAGCCACGAGGGCATGAAAATCAACGGGACCATCCCGCCGCCGAGCATTGACATAATCATAAGTATTGCCCATCCCGCCCCGCCGACACTCTGCTCGGTCCGGCCCAGTGTGCACACGAACATCATAAGACCAACGAAGCATAGCACCGTGCAGACCGCCGCCAGAACCAGAAGAAACAGGTTGCCTATGGGCATCTTGAATATTAGTTTCGCACCGGCATACTGAACGCACATAATAAAGATACAAGTGGCGAAGCATGCCAGCCCTTTTCCCCCAAGAATATGAGCACGCCCTATAGGCCCCACCCGCAGACGCGCAAACGTACCATTTGTGCGCTCTTTGACAATTGAAATCGCAAACGTCGCCGTACAGCCCAGAATACCCCATATCATTGCCTGCGGAAACGTAATCTGAAACGAAGATATAGGCCCTTTATTCTCTCTTTCTATTTTCACTTCCGCCACATTCAGAAATCCTCCCCCAAGACCCGTCTTAAAACCCTCGTCGCCGACATCATCGAGCAGGGTTTCGAGAGAATCGAAAAACTTCGAATAAATATCCGTTTGTTCCTGGTCAAGTGAGTCTGCAATTTCATCGCGCCAAATACCAATCTGGCCGCTAAATGATTCACTGTCACTGAACTTATCACTCAGGGACTCAAACTGCGCCTTGGCCAGAAGCCCCTGAAGATACCCGCTTTCCATCTTTCGCGATGGGTCAGAGGCTATCTCAAGTTTGTTTTCGCCGCCCCCGAACATTGCCCCGAGGTTATCACCGAAACCTTCCGCCAAAAAGACCGCCGCTGCTATTTTCCCGGTCCTTATCTTCTCTATCGCCTCGTCCCGGCCCAGGCGCACTATTGTTAACGCCTCGTACGAATCAAGCCTCGATATATAGGAGTTTGAATAATCGGAATTGTCCTCGTCAACCACGGCGATTTTCATCCCCGAAGGCTCCTTGCCGATACCGGAATATATAGCCCCAAAAAACAAGGCAAACAAAACAGGAAAGCCGAAGACCCAGAAAATATTGCCCTTATCACTTAGCAGTACCCGCAGGTCTTTTATAGCAAGTAAAAGTGCTTTGTTCATCAGTCTCGAAGCCTCCGTCCGGTCAGGTTAAGAAAAACGTCCTCAAGATTGGCCGTCTGAACCTTCAGCGAGCGAAAACGCACCCCGCTGCGGTTAAGCATCGCCAGAGATTCCATAGGCTGGCTGGTCTCGAACCTGATTTTCGTCTCTTCGAACTGCACATTCTTATCTTCAATAAATGGCTTTATTTTATCAAAGTCTGATATTTTTTCTTCAATTTCGGCCTCAATATGGGAGGGCCCTCCATACTTGACAATAAGATTCTCGACGCTGTCCATATCCAAAATCCTGCCGTGGTCGAGGATCGCCACCCTGTCGCAAAGACGCTGGGCTTCCTCCATATAGTGCGTCGTATATATGATTGTCCGCCCTTGTTTTTTCATATCCTCGATCGTATCGAATATCAAATTGCGTGACTGCGGGTCAACTCCGACCGTCGGCTCATCGAGCAGCAAGAGCGGCGGCTCATGCAAAAAAGAGCACACCATATTAAGCCGGCGTTTCATCCCCCCGCTGTATTTCGAGACCCGCTCTTTTCTCCGCTGACTCAATCCTGCTATCTCAAGGCAATCCTCGACACGCTCCTTTAACTCTTGCCCGCTTAGTCCATACATTCTGCCGAAGAAACGCAGATTCTCTTCCGCCGAAAGCTCCTCGTATATCGCCAATGCTTGTGGAACCACACCCAAAGATAAACGAACCTCAACGAGACTCGGGTCTCTCTTTCCATCAAGTTCCACCTCTCCGCCGTCCGGCTTCAAAAGCCCGCAGAGCACTTGAATTGTGGTCGTCTTACCCGCTCCGTTCGGCCCTAACAAACCGAAGGTTTCCCCCTTTTTTACCTCGAAGCTCACATCGTCCAGCGCTACAAGGTTCCCGTATCGCTTCTTTAGATTCTCAGCCTTAATCATGCACGCCTATCCCATAAATATAAAAGCGCAGCCCCCGTGTCTCCTATTTTGCAAGCTCTCTCCCCCGGTCGCGCGCCCTGGTAATAGCAGCCGATATCAGCTCACTAATCCCGCCCTCCGCGAACACCTTAAGCGCCGCTTCTGTCGTTCCGCCGGGCGAGGTAACCTTCCGCCGAAGCTCAGCGGGACTTTCACCGTTCTTGTCCGCCTCGACCGCGAGCAAACCGGCCCCCTTGGCCGTCTGAAGCACAAGATCCTTCGCCACATCTTCAGGCAGGCCCAGTTCTACGCCTGCCTTTATCATTTCTTCCATCAAAAGAAAATAATAAGCAGGCCCGCTGCCGCTCACCGCCGTTACCGCGTCAATCAAATCTTCATCCTCAACGACAACCACCTTACCGACCGCTGAGAAAATCGCCATCGCCTTCTCCAGCATCGGTTTTGCCTTATCGTTGGCGAACAGCGCGCTGGCCCCTTCGCCAATAAGGGCCGGCGTGTTGGGCATAACCCGTACTATTGCAATATCACCTAAAACATCCGTGACATTTGCGACCTTTATACCTGCCGCGATGGATATGAAGAGCTTCACGGCCCCGATAGAGTCTTTTATACTCTCTAACGCCTCGGTCATATTCTGGGGCTTGACACTTAAGACGACCGTCTCAGCCTTTTCCGCTAACTCACTGTTTTTTTCACAGGGAACCGCGCCATACTTTTCAGCAATGAATTCAAGCCGCTCAGCCCGAATATCACTTATGAAAACATCTTCAGGCGCATAAACGTTGGCCGCTATCACGCCCTTTATAAGCGCCTCAGCCATATTCCCGCTGCCCACAAATCCAATTGTATCCACTTCTTTCTCCTTGTAAAAACTTATTATGGCGTTGAAACCATATTGAAATCGACCCGGGTGTTTCTTATTTGTTTAGCCCCCCGACCTGTGCCGGGGGTCTTGTTTAGCCGTCGCCGGTAAGCTTGCCCTGAGCTTGCCGAAGGGGCGACGGTTTTCTCTTTACGTTTATCGTTCATTTCCGTATTCTATTTACGATACGATATAGACAAAATTTTTCTGCGGTAAATATAAAACTATCTCTCCTTTGTCATCCTGAGCGGAGCGTAGCGGAGTCGAAGGAACTCACTTTACATTTTACGTTTATAAGTCTAAAATTATGTCGTGTATTTTTCTGCGGTAAATATAAAACTATCTCTCCTCTGTCATCCTGAGCGGAGCGCAGCGGAGTCGAAGGAACTCAATACGTTTATAAGCCTAAAATTCTATCGTGTATTCTTATTTGTTAAATATAAAACCAGTTACGGAGAAAAGCAATGCAAAAACAGGTTGAATATTCCGATGCAATTAAAACCAAATATCCCGAACAGGTCGTAATAGCCGTCGCAAAGGACAAAAACGGCAAAGCCAACCCTGTTACATTAGGCTGGACAATGATTGTATCAGGCAGCCCGCCGATGATGGCAATAGCCGTCGCAAAGAAGCATTATTCTATTGAAGCCATCACTCACTCAAAATGCTTTACGATTGCTTTCCCCTCCTCGGAGATGTCGGAGGCGGCTTTATTTTTCGGCTCAAAGTCAGGCCGAGACACCGACAAATTCGCCGAGTTCGACTGCAAAACCGAACCCGCAAAATCCATCGATTCGCTGCTGTTAGCTGATGCTGTGGCCAATTTCGAGTGCACACTCGAATCGCAGATACCCGCCGGCGACCATATAATCTTCGTCGGCAAGATAGTCTGCTCCCATATCAACACCGGGCCAAAAAAACGGCTATATACCATTGGCCCCGGCCATAAACTGGGCTCGGTTTCCTGAAAAACCGCCTCTTACGGTTAATGGGTAGTATTGCGTATAGTTTGAATATGTGACTTGTCATTCCTGCGAAACTTGTCCTGAGCAAAGCCTGCCCTGAGCATGGCCGAATGGGTCGAAGGGACAGTTTCGAGCATCAAGCATCCAGCATCGCTTGTCCGCCACAGCTTCAGCGACGGCGGGAGTATCCAACTTTAGCTCACTTCCTGCCGAGCAGTGGATCTGGCACGGCTGGTAGGCACTTTAATTCACTTTAGCTCACTCTTCACTAACGACGGGTGGCAGCCACTGAGCGAACGCAGGCGGTAGGGTGGGGCTTGCCCCACCATTATTTCTGGTCTTGAGGGGTATCATAGGACTTATTTTCGGCAATCGGTCTCTAAAATACGGTCATTACCTTACATTGAAGTTGCTGTCTGAATATGCCGATGGATGGTTATGAAAAGAGATAAATTATGGCTTGCGAAGAAAAACCTAAGGTTCCGGAAAATCCCAAAAAGACATCACCTGATGATACTCAACAGGTAGTGTCCGAAAAGCCTCAACAGTCACCATCCGAACCGTCTCAGGAAACACCGTTCAAAGACTCTGGAGAAGCATCGGCAGAACAAGAAGGGTGCAAAATAAAAAAGACAATTCTGACCCTCCTGCTTTGTGCTTTCGTGTTTCTAACTGGTTGTGCTACGATTACGAACGGCAAGTACCAAATTATCCCTGTTACGTCGGAGCCACCAGGCGTAAAAGTCACGTCTTGTACGGGGGCCTATCTCACTACACCTGGAAGTTTTGAATTGGCCCGTAATCAAAACCACACTTTGGTTGCTGTGTATCCCGGTTGTGAGCCACAACAAAAGGAGCTTAAGCATAAACTGCAAGGTTGTTTTTGGAGTAACTTTTTAATTTGTGGTATTATAAGTGGTGTTGTGGACCTTGTTTCAGGTTCGTCTGACCACTTGGTTCCAGACAAAGTCCACTTTGATTTCACAACCACCGGCCTCGCCATAGAAAGTCGTAAGCGGTCATATTTGGAATCGCATCCTGACACAACTGACGATGTTCGCTTCGCTATCTTGAGCGAGCTGGACGAAAAAGGTATGACGAAAGACGAGCTGATAGCAAGTTTTGGTGGGCCGCCCGAAATTGTTGAAGATGGGAAATACGAAATATTCATTTATGATAACCGCAAACCTAAAAGCTATTACTTCAGGGATGGAGTTTTGGAAAAAACAAAGTAACTCGAACCAGCCCCTTCCTGCTCGCCTTTGCTCAAAAACCGTTTTCGTACCTCCGATAACAGCGGTAGGGAAGGGTTGCCCCACCATTATTTCTCAGAGCCAAGGCCGATTCATACTGTTCTGGTAAAGTGTGCTTTTTCCCCTAATAAGCAGGGAACTTCGTGCATTCTATTGAATTCCGTTGAACCGCGCTTAACGTCAGTCTTGAACCGCTTCGGATGCCGCGCTCGGCGCGGTATTTGAAGTCGCGTTCGAAGACTTTTTAGATGCGCTCCTTCAATTGACTTGCAACGGCTTGATTCAGTGCGTTCTGAGCTTCGATAAGTTTTTCATACTTCGACTCTATTTTCTCGATATTTCGAGACAATATAGCCTTCAATAAGTCGCCTTCCATTTCAGCAACATCAATTCTCCGATAGTAATCCATAGTTTCTTTAAGATGGGCTATGACAATCTTACCAGTTAAAATTGGATGATTGTTCGTCACATTTGCATCATCAAATCGGGTGCCGTGCTCAAGCTCGACCTCCAAACCTTTTCTGAAATCCTCAAGAGGAATCTCCATTGATTTAGTGTTTACAATTTTAAGGATCGTGGATGCTTCTTCCTCCGAAACAGTTGGGTCAGTTTTTCCAGACCAATCACTCAACCCGATTGTTCTGCAGACTGTTTTTACCTCTTCAGTAGTAACGTATTCAGGCAGTTTCATAATTTTCTCCTTTTTTGAGGC
>DATKYR010000164.1:0-19769 GCA_035528395.1 Sedimentisphaerales bacterium
TTCGCCGTTCTCGCTCAAGGCAAAAGGCTGATGAGAACCCGGGGCACTCGGATTATCGAAATGCAGGTCTTCATAAAAAAGAATATATCCATCTGGAGCAATCCTTGTCCCGGCGGCAATCTGGTATTTGGTTAGATTAGAGTTGCTGTCGCTGAGGAACCAGCCGCCAATGTCGATAGCAACCTCAGTAGTATTATGCAGCTCAATCCAGTCCGCAGCATCGGCGTGCGAATGTGCCAACACCTCGTTAATAACAACTGCGCCTGGGTCGGGAATAATATCGCTGTCATCTTCGCCTGGCGAGCCGCCAGCGTATGCACTTGCACGCCAGCATTCTTTGTCGTTCCAACTGTACGAGTCAGTGCTAATCGGGTCTATTACAGTTAGAGAAAAACCTTCACCATCGGTAATAGAGCGCCAGCCGTCTTTGTAGTCAAAATCCAGAATCGTTTGGCCGATAGCATCTTCCATCCTGATTCGCTCTCCGGCATTGTTCAGCCTGCCGGAGTATTCGCCGGCTATATTCATAGCTGTGCCGTACCGGGATTCGAAGGCATTGCGGTCCTGAATAACTACAACAAATTCTCCAGGTGACACTTCTTGGTTCGGGAAGGTAAAATCAATTCCATTCGTGAAGCTGACCAGATTCAGATTAATTGTTTCGGTTCCGATGTTTTTCAGTTCGATGTATTCTTCGTTTGGTTCGTTCGATTCATTTGGATTCTGCGGATTATACATAATCTCTGTGATACGCATATTATTTGCTACCTGGCCCACGGCAAAGGTCGCCTCGTTGAGGGCACTCCATATACGGCCGTTCAATACCCTGGCCTTGACATGGGCGCTATGGGGCAGCGTGATTGGCCCCGTATATTGGAGCACACCAGGCGAGGTGCCGCCACCAGGAAAACTGTTTTGGCCGGCAACCAGCTCGGCGGAGATGAGAAGGTCGGTACTGGTGGTGGAGGAATTCAGACCGTGGATGGCTAAAATATTGTTACCCGGCTTCACCGCGCTGAGATAAGAAGAAACGTCTATGTTCTCGAAGTTGACGGCTTCGGTGTCGGAGTGGTTGGTGTTAGCGCTGGAGTTCCAGGTCGGTGTACCGGTGAAATTGCGTCTGGCAACCTCGACGCCGTTGAGATAGGCGACAAAGCCGTCATCGTAGCGGACCTTCAGCGTCATAAAGTCGAAGTCGTCCGAGCTGCCATCAAAGGCAAAAGGGACGCGGATATAACAGGTGGCATTTTTTCTATACATCTGTGCTTCGAGGTCAAATGTGATAAGGTCTGTATAACCCGAGCTCCTTTCGTAGCCGAGGCCGCCCGGGCCGCCGAGGCAGACAGACCATCTTGAATCGTCGAAAATCCCATCGCCTTTCCAACTGTCGCTGATAGGGCGGATTGGAACGAGCACTCGTTTAGCAGCATTCTCGCTTACGAAGGTAGTACTGATACCAATCTCTGGTGACATCGCTGTCAGGCGCGGGTCGGAGCCGTCGAGAGAATAATAAATTGTGCCGGCTGGCGCGCTCATGGTCAGATTAAAGCCGGGGTTTACCTGCGCCGTAAGATGGCTGAACGCCGGTGCCTCCACACGAGGATACCAACCCTTGGATTTAAGCTGGTTCAGTACAATTTCTGTACGAAATGGGAAGTAGTTGTCAATAATCCAGTTTACGGCGGGTAGCCAATGATTGTCTTTTGTAAAAGGCGTTGAGCGCTTGGCATCGCCCCACCGGGCCGACTCGGCAATGATCGCCAGGTCTATCTGCTCAGCGCGGGCCATTAGACGAGTTGTGGACGCTTCCGGGGTCAGCACACCGCCATTGAGGAAGTATTTATGTGCGCGGTCGGCTAAGCGCATCCGATACTCAGGGTGAGCCACAAGCTGCTGGTGAAGCCACTGCGGGTTGAAGTGCTGAGACTGCTGGCCGGCCGGAAAGGGCCCGGTACGGTCATAACCCCAATCGCGGTCGAACAACGAGTGCTCGGCATCGTGTCTGAAAAACTTAAACCCATCCGGATTCTCGCGATTGTTGATACCATAAAAATTGTTGGGGCGGTCGTTGCCGAGAAAATTGGAAATCGGCCCATCAAAGTCTCCCACATAGAAAGTGCACAACATGTAATCGATGAGATTGTCGATATCAACCAACCTTTCGTAATTGGGATTACGGGTGCCATCGGTATTTAAGCCCTGGATCTTGTAGTACGCTCTGTCTGTCCCGAATCCTGCACGGGCCGCCTCCCACAGCCTGCGGTACCCAGCGGCATTGCCGTCCGTAGCAACAACAACGTACGAGCCGGCCTCAACCTTGACAACATCGTAATCGTCCTTATCACCACCGAAATACGACTCGGCATACGAAGCTTCGGAACGTTCCTGCGTCTGGAAGAGGCCCCAATAATGTCCGTTCATGTAAAGGTGGTAATACCGGCTTCGGGTATAGGGCTGGCCCATGTCACGCTGGACGTCGCGTGAAAACACGTCACGAACCATCGTGTTTCGATTATCGGCTTGAAAAGCCCACGAGTAATTCTGGCTTGTTCGCAGGTCAACGTTCTCAAATTCATCGACACCTTCGTCGCCAAACAGCGGATACTTCAACCTCGGCTGGCCGTATTCGGCCCGGAAGAACAGACGGAACGCGTGCTTAGGATTGTTGCTGGCACGGCTGAAGCCCCCTCGGATTCGCAGGCCCGCATCGATTTGAAAACCTTCGCTGCCATCGGGATTGATTAGCTCCACCGATGTAGGCCGCTCCCACGCGCGACCTTGGTTCCGAGCATTGACGTAAATGCCGTCCGAGGGATCGAACAGATTATACAGGTCTGTTACGAGCGAGATAGTAGGTATCGCCAGCAGCGCATCTTCCATCCTATTTCTATAGCGGGAGTCATTAACCACGTCCGGGTTCATACCGTAATTAATCTCCTGCCCCTTAACACTACCTGTAGGCCAGCCTCGACCGAGCGCCTGGCCGGAGGATGGCTGCCTTACCACATCGCCAGGGAAAATATAGGTGTGCGTCTTTATTTCTGAAGGCTTCCAGCCGGTCTTAATTGCGATTGCTTTCAGGCACGTAGTCTCATTGATAGAAATAGGACCGGCATAGGTCATACCTTTCGGGAACCGCCCCACACTGGCAGTATTATATGGCTCAGTGCCGTCGAGTGTATAGTATATTACGGCGTCTTTGGTCTCAGTGGCCAGGGTGAGAGAAAACGGCGTATCGTAAAAACCTCGCTCATGGCTGAATTCCACATCCTCAACAAAGCCCTCGTACACACTGACATTTTCACCTGCGGGGCTGGGAAAACCGAAGAGCTGCCAGTTGTCACTGGCATCGGGATAGCGACCGCAGGAGATACTGCCGGTCTGCTCATCAAAGACAACACTATCTATCAGGGTACTGCCATCAGAGTCGAACAGAGCGATCTGCTCACCACCTGCGTCGAGTTTGAAATTCGAATGGAGTCCGGTATCGGTAATATCGTTGTCGGCCCATATCAATAGATAGCCCCCTCCGGGGATAGTTGTTACAGCCGAATTGCCATAGGGAATTCGCCACTTGTCTGGAACAGACAGGTTGTCCGTCAGGTACATCCCACCTGCATTAATAGCATCGGTGCCGTAGTTATAAATTTCAATCCAGTCATCATATTGGCCCTGTGGGTCCTGGGTATAATTGTTATTAGAGGCCATAAACTCATTGATTACCAGAGGTATGCCTGTCCGGCGCCACTGGTCGGCCAACAGGGCAAAATCATCCATATCGACCTCGTCGTTCATATTAAGGTCGGCTGAACTTTCCGGAGGAGCCAACCACTGCTCGGCAAAAATGTGGACATCCAGGAAATTTACTTTGCAGTCCCCGTTCAAGTCACCTGTCGGACAGCCAGCCTCCACGGAACCGACCAAAGAGACAATTAATATCAGTCCAAGCAATGAGTTTTTTATGTGTCTGAACGTCTTCTAACCCCTTCCTCGCTGATGGTTTTGGGCCACTTACTGTAGTTTAATATCTATAACTTGTTACCTTTGCTTATTTTAACACATAAAGGGCACTCAAGTCAATATCTTTTAGAGCTTATCCGAATAACCGGGGCGTTATGAGGCCGAGCGAAAAGTTCGATGCCAAGGCGGCAGGCCAAAAATGCTCGGAGGCGTGGTTTTCTCCACGTTGAGAACATTTTTGGCTGACAACGCAGGCATCGGGCTTTGCAGCCGGACGCAATAGAGCGGGTTATTTGGATAGGCTCTTAGTCGAGACTGGGAAGTGTCCGGATACTATATCGCCTGCAAGCTCGGTCATAGCGATGACAAACAATTCTCTCAAAGCCCAAAAGGCAAAGCTTTAACGCAACTTCGGTCGGATAAAGCAAAACGGCATTAAACAAGTTCGTGCTTGATTTGTCATAGAAGACACCGTATCATGTGCTGGCCCGTCTGATGCTGAAAAGTACGCTTCCAACAGGCGTGGCATTTGCAATGGCCAGGCTCGAAAAAAACAATATGAAATATAAATAAACATAAAAAACAACGTAGCTAAGTAAAGCCGATTCGAGAAATCATAATAATGAGGAGTCAAATTATGAGTGATTTAAGCCGACGAGAGTTCTTGGGGGCAAGTGCAGCAGGAGCGGGAGCAGTGTTATTAGGCAGTCAGTTAGGTAGTCGTCCTGTGATGGCTGGCGAGAGTGAGGAATGGCCGCCCGGATTACCCGCTGTAAAAATTTACAAGGTTTATATTGGCAGGACTGGCGGGATTTACTTATCCAGGCCGACGGAGGAGATTGACAAGTTTGAGAAATACCTTGCCAACGTGGAGCGCAAACTCGGCGACGTCGAGTTCGTAGGCGGCGAATTGATTCCCCCGGCTGAAGTAGATAAGGTGGTGGCCAAGATGGGTGACGCCGATGGCGTTTTGCTGTTTCATCTTTCCGGCCACGGTGGAGGCGCACCAAAAGCGGCGATGGACCGAATCATCGATACGGGACTGCCCACGGCGGTATTCTCCCAGCCCTTCAGCGGGCACGGGTGGATGTATTTTCCCCAGTGGCGAAAGGCCGGCAAAAAGGTCGTTCTATTGCCAACCAGTGACTGGGACGAGCTCGAGCAGGTAGTCAAACTGATGCGCGTGGCGCCGCATCTGCGGCAAACGCGTATCATCGTCGTGCGCGGACCACTGGGAACAGAAGCAGCCTGTTCTGCTGAGCAGCTCAAGGAACGCCTGGGAGTAGAGCTAATCCCAATTAGTGTCGAGCAGACCATTGAAGCCCATAATGCCGTTGACATCAAGGACGCCCAGATCGAGGCTAAACAATACTGGCTTAGCAAGGCCAAGAAAATCGTCGAGCCGTCCACCGAAGAAATCATCAACTCGGCACGTTTCTACTTGGCGACAAAGGAGCTTATGATTAAGGAACGGGCACAGGCCATCACGAGCTCAAACTGCATGGCTGCCCCGGCTAAAGGCTGCCTGACGTATAGCAAGCTCAACGACCTGGGACTCGTTGGGGCCTGTGAGGGGGACATGGACTCGACGTTGACAATGCTGATGTTCAGCTATGCGTTCGGAGTTCCCGGGTTCATCACCGACCCTGTCTTCGATACCGCCGGCAATGCGCTGATACACTTCCACTGCACCTCGGCAACCAAAATGGACGGTCCGGCCGGCAAGCGTCTGCCCTTTACCATCCGAACCCAGAGTGACAGCGAGCAAGGTGTGTCACTGGATGTGGAGAATCGCATCGGCCAGATGGTCACCTGCGCCAAGTTCATCAACCTCGATACCATGCTGATTTCAACAGGAAAAATTTTCAAGGTTACCCATGATGAGCTCGGCTGCCGCACACAGTTCTGGACCAAGGTCAAAGATGCCGACAAAATGTTCCATAACTGGGGCGCCGACATACTAAAAGGCGGGACGATGGCACTGCTGCACCGAGCTGTCTTCTACGGCGACCATATGCAAAACATCAAAAAACTTGGCGTCCTGATGGGATTTAATGTCGTCGAGGAAGGATAAGTGCCGAAAGGCGGTTGCTTAGAGAAGAAACAATTGTTCTCACCGTCATTGCGAGCGTCAGCGAAGCAATCTCGAAACCTTGTAATATAAACGGTTATAAGAGATTGCCGCGTAGCGGAGTTTATCCTGAGCGTAGCCGAAGGGCTCCTCGCAATGACTCAACAAAACGCTTAACGAACCGTCGTTCGGTAAGGACTGGTAAAGAAATTAGGTTTCGTTTTTGGCTGAGCGAGGACAAGGCTGGCAAGGAAGCAAAACGCAGGCCTACTGGTTGGTAGTCCGAGTTTTGCTGACACCGCCGGCCGAAGCCGCAGCCAGCCAAAAATGGAAGATAATTTATTTACAAGTCCTAAGTGCTGATTATATAAAATTATGACGCCAAGAATCCTGCTTGTAAATCCGCCCATCTATGACTTCGCCGCCTACGATTTCTGGCTCAAGCCTTATGGTATGCTGAGCGCCGCAGGAAACCTGCGCGGCAAAGCGGATTTCAAACTCTTCGATTATCTCGACCGGATGCATCCTTTCGCAACGAGACAGAAGCAGTTCGAATCCGACCAGTGGGGTCGAGGTCGATTTTACCGTGAGCAGATTCCAAATCCCGCATGCCTCGAAGCAATCCCACGATACTTTCGGCGATTCGGCCTGCCCCGCAACATGTTCGAGGAATTTCTTTCGCGGGAAGAATCTTTTGATTTTGTTTTTATCCAGACGACAATGACCTACTGGTATAAAGGTGTCGGGGAAGTTATCGAAGATATTCGCAAGGCCTGGCCGCAGGCAAAAGTTATATTAGGCGGCAACTACGTAACGCTTTTCGGTAGCCACGCAGAAAAATTAGGGGCTGATTTTATAGTCCGAGGTACAAACCTTGAGCCGCTCTGGAAATACTTGGGAATCAGCCCGGACCCGAAACAGCCGGCATTATGGGAGGTGTACGAAAAGTTAAAGGTCGGCGTGCTCAAGCTTACCGAAGGCTGTCCTTTCAAATGTACTTACTGCTCAATCCCGAAGGTTTACAGCCAATTCAAAACGCGACCGCTGGAACACTCTTTAGCTGAGTTAGAGCTATTGTGTCAGCTTGGGGTCGAGAACATCGCCTTCTATGATGACGCTTTGCTGTTCGAGCACCAGAAGGTTTTGGTTCCATTTTTGAATGAGGTCGTAAAGCGCAATATAAAAGTGAACTTCCACAGCCCAAATGCCCTTAACGCCCGCTTCATTACGAGAGAGCTTGCCGAGCTTATGGTGCGGGCCGGCTTTAAGACCTTTTATTTAGGATTTGAGAGTTCCTCTTCACAGTGGCAGAAACGCACCGGCTCGAAAGTCTTTTCCGATGAGCTTGCAAAGGCAGTTGAATATCTTATTTCCGCCGGTGCTGAGCCTGCAAACATTACGGCATATCAAATCCTCGGCCATCCTCATATTGATATCCAGCAGCTCGAAGCATCGATGCACTTTGTTAATAACCTGGGCATTCGCGGGATGTTAGCGGATTTTTCGCCGATCCCCGGAACGCCTGATGGCGAATACTGCCGGCGATGGGTCAATATGGATGAGCCGTTAATGCACAACAAGACCGCATTTCCAATTATCTTCCTCGGCTTCGACGAGACAAACCGCCTAAAAGACCTCCAGCGAAAACTCAATCGCTCACTGCCTGATGACCGGACGCATTGATTTTAAAAAGCTGAGTTGATATACTCCTATTCTATATGAACGATAAAAGCGTACATATTAAAAGTTTCGGTTGTCAAATGAATAAACTCGACACAACATTGGTTATATCTGCGCTTAAGGAAGCAGGTTTTGACTTAACCGAAAGCGTTAAAGAAGCCGATGTTGTTTTGATAAATACCTGCTCAGTCCGCGAACATGCTGAGCAGCGGGTCCTTTCACATCTCGGACATCTAAAACACATAAAAAAATCCCGGCCTGATATGATAGTCGGCGTCATCGGCTGTATGGCACAACGGCTCGGTGACAAACTGCTCGAACACGAAGCGGTCAATATAGTTTGCGGCCCGACACAAATCCCGCAAATAGCCGACCTTCTAAAGCAGGCTTTAGAAAAAAATGAAAAACGCCTCGCTGTAACGGAAAAAATCCTGCAGAAAACCACCGAAATGCAAAACCAGGCTCTCGAAAGATTCGAATCCGCCTACGGCATCGAGTCCAGCACCAATTTTCACAGATCAACCACCTGTTCACAATGCCAGCGAGATAAAAACCGTCCCCACCATAAATTACGGCAAAGCTCTTTAAAAATTGGTGCTGGACAAATCCCGTCTCAGGCCTTCGTTCGGGTGATGCGAGGCTGCAACAATTTCTGTACGTATTGCATCGTGCCATATGTCCGCGGCCCGGAAGTCTGCCGCCCGCCCGAGGCAATAATCGAACAGATAAAAAGATTGGCTTCTGAAGGAATAAAGCAGGTCACGCTGCTCGGCCAGACAGTAAATTCGTACAAATACAAAAAAGGCGAAAGAACATATTGTCTGGCTGATTTACTTGATACGGCAAGTGACATTGATGGTATCGAGTGGCTCAGGTTCGTTACCAGCTATCCATCCGAAGAATTCTTCGACGAGATTCTACAGGTTATGGCCGATTCGCCGAAGGTCTGCAACTATCTGCACATGCCCGCCCAAAGCGGCTCTGATAAAATCCTTAGTGCAATGAATCGCCACTATAGCGCTTTCTGGTATCTGGAGCTTCTCGACAAGGCCAGAGCCGCCGTGCCGGGTATCGCCATCGCAGGCGATTTTATCGTGGGCTTTCCCGGCGAAACCGAGGACGACTTCCAGGCAACAGTTGATTTACTCAAAAAAGCACGATACAGAAATTGTTTCATCTTCAAATATTCGCCTCGACCGGGCACAACCGCCGACAAAAGACTCCAGGACACCGTGCCCGCCGAGGTAAAGCAAAAACGAATCGCCGAGCTGCTCGCGGCCCAGGAGAAAATAAGCGATGAGCTAAGCTGGGACTATTTAGGTAAAGAAGTGAAAGTTTTAGTCGAAGGGTTAAGTAAAAAATCACACTCAAATGTAGGTGACAGTGGAGACAAACCGCAATTGGTCGGCAGAACCGCAATGGACTACATAGTCGTCTTTAACGGGCCGGTATCACTGGCCGGTCAGTTTGCAAAAGTAAAAATCATAAAGACCAGTCCGCTGACACTCTTCGGCGAACTTATTTGATTACCTTATTTTCCGAACAAGACCGAAGGCATCTGGACGATACAGAAATAGCTGAACACCAAAAACGCAATAATCAATCCAACGGCGAATATCCGGTTCGGCTTAAGCACCCGGGCCGCCTCGGCACTGAGCAACTTTGGCATCACCACAAACAGCCCGACCGCAACCAGAATCGCCTGCAGCGGCGTCAGGAGCAGGCCCTCAAAAATCGCCGATATCTTGACAAGAACCACCGGACTTTTCTCGAAGAAAAAGACGATGACCATATTCGCACACAAAAAGAACAGCAGGAAAAACCTGAACTGCGTCTTCC
The DNA here is from genome assembly GCA_035528395.1 of Sedimentisphaerales bacterium. Lineage (GTDB taxonomy): Bacteria > Planctomycetota > Phycisphaerae > Sedimentisphaerales > Anaerobacaceae > NIOZ-UU13. Next base: position 9,551 of record DATKYR010000164.1, read on the forward strand.
AGGAGAATCGCTTCGCAACGCCCGGTATGCAAATCCGGAATGAATCAGCCAATAGTCTCGGCCAGCCCGCCAACTGTCCGGTGTTCGTCGAAATCAACGCCGTGGCCCCGGCCAATATAAACAGAAAGCCGCCCACAGGGCCCCATCTGTCGGAGAACACCTTCGAGAGCGTAAAGGCGACCTCATTACCCTCCGGCGCCAGATGCTGCGGCCCAAGAATCCCCGCCCCGGCGATGAAGAACGCCCCCGTAACCACGATTCCTATAACCATCGCCAATGATGAATCGACATAGAGCACACGGCACCAGCCCTTTATTTTCTCCGCCGCATCGAGGCTCATCCTCCGAAGGCTCGGCACATCGGCAGGCCTGCCGTACCCCCTGCCCGCCGCGGCACCATATCCGGCGCCGAGCACCCAGTAAGTGTACCACACCTGGCTGGCAAAGCCGCCCGCGCCCCAGCCCAACAGAGGCAGTATCTCCTTCCACGGATTGTCACTGACCTTCTCCATCGACGCCGCCCATTGCGGGACCTCGGGGATGCTGAAGCTAAAACTCCGTAACAATTCGCCAAATCCCGGAAAAACATGTACGGCCACGTATATGACGCCGAGAACAATAACGAGGACGAAAATGCTCATCACGATTTTTAACACATCGAACGTACCCGACCACGCCACCGCCACGGCGAAGATAGTAACCAGGCACACGGCTAATTTTGTATTGATAGGCACAATGCTGTGCACAAAGACCCCCGCCGCCGTTGCGACCGCACCTATCGAGAATATCGCGCAGATAAATTGTATTACTAACACGACCCAGACAACTAAGTGAAAAGGCCCTATCCTCTCGAACATATCTATCATTCCCTCGCCCGTGCAGACGGTATAGCGGGCACCGCTCATACCTATCCAGAATTTCAGGAATATACCTAAGACAATAGCCCACAGTACCGTCATGCCTAAGATGGCCCCGGTTCGCGTCGCTAAGATGACCTCGCCCGAGCCGATATATTCCGCCGCCCAGACCATCGAAGGCCCCACCATTGCAAAAACCGCAAGCCCCACAGGCGCCTTTTTTATTGTTATACCGTTGGCTTGTTCTGCGTTTTCTCCCATAGCTCTTAAACCTCAATTGAGTGACTCTTGATTGCTCAACCTTCGAATTTTGGCACTAAATTACCGCTTTACAAAGCCACTGTCCATATATTTCTTACAAGACCTGGAACCGGCATGAAAATAACAAATCAACAATAATCAATCGTCTGTCGTCAATCGTCTTGAGTCTTTAGTCTTGAGTCTGAAGTCTGCTATACCTCACCCGTGAAAGCTCCTCCCCCACTCTCGGCTTGCGAAATACGAACAAATGCTCGTGCATTATAAGATAAAACTTGTCGCGCTTCGCTTTGGGTCGCCAGCGTTCGGTGGTCGCGCAATTGTGCTGAACTTTAATAATGTCCTCTTTTAGCACAAAGCCTACCTTCAAAAACCGCTGCATAACTCGAAACGACAGCGGAACATAGTGTCTCCCTTTACGGGTATCGCCAATCAGTATCGCACAGTATTTGTCCGGTTTAAGAATCCGGAACAATTCTTTGGCGATTACCTCTATTTCATCGCAGAATTTCGGCATACTGCCGATATTCGACAAATCTTCCGGTATTTTCCCATCTGAGTATTTGATTATATTCATATAAGGCGGATGAGTCAGAACCAAATCAAAAGAATCATCTTTCAGAAATGACAAATCACGCGCATCTCCTACCTTTACTTTCTGCTCGCTCGGCGGTTGATGTTTGAATTGCAGCGCTGCTTTAGTTAGCTCAACCGCTTCCGGATTTATATCGAGCCCTAATGCGTTCCTTGCTAAAAGCTTCGCCTCGATAAGAGTGGTCCCGGCCCCTACCATCGGGTCAAGAATAGAATCACCTTTCTCCGTGTACATCTCAATAATATTACGCGGAATCTGCGGCGCAAAATTGCCTCGATATTTCGGATTATGCGTCGCCCAGCTCCCTCGCTCCGGAAACGACCAGACGGTTGTATATTCTGGGCTGTATTTTAATGTGAAATCTTTGTTTTCGTTCATTTATCCGTTGTAGTTACAATATCCTCAAATAAAGCCCTTGAAACCATATCTAAGTTCAAAATATAGTCTGTGTAATTAAAAGTCTCACGCAAAGGTAAGCGAGTCGTATGCCAACCATAGCCATCTGTTATCCAAATAAAATCATGACCATCGCTTTTCCAGAAATCGAACATGCTCTTATACTCGCCCGCAGTTGACTTTAGCTTAGAACCTCCACCTCCATAAAAATTTGTCTCAACTAAAAACAAATGGTCTTTGTTATTTATAGCGAAATCGACTCGTCTTGAGGACTTATCTACCTTTAGTTTTAAGCCCCACCTTTTGGCGACATTTCTTGAAGAAGCTTCTTTAATGTAGTCGAGTGATTTACGCTGACAGATATCTTTAATAAAGAACTCGACAATCGTTTCCATTGACTTGCCACCCCGATTTTTCCTTCCGTTGGAATCCAAACCGACTTCTACTCCAATAACGTAATCAACAATATTTTTAATTCTTTTATTTTGTAGCAACTCAAGGAATCCGGTAGATTTGGCAAATTCAATTACTTTTGATTTTTCTATGGTTTCAGGTTTTCCGAAATCGTAGGTCTCGTACTTAAATGAATTCCTGTCATAACTTGCGAGTATATGAAATTTGTTTTGCCTACATGCGATTAGAATGGGTATTAGTCGTACTATAGATGGATGTTTTTCTAATAATGCCTTAAACTCATCCTCAATATTTTGTTTGCCAATAAGATAATTGATAATGTTAAGGTCGATCTCTATATCTCGCAGATTACCAAAAACTTTCGCCCAATTTACAAAGTAATCCCATTTAGTGATAGTATCTTTTAGCGTAGACATTAGGTAATCGAACACTTCATCTTCATTAGAGCAATTAATCCTCTCTTTGAAAGTTTTGGTGTACTTCATGAAGTACCTCTGCAAATTATGCTAAATTGTTTAGTAATTGGTTATCAAAAGTTCATTTATTTGACCACGACCTGATGCTTTACAATTTATTGCTCTATTTGCTTTCACACGTTCGATTTTGAAACAGCCATATTGGTTTTCGAAGAAGTGATCTTCCAGGTCTTCGTTTTTCGGATCGGAGTTGCTTAAAAGAAACTTTGCACCTTTGCCGTGTATCTGCCTGCAAAACTGGGCAAGACGAATTTGCTTAGCTTCATCGAAATCTTCTTTGGAGTACGATGTAAAACTTGCAGTTGGACTTAGCGGTCGATATGGAGGATCAAGATATACGAAAGTGTGGTTATCAATATATCTTTCACTATGTGTAAAGTCAGCATAAATAATTTTGGCTATTTGTAAGATCCCGGAGGCATTTTGCAAGTTTTTGGCTGCGCAAATTCTAGGGCTTTTATAATCACCAAAAGGAACGTTAAACTCGCCTTTTCTGTTGACACGATACAGGCCGTTGTAACAATTCTTGTTAAGAAAAATCAGTTTGGCGGCTGTCTTAATTCCAAAGCCAGAGAGTTTTTCCAAATTGAACTCTTTTCTGATGTCGAGATAGAACTCTTTTCGTTTGGGGCTGTTTAGTTCCAAGAATTTGTCTTGCAGCGACAGTAGTTCACGAACGAGAAGACCAACATCTTTCTTGACGGCTTTGTAGCAATTGACTAAATCATTATTTATATCAAAGAGATAAAAGCGCTTAATATTCTCATATCTTTGCGCCAAGTGGAAAAAAACTGCCCCCCCACCAACGAAAGGCTCAACATAGGTATCAATCTCTCCCGTCTTTAGACCCTTAGGCAAACGACGTTCTATCTCAGTCAAAAGTTGACCTTTACCACCCGCCCACTTTAAAAATGGTTTAGCTAATCTCTCCGTCAAGACTGTAATTTGCGCACCTCCGTTATAATAAATCCCTGGCATCTACCTTGAGTGCTTTAGCGATTCGTTCGACATTCAGCAAACTTACGTTTCTTTCGTGTCTTTCGATGCTTCCAATGTATGTTCTATGTAGATCTGCATGGCGAGCGAGTTCTTTCTGTGTCCAGTCTCTTTTCAAACGCAAGGTCTTAACGTTTCGGGCAAATCGTTTTAATATATTGTTAGTGCTCATATCGATAATTATTGATCAGAGGATATGCACAGTCTACGAGACTATAAGTAGCATCTTATAGAGTGCAGGATTGGAGGTAATTTTGCTTATTGGTCGACAGCCTAAAGGTAGCATTTTTGGAAATGTGTGCGGATACCCGCATTCGCAGGCAAAAGTTTGTGATTAATGTCGGCTATAGATTCCTGCCGGAGTTTACCCCGCCCAGAGTTTACCCCGCACCGTGATGCGGGGATGCGGGGCAGGAATGACAAGCATCCAGTATCGCTTGTCCGCCATAGCTTCAGCGACGGCGGGAGAATCCAACTTTAGCTCACTTTAGGCACTTTAGTTCACTTTAGCTCACTCCTCACTAACAAGAATCCAGCATACAGTGCCGTGTCTCGGAGATTTTTTTGGATTTCACTCGACTTAAACCATTTTTATGATATAATACCTGTCGATCTAACGGATTAGATTAAAAAACGCATATAGCGGAGAACCGCACGTTTTCGTATCAGCAGATACACGCCAAAAAAGCCTTTAGTCTGATGTCTTTAGTCTGATGTCTTTAGTCTGATTTTCGCAAGCTGCAGCGCAGTAAGGACTTAGAGCCAGTCGGCCCAGACAATTAACCAATGAATCATGAACTATGAACCATGAACTATGAACCATGAACTACGAACAATGCACCACGAAATACGCAATACGCCGGAGTTTACCTAGAGTTTATCCCCGAGACCCCCCCCTTGACTCGCAGCAGGGGAATTTTAGCTTGCTTGCTTTTCTGTCGGGGGAAATACAATCTACGAATTATTACGTACGAAATTATCAAAGAATTATGCAAAACAAACCCAATGTCAAGAACGCTCAAATCAACGTAAGCTCTTTTATAACAAGTATATATGTGAAAGTGGACACTTGGTGAAATCGGAAAAACAAACCCAAAACAAACCCAATTCAAAGCCAAACGCCGAAAGGGTAATATTGATGCAAAGTGTGTATTTACAAGGGATTATGAAGAAAATTGTGGATAGGGGCTATGAAAAAACAAACCCAATCTTGTCCGCCGTAGGCGGATTGCCGAAAATCCCTAAAATGAACTTAAACTTCTATCAAACAAAGGATTATGAAAGAAATGACATTTTCGCAGTCTCGGAAACAAAAAAAGCCATAGGTCATTTCCGCTCCCTCAGACCTATGGCTCGTACAAAAATACGGTACGTAATAGTCTATTTATCCAAATCGGCCAATGCCTTCTGCAGTATTTTGGCCATTCTCTCGGTCTGCAATTCAATAATCTTTCGGCCGAGTTTAGCACTGGCAAATTTGCGCGGATCTCTGCCGCTGACGCCGACCGGCCAGCGCTCCTTCGACAATCTGTCCATCTGCACCAATTCCGGCCTCAACGCCATCACAAGCGAAGTCTCATTCATCGCCGCGTGGTCCACCTGGATACCCATCCCCGACCGGTCGTACTCACTGCCCCAGCAGACAAACGTCTCAAGGCCGAACTTCTCCTTCCACTCCTTTGCGTTCTTATTAAAGAAACCCGTCGAAGGCCCATGCCCATGCGCAACCACAATACGAAAGCCCGCCCGTTTAAGCTGCTTGAGCGTCGCCTCGATAATCGTCCTGAAAGTCTCCTCCGGCACCCAGTACGCGCTGCCGGCAAGCTGCTGATTCTTATAGCGCCTGTCCTCCGGCATACCCTCGCCGAGAGTATCCATCCCCGTAAAGCTCTTTTCCGTCCACCTCCTCCATCCGGTCCGGCCCCAAAAACAGCATCGGCAGCACAATACCCCCCGCCCGCTGCGCAAGCTGTATAAAAAACCCGTACGACTGCAAGCCGTCCGAGCCGATCGGCAGGTGCTCCCCATGCCACTCCAATGTCCCGAGCGGCAGATAGGCAATCGGCGCAGCCGCAATCCGCTCACGAAACTCCTGCGGCGTCAGCTCCGCGTACAAAACCTTCTCATCCGAAGTCTTTGTAGCCGCCCCCTCGGCAGCCTTAGATACCTTTTTGAGCTTATCGGCAAACGGCAGAGTCTCCGGAACCACTTTTATCTCTGTCGTGAATTTGTGAGGAATTGGACCGCCGCTGTCGAAAGTAAGCTCGACGAAAAAGGCCGTCCAGCCCTTTTCCGGCTCGGCAACCTTAGCTACATATGTCCTCCTTTTGCCGGCACCAAAATCTGTACTTTTCCAGACCGCCCCGATAGTCTCAAGCCGAAAGTCACGTGCATTTTCATTCGTCGCCTGCCACAATTTTACAGCCGTCGGCGCCGTCTTTGTATTGACCTCTATCGCATTATCATCTCTGACCTTCCAGCTAAACTTCGGCAGCGTCGAACCTTTCAGTATGGCCCCGTAAAACGACGACAGACTCCCCACTGCATCTTCATTAAGCCCATGGTCTGTATTGGGAATGTATCGAAGGTATTTTTGCCCCGGCAGGTCATGAAAATAAAACTGGGCCGAATCCGACACAAAGAACTGGTCGCCGCTCGAATTGACCAAAAACTTGGGTATCGTATATCGGCTGCGATACTCATACGGGTCTATAAATTCCCTCAGCTTCTTACCTTCAGGTATATCGAGCCTGCTGAAAATATTCAGATCCTCGTAATCTTTGATGGCATCGGAATGAAAACCATAGGCGCTGAAATGGTGCTTCATCTGCTCGGCCATATTCAGCACATCGATGACCGCAGGGATAATCGCGATGACCCGCTTATCGACGGCCGCCGTCAGCCACGTCGTCCAGCCCCGCTTGGAACCTCCGGAAACAACAAACTCATTGATATCGAGCTTGCCGTTACTGACGGACAAAATATGGCTGTGAATAGTGTCCAACGCCCGCACGGCACTCTTGACCATCGGCAGCAGCAGCGGCCACGTACTATCGCCGGTAGTTATATATTTATTAAAGGTATAAGCGATAATCGCATCTTCATATCGAGGCCTGCCGCCGTCAGGGAAATTCAAAGGCTGGTTCGGAACCATTCTCAACTCCGCAACAACCGTGTTGGTAAGAACAGCAATGCCGGCCACCATCGAGTCCGCTTTAGTCGGAGCAGGCCTGTCATTACTGCCGCCGGTTATCCATAGCAGCGCTTTATTGGTACTCGCCCTGTCGGGCTTGATTATCGTCAGCCAATGCTTCCAGAGCGTCCTGTCCACCTCATCCTTACTTCGCCACGACTGCGAGGTCATATCCAGCACATAGGCTGTATAACCTACACCTGCGATAGTGTTCACAAGACTGTAGCTGTAGTTTTCATCCGGCGCCTTAACATAATCGTCCAACGGCGTCCCGAAAGCGAGCTGCGCCGCGACAAGAACAAGTACCAAAGTGACAAGTTGCAATCTTGATTTCATAATCTACCCTTTCCAAACTTTAGAGTTATCCGAACATCAACATTTCTCGATTCCTGACTTAGCAGTAATGACAAATCACATATTCAATTATGAACAAATACTACCTGCTCAGCCGGGCGGCACCCTCAAACCCTGGCCTGAGCTCGTCGAAGGCTTGTTTGGGGGGTGGACCTTTCCAACAGCACTATACCTCTGGCGGAAAGATACCCCGCAGATATTCAGCGTCATATCGGCAGCTTTCCTCAACACCCAACGGCATCTTCGTCCCTTCTATAACGAGCCATCCTCGATAGCCGATATCATCCATCGCCTCGCGGACTCGTTCAAAATCAATCGAGCCTTTCCCATAGAGATCGTCATAATCCTTGGCGTGGAACTCGCAGATGTTTTTGCCTAACAGGCGGATTTCCTTGTAGATGTCATACCCCGCCATATTGGAGTTAGCCACATCGTAATAAACTTTAACCGCCGGCGAGCCGACGCGGTCGATGATTTCCAAATGCTCCTCGGCACTGAGCCACGATTCAATAGCGAGAAACACGCCGGCCTTTTCTGCTTTCGCAGCCACCCGCTTGAGCCGTTCTACTACAACGTCTTTGCCCTCCTCATCGTCTCGCAAATCACCATTGCCGAAAAAGGCCAGAAGAACAACATTAACGCCCAATGCCTTGCAAACGTCAATACCATCTGCAACCCATCGTTCGGCGCGAGGGTCGCTCTTGTAAGGGATATTATTAAGAACGCCCATCGCCATTGACGCAATCTCCATATCCTGCCTTAGCACCTCATCAAGAAAACGCCTCTGCAAATCGGCATCGAACAACGGCAGAGTATCCTCTCCCCTTCCGAAATCCACCTGCACTCCGTCAAGTCCTATCCGTTTGGCGGCCTCAAGCGAGCCAGGGTCCGCAGTCTTGCCTATTGTCCAGTCACAGACCGCGAGTTTAAAACCGCGAGGTGTTTCTTTCCTCGCTTCATCAAACGGTCTGCACGAAGAAACCATAGTCAACCCCGCCAGCGCCCGTGCGCTATTGACCAACATCCGCCGTCGAGTTATACCTGAGTGTTTCATTTGCATATCTCCACAAATATATGAAAGAAAACCATCCCGATATTTTCGCGCTCAATTCCCTACGCTTTCGCACCTTTAAGGTTGGCGTCAAGTTTCTCCTGGCTCTTAAGAAGCCGCTTCCAGGTTACCTTGCGGCCAGTGTAGGCGGCGGTCCGGCCAAGAATCGTTATAAGATTACTCCGGACACTTGGCTCAACCGTTGGATTATCATACTTGCCTTCCATAATACTCTTATGGAATGTTGCAATATTGGTAACCGCACCATCCTTATATATGCCGGGGCTTTTTCCGCCGCGGTAGAAGTTCTCACCGCGAATAATCACCTGTCCACCGTATTCCGTTTCGAGCACGCCCTTGGAGCCGAACATTCGATTCCTAATGCCTTCGGGCTGGGTGCCGTGGCCTTCTATCTGCCTTGAGCTGAACGTAATACCAATCTTGTTCGGATACTCAAAGAGAAGCGTGAAGTGGTCGTTACAGGTCCCGACGGGTCGAACCGTCCGCCCGCACGTCCCAACCGCATAAACCGGCTCGGCGTCCATAATCCAGTTCATCACGTCGAGTGTGTGAATATTTTGCTCGGTAATAATGTCACCGGACAATATCCGGTCCAGCCCCCACGCCCGCAAACGGCTCTCGGAATCATCCGGATTGTTCCGCCACGTGTCGTACATACGCCCAAAAGGACAACCCGCGTGGTAAATCGCCTCACCAAAAGCAAACTCTCCTAAAGCACCTTCGCGGACACGCTTAAGCGCTTCAATGTAGAACTCATCGGCACGCGTCTGAAAATCTATAAGGAAGCACTTTTTATTCCTCGTCGATTTCCTGCCGCTTGCTCCGATACTTTGACAGCCCGGCACATCCACCGCGATTGGCTTGGCGACATATACATGCTTACCGGCGTCCACGCCGGCAGCGGCCTGCTCCGGATGGAAATACGGCGGACTCTCAACCGCTACTGCATCGACCTTTTCGATGAGCTTGCGGTATCCAAAAAGACCGGTATAACGCCGGGACTGCGGCACATCGAATTTACCGCCGCAATTATCAACCCTGTCCTGGAAATAATCCGAGACGGCAACGATATTGTATCCGCCATGCTCTTTAAATAGACCGGTTATCCACGTCCCCCGACCGCCGCAGCCGATTATCCCCAGGTCAATCTTTGAGTTGGCATCGTAGCCGCGGACAAGCCTGGGCTTGACCACTGTAAACGACAGGGCAGCCGCACCGGCTCCGGCGATGAACCCACGACGAGTAATCCGCCCCGCGTCCTTATTTACAACTGAAGTTTTTCGTTTTTCCGACATTTCGTAGTCCTCCTTTCGTAAGTGCATAAGTCATAAGCAGCTCTTGTTCTTATGCGTTTTTTTGATTATCTTTCGAGTCTCAGTCCCGACACTTCGGGACACCTCTGCCCCATTTTAACTTCAATGAATAGATATGCAATTCTAATTCCGACGCCGATAAAGCATTATCGTCGTATGTTAGGACTTGTAAATAAATTATCTTCCATTTTTGGCTGGCTGCGGCTTCGGCTGGCGGTGTCAGCAAAACTCGGACTACCAACCAGTAGGCCTGCATTTTGCTTCCTTGCCAGCCTTGTCCTCGCTCAGCCAAAAAC
>DATKYR010000165.1:0-35661 GCA_035528395.1 Sedimentisphaerales bacterium
TATCGCTAAGTCATGTTAAAAACCGCAACCCAAAAAAGGCTGCAGTGAAAAAAGAATAGAAATCACCCGACACTCAACTCCGAAGCCAAAAGATTCAGCTGGATAACTATATCCACGAGGATTACTGACAAATAAGAAGAGCCACTACCTTATGCCGGCAGATTTTTAAGATGAACACAATTTAACAAACCATTAAATTGTCGCTTTAGTCCAAAACATCCGTAATTCCGTACAAATCTAACGGCAGTAAATGGACATAGATGCTTTCTGTGGATGCCGACCATTAGGCAACCGACCACAGTCTCGATAATCTTCTCTTTCTCTTTTGTCATTTTCTACCCTCCTCTATTTCTTGTCTCCACGAAGTCTTGCCATTATTTCCTCTGCTCGTTTTCCCCCTACAGTCCGTACAAGTAGGGCGTGGATTCCCCACAAAATCAGTACTGCGATACCTCCTGTAATAGCTGCTGTAATGAATGTTGCTAACATTTTCTACCTCCTAAAAGTTTAACTTTGTTTTTTGAACCGACCACAGTAATTGTGACCTGCTTGATTGTTCTGCCTTTCGGGCTTTCTCAAGTGTTTTGTTCTCTCCAGGAATTTTTTTCTATGCTCTTCTGCCTTCCTTTCGCATTCCTTTGTAAATTCCGGGTCTGGGTCGTGGTCTTGGTAAGTCGGGTCTAATTCCAATTCTTTCCCTTCTCTCTTGCGAGCCTCCGCTTCCCTCCATGGTGCAGCGTCTTTCGAATACTTGTGCCAGAGCAGATGTGCAATATACCCTATAACGAACAGGCAAACTAAATCAAATAAGGTGATATACATTTTAGTCCTCCAAGTTTAATGTGTACTTCTCCAAAGGAGTAAAAATCGTACCATATCCTTAAAGATACTTGGTCTTTTTGCTTCTATGTCTTTATACTTTGCCATTATTATTCCAATTAATCCAAAACATCCGTAATTCCTAATAAATCTATTGGCATAAGATGTAGATAAATCTGTTCCGTGGTTTGCACAGACGAGTGTCCAAGTATCTTAGACAACTTATAGATGTTTATTCCTTTTAGTATGCAACGAGTCGCGAAGAAATGCCTCACAGCGTGACATCCAAAACAAGGGATGTTAAGTTGTTTAGCCAATTTACGGCAGAGCCAACTGGAGCCCTCACCTCCGTAGTATTTTCTACAGAACTGAACGTATTCCTCATCGGGTCTCCGTGGATATCGTTGCAAAATTTCTTTACAGATAGAATTCAGCGGTACGATGCGAGCCTTGCGTCCTTTGCCTTTTATACGGATAAATTTTAAGTCAGCAGGAATGTCGCCCCATTTCAGCGAACGAAGCTCTTCTCTTCTGAGACCCGTATTCCCAAGAAAGGCGATTATGTCGTTGTCTATCCCTTTTGTATGTTTCAAGCAAAGTTGGTATTCTTCTTCCGACAACACTCGTTGTTTCGGCGGGTCCTGTTTGATGAATGGAATAGAATGTGCAGGAGATGGAATATTGTATTTCTGTTTCCGCCACGATGCGAAGTTCCTTATGCAGATTAGATAGCAGTTAAACTGTGTCCGGCTGTATCCTTGTTGTAGCTTACCATCAAGAAAGTCCTCAATAGACTTCTGTGTAAACACTTTTCCGTTCGCTGAAATTTCACGTAATAGTTGTGAAATTACGCAGCGATACTGGATGTGAGTAGTCGGCGAAAAACTCCTCACACAAAACGATAGCCATTCTTCAATTTGATGTTTTAATTCCTCCATTTTTCACTCCTCTCTCGATTATCGGCCAAAAAACCTCGTGACTTTTGCTTATCGGCCTAACAATTTTTAGTATTGAATTATATCGCCACGTTAGAAATTTTCTCTTTTGGTTAATATTATTGCTTGAGATGTAATTTCTAACGGGGTAAACTTCTGGTTATGCTAAAGCTTATCCCGAACATATTGACTTTTGGCCGGCTCGTTTTGACCATTGTCTTTCTGGTTATGATTCTCTATTCACCCCATGTAGCTAAAAAGGCGATGTTTCTGGATATTGCATTTGTTCTGTTTGTAGTTGCCGGCCTGACTGATATCGTTGACGGTATAGCAGCTCGCAGGTTCAACGTTACCAGCAAATTCGGCCGAATGGTTGACCCGCTGGCGGACAAAGTTCTGGTCTGCGGCACTTTTATTTGCTTTGCAATAATCGGTGAGCCGAAGCTTTTTGCCCTTGGCCCAGTGACGCTGGCGGTTATTCAGTGGTCGGTAGCGGGTATTTTAATTGCAAGAGAAGCTTATGTAACGGTATTGCGCCATATTGCGGAGGCCCGCGGCGTCAACTTTGCCGCAACCATATCCGGCAAGGTCAAAATGTTTCTGCAGTCCTTTGCCATCGGCACGGTGGTTATTAAAATGGCTCACGCCCAGACGGCAACGTGGGGATATTGGTTCACAACGGTAACGTTCATGATTATGCTGGCAGCTACAGTTATTTCAGGTCTGCGTGCAACTCAGCGAAGCTCCTGGAAGCAGGCAGCAACGCCTTCGGATACTTGATTATCAACCGGCTTTATGCTGAGCATCATCAATATTACGAGGAGAGAAAAATGAAATATCAATCGCAATACATTATGAAGGTGCTGGTTCTCTTTGGTGTGTTTTGTGTGATAGCAAGTGTAGTCTCAGCGGCAGCGGGACCCGGAGCCGAGGTGGTCAAGATTCGAGAGGAATTTATGCCGCCCGCAGACGAAGGAAAAAACTGGAAGTTGGCCTGGAGTGATGAGTTCAACGACACGAAGATTGACAGGTCCAAATGGGAAATCCTCGGCGACTGGAAGCGGCGAGATGATTACTGGGTTAAAGAGGATTCTTATCTTGACGGCAAAGGCAATCTCATAATCCGCACAAAAAAGGACGGCGACCGTTATACCAGCGGGGCAATGCGAACCAGGAACAGATTTGAGCATAAGTTCGGCTATTGGGTCTGTCGATGTAAATTTCCCGAACAGGTGGGGCACTGGCCTGCTTTTTGGCTTCATACAGGCAGCGTGACTAAGGTAGGAAACGAAGGCAGAGACGGCACTGAAATAGATATTATGGAAAAACCCTGGCTCGAAGATAAGATAACACAGAACCTGCACTGGGACGGCTATGGTGCCGCCCACAAAAACGCAGGAGGAAAGATCAGCACGATACCGGGTATCAGCGAAGGCTTTCACACGTTCGGTTTGCACTGGAAGCCTGATGAATATGTTTTCTATGTGGATGGCAAAGAAACCTGGCGCACTAATGCAGGAGGCGTCTCACAAGTGCCCCAGTATATGAAACTCACCGAAGAAATTGGAAAGTGGGGCGGTGATATAAAAAAAGCCAAGCTGCCTGATTACTTTGTAGTCGATTATGTGCGTGTATATGACGCGGTCGAGCAAAGCGGGACAGCGGGACAGAAAGAGCTGATTCGCAGGGCAGTCAATGTAAGGCCTTCAGCACGGCAGCTTGTCTGGCAGCAGGGCGAGTTCATCTGCTTTATCCACTTTGGCGTCAATACGTTCACCGCTCGCGAATGGGGCACCGGCAAGGAGGACCCGAAAATCTTCAACCCCGAGAAGCTGGATACCGACCAGTGGTGCCGGATGATGAAGGCGGCGGGGATGACCCAGGCGATTCTGACGGTCAAGCACCACGATGGGTTCTGCCTGTGGCAGACGCGATATACTACGCACTCGGTGGCCTCGAGCCGGTGGCGCGACGGCAAGGGTGACGTGCTGCGTGACCTGGTCGATTCGTGCAGGAAGTACGGGCTGAAGGTCGGCGTGTATCTATCCCCTGCTGATTTGTATCAAATCGAAAACCCGGACGGTTTGTACGGCAATCTAAGCGAATACTCTGAGCGGGTAATACCTCGGCCGGTGCCGGACCGTCCGTTTCGAGACAAGCGAACCTTCAAATACATCGTGGACGATTATAATGAGTATTTCCTGAACCAGCTGTTCGAGCTGCTGACCGAGTACGGCCCTATCCACGAGGTCTGGTTTGACGGCGCACACCCCAAACGCAAGGGCGGACAGAAATACACCTATGCGCAGTGGTATGAGATGATAAGGGAGCTGGCGCCGGAGGCGGTGATATTCGGTAAAGGGCCCGACTTGCGGTGGTGCGGTAATGAGGCCGGCGATACAAGAGCTGCTGAGTGGAGCGTTATCCCCATAAGTGCACCTGTGGACAAATTTGATTGGCCGGATATGACGGACCAGGACCTGGGAAGCCTTAGCAAACTCCAGGAGAGCCTCAGTCGCGGCGGATACCTGCACTGGTATCCTGCTGAGACCGATACATCAATACGACGTGGCTGGTTCTGGCGAGATGAAAAACAGCAAGTCAAGACAACCGAGCATATCCTTGATATCTGGTATCGCTCCGTCGGGGGCAATACCGTGCTTCTGCTGAACGTCCCGCCTAATCGTGATGGTCTGTTTGCCGAGCGCGACAGCAAGGTACTAACGGAAGTTGGACAAATCCTTCGCGAAACGTTCAAGACCAACTTAGCCGAGGGTGCAACTGCAACCGCCTCAGCCGGCCGGGGACCGGGCTTCGAGGCAGCCAACTCGCTCGACGGTGACACAACGACGTGCTGGATGCCGCCCGATTGGACTACGCAGGCCGAGCTGGTGGTCACTCTGGATAACCCAAAAACTTTCAACTGTGTGATATTCCAGGAACAAATCCGCGACTTCGGCCAGCGAATTGCTGAGTTCGCTGTTGATGCCCATATCGATGGCAAATGGCAGCAAGTAGCCGAGGGTCAGACGGTCGGCTACAAACGAATTTGTCGAACGGCGAGCGTTACTGCGGACAAGGTGCGAATCAGGATATTAAAGTCCCGTGTTTGCCCGACCATTTCCAACTTCGCCCTATTCTATGCCCCGCCGATTCCGACGATTATCCGTAACTAATGCTCTATTACAATTAGTTTGATGGGTGGCAGCCTCAAGCTCGTCCCGAAATTTCGGGACTCGCTTGGGGATGGTTCGGGGTCAGCGGTAGCAAGCCATCCCCAAGCTGCGCTTGAGGCTGCCACTCTTCCAAATTATCAAAGCAAATTTGAAAGACTATTCGTGCGAGTCAATAAATTCGTCCGTAATTTGATGGGGATTAAAATCTATTTCGTCGAAAATTTCCGTTTCCAGGCTATAGATTAACGGGTCAACCTTAGCTGTGACAATCTTACTTTGAGCTTCCGTCTTATAAAAGAAAACATTTCTTTTATGGGCTTCAGTCAATCTTTCTTCCAACGGCACAATCTCATCGTGCATAACCCTCATGTCTGCATAAAAGACCAATTTTTCTTCCCACGTATTCGGCTTTTCCTTTTCATTCAGCATGCCTATATACCTGTGTTTTTTTATGGTTAAAGCGAGTGCGGGATACTTGTCTTTTAAAATGTCGTAAGCGGCATACTCATGAGGGACTCCTTCATATTTTTCCCGCAATTGCTGCCATTTTGCTTTATCTTCGGCTGTCACGGGCTGTTCGAACCTGCTGTAATCTAATTCCTTAATATTGCAAATCCTTACAATATCGTGCAGCAGACAGGCCCTGTCCACAAGGTTGACATCCAGCTTTATTCCTTTTTCTTTTAATCTTTGAGCCAGAAAAACGGCTAATTTGGCCACGGTTAAACTGTGTTTGACGATATGCGGCGGAACGTGATGCTCTTCTATTATGGCCAAACACTCTTTACGTGTTGGAAGACTGGATTTTTTCATTTATTGCTCTGTATAAAACCATTATAAAAGTCATTGCGAGGCCCCCTTCGGCTGCGCTCAGGGTAAACTCCTCGCCGTGGCAATCTCTTGCTTGATAGGCAGAAAAAGTCGTCGTTATGTTTGAGATTGCTTCGCTCCGCTCGCAATGACAGTTGCTGGTCTGATGTTTTCTACAAAGCATCATTTATCATTTCAGCGACTTTTTTCCCCGATTTGAGCATTCCGCCGAAGATAGGCCCCATTCTCGGCAGGTTATAGACAGCACACACAGACATGCCGGTAATGTAAAGTCCCGGATAGACTTCGCCGGTTTTCTCCACGACGCCGGCTTCCGAGGTCTCGACATCCATAAAACCATCCCTTATCTTGTTCGGAAAAAGCTCCGGCTTTCTTTCTTTGAGCATCGCAACTAATTCAGCAGGGTGTCCCGTTGCGTCCACGAGGAACTTAGAGCGGATGCAAAACGGGTCAACATGCAGACGACCAAGCTTGATGGCTGTGTTGTTGACTACTACTCCTTCGACAGTGTCCTTTTTTACAATGATATCTTCAGCTTCGATTAGATTGAATATCTCGGCCCCCGCCTTTTTCGCTTTATAGGCCAGGGCCGCGGCGAACTCGATCGCGTCGGTAATGTACAGGATGCCTTTAGGCATATAAAGTGATTTTTGCTTTTTTGCAGTTATGCCGAATTCGTCTAAAATATCGTTGTCTTCGACTGCGATGACGTTATAGCCTGCGGCACCGCCCCAGATTCCGCCGCCAATTGAAAGCCGTTTTTCGAGAATGGCGGTTTTAATTCCTGCTTTAGCTAAATAATAACCGGCGGCCAGGCCCGCAGGACCTGCACCGACTATGACAACATCATTTTCGAGATGCTCTAACAATCTTCTGTTATATTCTTCTATAATCGCCCTGGAAATATCTGTTTCTATCACTTTTTTACCTTTCTTAACCACGGATTACGCGGATTACACAGATTCTATTTACTGTGAAAAAACAAAAAGCACTGCCGAAATCCGCCACGGCGGACAAGAAGGAGTGCTTCAAATCTATTTTGCCTTCCTTCGCGGGCATTATCCCGAGCAGGTTCATAGGGTCAGTTCTCAGCTTGAGCCGAGCCGAACGCTCAGCCTTTTGCTCCCCTGGCTTATTAAGATTTTCCTGGAAAGATTGTAATGCCGCTCGGCAGCGACTACAAGAATTTTTTACTGTTTTGCTAATAAACATTTCTTCGTTACTCGACGGCAAGAATACAAATTGGCTTTGATTGGGTTTGTTTTCACCAAGTGTCCAATTGTGTTTATTTTCATAATCAATTTGTGAAAAGATACTTACGCTCATTTTGGGCCTTTAACGAAATTGGGTTTGTTTATTCGGATTGAAAAATCAGCTTTTTTTCTGTAATCCCTTGTTATAAGAGAGTTTACATTCATTTGGGCTTTTCGGAGATTGGGTTTGTTTGGGTTTGAATTGGGTTTGTTTTCACCAAGTGTCCAATTGCGTTTAATTTCATAAGCTGTTTGTGAATAAATACTTAGATTCATTTGCAATCCGCCTACGGCGGACAAGATTGGGTTTGTTTTGCATAAAAAGGGCTGATTTGTAGAGGGTTCTCGACAGATGTAGAGGTGCGAGAGAGTGAAGAGTGAGCTAAAGTGCCTAAAGTGAGCTAAAGTTGGATTCTCGATGCTCATGATTGGTAATGGCCTCATAGCAGGACTTGTAAATAAATTATCTTCCATTTTTGGCTGCTTTTTGCCAGAGGCGAAAAAAGCAGCCCCCGGCAGAAAAGCAAGTAAGCACACACTGGGGGTAAACTCAGGGAGTAAAAAAACACTCCCTTTATAATTAGAGCTACCTGCACTTTTGATGCGAAAAAAGTCCTCGGATATCGGTTCGGGATTCTCGTAACTCGATGTCAATAAGGCAGTTAAAAAAATTTTGAAAAATTTGATTTTTGCTCGAAGGTATCAGCGTTTTTGATTGAAAAAACGTGGATATTTTACCTATTTTAACGCCTGCTGGCGGTTTATGTTAGCCTGCTGGCCCCTAAGAGACAGGCCCCTAAGGGACAAGCTAACATAGGCGTATTATAACATAATTTCAAACAAAAGTCAAAAGGAAATCCCCGACAGAAAAGCAAGTAAGCTAACATCGAGGATAAACTCCAAGCCAAAAAAGCACTTTTTTTGCTTTATTCCATGAGATGATTTCCTTCTATCTCACTGGGTTCGCCACCTGTGGGCGGGGCCATATTTCCCACCACTTTTACTGAATTTTCTCAATAGATTAAAATGTCCAGCCTCTTTCCTCTATTAGATCCGCAAGCCTTATGTGCTCTATCCCATATTTTCTGCACAGGTCGGGAATCTTTGGGCGACCTTGGTCGCCATGCTCTCCCTCGTGAGATATGACGACGGCTGATCTCTGTTTCGCAAGAGCAACAACAAAGGGATCAGCCTTGAGGTCCTTCCCGAGAAACCTCAGATTCCTTTGTTTCATGGTTTTCGAGAGATCCGCAAGCACCAATTTAAGTTCATTTTGAAATTCCTCGTCCAATTCAATGAACATGTCATCGTGGTCTACCGCCCAATCCTTCAGTTCCAGCGGATGTTTTATCTCTTGACGAACATCTTCTGGAGATATTAGCTCCCCCGATTCGATTAGATCTTCGATGCGCTCCCAAAATGAAGGAAACGATGCCGGACGGTAATTTTCCGTCCATGCATCTATAATTGCCGAACTGTCTATGCAGTAGACTTGTGCCATGATACGAAAAGTGCCGTCTCAACATCACGCAGGCGATCTGCACCAGCGCCAAGGATGTCCGCAGCCCTAAATGAAGTTATCCTTCTGTTTCTCAAAGCCCGGAGAACGAGCGCAGGAAAAAGTCGCCCGTTTCTTATGATCACACGTGTCGGAGTTGATATCTTAGGCTTTCCGCCTGTCTCACGTCCCGGAAATAGATCGTTTCTTTCATTTCGCCACCTTTGGTAGAAAGCCCGCGAGGTCTTTCTGAGGATTAGCAGGCGTCGAAGTATCACTTCCCAGCTTACCCAAAACTTCTTCGAAAGCACCTCCAACTCATCATCGCTCCAGTCTTCATGTCTCCCATGATTTTGAACAACATCTGTTCGCAGCAGTGCGTCCGCCGGTACAAGAGTCGAACCTGCGACCCGGTTGCAGAAGACTTCTGTTCGGTCAGTGTGTGACGTGGCCCTAAAAGGATTGTGCAAGTCACATATTCCGCCATCGGCCAGCAGAATATGGGTCAATTCGTGAATAAGGGTGAAACATCTTGCTGTGGGATGATCCTTGCTGTTGATAACGATTACAGGATATGGCTGCTCGGCTATTGAGAAACCACGTGCTTCTTTCGGATCGACGATAAGATTGTGAAGGATGCCAGTTTGAAATACGAGGGCTCCTTCTTGTTCAACCGCCTGCCGCCAGGCATTGAATGCATCGTACTTTGTTCTCCATTGCATTTGTTGAGTAGTTGATATACCGAGCATTTTGCGTATCTTGAGCGCAATCTTGTCTGGGTCGCTAGCAAGGCTGAAGCGGTCATGAATAATGGTTGGTTCTTCGTCCAGGTCGGCTATCATTTCGAGGGCTTCCTCTCTCCTGTCCCATGCGAGCCTGATCTCGAATCGAAGAGCGGAAGACATCTCCTCCTGAAACTCATCTGGGATTTTCCGGAAATCCTTGATGCTCTCTGGATCTTCCGGGAGTTCTGGGAGAAAAAAAAGGCCGATGGGGCGCATATATGTCTTTGCAAGCTTCCGCAGTTGCTTTATTGTTGGGTAGGAACCGCCCTCCTCTTCCCACTCTTCGATTCGCGCGGGCGTAGTGCCTGCCCTTTTTGCCGCAGTTGCAACATCAATTCCTGAACTTTTCCTCGCCCAGTGAAGAATACTTCTGTCAATTTCTACGTTTGGAGACCGACTCATAGTCATTCCGATTTAAGAAGAACTACCAAATATACTACTACTCTCACAGATACAATATTAGTAAGGTATTTGATGCGATTTGTAAAGAGGCATTCATAAAACTAAGACACTCACACATTAAATCTACGCCACACCGCATTATCAAAAAACAAACCCACCAAACAATTTCGTATCCCGTATCTCCCTTCGGCTGCGCTCAGGGCAACCACATGGGGTTGCCCCTACTACAAGAATTTTTTTGCGATTTTACCAACAAACATTCAAGCGATTCATTGACCCCATTAGAGTAAAAGACACTCTAAGCAATGGGGGAAGGCCCCATTAGAGTAAACCCACGATGAGCAAATTCGGGGGTGGGCGACACTCTAAGCAATGGGGCAAGCACCGAGATTGATTATTTTGTGTTGAGATTGACAACGTTAAGGGATAAGACTATTATACAAACGTTAAAATGAAAGCTTAGAAGGACGGCATAAGTTATGGCAAATAAAGGATTTACACATCTTCATCTGCACAGTCAGTATTCATTGCTGGATGGGGCCATAGCGTTCGATAAACTATTCAAACGCTGTAATAAACTCAATATGGACTCTGTAGCGGTTACCGACCACGGCAATATGTTCGGGGTCGTCGAGTTCTATACAAAAGCAATCGCCGCACACGTTAAGCCAATCCTCGGCATCGAGGCTTATGTTGCGCCTCGCAGCAGGTTCGACAGGACAAAAACCAGCATAACAGACGCTGCATATCATCTGGTACTTTTAGCTGAAAACAATGTCGGCTATCACAATCTGCTGAAGCTGGCGAGCATCGGCTTTACCGAAGGATTTTATTATCGCCCAAGGATTGACAAGGAAATCCTGACCGAACTTAACGAGGGCCTTATATGCACATCGGCCTGCCTGAAAGGTGAAATCCCAGCCGAACTTGTTAGGGGAAACGAAAAGGCAGCGTCCTTAGCGGCGGAAAGTTTTCTGAAGATTTTCGGGCCGGAGAGGTTTTTCGTCGAGATACAACAACACGAAGGAGACAACCCGAATATCGATGAGGGACTGATAGACCTTGCGAAAAAGATGGGCATCGGCCTGGTGGCGACAAACGATGTGCACTTTCTGGAACAAGACGACCACGAGGCCCACAATTGCCTTTGTGCCATAAGCACCGGCAAGAGGTCTGATGACCCCGACAGGATGATTTATCCGCCGGACGTCTATCTAAAAAGCCCCGACGAAATGCGGCAGCTTTTTGCCGATAATATCGAGGCCTGCGACAATACCATGGCGATTGTCGAGCGCTGCAATGTTGAGATTAACTTAAAAAAGCGGCACGCACCGCGTTTCGAGCCTCCGGATGGCTCGACTCCCGAGGAATTTCTCACTAAACGGTGCTATGAAGGGGCAGAGAAACGATATGGCGAAATTAGCGAGAAGATAAAAGAGAGGCTCGACAGGGAGCTGAATGTAATCGAATCAAAAGGCTTTGCCAGCTATTTTCTTATCGTCTGGGATTTTTGCAAGTATGCACATGAAAATAATATCCCCATAGGCGCAAGGGGGAGCGGCGTAGGTACGGTAGTCGGATACTGCCTCGGATTGTGCGACGTTGACCCCATTCGGTACGACCTGCTATTCGAGCGATTTATGGACCCGCATCGTAACGAGATGCCCGATATCGATATCGATATTTGTCAGGCACACCGAGCGAAAATCATCGACTACGTCCGCCAAAAATACGGCCACGTTGCACAGATAATAACCTTCGGGACAATGAAGGCCCGTGCGGTTATCCGTGACATCTGCAGAGTGCTCGGCGTTCCGTTAATTGAAGCCGATAGATTGGCAAAGCTTGTGCCGTTCTCGCTCGATATGACGCTCGATAAGGCGCTGAAAACCGAGCCCGAATTAAAACAGGCCTACGACCAAAATGAGCTGACAAGAAAAGTAATTGACATCGGCAAAAGGCTCGAAGGTCTTGCGCGCCACGCATCGGTCCACGCAGCCGGTGTTGTAATTGCTGATGAGCCGTTGACCAACTTTGTACCCTTGTATAAGGCGCCCAGCTCCGACGACATCATTACCCAGTTCGAAGGGCCGATGGTCGAGAAGGTCGGCCTGTTGAAAATGGACTTTTTAGGTCTGAAGACCCTCAGCGTAATAGAGCGGGCATGCCAGCTGGTCAAAGAAATCCACGGTGTTGACATCGACCTGGAAAAACTTGACCTTACCGACCCGAAGGTTTTTGAGCTGTTTTCGGCCGGCAAAACAAAAGGGATTTTCCAGTTTGAGTCCGGGGGTATGCAGGACCTGCTGATGAAGATGAAGCCGGACCGGATAGAAGACCTGATAGCCGCCAATGCTCTCTATCGGCCGGGACCTATGATACTGATTCCGGATTACATTGACCGAAAGCACGGCGCCAAATGGAGCCTGCCGCATCCGATTATGACAGAGGTCCTCGAAGAAACTTACGGCATTATGATATATCAGGAACAGGTAATGCGGATTTGTAATCGGCTCGGCGATATTCCACTGCGAGAGGCATATACCCTCATCAAGGCAATAAGCAAAAAGAAGGCCAGAACTATCGCCAAGGAGCGGGAAAGATTTATAGCAGGCTGTGTCGATAAAGGGCTGACACAACAGCAGGCCGAGCAAATTTTCGAGCTTATCGAACGGTTTGCCGGCTATGGCTTCAACAAAAGCCACTCGACCCGCTACGCCTTTATCGCATATCAAACCGCCTATCTGAAGGCCCATTGGCCCGTTGAGTTTATGGCTGCCCTTTTGACTTACGAAATGGACAACACGGATAAGGTCGTCGATTATATCGCCGAGTGCGACCGGATGGGTATCGAAGTCCTGGCGCCTGACATCAACGAAAGCGGTGTTGATTTTACGCCGCTCTATAAACAGAAGACAGAAGACGGAGAACAGAAGACAGAGCCCCGAACGTTAGAGGGGGGTAAAAAAGATGGACGGCATACGAACAGTGGCGTTGTACGTTTCGGCCTGGCCGCCGTCAAAGGTGTTGGCGAAAAGGCGGTCGAACAAATCATTGCTGCTCGCCAAGAAGTCGGCAGGTTCGAGAGTCTGTTCCATTTCTGTGAAAATGTGGATTTAAGAGCCGCAAATAAGCAGGTTCTCGAGGCCCTTATCAAAGCCGGCGCCTTCGACAGACTCGGTGGAACCCGGCCGCAGATGATGGCCGGCCTTGAGAGGGCAATGGAAAATGGGGCAAGCTTACAGACCGACAAACAAAAAGGGCAAATGAGTTTCTTCGGACAGACAGGCCAGACTGATTATTCAAAAGACCACCAGCGCCTGCCTGATGTTGCACCCTGGCCCGAGCTGCAGATGTTGAGTTATGAAAAACAGGTTCTCGGCTTTTATGTAACCAGTAATCCGCTTAGCCATCACGCCGAGATGATAAATATCTATTCCACACACAACAGCTCCCAATTGGCCGACGCGCCCCAGGACAAACAAATTATAATCGGCGGAATGGTAACAAAGATACGATACAACCTGACAAAGACAGGCCGAAACGCCGGGGCAAAAATGGCGGTCTTTGCGCTCGAAGACCTGCAGGGACAGGTCGATGTGGTAATGTTCCCGGATGTGCTGAACACATTCAATAATGTATTGGTCGCTGATACGGTCGTTTTCGTAAAGGGAAAGCTCGACTACAGAAGGGAAAGACCGAATATATTAGCTGTTGAGCTGATAACTCTGGACGAGGTCAGAGAAAAGTTAGCCGCCAAAGTCAGAATCCGACTGGATGCCAGAGACGTTACAAAAGAGAAGGTGGCTATGATAAAGAGCATCTGCCAGCGCCATAAGGGCAGAAGCCCCGTTTACGTCGCGGTAAGGACCGACAAAGGCAGGGTCTATGCCGCCGCTGACAGGGAATTGTCCGTCAATCCCGACCTTGATTTCTGCCGAAAGATGAGGCAACTGGTCGGCGAAGATAATTTCCAATTAGCTAATAATATGTGATGTCGTTATTCCTAATGATTGAGCGTTTTGTCATTCCTGTGAAAACAGGAATCCAGATTTTTGCCATCCTGAGCGGAGCAAAAGATTTATTTCAAAGCTCAATAAATGAATGAAATAAAAGAGACAATAGCAATCCTCAGAGCCCGCTGGCCCGAAGTAACCTTTATCATTGGTCTTTCCGTTTTGTCTTTATTTGTTAACAAGTTGCATCTAATAGCCGCCACCAGATCAACCATGTTTGAGTCACTGCTCGGTCTCGGTTATTTGTTACTACTTTTTATAATTAATGTGATGAATCTACTGCTTACAATTGGTTTCCAGAAGACTATTCACCTTACAGGTAAGCAACGAAAGTCTCCAATGGTTTTGTTGCGAACCGGTCGGCATTTCCTGGGCCGGATGGTCAAAGTGGGTCTGATATTGATACCCATATACTTTCTCCTGATATGGCTGACGTTTTTAATTGTAAAAAAGGCTACATTCATAGACACAAATTTTTTTAAAACCGCCCAATCATCCCCCTTCTTATACCAGCTTTGTTTTGCTGTTCCAGGCTTCATTTTAATCAAACCGATGTTACTCATGCCTACGTTGATAATCGTTCTGGATTGTCAAGTTTTCCAAAGTTTCAAGTTCCTAAAAAAAATCAAGCTTTTCGACGCAAAGGAGCTATTAGCGCTTTTTTTGATTACAACAATATCGACTTTTTCTTGGGCAATACTACCGAAGCTCAACGAACCTATAAGTACATGGCAGTTTGCCTTGATAATTTTCTTCTCAACTTTAACGCGCTTTCTCGGCCTAATGGTAGCCGTCACTGCGATAAGATTTGTAAGCTCCCTTAATTTAGAGTATGATAGTATTACGAAAGATTTAAATTCGGAAAACTTACTTAAACCTTCAGTAGAAGATTAGATGAATACAGTTTCGAAAGACAAATTTTCAGGCAAGTTTATTGTACTTGACGGGCCGGACGGCTGCGGAAAGACGGTCCAATTAGAGTTGCTCTCCACATACCTCAAGAACGAGGGCGTACCGGTTGTCCAAACTAACGACCCCGGGGGTACCAAAATCGGGAACCAAATTAGCCGTCTTCTCAAATACGATGCCCAAGGCGCTATGGATGTCCAGACAGAGATTATGCTGTTCATGGCATCCCGAGCCCAACTTGTTGCGGAAATAATCAAACCAGCTTTAGAAACAGGTAAGACCATTTTGTGTGACAGATACATATCATCCACGTGTGCTTACCAAGGCAGCAGCGGATATCCTGTTGAGAAGATAATTGATCTTGGGAAACTTGCAGTAGCAGATGTCTGGCCCGATTTGACGATCATCATCGATATACCTGTTGAGGAGGGACTTGAACGTGCCGGACGGAAACCATACCAAAAAACTAAAGTGAACCACAAGGATGCGAATCAAGCTTACTTGTTTAAAAACGTTGTCGTTGACCGGTTTGATTCGAGACCTCTTGAGTACCACAGAAAGGTCAGGAAAGGTTTTCTCAAATTGGCACAGTATTACCCTGGAATTGTGAAAATAGTAGATGGTAGCCAAGGTGATATTGAAACAGTTCATAAGAAGATATTGCAGCTTATCTCTGAGGTGAGTTTTACATAAATGTCATTCAAAGAAATTTTTTGTCAGGACAAAGCAATAGATATTTTGCAAAGGGCCTTTGCCTCGGGCAAATGGGCGCATGCGTATCTTTTTGCAGGCCCTGAAGGCGTGGGTAAATTCAAAACCGCCTGCGAATGGGCCAAGCTGCTCCTGTGCCAAAATCCCATTATAGAAAATGACTTTGCCGATAGTTGCGGTTCGTGCCGAGCCTGCCGGCTCTTCGAAGCCGGCTCACATCCGGACTTCAATCACATCTATAAGGAATTGCTCGAATTCACCAAAGACAACAAAGACAAAAAAACACCTGTGGATTTAGCGATAGATGTCATTCGAGAGTTCCTAATTGAAAAAGTCTCGACCAGGCCGACTCTTTCGAAAAGAAAAGTCTTTGTCCTCAGCGAGGCTGAAAGGCTAAACGATTCTTCCCAGAATTGTCTTTTAAAAGTCCTGGAAGAGCCGCCCGAATACTGCTCCATTATCCTGCTTTGCACACGCCTGGATAAACTTCTGCCCACAACAAAATCAAGGTCTCAGATAATCCGGTTCGGCACTATAAATGAAGAGCAGATAATCAAAGAATTGCAACAGGCAGGGCTGGAAGAAAAGAAGGCGTTATACTTCGCTCGTCTGGCTCAGGGCAGTTTGGGGACGGCACAAAATTGGGCCAAACTTGAACTGGCCGAAGCAGACCTTTACGAAACAAAAAAAGAGATGGTAATCTCCCTGGCCGACTATGAAATCACCGATGCTCTGAGCCTGGCTGAGAAATTCCTGAATAAGAGCAAAAAAATAGCCGACGTCTGGACGAACCTTAACAAGGCCACCAGTAAAACCGACATCAATCGAAGAGCGGCAAAGACCCTTGTCCGAATTATAATATCAGCCCTTTATGATGCGATGAATCTAAATGTATCACCGACGAAAGAGGCTATCAATTTCGACCAAAAAGAGCAGATAAAAAAGTTGGCCGGCCGGTTCGATGCCGAGCTCTCGGCGGAAAAAATCTCCGACTGCTACAAGGTGCTGCAATGGATCGAGTCCAGCGTCAATGAAAAGCTTATTTTCGAGAAGCTATTGTTAAATCTCGCCGAGTCTGATAGAATAAGGGTTTAGTGTTAGTACTTTGTCACAGTTCAATTGAGGGCTTGTCAATCCTGCGTAAGGTTGTCACCCCTGCGAAAGCAGGGGGCAGGAATCCGGAACTGACACAATGGATTCTGCATTAAGTGTGGAATGACAACTACTCAAATCATGTGTGGCAGACCATTAGCACAGCTTAGCGATAGTATCAATCGGAGTAATCTGGATGTCAAAAACTTTAGAAACAAGGCCGAGACAGGCAAAACATAAAAAGTATATGCTGGTTAGCTACGGTCGGATGAACACGCTCGGCTTCTTCGAGCACCGCGAAACCAAAATATCCAAAATCAAACCCCGCGTCGTGATAAAAACCGAAAGAGGTCTTGAATTAGGTTATCTCGTGGGCCAGCTCACCGCCTACAGGGGCGGTCAGTTTAAATTAAGCGAGGAGCAAATACAGGAGTATTTCGAGAACAGCGATATTGATTTCTCCCCCGGCAAGGCCGGCAAATTCATTCGTTACGCAACCACTGCCGATATAAGCGAAGAACGGCATTTGCGAAAAATCGCAAAAGAAGAGATGGAATACTGCAGGCATTTCGTCAAAGAGATGAACCTGCCGATGAAAATAGTCGAGGTGGAGCACGTATTCGGCGGGGAACGCATCATCTTCTACTTTATGTCCGATGGACGAGTGGATTTTCGCGATCTGGTAAAAAAAGTTGCCCAGGAATACCAGACAAGAATCGAAATGCGTCAAATCGGCTCGCGCGATGAGGCTAAACTGCTCGGCGACGTGGAAAGCTGCGGACAACAATGCTGCTGCCAAAGATTTCTTAAACTTTTAAAGCCGGTCAATATGCGAATGGCCAAGATGCAAAAGGCAACTCTCGACCCGGCCAAAATCTCCGGGTATTGCGGCAGATTGAAGTGCTGCCTGCGGTATGAAGACGAAACTTACACCGAGCTTAAAAAACAACTGCCAAAAAAGAACACCAAAGTAAAGACCAAACACGGCCAGGGCAAAGTCGTAGATACCCAGATATTGACGCAGCTTGTTGTGGTCGAATACGAAAGTGGAGAAAAGGTCGCTGTCCCCCTCGATGAGATTGAGATAATTCCTGCCTCTAAAACAACAAAAGAAGAACAAGACAATACCCCAAAAAACAACAAGCAAAACAACCCGGAGACTAAGGAGCAATAATCGTCAAGGAAGAAATATGCCTCGCAAAATCGTCGTAACATACGCTCTGCCTTATGCCAACGGCCCTATACATATAGGGCATTTGGTAGGGTATCTCCAGACCGATATCTGGGTGCGTTTCCAGAAGGCCTGCGGCAACGAGTGCCTCTATTTTTGTGCTGATGACACTCACGGCACGCCCGTTATGATAAGTGCCCGGGCTGCCGGTATAAGTCCGGAGCAGCTAATCGGGCAGATGCACAAAGAGCACAAAGCCGATTTTGACGGCTTTCACATCGAATTCGACAATTATTACTCGACCCACTCACCTGAAAATAAATACTTCAGCGAGCTTATTTTCGCTCGTTTGAAGGATGCCGGCTCGATAGTTATCCGGGAAGTGGAGCAGACCTATTGCGAAAACTGCAAGATGTCGCTGCCGGACAGATTCGTTCGCGGCACCTGTCCGCGCTGCAAAGCCGAAGACCAGTACGGCGATTCCTGTGAGATCTGCGGCACAACGTATCAGCCGGCCGACCTGATAAATCCTTATTGTGCAACCTGCCGGGTAAAACCTGCTCTGCAGAGGTCCCAACACTATTTTTTCAGGCTCGCCGATTACGAACGGCAGCTCAAAGACCTTATCGCCGGCGGACATACACAGAAATCCGTAGCTAACAAGCTCGATGAATGGTTCAGAGCCGGTTTGAAGGACTGGGACATATCCCGTGATGGACCATATTTCGGGTTTAAAATACCCGGAGAAGAAAACAAATTCTTCTATGTCTGGCTGGATGCGCCTATCGGATATATGGCTTCAGCCAAAAACTACTGTGATAATAACAACATCGATTTTGATAAAGTCTGGCCGGGCACGAGCGACGAGCGACGAGCGACGACATATGAGCTTTACCATTTCATCGGCAAGGATATTATGTATTTTCATGCATTATTTTTCCCGGCAATGCTGATAGGATCCGGATTTCGAACCGCCGACAAGCTCTTTGTCCACGGCTTTTTGACAGTAAACGGCGTAAAAATGAGCAAATCCCGCGGGACTTTTATCAGGGCCGGTACTTATATTAAGCACCTCAATCCCGAATACCTGCGGTACTACTACGCAAGCAAGCTGACCGACGGCATTGAAGATATAGATTTAAGCTTTGAAGATTTCACGAACAAGATCAATTCCGATTTAGTCGGCAAATTTGCAAACCTGGCTTCCCGCTCAGGCCCAATGCTTACGAAAATATTTGACGGTCAACTTGGCCAATTGGACGACCGGGGCATTGAGTTAATCAATAAGCTCACCGCTGCAAAAGACCGGATTATAGAAAACTATGAGAACCTTAAATTTGCTGCCGCTGTCCGAATAATTACAGCCCTGGCCGACGAGGCAAACCGATATGTCGAACAGAATCAGCCGTGGGTAACGATAAAAACAGATTTGGAAAAAACGCGAACGACCTTAACTGCTGTAATAAATGCCGTCCGCATTTTAACGATTTATCTCAAACCCATCCTGCCCAAATACGCTGAGAAAGTCGAAAAATTTCTTAATGTGGATAAATTAAGTTTTGAAGACCTCGAGACGGTGCTGGTAAATCATAAGATAAACGATTTTAAACGATTAGTTGAAAGAATTGATGAAGAACAGGTGAATGCGATGATAGAAGAAAGTAAGGAGACTCAAAGTCCTCAGCCGACGGCAGCAGAACCCGCCGAGCCGTTCAAGCCGGAATGCACGATTGAAGATTTCGCGAAGATTGATATGCGAATCGCAAAAGTTATTAAGGCAGAGGCGGTCGAAGGTGCCGATAAGCTGCTGCGTCTGGTTCTGGATGTAGGTGGTCCGGAAAAGAGCGTTCTTGCCGCCATAGCCAAGGCCTATAAGCCGGATGAGCTGACCGGCAAAATCGTAATCTATCTGGCCAATCTTAAACCCAGACAGATGAGGTTCGGCCTGTCCGAAGGTATGATTCTGGCAGTGGGCACCGGCGGAAAAGACATCTTTATGCTATCAGCCGACACCGGGGCAAGACCCGGACAAAAAGTACTTTAGTTCCCTATCACACGTAAAATGATGAACTGCCATTCCGAGCGCAGCGAAGAATCTCTTATTTATGCCGGCCAGATGCTTTGCTCAGCATGACAATAAGAGCGAACATTCATTTTGTTAGAAGCTTGCTCTGTTGAGAACCTTTACAAAATGTCATTGCGAGGCCCGGAGGGCCGTGGCAATCTCTTGCGCTACGGGCAGAAAAAGTCATCGTTGTCTTTGAGATTGCTTCGCTTCGCTCGCAATGACTTGCTCGGCTCTTATGTTTTCAAAAGAGCATTAGAAGCTTTTATAAATATTCGACATCAATCGTATGTGGCAATTTCCCTAAAGGGCAGTTGGTGCATCTGGCCTTTGGCCTGCAGAATTCTTTACCAACTCTTACCAGTAACGCATGGTACTCATTGAAAAGCTGTGTATCCTGCGGCAGAGACGACTCAAACAATTCTCGTAACTGTTCGTAATCAGCGTCCGGCCCGATCAATCCGTGCCGGAAAACAATTCGGGCGGTGTAGGCGTCCACGACGAAAATAGGCCTGTCAAAGGCATAAAGTAAAATCGAATCGGCGGTTTCGCGGCCGACGCCCTTTATCGCCAAAAGCTCGGCCCTTAGCTGGTCGGTATCAATGCTTTCAAGGTTCGTCAACTCGCCGTCGTAATTGTCAAAGAGCCAGTTTATGAAGTTTTTGAGCCGCTTGGCTTTTATATTATAATAGCCGGCCGGGCGGATAAGCTCCGCGAGCTGTGCGAGGTCAAGATGATGGAGTTTTTCCGGTCTCAGGCAGTCGGCGGATTTTAGATTTGTTATTGCTTTTTCGACATTGGCCCAATTCGTATTCTGGGTGAGTATCGCACCTGTGATTATCTCGAACCGGGTTTCGCCAGGCCACCAGTGCTGAGGGCCGAACGCATCATAAAGCAATCGATAAATCTCAGTTAATGCCTCAGAGGTCATTATCCAGTACCAATTTTTTCAAAAGCACCACTTTCTTTGAAAGAACTGGTGCCTGAGAACCATTTTTGGAACGGCTTTATTTGCTGCTGTTTCAGGTCAAAACTGTAAACCAAATAATCATTATCAGCGGCGCAATCGATAAAGTTATTATTACTCAGGATGGTCCGCATCTGCTCGTTCTTCGGGCCTTTGTTAAATCGCAGAATCACTTTATCAAAATTCTCCGTCGCGGCATAATTAAGGACTGATGTAAGCGTATAATCTTCGACGCCTTTACTCATAATTCGGCAGCTGAAAAGCAGCGTATCAATTTCGTAAACGTTACCTTTGCGGAAACCTATGCAAACTCCGACCAGGCCGTAATCCCCGAATTTATCAGAAACGCTTACCGTGAATATATCACAGTTCCGGTTCCGGCCGAAAAAGATAATCTGGCTTTTCGTGTAACGCTTGATGGATGTATTGAGCTGATTTGTTCGCTGGATCAATTCGGTTACCCGGTCAACCTGGTAAGGCTGCATTTTATCTACGTTGATTTTGAATTGGCACTGCTGGAGAAATTCGTCTCTCGTTAATGTACTTTGGGCCTGTTTCCGCTGACCTTCCTGAATGTAAAACCTTGTTCTTTTTTTGCTTTCGCTCGTTATAAATTCAGGTTGAAATTCGGGCAGGTAGAGCAGTTGTTCGAAGATGTTCTGGTCATAGACTCTTACATCACCAAGCATGGCTTTCATCTGCTCTCTCTCAAACTGGCTGTCGTCGATGAAGGCGATGGAATCCAGGCCGATATTTAATTGCTGCTGCACTTCTAAGAGATTTTCCCATTTGTCCTTCCAGCTCAATTTGAAACACACGAATTCAGTCCCGGCAAGATGCTCTTTGATAAAAGCTTTTATATCGGTTTCAAGGTATGAGTCATTTTTGCTTATTACGCCGATGAGAATGCCTCTGGCGTGGAGGATGGCCAGGACATTCCAACGAAATCGTTCTCTGTCAATTCTGATTTCGAGGTTTTCTACGCCGAGGTCCCTGATAACACCTTTCCACATTGTGTCGTCAAGGTCCACTATGACACATTTAACTTTCTTGCTGCGTCGCAGCACGTAATTAATAAGGTGAGCATATTCCTGCGCCAAATGAGTAGCGGGGAAAGCGATGTGACTGTACCATGGAGCGTCCGCCTGTTTGAGGGATTGCCGAAATCCGTACATCGAACAGACGTTGGTTAAGTTGAGGAAATAAAAGCTGGGATACTTGACGGTAAGCTCTTCCATCGCGGTAACATATTTTCTCATAAACTGCTCTTCGTTGTAAAATGGCGCTGTGTGCTTGAACCGATTGAGCATATTTGTTCTAAACCAGGGAAAGAACTGCATAATGACGGGGACATTTAGCGGCGAGAGCGTTGTTATCATTAATTCACAATGGTTGATTAGCTCTTTGAGGTGCTGCTCCTGCTGTTCTTTCGAGGCGACCCAGTTCAATTGTATCTTCGTAATCGGCCCCATCATTAAGTCGTGCTGTGAAAGGATGACCACATCCGGTTTGAGGTCGAGAACCTCTTTTGCATGCTCGGATAGAAAGGTATAGGGATTCGTTTGGCCGCGGTGCTCAAAGCTGAAGAAATAATCAAAGTCAAAATATTTTTGCGGATTGGATTTTAGCTCCAGGATAATATATTCGAACTCACATCCACCAAGAAAACATAAAAACGGTTTCATATATATTACCTTTGCATCCTTAGTATTTGCTGCGCTTAACTATTGTATTTTCGGCTTATTTCAAGTAGACTCTGCAAAAATTCGGTAGTGGAAATTGACAAACAACTACAAAGGGCATGAAAAAATTAAAACATTAAAACGGCAAAAGTCATAAACAGCTTATAAAATGAAAGACAAGTATAAGTACAGCACGAGCCAGTTGTTTAATTTTGCAAAAGATTCTTATCTGGAGAGAACGTCTCGGCCGATTTATGCTATGGTCTTTCTGCTGCCGTTCATTATATTCTACGAGGTGGGCACTTTTTGCATTAATACCGACATTCTGAACCAATCGCAGATTCGTGTAGTAGCATTTGTTTGGCTGCAGAACCTGCTTGAGTCGTTAGGTTTCGGCGGTAAGTTTGCGTGGGTGGCGCCTCCACTGGCGGTTATAGTGATTTTGACAGCGCTGCAAATCACATCATCTAAACAGTGGCGTTTCTGGATTGGTGATATTTTGCCGATGACAGCCGAGTGTGTCCTGCTCGCGGTGCCGTTGATTGTCCTGACATTATTCCTGAGCAGCTCGGCTGGGCCGGATGGTAATATTAGCTGGTTTGACGATAGCGCGATACAAGCACAAGCCGAATCGCTACCGGTCTGCTCTTCGGTCGCAGGCGGTAGTTTATCGCCGCTGAGCGCCGAGGCCGGCGAAGTTGGGCCCGGTCAGTCACTACTGGCAAACATTGTTACCGGAATAGGGGCCGGGATTTACGAAGAGCTTGTTTTTCGTCTGATTTTGATATGTCTTTTGATGCTGTTATTTCAGGATGTGCTGAGGCTTACTCATATCAAAGCTATCGTACTTTCGGTCCTTATTTCGGCGGCATTGTTCAGCGCACATCATCATGTAATTTTTGTGGACGGCCAGCTCGGACAAACCGCAGCTTTTAACTGGACGGAGTTTTCCTTTCGAACAATAGCGGGTATTTATTTTGCAATCCTTTTTGCAATTCGTGGTTTCGGAGTTACAGCCGGAACTCACGCCTTTTACGATATCATTGCTACTATTATTAACGTGGTTTTTTTTCAGCAGTGAAAAATCAATCGCCAATCAAATTTTTTTTGATTTTTTCAAAAAAATATTGCTGCTGTTAGTCTTTTAGGTTGGGGAGCTTGCAACACAATCGTCCTATAAGAGCCAATATCGGCCTTATCAGTACTAATATAAGGCTTGAATATATGCACTTATTTTTGTATAATAGGGGAAAAATTGGAATCTGGTAACTGTGTCTGGATTGTTGTTGATGGAATCACCACAAATCAATGTAGCTGTTGAAGAATTGATGTTCAGCCTGTTTCAAAGACCTCTACATCCGGAGCTTTTCCAGATTTATGCCAACCGACACTTAAATACCGAAAAGTACGAGGCTATTATCTGGATTACAGGATGCACTCATGTTGTCAGCGTCTTTGCCGGTGACATCTGCCTTGCCGAGGTTGTAAGCATACCTGGCCAGATGCTCCCATCTCGAGGTTTGATTGAACGTTTTCAATTCCGTGGCCCAAGGACTCATAAATGCACTTTAAGCCGGGGTGTAAGTTATATGACCGATTTTCAGGTTGAGAAGATGAGTCCCGGTTTGTATCGGCAAAGCCATACCGACCTTGAGCGTTTCGCGCGAAATCGAGGCGTGTTTGTAAAATTCCCGGAGCTGGAAATCGGTAAGCTCCAGCCGTTCTGCTACGTTGATTTCGAGGCCCGACAAGCTGAATTGCACATTCACACTTTTGCTGCTTATCCGGACCAGGTAACAATGATTAAGACCCAATCATTGTTCGATTTTTCAACAATGTGAAAATCAGGTCCATTTAGCTGCTCTGCATCTGAACGTTTTGTTTTAAGACGTCCAATTTTCCGTGGATTTCCTCAGACATTCTGCTGTTTGGAAATTCGCTGATAATATTCTGGCCGATGTTAAGTGCGTTGGTCCACTGCTTTTCAGTAACAGCGATGGAGAATTGAACGCCGAGGTTGTGCAGCTTTGTCCGGAAGACGTCCCTGGCTGCTTCCTGCAGGGCTAATCCTTCGTTGGGGGTAAGGTAGAGGTCAAGTTCTTTTAGAATATCCAGGCTGCGGTCGGTTTCCTGGCCTGTTACGGCATCGTCCCAGGCGGCCAGGAGTATTCTTTTGCGCTCCTGCTTTTTATCAAGCAGGTTCTGTCGCATTGACTTTATCTGTTCATTATCCAGAAAGGCTTTAATCAGTCCTTCAATCTGGGCGCTTGCTCTGACCCATTGACAATTATTGAGCAGCTTTTCGATATGTGCTGTCGCCTGATTGATCCGTTCCTGGTCGGTCGCAGCATGGTATTTTTCCACCTGTGTTCTTAATTGCTCAGCCAGTTCCTCATATTCCGGACGCTTGGCAATTTCATCAATTAATTGCTGGGCGGCATCGAAATCCTGCTGCTGGAGCTTCTCGAAAACGGCCTCCCGCAGGGATTGTTTGTCTACATCTCGGAATGCAATCGCCTTTGCTATTTCGCTGACACGGGTGCTGTGATTAATTTGCGTCAGCCCCGCATGGATCTTTTCCAGAGCTCCTGTAACTTCTTCAAGCTTTGTGGAGTTGTCTCGAAGCATTTCGAGTATGTTAAATAACTTTGAGAGCATTGCCAGAAAGGCGCTGAGGAGCACCAGGCCGCCAAGCATCAATATGAGCTGACGCAGCAGGTTTGTCTCTTCTGCCCGGAAAATGTCAGTAAACGTCGTAAGTAGAACAACGATTACTAATGCAGCACAAATAATCACAATGTGCCATTTGAATCGCTGTAAGAAGCTGTCTTTCTGCGAGTCCATAACCTTCCTTTTGTGAAAAAAAAGGTTTTTTCACAACTCATCTCTAATCTATCATAATATAAAAAAAAACTGCTTTTGTCAACAATTGAAAGATAATAACTCAACAAATTATAGCTGGAGGCTAAGCAATTAGCCGTTTTTGTGAGATATTTTCAGCTTTTTCCCGCCATTTTTAGCCTTTGATTGTCAACCAATCAGCTATAATCAGCGTAGTAGTTTATATGGAGCAATATAAGTAATATTCGAAAAATAATAAGAGGGCGGCAAATATGAAAGCCATTAAATGCATGCTTGTCTTGGCGGTTGTGATGACAACTGCGGCCAACTGCCGGGCGGTGGATGAACCAACTGCGAGGGAAAAAACGAACAAACAGCTCATTGTGACGGGAAATAACAAATTTGCCCTGGAGCTTTATGCAAAGCTGTGCAGCAAAGAGGGAAATCTGTTCTTCTCGCCGTATAGTATCTCAACAGCTCTGGCGATGGCCCATGCCGGTGCGCGAGGAGTAACAGAATCGCAGATGGCCGGCGTGCTGCATTTTCCTGTTATTACAAAGCCGGACACAGAGTTGTCATCGAAGCTAATACCGGACCGACATCAATTTGCTTCGGTGTTCGCAGAGATTATAAAAGACCTGAACAACAAAGGCAAAAAAGGCGGCTACGAGCTCCGTGTCGCCAACGCTTTGTGGGGCCAGGAAGGTTATGAATTCCTTGAAGAGTTTCTGGAGCTTATAAAAAACAACTATGACGGGCGGCTCAACGAGGTTGATTTCGTAAGGGCTGCTGAGACCGCACGCAAGACCATTAACACCTGGGTGGAAAAAGAGACCAATAACAAGATTAAAAATCTCATCCAAAAAGGTATGCTGGACTCGATGACCCGGCTGGTCTTGACAAACGCTATTTACTTTAAGGGTAACTGGGCAAGGCAGTTCAAAGAAGATAGAACAAAGGAGGCCCCGTTTACTCTTGCCAACGGCCGTAAGGTGGACGTTGCAATGATGAACCAGACGGCAGAGTTTAACTATATGGAAACCGAAGATTTTCAGGGGCTTGAACTGCCCTATGTGAACGATGAGCTGTCGATGATTATTCTGCTCCCTAAGGAATTTGACGGCCTGGACGAATTTGAGAAGAGACTCACAGCCGAGAACCTTTCGAAGTGGATGGATGAGCTACACAATCGCGAAGTCAGTGTTTCTGTCCCGAAGTTCAAGATGACCAGCCAGTTCGGTTTGGCCTCTGTGCTCAAATCGATGGGGATGACAGATGCCTTTTCACCAAACGCTGATTTTTCCGGGATGAACGGGAAAAGAGACCTTTTTATCTCAGCGGTCATCCACAAGGCTTACGTTGATGTGAACGAAGAGGGCACCGAAGCAGCGGCGGCAACGGCAGTAACTATGAAGCTAACGTCAGTTGGGCCAACCCGGATACCAGTTTTTCGTGCGGACCATCCGTTCCTGTTTATAATTCGTGACAACCATTCCGGCAGCATCTTATTTATCGGCAGGGTAATGAATCCGAAAGCGTAAGACGTCAAACCGCTACGCCTTTTCTGAAACTTTTGAGGTTGGTAATTGCAGCGGCACGATTCAGCATCGAGATTCCGAGATTTTTTTGCCTTTTTATTTTTCTTTGTGCTTTTGCCACTCTGCCGGCCGCTATCTGCCTTTGCCGTAAGACATCTGCCGAAAGGCATTGCGTGGACTGGCTTCCGTGCTGCGGCGGGGTGCCTTTATCCCGACGAGCTGTTTTCTCCGTAAGGAGTCCCAAGGACTGTCTTCTGTTCTCTACCGGCTGGGCATTAATTGTCAGGGCTGAGCCTCAACTCAACTCTGTTGACCTATTTTTTCCTTTACTTTATGGGCGAATGATTGCCAGAGGCAAAGGTCTGCACTTGTGCTACGTTGCGAAAGCTGCTTGGAAGAGGATTAGAAAGTACAATACATATTTCAATAGTTGTCCCCAAAATCTGATCCCCACAATGCTTCTCTACAAGCGTATAATATATTCTTCATATACTCATCGTTTGGATCTATGGCAAGCGACTTGATTGCGTACTGAATGGCCGCATCGTAATCGTCCAAACGGTAGTAGCAGTCTGCAATCGAGGTATACAACCGACCTTTGTTAGTATAACCGAGTTTCTCGGACTTGAGACATGCGTCCAGTGCATTTTCCAAGAGCCCGATATCA
Source organism: Sedimentisphaerales bacterium (assembly GCA_035528395.1). Lineage (GTDB taxonomy): Bacteria > Planctomycetota > Phycisphaerae > Sedimentisphaerales > Anaerobacaceae > NIOZ-UU13. Next base: position 27,359 of record DATKYR010000165.1, read on the forward strand.
TAGTAAATATGCGAAATGTTATACATCTCTGCGGGCGATGGTTCCAAGTTCTCGGCTTTGGAGAGCATCTTACGAGCCTTGGAGAGATTCTTCCCTCGAAAGGCCTCCTGTGCGAGAAGTATAAATGTAAGACAGGTATCGCGGTGTTCTTCCACCATCTTATCCAAGATAGAACCCGCTCCCTCTTTTTCCGCAGACCACAGTAGTATGTCTTTCGCGTAATCGTCGTTGAAGTCGAGGTCAAGAGCCCTGCTTGCATATTGGATGGCTGCACCAGAGTCTTCCAAGTATAAGTAGCAGCTTGCAATCGAATCATAAAGCAAGCCTTTGTTGTTATAGCCCAGTCTCTCGCACTCGAGATATGCGTTCAGTGCCTTCTCGAAATGCCCGAGATTGACGCACAGGCGCCCAATGTGGTACATCTCTATCGGTGATGGTTCAAACTGCTTGGCTTTGGAGACCATCTCGCGAGCCCTGGAGAAATCCTTCTGTTTGAAAGCTTGTTGTGCAAGGAGTATAAACGCAAGACAAGTGTCGCGGTTTTCTTCCACCAGCCTATCCAAGATAGGCCCCGCTCCTTTTTTTTCAACAGACCACAGCAGCACGTCTTTCGCATAATTGTCATTGAAATTGAGGGCAACACCCTTGCTTGCATATTCGATAGCTGCGTCGTAGTCACCCAATGAAAAATAACAAGTAGCGATAGCGCCGTATAAGGTTCCTTTGGGCTCGTAGTGGCGCCTGTTTGCCTCGATATATGCATTCACAGCGTTTTTAAATTGCTCCAACTCGTGGTACAATCGTCCGATTTCAAAGAAGTCGCAGGCTGTGGGGTTCAGCCTCTCGGCTCTTTTGATCATAAGTAGTGCCTTACCTCGGTCACCGGATTTGGCTGCCTCCATCCCCAAATATATGTGCGCCGAACAGTTCTTGGGGTTGTGTTCAAAAATGCGATGGCAAATGCTTGTCGCGTTTCTATCGCGATCAGAGGACAGTACCTTGGCCAAGATCTTAAGGTTGGTGATGCTCGGATCTAATGCAACGCTCCTTTCAATATCTTGTATTCCACTATCGCGCTCACCTGTTCTCCACGATACGTATCCGCGTGTATTATAGTAGGATGCCATATCTGAACAGCCTAACTCGCAAGCCTTGTCCAGAAGTTGTCGAGCCTTGTATATATTGTCGTTTACTAGGAGCTCGAGATCGGCGCACCACACATACAAGTCGCCTACCTTAGACCACCGAGGTTGGATCTCCATAATATCGCGCAGAACGGCATATGCTTCTCGATAGTTCCTTTTGTCATACAAATCGAAATAATAATCGAAGTTGGCCATATGAAAAAACCTTGGCTATAGCTTTGTAAAGAATTCTGAGTAGAGAGAACTTAGTCACACTAAAACGTCTTTCTAACCTAAGTTTCCACTGAGCATATAGAATATCTATATTTATCACCGATGTCAAGACTCTTACCTACCTATCGTGTGAAGAGGACAATTCCTAGGACAAGTACAACGGCGCCTTGGCCTTGGTGGTTTCAAAAAGTCCGGGATGATGATTTCTGGTACTATTATAATAGGCCAACTAGGCTTCAGTATCGGAGGCTTCACTTTCGGATAATGAGGTGATGGCGGAGGATGTATATTATCGTCTCCAATCCCGCGCTTTTCCATCTCTTCCCGTCGCCTTTGTTGTTCTCGGGTTTCCTTTGGGTCATATCGGGGCGGCGGAGGCGTGAAGGGAATGGGAATGCTAGGAATCTTGAACGGAGGGCGGTACCCTGGGCTTGGGGGACCAATAGTTATATCTTCTATGGTCGGTAATAAAGGAGGTATGGTCGGTAATAGTTCAGGTATGGTCGGTAATAGTGGAGGTACGATCGGTACGATCGGTACTACTCTTGGAACTTTGGAGTTGACATCGCAGACATCGCAGACATCACAGACATCACAGACATCGGATATAATAGGCACTTGCCCAGAGGGATCCACATAGGCCAGCGGGTTATTTCCACAATAAGCGTACCAATTGATACTCGCGCTGTAGCCGACTGGGTCGGTTTGCATAAACCGGCCGATGTGTGGATTATAGTACCTGGCACGGTAGTAGTAAAGACCTGTTTCGATATCGAATCTGCGGCCGGTGAACATGTAGGGATTGGTATGGTTGGGGTCTGAGGCCGCCACCTGGCCGTAGGCGCTGTACTCGTAGCTCTGGCAGCTATCGCCGTTAGAATTACTCAAGGCCACCACCGAACCAAGACCATCGAAGTGATAGTAGTAGGCCTTGTTATTGTCGGCCACGTCTATTCCGTCTGAAGCCGGATTTTCCAACATACAGACCGGCTCATCAACGCGGGCACCGTAGATGTATTTGCGCAAGAGGCCGCTGTCATCGTATTCAGCGATAACGTGGTCGCCATCATAGACGTATTTGACTATGTAACTACCGACGACATTCTTTTTGATGCGCCTGCCAGCCGGGTCATACGTGTAGGTAATCGTGTCCCAATTTGTCGGGTCCGGGGGCGGCGAATCTGTATAATGCACATAGTCTACCGGGCCGCGATCGTCACCTGCCTCGTCTTTGCTGTCCTTGATATAACGCCATTTCAACGTGTAAACGGCATTTTTCCGTACTGTGGGAGATGATGCGATATAATCCTGCCGTATGGAGTACAAAAAGCTGATTTATAGGGTTGTTAAGGCATATTTGGGGCTATTAATCAACAGTGATGTTTACAATAGTCAACGTTAATCTAACTATTTTATGATAAAGTTGTTATACAAAGCGGGAAAATGTGCCCAAACTCGAAGTGTTGTTTTTTGGCAACATGGGGTTTTAACCCGTATAAAGGCTGTTTTTAGGAAAGGAGTAACAAAACTCAAGGACGACACAAGAGGTTGCCCTGGTTGGCTTTTTTCGGGGGTAGGCAGCGAAATTGGGCGAAAAAACGCTTTTTAGTCATTCAGGTATAGGCTTTGCTATATTATGAGTATGGGGCAATGGGGTCTCCCTATTTAAGGGTGATTTGAAAAGAACGTGCATTTGAGAGGAGAGCAGTGTGATGGACGAGACAAGCCTGGAAGACAAACTTAACGAACTGGTCAAGGAATTCGGAGAGACAGCTACCCCCCAACATAAAAAGCTGGCTAAGCTTGCCAAACAAGCACAGGCAAATCGTAAGAAGCTTGAAAAAAGTATCAATAGTCTGCAGGAATCCCTTGATTACCTGCGGGTATGTATCAAATACCAAGTCTTCGACCTTGAAGCCACTCGCCGAGAAAACGAATACCTCAGAAAATTGCTTGAGGAAAACGAAGGATAAGGCGTAAAGCCCAAAAGACGGAAGACAAAAAACACATATCCAAAAGTCACCTTGTGTCCTGTCACAATTGATTGGCTGGAAAGCTAATTCTTTGTTCCTAATTCTTAAGGCAGCATTTCAAGAACTATCCCTGCGACCTCCTGACGGGCTTTTTTCTCAGCTAACGGCTCAACTAATTTTATCAGCTCACCGCTGATTTGAGTCAACTTGTCCCTGTCTTCCAAAAGCCGCCCAATGCTTTCGGCAATCGGCTCAATCGAGCTAAAATACGGCATAAATTCCGGCACTAATTCTTTCCCAGCTAAGATATTCACCAGAGACAGGTACTTCGTTTTTATCAGCCACCCAAGCAGATGCCATATAATTTTGCTGGATTGATACATTATCACCATCGGACAGCCGGCCGCCGTGACCTCCAGTGTAGCGCTGCCGCTGGCCACAATAGCAAAGTCAACAGTATTGGCAGTGTCGCTAACTGAACCAATCGTGTACTGGCATTCAAAGCCGGGGACCTGTGTTTTTCGCAGCAGTTGTTCTCGTTCGGCATCCACAGCTACGGTAACAAAGCTTGCTGCTGAGTATTTATCCTTTAAGCGCAGTGCTATCTGCTGCATCGGCTCCCAGAGTGAATCTATCTCCGTGTTGCGTGAGCCCGGCATAAGGGCGATTATGGCGTTGTTAGCGGTAAAATCCGCATATATTTTATGATGCGCTGAATCGATCTGTAATTCATCTAAGAGCGGATTGCCCACAAAAACCACATCCATTCCTCTTTGGCTGAACCAGTCCTGCTCGAAGGGCAGTATGCAGCAGAGTTTATCACAGCATTTGCGAAGCTTGTGGATTCGCCAGCCCCCCCAGGCCCAAAGCTGCGGAGCAACGTAGAAAACGGTTTTTATGCCTGCTTTTTTGGCGGCCTTTGCGATGTGAAAGTTGAAGGCAGGAGAATCACAAACGATAACCAAATCTACCTTATTGCCTTTTAAAAAATAAGTTACGCGTTTTATCAACTTGTAATAGCGAACGACGTGGCTAAAGGCCTTGTATATCATTACGGCCTCGCTGACGGTGGCTTCCAGCAACCTGCAGCCGGCCTCAGCCATTTTTGGACCGCCTACACCGACAAATTCAATGTCATAACCGCTTTTTTGTAAAGCGGCTATCAGGCCTGCGCAGTGGGCGTCGGCACTTGGCTCGGCGGCACTGATAAAAATGCGATACTTTTTGTTTTTATCCGGCATAGGCTTATTTGTTAACAAGATTTCGAGAAAACATCAACCGGATAATTATAACACTCCCGGAAATTCAGCAGGCCGGTTGGAGCAGCTTCTTGAAAGTCAAATTGATTAACCAGGAATATTTTTGTTTTCTACATTCTCATATTGTCCTAAAACAAGGGGCCTATACCAAATTTACTCGGTATAGGCCCCGAATTAAAACGAATCCGATGCCCTCTTGTTTGTTACCGTGAGTCCCGCACCAATTAGGCATGAACCTAAGCTCAATTGGTTCGGGACGCGGCAATCTCAAACTTTGAGAGCTTTGTATCAGCCGCGCAAATTTTATTTACCGGCTAAATCCCAGCTTACGGCGCCGGAGCATACAGTCGAATATCATCAAAGTACATCGTACCTGAACCACCAGCCTGCGGATTGTTCCTGTTACCAAGGCCAAGGGCAATCGTATTGACATTGGCCAGGTTCACGCCGAACGCCTGCAGGTCGATATTCCATTGGGTCCATTTATTTATCTGTGTCGCATTTGGATTATCGTAATTGACTACCGCACTGCCGTTAAGAGCAACATACAACGTCTCAGCAGCGTTAGCCGAGTTGCCTCTGAACCAAATCGTTAATGTGCTAACACCATTCTCGGTCCAGTCACGCGGATAAGTCAGCGTTAAAGTTGCCTCAGAGTACCCAACACTATTGTCGTAGAATAATGGCATCGACTGGTTACCGCTGTGAACGATAGTTTGCTCTGCATAAGGAGGAAGATCATTACCAACGAGAGCTCCATTTGTCGGGATTTCATAACCATCCAGCCACGCTTCAAATATCCTGTTGCTCTCTGGGTCAGGGGGGTCAATGTCGTTGTAGCTCTCGAAATCGTCCACAACAAGGAAGTCGGCGGTTGTAAAGCTCCAGAGGATACCTTTCCATGGACTATCTGGATTGGCGTTATTAACCTCATCAATACGCCAGTAGTAGTTAGTATCCCACTCGAGCATTCCAGGGTCATAGCTCTCGGCACCAAGGTCCCTTGTGCCTTTGTATTCCGGTGAACCGATATCGGCATTTTTCACGGCATCTTTATCTGCTCCGAAATAGACCTCATGCGAAGCAGCATAGACACTCGGCAACCAGGTAAGAATTGCTGTCTGTTTTACATCCAAAGTGCCATTTAATGGATCCAGACTTTGGACGGCGCCCTGAGTGGTAAAGCTCCAGACTTTGCCCTTAAATGTATCAACAGCATCAAACTCATCGACGCGCCAGTAGTAAGTCTTAGCTAATTCGAGCGGGCTGGGAGTAAACGTTGAAGAACCCTGTGGAAGTCCACCTGCGGCGTTATCAACATCATCAAAATTGTCACCGAAGTACACGGTGTGCAATTTCGCACCGAAACCCATTGTCCAGCTAAGGGTAACATCCGTCTCTACAGACTCGGCACCATCAGACGGGTCTGGAAAGTATGCTGTTTTAGGAGGAATACTAAAGCTCCAGACCGGACCTTTCCAGGGGCTGTTCGGCTCGGTGTCGTTGACTTCATCGATTCGCCAGTAGTAAGTTGTTCCCGGCACGAGGCCTTCGGGGATCGGAAAGCCGGGGAAGCCGACCACTTGGAAGTCGCTCATCGTGTTGGCTACGAAGGTGCCCTCGGCACCGTTGTTGACATCGTCGAAACTCGTGCTGATGTACAGGTCATGCGATACGGCCCAATCCCCGGGTTGCCAGCTTAGGTTCGCCCAGGTGGCCTCGAGCATGTCACCATCCGCCGGGGAGGGTCTGTCGGCAAGTCTTTTTGGTCCGCTGTTGTCTATCAGCCCGCCAAACGTGACCTTGCGCAGATTGGCGGCATCATCGGGGTTGAGGCCATCCCAATCGATGAACTTACCCGCTTCGGCCCCTTGAGTGCCTTCTTCATAGCCGGGCATCATGCGGAACTCACCGCCCTCTGCAGGGCTCATATTTGTCATAGAACCCAGAGGGATGGCGACCTCAAAGATTCTGCCTGCTTCCCCCAATTGAGGTTCCATGACAATGGCAAGTTCCACATCCCCAGGTTGCACGCCGCCAGCAGCGGCAAAGACAGTGGGTTGGCCACCGAACAAGAAGAAGCACGGCTTGTTATCAATGGTACTGTCAACATTGGCGTCGATGTAGAGGAAGAGGCAATCCCCTGTCCACGGTTCGTTGGCATTGGCCAGCTCCTGGTAGACGTCATCCCAGATGGCTGCCGCGAAGTAGAAGGCGTTCTCATCCCACATCACCGACCATACGTAGCTCAAGTCATCACGCCCACCCCAGTCACCCCGGAACACATCCTTCTGCTCACCGAGGAAAACGAATGCTGCATTCTCCCAATCGGAGAGGTCCCCGTCAATTGTTGGCGTTTCCTTGGCCTTGTAAGCAATCGATTCCATATCTGGCAGGCCGGATGTTGGTTCAGGGATGGAACCTGCCAACACCAACGGTGAGAGCATGAGAGCCCCAATCAAGAAAGCGATTCCAAAGTGTGCGGATGTTAAGTGTGTTTGTAATTTCAGTTGCATGTTCATTCTCCTTTATTCTGATTGTGTTAGAGTAGATGTCAAGTAGGGCAGGTTCCGGGGCCAACCCTGACCTTCTCGTTCTAGTTCAGTTTCCATTAGACTTCTTTGCATTCGGCTACGGCTGACACCAACCACCGTTATGTCTTTGTTATTGGGGCTGTAATCAAACGCCATGGATTCACTATATATGTCATGGAATGTTATTGTACCGAGACCATGTAGCATGTACTCGCCGTATGTATCACCACCATCGCCCCCGCTTGCGTGGCGGTGATTGCCGGATGTGTCGCCCCAACTTTTGATGCTGTCGCCGGGAGCCAGGCCGGTGATGGCCGATGCGTCGAAACGCAACTCCAGAGCGTCCACTACCGGTAGCTCACACGCACTCACGGTAGTCCCGACCAGAGACAGCACCAAAACAAAAGAAGTTAAATAAATCAATTTCTTAGACATAATAGTCCTCACTCATCCCGTCCCGTCTTCGACGGGCGGGATTCAAAAATTAAATATAGGTTGTTGATTGAAATGTAACAATCCTCACTGCGAAGCACAAAGTTTCTGCTACAACTTCGACTACACGTAATAATTCCTCCTCTATTCGGAAAACTACAAGAATTGCGCCCGCTGGATAACCTTAAAGCCACAGATGTCCGACTGAGCAGGAACAAACTTCACTAACCTTATCTATACCAAATTATCCACCTTCCCGTCAAGGAAAATCTCTGGATTATGAGTGGGTAATGGCCTTCCTCGATTTGTGCAGATAACATGAAATCTATCTCTTTATTGTTACAAAGACTTGCTTAAATCTCGGACTGATCCCACCAGCTGATCATAGCGCACAGATGTCCCCAAAACAGCTCCATTTCCGCGAGTTGTAAAATACCACAATTCTTCAAAAAGTAACCTCTTTCAAGAGCTGAAAAACACCACAATTTCCAGGTGACATCTTGTCACCAAAATGTCTCCACAGATGTTGATTTTGCCTATATCGAGTCCGAATAAATGTCAATTTTTTACGAAAATATAGATATTTTTTGGAAATTTTTCACTAATATCGGATTAAGTAGACGGAAGAAAAGAAATGTATGAATCATATAATCCTTTTGGGGGTATCAGAGTCACCTAGAGAAAATCCTGAGCTGATCTAACTTCTTATAGACTTATATGTGGAGTTCATCTGCTACTGCTGAAAAA
>DATKYR010000166.1:0-6077 GCA_035528395.1 Sedimentisphaerales bacterium
TCCTCCACCTCTACGCCCCCAGACCCCCAGCACCAGAGGCCATATCAGAAGAAATAATTGCTAAAATGGCCTGTGAGACGCCTTAAATTGGAAGCTGAGGAGTGCTCTGTGAGAAGCCGGAGCTTTCAGTTGAATTACAGCAGGTAATCGTTAAGATGATGAGTTGACATTTTATTTTCAATAGACTACTTTGCTGCTAAAAAGCGTTATATATTATTATGTTGGAAGGAATCATTGGATGAAGATGCCGGATGTAATAACTCAAACTCATGATCCGACGAACAACTTCACATTCCGAGTTAGAGCGTATCGTAAGGTAACTCCACAGGAGATGCGAGCAGCCTTTTTCGTATGGACTCGTCAGCGAGATAAAAGACGTTCACTCAAGAATAAGACGGTTGAAGTGACTTCCATTATTGGTTATGACAAGTAGATGATTTTCTGTAATAACCAGAAGGGAGAGATTCGATGCGAGATATCAAATTAACAAAACTACATAGGGAGATATTAGAGTCGCTAAGAGCCTATCCGAATAACCCGGAGCAACGAAACGTAATTATGGCACAGACGAAATGAAGCAGAGCCAAATAATTTTCAGGTTTCTTTTCCCACCGCGTCAATATGCGGCGAAAACGGTTCATCCAGCTATGCGTCCGCTCGACGACCCAACGACGGGCCTTGAAACCGGCTTCTCGTTTAATCGCTTGTGCTTCTTCGCCACGAGAACGAATATGAACTGTGTAGCCAAACTCTTTGACCAAATCTCGCACCTCGCCAGAATCATAAGCCTTGTCCAGACACATACCCTGAGACTCTTGCTCTTTAGGTTCAGGCCGTTCTACCGGAATACTCTCTATGGTTTCCTCTACCATTTTGCAGTCGTGCCGATTTGCCCCCTCAATTGCCAAACCAATCGGCACACCAGATGCTTCGGTCAGCAAACTTCGTTTAACACCTTTCTTGGCCCTATCTGTAGGGTTTGGGCCGGTTTTTTCCCCCGCCGAGCGGGGCTTTTGTCATGGCACCATCCATCGACTGCCAAGACCAGTCAATTCCTTTCAACTCGTCATAGTCTTCCAGAGCCATCGCCCAGAGCTTCTGAAAAACTCCGGCAGCGGTCCACTCCTGAAATCTTGAATGGGCCGTGACCCGGCTTTCTGAATTTCGACGTCCTTGGGGAAAACAGAGCAGGCGCGTTGGAAAACAGGCCGCATCGATTCTCAGGATGGCTCGCGCATTAGCTTCTGGGGAAGAAATCATCATGGAGCTCCCTAATATTCCCGACCACTACAATTACGTGATGTTTGACCTCGAGGGGCTGCCTCCACATCTCGATGAGACCGAAAAGATATATCTCTGGGGCATGCAGGTATTGGGTCAGAAACCATCTGAATACGTAGCTTCCACTGCTGGATTCGGCTCGGAGGGCGACGAAGAGGGTTGGCAAGATTTTCTGGCAAAAGCAGGAGAAGTGTTCGATACTTACGGTGACATACCTTTTGTACATTGGCACCACTATGAGCGTGACTTTATAGATAGATACATGGACCGCTTTGGAGATAATGATGGCGTTGCAGCAAGGGTGAAGGACAACCTTCTTGACTTGCTGCCCATCACACAGAAGTCCATAGCCTTGCCGTTGCCTAGCTATAGCTTGAAGGTCGTAGAACAGTACATAGGTTTTGAGAGGACTCAAGAGGAATACGGGGGCGACTGGGCTATGGCAAAATACATTGAGGCCACCGAAATGGCTGATGAGCAACGACGTCAAGAGGTGATGGATCAAATTCTGACATATAATAAAGAGGACTTAGAGGCCACGTGGGCGGTTCTGCAATGGCTTAAATTGAAGGTAGCTTAGAAGTGCTGTTTGCCTATCATGTCTTGCTCCCAGTTCTGAAAAACAAAGCTCCGCAACTATCATCCCCAACCCATGTGAAAACAAATATGTCAAGGACTCAGTTTGAGTTTAGTATGATTTTGGGCAAGATCCGCAACCGGATTACTTGACTAACAGACCGCACTGAGGGCAGCACCCATAGTGTCTTATTACCGGACTTGGGCAAGGTTTCTTACACGTCAGTACAGCCTTAAAAGTAACTATCTGTTGATTAGAAGTCATACAATAAATGTTAATCATCAGATCAAGATGTGACGGGGCTGATATGCTGGCGCAGGGTGAGGTGCAAAATCCCTTAATGAATGTCAGAGTTGTCGGTTTACAGGAGCCGCGAATTTCTGTAACTCTATAAAGTTGACAACGCGCTTTTGAGAGGATGGGTCGTGGGTTCATAGCGGGGGCGCGTTTCGAACATACGACCTTCCGGAGCAGCGGTGATGCCGGAACATGTTATTTGAAAGAGACCGGTGCAGGTCTTATCCGATGGTTCCATAAGGACTTTACGAAATAAGAAATTACCATAAATAAAAAAAATTTTCTTGCAATCTTTACATTTGTAGAGTATTCTTGTCAATGTTAAAGAAATGGAGGTTTCTATGGCCAAAAAAAAGTATGAGCTTACCGAAGGTGAATGGGCGATTATTCAGGCCGTCTGGGAAAATGAGCCGTGTGCGGCCCCGACCGTTCAGGAGGAGCTACAAGACCAAAAGAACTGGACCTACAGCACCGTCAAGACAATGATGGACCGGATGGTGACCAAGGGCCTGCTGAAGACCGAAAGAATCCGCAATCTAATCCTTTATCGCTCGGCTATCACCAGAATACAGGCGCAAAAAGGCGAAATTATGCGGGCGGTAAAAAATGCCTTCTACGGGGCACTTACGCCGATGATGCAGTTTCTATTGGACAATCATAACCTCTCGCAAAAACAGCTAAGCGAGCTCGAAGAGTTAATCAGGAAAAAACGCACCAAGGGCCGTGCCGCCGGGAAAAAATAGTTTCGCTGTAACAAAATTTCAGAAATAGCGTCTTAATAAGTGGAGAGCATATCATGAATGCGATATTGGAACAGATCAATTCGGCGGGTTTGAGATTTGTCGAATTTGCCCTGCCGATGTTCGTTCAATCTGGCGTATTGATTTTGATTTTGCTGCTGACTGATTTTGCCCTGCGTAAGAAGGTGCGGGCGGTGTTTCGCTACTGGATATGGATGCTGGTGCTGGTGAAACTAATTCTGCCGACTTCGCTTTCGGCACCTTTGAGTTTGGGATACTTCTTTGGTGACCAACTGGCGTATGTGGACGGAACTGAGACGACCACAGAGCCGGTGGAAACAGCTCCGGCGATTGTTTCACCAATGATAGACCCTCCACGTATCGAAGCCGGCAGCGATACATCAGCAATTGCACCAACGACGCCGACTATTGAGCCGGCAGTGGCAGGGCCGGTTAATCCACCAGTTGCGTCGTTGTCCTGGCAGGGTGCTGTGTTTTTAATCTGGGCGGCTGTTGTGCTGACGATGGGACTATTGTTGTTACAGCGGGCGATTTTTGTGCGCGGGCTTGTCGCACAGGCCAAAGAGGCAAATAGTATGATGGATGATACGCTTGAGTCCTGTCGCGAGCGTATAAGAGTGAAGAGAAAAATCGGCTTAAAGGTCTCGGCGAATGCTTCCAGCCCGGCTGTGTGCGGGTTATTTCGGCCTGTGATTTTGGTGCCGCAAAATCTGACATCGAGTTTAAATAAAAGCCAATTGCGGGCGGTCTTGCTGCACGAGCTTGCTCATATCAGGCGTGGCGATTTGTGGGTTAATCTGGCCCAAACTGTTTTGCAGATTATCTATTTCTATAATCCGCTGCTTTGGCTTGCCAATGCAATAATTCGCAGAGTCCGCGAGCAGGCCCCAGGTGATCTTTTTGCCATCGAAACTCAGGTCCGGACGACAACCGTCGATCCCATACTTGTTCAAGTCAAACACGGTGCTGCTGTGTGCTTCGAAGGCAATGATGTTATGATCGAAGCCCATGCCGCCGGTCACGACAGCCACAAACCAGTTGCCGTCCCTTGACCAGCAGACATTATACAGATGGCTCAGGTCATTGTTTGGGTGGGGCTCCCGTCGGCCGGTAGCCAGATCGTAAAGGAACAATCCTTTGGAACCATACGCCCGGGTCGTGTACCGCTCATATTCGCCTTCTGTGTAGGCGATCATCTTCCCGTCCGGGCTCCAACACGGCTCTCGGGCGTTGTCGGCGACCTTCACGCGGCCGCTCCCATCCATATTCATGTAGTACACGTTTCGAACCTTGCTCTTGCCCGTTCCCTCGTCAACAACGAAACAGACCTTCGTCCCATCGGGCGAGGCATGGGGATACATCTCATCGACGTCCGGCGTCCGGGTCAGGTTGGTTTCATCCGAACCGTCTGCATGGATGAGATACAGCTCCCAGTTGTCCTTACCGTCCGTCTCCCGGTAGGTTTCATAGACGATCTTGAACGGAACCGCTGTGAGGTTGAACTCGGATTTGTCGCACGGTTGCTGCGGCAGTTGAGATTCAGTGGCAGGTTGGGCTGCCGGCGTGGTCCCGACGAATGAAAACGTACATAGCCACAGACAGACAAAGATGCCCGTACGTGATGTACTTGCCCGATAGTCCAATGTCTCTCTCATCTTATTCTCCTTGCATCCCGGCGAGGCTCATTGCTCGCTCTGTTATCCAAAGTCTATTTCTTTACCGGCTCTTCTTCGGCCCCATGCTTGCGCAACAAGTCTACGATCTCGTCGAACTCGCGCTCCTGAGCCAGCGCAAGTGCTGTGCAACCGTTCTTTGTTTTGGCCTTCACATCCGCCCCGTGGGCAAGCAGCAATTCCACGACGGCGGTCCTGTCGATCGTGCACGCCACATGCAGAGGCGTCCATCCTTCGTCGGCCTGGCCTTCCGCTATGATCACGCCGCTTTTGGCATTTACGTCGGCTCCCTTGGCCAGCAGCATCTCAATTATCTCCTTATCGCTTCCCGAAGCTGCCCAGTACAGAGCCGTGCATTCTCTCTGATCTCTCAATGCCACATTCGCGCCCTTCTCAAGCAGTATGGTCGCCATCTCGGCGTGACCCGTCATACTGGCCCAGTGCAGTGCCGCCCGGCCGGATCCGGCTTGCAGATTCACATCGGCGCCCTTGTTCACAAGCAGCTCCGCCGCCGCCTCCTGTCCCCCACAGACCGCACAGGCCAGCAACGTCATTCGCGAGGGGTCCTGTGCATTGATGTCGCCTCCCTTGGCCAAGTAGCTCTTGAGGTCGTCCAGCTTTCCAAAATATGCGGCAATATGGACAGCCGAATATTCGCCCCCTTTGCTCATGAGCAACCTGACGATTCCCGGCTCATCCACCTGGATCGCCAGGGCGACCGGAGCGAGCTCGAACTGCCGCCGCCACAGGTCCGCACCGTTGGCCAGGAGCTGTTTGATCGTAATGTCGTTGCCCTGTTCAATGGCGGCGTGAAGCGGCGTTGCATCATAATGTGACCGAGCATGGATGTCGGCCCCTCGGGCCAGAAGCAGCTTGATCATGTCGTCCGCGACGTTGTACCATGTCGGATTCTCAACCGCGATATGCAGGGGCGTCTGACCCTTCTTGTTCCTCGCCTCGATGTTAGCCCCTTTGTCGATGAGCATCTCGGCCACGTCCAAATTACCGCCCTGGCAGGCACACAGAAGAGGCGAATAATGATTACCCTCTCACCTGCTTTGACCCTGAGGCAATTCTCAACTGCCTGCTTAACACCTTGCTCTGTAGTTCCCACTTCTGTTATTCCTGCTGAGTTATCTGAAAAGCTGATGCTTGGCCTTCTTGATAAGCGATGGTCACTAAATACTACCTATTACTCCGCAATTTTGGAGTTCAACTTCTCTTTCATAATACGCCCCATCTTGAACTTCACTTTCCGCTTTGCTGGGACTTGGATTTTCTGTAAAGTTTTAGGGTTCTGTGCAGTTCTTGCTGCTCGTTCTTTGACTTCAAAAACTCCAAAATCGCGAAACTCCAAGCGGTTACCTTTGCCAAGCTCGGAGATGACCTCATCGAGGAAATTCTGAATTGTAGCTTTAACCAACAAACGCTTAGCCTGAGTGTTTTCGGTAATTCGGTCGATAAGTTCTTTTTTTGTTATTGTTACCA
>DATKYR010000167.1:0-83449 GCA_035528395.1 Sedimentisphaerales bacterium
AGTCGATGCCGCTCTACTACGACAACAGTGTTGGTTACTCTGAGGCAACTTTGACGTTGACTTACCCGCGTGACTGGACCGAGAATGGTGTGACCACATTAACGATTTGGTTCAGGGGCAACTCGGCTAACGCTGCTGAGACTTTATATGTTGCTCTCAACGGTAATGCGATTGTCACGAATGATAATCCTGATGCAGCGCAGATAACTGCCTGGACGGATTGGACTATCGACCTGCAGGCATTTGCAGACCAGGGTGTGAACCTTGCCAATGTCAATACGATTGCCCTTGGATTAGGCAATAAGAACAATCCACAGGCCGGCGGTTCAGGTACGATGTACTTTGACGATATTCGTTTATATCCACCGGCGCCGTAAGCCGGAATTTGGTTGGTAATTAAAATTACGTGGCTGATGCGAAGCTCTAACAGTTTGAGATTGCCGCGTCCGCCTTTGGCGGACTCGCAATGACAAACAAAAGAGCAGAAGATTTGTGTCAATTCAGGGCCTGTACCGACTGATTCGGTATAGGCCCTTTTCATTGATAGCTGATTGTTTACTAATTGTTGAATTTTGTATTGCTTCGTGTGTAATGCGCTCTGCGGATAACGTCGCTGGGGCGACAACGGGTATATAACCACCAAATAAAATTAGGGGCCGATTATTTAGAGAGTTCTTCCACAAAAAACCTGCCTTTTCAAATTAGTATTGTTAATATAGGCCGCCATGTACGCATTTATATCCATAATAATATCGTTGGCTGCGCTGGTAACGCTGCTTCGGCTGAAGGTCAAAATCGGCTTGGCTATGGTGATTTCGGCCTGTCTGTCGGCGCTGCTGTTGGGTGTTTGGCCGTGGGACGTCGGGCGGACATTGATTGGGGAATGGCAAAGCCAGCCGTTGACACGAACCACCGGTTATCTTTTCGTATCGTTGACTGCCCTGCTGCTGCTGGTCAATGTCATTGGTACGGCGATGGAAGAGATCGGCCTTTCTCAACGGCTCGTACCCGCGATGCAGGGCTTGTTCAAAAGCCGAAGGTTTGCACTGGCACTGATACCGCTTATGATGGGGATGCTGCCCACGCCCGGCGGTATCATGCTCTCGGCACCGATGGTGCGCGAGGCCGGCGATAAAATCGGGGTCGAGCGCAGCCGGCTGGCCGCCATTAACTTCCTGTTCCGGCATCAATGGGAACCGGTTTGGCCGCTTTTTCCGGTGGTGCCTTTTATTCAAAGCATGCTTGGTATCTCAGCACTTACTCTCTTTTGCTACCATATTGTGTTATCCGGTGCGGGTATCGTGGGGGGTATTATTGTCCTGCTAATGTTCGGTATACCACCGAAACGTCCCGAACACCGGCAGGTCAAGCGCCACATAAGCCATAACCTGCGTGACTTCCTGCACGCCTTTTGGCCTATCGCGTTTACCGCGGTTTTATATATTGCCTTTGACCTGCCGCCTGCGGTCGGTATCTTTTTGGCCATTGTCGGATTGCTGATGATACACAAAGTTCCCTTTAAGCGATGGTTGTCCGTCTTCAAGGCGGCCCGCGAGCCGGACATGGTCCTGCTTATTTTCGGTGCGCTGTTTTTTAAGCTCAACCTCGAGGCGAGCGGCGCCATCGGCAGCGTCGTGGAATTTCTCACAAGCGTCCATGTGCCGCCGCATTTACTGCTGTTCGGCCTGCCGATGCTGGTCTGCTTCACGACGGGAGTAACTATGCCGACCGTAGCGATTACCTATCCGTTCCTTATCGCCTTTATCGGCACCGGTTCCGAGGTCAAAATGGGGCTTGAAGTATTGGCCTTTTCCGGGTTGCTTTTTGGACTTTGGCTCACACCCGTTCACCTCTGCCTGACCCTCTCGGCCAGTTACTTTCAAACTTCGCTGCTCAAAATCATCTTTAAATTGCTGCTGCCAACAGCAGGTGTCGCCATTGCCGGTATATTGATGGCAATCTTCTGTAGCTAAACAGGTTCATTTTGTTGACGAAGAATGGGAAGACGGTAAGATTGGACCGGAATATGGAAATGTAATCAAGCGGTACTGTTCGGCAAAGGAGATAATGTTGCTTGGAATCGATAATATCTTTGAAGTTATTTTTTTTGTGGGCTTGGTTATTGGCTCGGTGGTACGTAAGGTATATACCTACGGAAGCAGAGGTAATATAGCCGTCGATAGGCGCAAGAGCGTATCGGATATTGTACTGATTAGCGCTGCCGGTGTGGGATTGGCTGCGCCTTTGTTCTATCTATTTACGCCGTGGCTGGACTTTGCTAATTATGACCTGCCGGGATGGTTAGGCTGGATAGGAACGGAGGTTTTTGCCGGTGCCCTTTTTCTGCTTTGGAGGTCACACGTGGACCTCGGGCGCAATTGGTCGGCAATACTACAAATCCGACAGGAACACTCGCTCGTAACGAACGGCGTATACCGCCATATACGCCATCCGATGTACGCGGCACACCTGCTCTGGGCGATTGCCCAGGGACTGCTATTGCAGAACTGGCTCGCAGGTTGGATACTTATGGTCACTTTCGTTCCGATGTATCTTGTCCGTGCCCCGAAAGAAGAACAGATGATGCTCGATAACTTCGGAGAAGAATACCGCGAGTATATCAGTCGAACCGGCGGGATTATTCCAAACTTTCCGGGCAAGACAAGCGGGAGAGATGGTCTTTCTTAGCCAACGGCAATTCACTTTGAATATCATTGAAGCATGGACATTTCAAGCTATTGCCATAACTGTGGCGGGGTGGTATCCTTAGTACATTAGCCAGAGTTGCTCAGCAAGATAATCTTTTTTCGTATTGATAGAAATACAAAGTAAAGGCCAGGACCTGCAGGTATCGACCAGGACTGTGCAGGACCCACCAGTGTGAGGAGAGAGCTTATGGTAATTAGTCGGCGGACATTCATTTTAGATTCGGCTCTGACGGCCTTCATCGGATTGAGCAAGCTAAGTGCAGAACCCTCTGAGAAGAAAACGGCACCACCTATTGAATTCAAGATACGGACTCTCACAAGAGGACCGAAGCATCATTTCTTCGGGTATTACGGAATTTGTCCCTGGAACAGATCAGGCCGATATCTTGTCTGTCTGGAAAGCAGCTTTCAGGACCGTATGCCCTCTCAGGGTGAGGCGGCGGGCATTGGGCTGGTAGATTCAAAGACCGGTGAATTCAGCAAAGTTGCCGAGACACGTGCCTGGAATCTACAGCAAGGGGCAATGCTGCATTGGAACCCGCTAAATCCTGAAAATGAAATCATCTACAACGACCGGCAAGGCAATGATATCGCATCGGTTATTCTAAATGTGAAATCGGAAAATAGACGTATTTTGCCGCGAGCGGTGAGTGCCGTTAGCCATGATGGCAAATGGGCGTTAAGCCTGACCTACGGCAGACTGGGACGGCTCCGGAAAGTTGTCGGCTATGGAGGAGCCAAAGACCCCAATCCCGAAAGTCCTGCGCCGGATAACGACGGCATTTTTCTGATGGACCTTTCGACGGGCAAAAGCAAGCTGGTTGTCTCCGTCGCGGAGGTCTATGAGCGCCTGGTCAGGAAGTACCCACTCCTGCTGGGCCGACACATGTGGTTCAACCACACAGTCTTCAACAAGAATGATACCCGGTTCTTCTTTCTTGCACGAGCTAACCTGCCAACCAGAGAACGCAGATATACGGCCATGTTTACAGCGAATCTGGATGGCTCTGAGCTGCGAGAAGTGGTCCCATTTGACAAGAGAGTCTCGCACTTCGACTGGCGCAACAACAAGGAGATTATCGCGACCTTTTCGATGGATGGGCCGGACCGCAGGCACGTACTTTTTACAGACGGTAAAGCAGACTATAGGGTAATAGGTGATGGCTTTTTGGATTTCGACGGGCATTGTAGTTTCTCGTCTGATCAGGACTGGATAGTGACAGACCATAAGCATCACGACACACTGGAGCAGTCCCTGTTACTCTACAATTTACGAAGCAAACAAACGCTGGTGCTGTGCAGATATAGCATGAGAGAGAAAAAATATATGTCAGGGGACATGCGCTGCGATTTTCATCCGCGTTGGAACCGCACGGCAGACAAGCTCTGCTTCGATGCAATCGAGCCCACAAATGGGACCAGGCAGCTTCACATCGTGGATTTGAAAGGTCTGTGACCGTCCAGTACCCATCGAGGACACTAACTCTCTCTGCGGGCGTGGATGTGGATATGTCCCAGCTCTTCTTGGCGGACGATTTCGAGTGCACGGCTTCCGAGCCCATCAATGATATCCACGTCTGGGCCTCATTCCGCGATGATATGTTACCGGAGGATGGACCAGGCAGTTTGACATTTGAAATAAGCATTTATTCGGACATCCCGGCAGTGGGGGGGCAGCGGGCTTTGGAACCAGGGGTGACGCTTCTAAAACATCTCGGAGCAATCATCCTGACCTTTACAGGAACCTTCTGCCTGATTATGGGCTTGCTTCTGGATATGCCGGGACGACGCAAACAGGGCCGAATCAAGGTCGATGAATATCACTCGACCTGGGAACCTACCGATAAGCCTTTCGACACGAATTGGTATGGACATGACTCCGGATATAACTTTTACTGTATTTACGATTATTGCTCACGCTTTTATGATATGTCCCGACTCAATACCCCCCTCGATGATGCCGCTGTTCAGAACTGTGATGTTCTTGTAGTTAAGGTGCCGACTTCACGATATGACCCGGAAGAAATAAAAACAATAGAGCGATTTGTCGAACAGGGTGGAGGCCTGCTGCTCATCGGTGAACACACGAACGTTTTCAACACAGGCACACACATAAATGATATAGCGAAGATTTTCGGTTTCAGTTTTCGTTATGACTGTCTGTTTGACATAGATACAATTTATACTCAGCTCTACAGCCTGCCGTTGGTACCGCACCCGATAATTCAAAGCATGCTTCCGTTCAACTTCGCGGTCTCCTGCTCTATCGACCCGGGAAGGAGTCTTGGCCGGGCGGTTATTCGTTTCACGAGTTTGAAGAATCTGCTGGCTGATTACCACGCAAGTAATTTCTATCCCCAGGTCGAGGACAAAGCAGAAATGCGGTATGGCGCTTTCGTACAATTGTTGACAGCACGTCACGGTGCCGGGCGTGTTGTCGCTTTTACCGATTCGACTGTCTTTTCTAATTTCGCAACCTTTGAACCAGGAAAGGCTGAGTTAATGCTTGGCATGCTCGAATGGCTTAATCGCCACAACTCTCCCTACCCCCTACGATTATTGCTAATCCTTTTGGGCTTTCTATTCCTTGCCGGTGGGCTGGCGCTCTGCCGAAGGCCGAACGTGGCCTGGTTAATTGTGGTCAGTGCAGGGGTGCTCGGCTGGGCGATTGCAGTAATGAGTACACGAGCAAT
The DNA here is from genome assembly GCA_035528395.1 of Sedimentisphaerales bacterium. Classification (GTDB taxonomy): domain Bacteria; phylum Planctomycetota; class Phycisphaerae; order Sedimentisphaerales; family Anaerobacaceae; genus NIOZ-UU13. The sequence goes on from DATKYR010000167.1 coordinate 5,402, forward strand.
TCACAAGTATTCTATGCCTCTTCCAAAAGCGGTTCGGCCCATGGTTGAAGTTGTGGTCGATCGTACCGTGTGCGACGCACCTCTCTCCAGGAGCGGCTTCATCGCTGGAACGAGAGATGGATTCGGGATTTTCGAGCGGTGGATTCTCCGCCTCGGTTACTTCACCTCTCGGAAACGTGGCACCGATGCACTGAGCGGCGAGCTTATCGTGTTTCCACATCCCAACCAGGACGGTCACGAGCGGGTTCCGCAAGGAGCTGGTCAATTATGTCGCATAGGGCGGAAAAGTGCTCATCCTCGATTCGCCGGAGAACACCGAGTCAACTGCGAACAGCCTGCTGTATCCGTTCGGCCTGAATGTGAATCGAAGCACGCGTATTAATGGCCAGCTAAAAGCACCCGAGGGCTGGCCTATAATAAAAATTGACTCAGCCTTTCAAATCGAGGGATGAAAGCCGATAATGTCGGTGGTAAACACACCGGTGGCCGCAAGAGTCCGTCACGGCAAAGGGACTGTGACCGTCATCGGGTTTGGCTCGCGATTTGCAGATGCCTATATGGGCGTCACCGGGGACGTCGTTCCCGATGACCAGTTGCGGAAAGTGTTCGACTTGCAGTTTATGATATTGAAGGATATCGTTTCCGGACTATAATGAACTTGTCGGTGTGAGTGTGTGAAACGGGCTGTTCGATGATATTCGATTTTGCAGATATGCTCTAACAAATGAAAGTAAGCGCTCTAAAGCAATTCAGGGAACTATGGGGGATGCTTAAATGAGAACTAAATTTATCATCGCAACCATATGCCTGGCACCGGTTCTGCTCACCAGCTCATGTAGGATATCTTCTGCTCCCGCCGGCCCCACGCCTTTGCTCAGAGCCCACGCGCATAACGACTATGAACACGACCGCCCTTTGTTCGATGCTTTGGACCATGGCTTTACCAGCGTTGAGGCCGACATCTATCTTGTTGATGGCGAGTTATTCGTCGCTCATAATCCGGTTGAAATAAAGCCCGATAGGACACTACGCTCACTTTATCTTGAACCGCTGAAAAAGCGCATCGCTCAAAACAGCGGGAGGGTCTATCCCAATGGCCCACAGTTTACCCTGTTCATCGATATCAAAACCGAGGCCGTCGCAACCTACGAAGTGCTCAGCGAAATGCTGGCGGAGTACGAAAGCATTTTTACCACCTTCGACTCGAACGGCCGAACCGACAAAGCAGTCATTGCCATTGTGTCCGGCAATCGACCACGCGGATTGATGGAATCAGAGCAAGTCCGTTATGCCGGCTGCGACGGCAGGCTTGTAGATTTGGAATCTGATGCCCCGGCGACACTAATCCCTGTTATCAGTGATAACTGGACAAGACATTTCTCATACAACGGCAACGGTCCTATGCCTGCCGGGGAGCGTCAGAAATTAAAAAAGATTGTCGAAACCGCGCACCAAAAAGGCCGGCGCATCAGATTCTGGTCGACACCTGACAGACCCACACCGGCACGCCAAACGCTCTGGCGGGAGCTGCTGGCCGGCGGTGTTGACCTGCTCAATACCGATGACCTCCGCGGCCTCCAGCAGTTTCTGCTCCAGAACACCCCAAAATAACCAGCCATTTAGGCTCTAAAGCCAAATCTTAAAAGCCACCATTGACGAAACGTTACTATTCGACTATCCTGTTCGGCAGGTATCTCTGCGCGCGCGGAGATCCGGACAGACTTTTTATAAAGAGAGATTTTGCAATGCTTAAAAGAACACATAATTGCGGTCAGCTTCGGCTTGATGATGCCGGCAAAAAGGTTATTTTATCTGGCTGGGTCCATTCATATCGAGACCATGGAAATCTCGTATTCATCGACCTTCGCGACAGAGAAGGTCTGACTCAATTAGTTTTTGACCCGGAAACTCAACCCCGGACCCATGAGTTAGCAAGGACGGCTCGCTGTGAATGGGTAATAGCAGCAAAAGGTGTTGTCCAGCCCAGAAGTGAGGGCATGGAAAATCCCAAGCTGCCGACAGGACAAATCGAAGTCGCTGTACAGCAGTTGGAAATTCTCAATATCTCAAAGACACCTCCGTTTGAAATATATGAAGCCGACAAAACAGGCGAGGAGCTGCGCTTGTCCAACCGTTATATCGATCTTCGTCGCCCCCAAATGCAGAACAAGCTCCGCACCCGCCATCGAGTTACAATGGTCGTGCGGGATTATTTCGATAAGCTGGGTTTCTGGGAAATTGAGACACCGATGCTGGCCAAAAGTACTCCGGAAGGTGCAAGAGATTTCCTTGTGCCCAGCAGACTTCACAAAAACTGTTTCTACGCACTGCCCCAGTCGCCGCAGCTCTTTAAGCAAATTCTAATGGTCAGTGGTGTCGATAAATACTTCCAGATAGTGCGATGCTTCCGGGATGAAGACCCCCGAGCCGACAGACAGGCCGAATTTACACAAATCGACGTCGAGATGAGCTTTGTCGATAGTGACGATGTCATCGACATCAACGAAAACTTAGTGGCCCAAATCTGGAAGCAGATACTGGACGTGGATGTAGTGGTACCGATTCGGCGAATATCTTACCAGGAGGCAATGGCCGACTACGGCACCGACAGGCCGGACTTACGTTTCGATATGAAATTGAAGGACTTTTCCGATATCGCCAGGCAAAGCTCGTTCAAGGTATTTACTTCGGTGATTGAAAACGGCGGGATAGTAAAAGGGCTTTGCGCCCCCGGCGAAAAATATTCCAGAAGCGATATCGAAAAGACCTTAACGAATTTTGCGGCGGACTATGGCGCAAAAGGACTGGCCTGGTCAAAGCTCAAGGCAGAGAATAATAATCTCTCTCTGCTCGGTGGATGTGCCAAGTTCTTCAGCCCCGAAGCCCAGCAGCAGATAATCGAATGCTTCGATGCAAAAGAGGGAGATTTGCTCCTGTTGGTAGCCGATAAGGAAGCCGCCGCCAACAAGGCCCTCGCTCCACTGCGGTGCAAACTTGCCCGTGACCTGAAACTTTACGACAAGGGACACTTCGAGTTCGTATGGGTAGTGGACTTTCCGCTGTTCGAATGGAACGAAGACCAGAAACGCTACGACTCACTGCACCATCCGTTCACTTCTCCCATCGAAAAGGATATGGACAAGCTTGAGACCGACCCCGCCAATATTTGTTCGCAGGCCTACGACATCGTCGTCAATGGTTCTGAAATAGGCGGCGGGAGTATTCGTATCCACAACCCGAAAGTTCAACAAAAAGTCTTCGACCTGCTCAATATATCAAGGGACCAGGCACAGCAGCGGTTCGGTTTCTTTTTGAAGGCATTGGATTACGGCGCTCCACCGCACGGCGGAATAGCCTTCGGCCTCGACAGGCTTGTTATGCTGCTGACCGGAACGGAAAATATCAGAGATGTCATTGCATTTCCGAAGACCCAGCGAGGCCAGTGCCTCTTAACCGATGCCCCGAGCGAAGTGGACCAGAAACAGCTCGATGAGCTTAACCTGCGAATGCAAAGACACTCGCACATAATCCGGCAAAAAACCGATGAGTAGCACTATTAGCTGCATTAGAACCCGACTTTCAATTCAAGAAAAAGGCGAAAAATTGTCTTGATTATTACAATGGTATTATGGATAAAAAAATTACATCTGGAGTGGAATTTGTCGTCAGACTTTATCTTTCTTAAGGGAATAGGTTATTTTTAGGTTATCATTTTTCAACATATTATTCGGTAACTAAATGGCCTTTTTGGATTGGGTACACTACAAAATGGAAACCATCAGTTGTCTGGAGTAATCCTATGTTAGCGACCTTACAGAACTGGGAAAGGCTGGCTTGGTTGTGCGGGGCGGCCTTATTGGTTGGGCTTGTGGGCCATTTTTTGGTCTTTAGACTGCTCCTGAGACTTACCAAAAGAACTAAAAGCATCGTTGATGACTCTTTTGTCAAGTATTGCGTTAGACCTTTACTGTGGATAATCATTCTTATAATCATCCGGCTGGTATCGAAATTAGCTGCATTTCAAACTCAGGTGCCTGATTTTCTTAATCACGTTCTGGGCTTGCTGCTTATCGGGCTGGTCTCATGGTTATTAATAAGGTCCACTTATGTTTTAGAAGACTATATTCTCATCCGTTTTAAGGTTGATGTAAAAGATAATCTCAGGGCAAGGAAAATACATACACAATTCAGGGTTCTAAAGAGAATAGTGATCGCAGTTGTGGGTATTGTCGCCTTTGCGGTATGCCTGATGACTTTTGAAAGGATTCGTCACTTAGGGACAACCATTTTGGCCTCGGCGGGTATTATCGGCATTGTCGTTGGCATGGCTGCTCAGCGAACTATTGCTACCTTTATTGCCGGCCTCCAGATTGCTATCACCCAGCCTATTCGTGTCGATGATGTTGTCATAGTGGAAAATGAATGGGGGCGTATCGAAGAGATTACTTTAACTTATGTGGTTGTGAAAATCTGGGATTTAAGGCGTTTAATTGTCCCCATCACCTATTTCATAGAAAAGCCTTTTCAGAACTGGACCCGCGTTACAGCCGACATCTTGGGTACTGTATTCATTTATGTTGACTATACTGTACCTATCGAGTCTATTAGGGCCGAGCTTCATCGTATCTTGAAAAATTCGGAGCTGTGGGACGGCAAGGTCTGCGTCCTGCAGGCTACTAACACATCTGAGCGTACAGTTGAATTAAGGGCTCTTATGAGTGCTGCAGATGCATCGACTGCATGGGGTCTTCGTTGCCAGGTCAGAGAAAAGTTGATAGATTTCATTCAGAAAAATTATCCGGAGGCTTTGCCCAAGCTGAGAGCCGAATTCCACCGGCTACAAGACTAAAGGACGAAAATCGCTTATGCCATTATACTCTTGTGTCCTTGTTTACGCTTTGCTTGAAGCAAATTTTAGTTTATGCGGATTAACTTAAAACACATCTGGCATAGGTTTTTGGTGCTTTTACGATTATCACCGCTGTCCCTGGCGAAAAAGTGCAGACTCACCTTTGGGGCCGCGGTGGTCTTTGTCTTAACGATTGCGCTTCTTCTGCCCTATATCTGGATGGGTCAGCTTATCAAAAAAGACCTGCTCGATACAGGCAGAGCAAGGTCACAGGCACTGCTCGACCGGCACTTCCAGGACCCCGGACAAACGGCTCTTGCACCATTAGACAATAACGGGCAGGTGATAGATGTAAACAACCCCGATATGCGATGGATTCGCTTCGCAAAAAGCGATGAAAAACAGCTCCAGCAGTTAGCCGACGAGCAGAATCAGATGATTGAATCTCTAAAAGCCGAAGAGACCCCGAACGAAAATATCGCACTAACCGAATACAACGGTGCCATCCAGAGCACTTATGTGCGAATCTTCAGGGCGGCTGATAGCTGTATAAAGTGCCACGATCCGCAGGGTTCTGCCGGTGCATTTTCACCTAATGAGTTGATAGGGGCGGTAGTCATTCAATCCAGAGACCTTGTGGGCGAAATCAGAGATACGAAATTTATGAATCTTCTCTTCATTTTCGTTGCCGGCCTAATCGGCGGCATCGGCGCCATCGTTGCTTTCTACTGGATAACTCAGAATGTGATTCTCCGGCCCATCAGACAACTGCGGGCAATTGCTAATAATGTCACCGAAGGAAATCTCGATATCAGAAGCGCAATAAAAACCGGCGACGAATATGAAAAGCTTGCGAATGCCTTCAACGATATGCTCGACGGACTGCAGGCTACACAGGAAAAACTCAGGCAGGCAAACAAGCAGCTCGATGCCAAAATAGCCGAGCTGTCGGAGCGAAATATCGAGCTGTTCAAAGCCAACAAGATAAAGGGTGAATTTTTGGCCAATATTTCACACGAGTTTAGAACTCCCTTGAATGCGATTCTGGGCTTTGCACAGGTCTTGCGGGAAAAACCGCATCTTTTGAAAAAGGAAAAGGCACAAAGGTACGCTGAGAACATTATCACCAGCGGAAACAGCTTGCTGAATATGATTAACGACCTGCTCGACCTTGCTAAAACTCAGGCCGGTAAAATGGAGCTGCACATAGAAAAAACCTCTGTCCAGCAGTTATGTAAGGCTCTCGTATCGTCTTTCTCCCTGCTGACAAAGAAAAAGAAAGTCAAAGTCAAACTGATGGTCGATCCCGATATACCGATTCTTTCAACGGATGCCGGCAAGGTCCAGCAGATACTGTACAATTTTCTAAGTAATGCCGTAAAGTTTACCCCGCAGCGGGGCAGAATTGAAATTCGGGCCAAAATGATGGATGAAAAGACAGTCCGGATTGCAGTAAGCGATACCGGCTGTGGCATTGCCGAGTCTGACAAGAAAAAAATATTTGAAAAATTTCGCCAGGCCGACGGCTCTATAACCCGTGAATCGACCGGCACCGGCCTGGGACTTACCATCAGCACCGAATTGTCTGCTATGCTCGCCGGCAGCATCGGGATGGAAAGTGAGCTCGATAAAGGCTCAACCTTCTGGCTCGATATCCCCGTTACGCTCACAAAAGAAGCTTAGTGGCGAATTGTTGTTTAACAGTTTAACCCGTATGATTAGGAGATAATAATGCGTACGATATCGATGTGGGTTCCCGCCTTGCGGGGTCCCTCACTGCTTCTTGTTCTGTGTGTAAGTCTTGCGGCTCTTTCTGCTGTACCTACCGACCGAACTCATCCGTTTTCCGTTCACGATATGCTCACGATGGACCGGCTCTCCGACCCTCAGGTTTCACCGGATGGCAAATGGATTGTCTTTGTGCTGCGGGAAACCGACCTCGAAGCAAACAGGGGGCGAACCGACCTCTGGCTTGTCGGCGCTGATGGGATGGGCCTTCGCCGTCTGACGTCCCATCCGGAAGGGGACTCTAATCCCCGCTGGGCACCTGACGGCCCGCCGAAGGCGGGTATGCTAAAGGCCGGCGCTGCCGGCTCGGTATTCTTTATATCCACCCGCTCGGATTCGGCACAGGTTTGGCGAATCAGGGTTGACGGCGGAGAAGCCCAGCAGGTTACGGACCTGCCTCTTGATGTTGGAAATCTGCTCGTTTCATCCAATGGCAAATACATCGCTTTTACTATGGAAGTCTTTCCTGATTGTAAAACTGTAGCAGAAACAAAAGACAAGCTTGATAAAATCGAGCAAAGAAAAACGAGCGGACGAATCTACGAGCGAATCTTTGTTCGTCACTGGGATACCTGGAAGGATGGCCGGCGTTCGCATCTGTTTGTCATGCCGTCGGCGGGTGGAGACCCCATAGACGTTATGGGCCCCCGCCTTGCGGGAACCCAGGGTATGGATGCCGATACTCCTTCCAAACCATTCGGCGGCCCGGAAGAGATTACATTCACTCCTGACAGTAGGGGCCTTATCTTTTCCGCCCGCGATGCGGGCGGGGCCGAACCTTGGTCGACAGACTTCGACCTTTACCTGTCACCTGTTGATGGTTCCGGACCGCCGAAATGTTTGACTGAGGAGAATAAGGCCTGGGACACAAATCCGCTTTTCTCTCCCGATGGTGGGACTTTGGCTTATCTGGCTATGGCCAGGCCCGGCTATGAATCCGACCGTTTCCGAATTGTCCTGCGTCCCTGGCCAAACGGCCGGCAGCGGGTTCTGACGGAAAACTGGGACCGCAGCCCGTCGTCGTTCTGCTTCTCGGCCGATGGCAAAACAATATATGCCACTGCATCGAATACTGGCCAAAAATCCCTGTTCGGAATTGATGTAAAAACCGGTGACGTCCGGACCATTATAAAAGAGGGCGGCATCAGTTCACCCGGAATCGCAGCGGACAGGATTATCTTTGGCCTGAACAACCTGCAATCTCCTGTAGAATTGTATTCGGTTAAACCTGATGGTGGCGATATGAGCAAAATCACCAATATCAACGCCGAAAAAATCGCCGCTGCTCGTATGGGTAAATATGAGCAGTTTACATTCTCCGGATGGAACGATGAGATGGTTTATTGCTATGTCGTCAAGCCTGTCGATTTTGACCCCGCAAGGAAATTCCCCGTGGCCTTTCTGATTCACGGAGGCCCTCAGGGCTCCTTCGGCAACAGCTTTCATCCCCGCTGGAATCCACAGGCCTACGCCGGAGCAGGCTACACTGTGGTAATGGTGGACTTCCATGGCTCTACCGGATATGGACAGGCCTTCACCGATTCCATCCGGGGCGACTGGGGCGGCAAGCCTCTCGAAGACCTGCAGAAAGGTCTGGCCGCCGCCTTAAAACGTTATCCCTGGATGGATGGCGAAAGGGTCGGCGCGCTTGGCGCTTCTTTCGGCGGTTATATGATTAACTGGATAGCAGGTAACTGGCCCGATCGCTTCCGCTGCCTGGTCAATCATGACGGCAATATCGATGAACGGATGGCCTATTTCGACACCGAAGAACTCTGGTTTCCCGAGTGGGACCACCTCGGCACGCCTTGGGATAATCCCGCCGGCTATGAGAAGCACAACCCCGTAAACTTCGTTAAAAACTGGAAGACCCCAATGCTCGTTATCCATGGTGCATTGGACTTTCGGGTGGCCGATACCCAGGGGCTCGGCACGTTTAATGCCCTCCAGCGACTTGGAATTCCCAGCAAGCTGCTCTACTTCCCCGACGAAAATCACTGGGTCCTTAAGCCGCACAATTCCATCCTCTGGCACGAAACAGTGATAGACTGGCTGGACCGTTGGCTGAAGTAGCCTGCCATAAGGGAATCCCAAAGATGGTTATTGATGTTATAATACCAATTTCATTTATTATACCAATTCTATTTATTGATTGCTGATTACCTGACTTTGTCATTCCTGCGAAAGCAGGAATCCAGGTCTTCCCAGCCAGTATTTGACGCAGTCGTATAGGCATTTTTAAATTAGGATTGATATAATACGCGCTTTGTTGCAGTTGCTTTCAGTCTTACAAATGTTTGAGACAAGTGCTTGGAGGACTCTATTTGGACCACTTTTCCGCCAAAATCGCAAAGTCAACAAAGTTCACAACACCGTCACCGCTGAGTTCTGCTTTAGGACTCGGAGCCGCGTGCTGTAACCACTTCTCGGCCAGAAGGCTAAGGTCTTCGGGACTAACGAGCAAATCACCACTGAGATCACCGCGCACTCCGTAGTCCAGAGCTGCTCGTATATTTATCAATCCCCATCCGTATTCTTCATCCCAACCGCCAGAGCCAATATCCTTGGCTGTTTTTTCAATGGCTTCTCTGACTTTGTCCGGATTGGTCACGCCGTTCGAAATGAGTAAAGCAGCTGCTCCACTAACGTGAGGTGCAGCCATGGAAGTTCCCTGAAAGAACCAGTATGCAAAATCATTTGGGTCTATTCCGAAAGTCTGCTGGAGTATTCCATCCGGGTAACCGTCGCCGTTTTGATCCACGAGCATGTCACCTCCTGGTGCTGCTATGTCCAGGTAGTTGCCGGTGTTGGAATAGTATGCTCTGGTTTCATCATAGCGAGTCGCTCCGACTGCAATGCAATAGTCATTATAGGCGGCAGGATTAATTATGGGGTTGCCCTCGAGAAATTCGTTCCCGGCGGCACACACGACTGTTACACCTTGGGAATAGGCATAGCCGATAGCGTCTTTTAAGGTGGCCGACTCTCCCTCTCCACCTAAGCTCAAATTGATGACCTTCGCTCCGTTATTCGTCGCAAAATATATTCCTCTGGCTATGTCAAAATAACTACCTGTTCCAAGGTTGCTTACCACCTTCACCGGCATAATGGAACAGCCAAATGCCACTCCTGCAACTCCCATGCCGTTATTTGTATTCTGTGCGATAGTACCGGTCACATGGGTCCCATGACCTTGATCGTCGTTGGCATGAAAGTCGTTATTGATAAAATCGTAGCCGGCCACAAAAGATGTACCGGCCAGATCCGGAGCTTGCTTGTACGTATCAAAGTCTTCGTATGCAACACCTGTATCCAGTACCGCTACTATCACATTAGGATCGCCTGTTTGAATATCCCACGCTGCTTCTGTATCAATCCCACCTGAAATCTCATTGTTCAAATTCCATTGGTAAGAATAGAAGGTATCATCAGGGACAAGACTTATCCTTGCGTAGTAGTTCAATTCTGCATAGTCAACCGCATCTTCTTTCTGAAACATATCCACAGTTTCATCAGCCGTTAAGGATTCAGGAATCTGAACCAGCTGCACATTACTGAATAGGCATCTATCTACTGCCGAACAGCCGAACTCCCGGATTACAGCATTTCTATAATCCTCAGTAATGTCATCTTCAAACTTGACGATGATTTCGGTTGAACTGTAATCGACTTGAGGCTCATTTGCGCCGGCGCAAATAGCCAAACCGGGGATAATCATACCCGCAACCAAAGATAATCCCGCCCACATACTATAGTTTACAACGTTAATACGCCAGGTAGTATAGCTATTCATTTTATCGCCTGTTCAGAAAAATTTTTGTCTGCACATTTCGAATCTATCGTTAATACTTTGATAATGCATAAAAGTTCGCGCTTGGAATGGCAGAGATTCTTGTAGGGTTCCCGCCTTGCGGGGTCCCTAACATATCCTAACAACTTAAAATGGAATTATTTGACCTCTTCCATGGTCGTGGTATAATAATCACTTGTTTTTTTCAAAAGAAAAGGGGTACTGATGGCTAATAAATGTGTAAGAGCGATTTTCCCAGGCTCGTTCGACCCGATAACAAACGGGCACCTGGACGTTATCAGCCGTGGTATGATACTCTTTGACGAGCTTATCATCGCGGTTGGGCGAAGTCCGGTAAAAAATCAGCTCTTCACGCCCGAAGAGCGGGTGGAGATGATAGCTGAGCTAATCCGCGAAAGACAGATGACAGGTGTTTCGGTAGAAAGTTTTGAGGGACTGACGGTTGAATACGCCGCCCAAAAAAAGGCCGATGTCATCCTCCGTGGCCTGCGAAGCCTTACCGACGTCCAGTATGAGTTCCAGCTTGCTATGACCAACCGGGCTGTGGCCGGCATAGAAACCGTCTTTATTATGACCAGCGAACAGTATGGCTTCACCAGCTCGACCTTGATTCGGGAGGTCGCTTCTTTAGGTGGAGATTTGTCAAATTTAATTCCGAACAATATTTACGTGCGAGTAAAACAGCACCTTAAAAAATAAAACGGATACTCGATACTGAATGTATGGCAGCCTTAAACGAATCCCGGGAAAACGGGATGAGCTTGGAGATGTCGGGCATCGAGTATCGAGTATCGAGCATCGAGTATCGAGATATGTTTACTATTAGTGTTGAAACGAGCTTTTGGGCATCGCATCAACTGGTCTTACCTGACGGCTCAAAAGAACCCGTGCACCATCATAACTGGTTGGTTACCGCTGGTCTCAGCAGCGACAAGCTAAACAGTATGGCGGTTGTGATGGATTTTCAGGAGCTTAAGGCGATGGTCAATGATATCGTAGCTGAGTTTGACAATGTGGCATTGAACGAAATCAGTTATTTTCGGCAGAACAATCCATCAGCCGAGAACGTAGCCAGATACATATATGAAAAACTCCGGGCCAAACTGCCCGAAGGCGTTAAACTCCAGAATATCAGGGTTGTTGAGGAGTTGGGCTGCGCAGCAAATTTCAGCGAATCACAATGAATCGGGAAATCTGCCTACAGTAACTTTCTAAATTTGACGATTGTTTATTCAGGTTTTTTGGTATAATATAAATATTGGAGCTCGATACAGGATGCTCGATGCTCGTAGAAGAAGAAAAGCGAGAATCGAGAAACGAGTTGATTATGCAATGTCAGATTTGTGACCAAAATGATGCGACTATTCACCTGACCGAGATTTCCGACGGTGTCCGCACCGAGATGCACATCTGTGAGCATTGTGCGGCCGAGCAGGACATAGCGGTCAAGAGTCATATCCCTATAAATGAGCTGCTTAGCAGTCTGCTTGCCGTCCAGCCGACAGATGATGAGCTCTCCGGCCCTTCAGAGCAGAAGCTCGCGTGCGCGAACTGCGGCTTTACGCTGGCTCAGTTCCGCAAGCATGGGGTCTTGGGTTGTCCCCATGATTATGAGGTTTTTGAGAAATCGCTCCTGCCGCTCATCGAAAAAGCTCACAATGGCAAGACAACGCACTGCGGCAAGCTTCCTTCAAAAACACCGCAGGACACAAAGAAGCAGATAGAGCTCTTAAACCTGCGCCAGCAGCTGCAAGCTGCGGTGCAAAGCGAGGATTACGAGCTGGCTGCCGAATTGCGGGACAAAATAAATCAAGCCGAAAAATAAAGGGCCTATATACTATACATAAGAAATACGAGATATGAAGCTAACAGACATGAGTAATGATATAAACGAGTGGTTCAACGGCTCGGGACCGTTGGCCGATATCGTTGTGTCCTCGCGGATTCGTTTGGCCAGGAACCTTGCCGGCTACAAATTCCTAAGCCATTGCTCAAATAATGAAAAAGCTGAAATACTTAAGATCCTTAGAGATGTACTGATGTCTCTGAAGCTTGGCGATAAAATCTTCTATATCAGCGTGGACAAAGCACCCACTCTAAGCAGGCATTTCCTGGTGGAACGCCATCTTATTAGTCGGCACCACGCCTTCGGTAAAGGCCCGCGAGGCGTCGTCATCGCCCGGAAGGAATTCTTCACAGCTATGATTAATGAGGAGGACCATCTGCGGATCCAGGTGCTAAAAGCCGGCTGTCAGCTATCTCAATGCGCCGAGCAGATAAACCAAATCGACGATATGATAGAGCAAAAGGTCGACTATGCCTTCAGCCCTCGTTATGGGTATCTGACGGCCTGCCCGACCAATCTGGGAACAGGGGTTAGGGTCTCGGTAATGCTCCATCTGCCGGCCCTGAAGATGACAGGACAGATAGAAAAGTTCTTCAATGTCGCAAGGGATATGAGCCTGGCCGTGCGAGGTCTTTTCGGCGAAGGCACCGAGGCGGCAAGTGACCTGTACCAGATATCCAATCAGGTTACGCTCGGTGTCTCGGAGTCGGATATCATCTCGCAATTTGAAAATACCATCATTCCTGAAATAGTCGAATATGAAAACGCTGCAAGAAATCAATTGCTCTCCAAGAAGTCTGACATCCTCGACGATAAAATCTCCCGGGCGATGGCACTCTTACAGAACGCACATTTGATAAGTTCCCAGGAGGCGCTGTTCCTGCTGAGCCACCTGCGATTAGGCATCAATATGCACGAGTATATGGGGGCCTCAACTCCTGCAATAGATAAGCTTTACAAACTCTGCGGTACCCCCAAAGGCCGGGGTAAAACAGGCCGGCTTTCAATTGCCACCATAAATCGCCTGTTCATGCTGACCCTACCGGCCCACTTGCAGTTAAACTGCGGAAAATCGCTGGACCCTACTAACAGAGACGTTCTTCGAGCACAAATCATCCGCTCTGCCCTAAACCAGGACACCCCGCAAAAAAGCTAAAAATGTAGTCCGTAGAATAGGCAATGAGTTTGCCCATTCAGTACTACTTCTTTTACCTTAATAATCAATCGCAGGAAAAAGCTCATACGTAAAGCGCGTACGCGCTTTACGTATGAGCTATGTGAATGCAAAAAATGATTTAAACCAATATAGATTAATAAATGCACTTACAGTTAAATTACGGAAAGCCTTTGGATCCAGCTCACAGAGACGCTCTCCTGGCAAAAGTCATCCGCTCAACCCTCAATCAGGAAACCCAACAAAAAAGCTAAAATCCTCCCCGCTTTTTTCGATTATTTTTAAGCTCTTGCGCGTATAATATTATATGGGAGTAATGCGGGCAGGAATTAATCAGGATGATTGCAGCAGTTTGTATAGCTTAACACCTTGTGTTTTCTGCTCAATATAAAATTCTAAACTATCAAGGAGCTTTATTATGAGCAATAAGAACCTCAGCAATAAAATCACAATTTTTTGTGCCATCTTCTTCTGGACGGTTGGAGCCCAGGCTTCGACGCTTCCGCCGGACCCGAACAATGCCGCCTTGCTGTATTACCAGGCTTTTCTGCTTCGCCCCGAGCCCGATGCTGCTGCTAAAGAGCTGGTCTACGGAACTCGATTAGAAAAGATCGACAAGTTTTTACGCGGCAGCAAACTTGATCCTGATTCTGAAGTGGAAATCCCAGAAATTGAAAAAAGTATCCACGAGCTTGAAGAAAAGATCAAGAATCGTAGATCTGACCCTAATGAAGAGACGTCTGACTTTGAACGGTCGTTTGATAAGCATCATCTGTTTATAGAACAACTTGAGTTACAGTTCCTTAAAAAATCACGTGAACATTATGAGATGATGCGTGGTATTGACCCTGATAAGAAGATCAGAGAATATCTGAGAAAGTGTGGTAAAGCGATCGGTGTTGCACAGGCCGCTTCTGAAATATCCGAATGTGATTGGGGAATCTGGTATTCTCAGGGATTTAGTTACCTCTTACCACAACTGGTAGAGATAAGAAATTTTGTGCTCATCCTTCGTGTAGATGCTTTGCTTCTTGCTGCAGATGAAGATTATCGGGCAGCGTTTGAACGTTGTCTGATGATGCGCCGATTCGCCCGCCACGTAGGTGACGACGCAATCCTTCTCTATTCGAGTTCGATAACTGTTGATAGGAATGCCTTAAGCTGTATTCAGCATCTTTTAGGATATGTGAAACCGGATATAGAGACTCTAACTTGGTTGAAGAATCAACTTTCTATTGAAAGTGGAGCATCAACGTCACCTGCCAGAGCTTCGAAGCTGGATTTCGAAATTGCTGTCCAAAGCTTACGCATGAATGCGGATATCCTTGAGAATACCCGACAAGCTATGCTTAAGAAAGAACAAATCAAAGCTTTAGCAAGAGAGCGTCTTGCACAAAACACCGGGAATGTAAAAGAGGTTCAAAGTCTGACTGACGAGGAGCTGATTTCTCTTGCTCGGAAGCCGTATGACGATTTCTTAAATTCTGCTCTCCAGGTAATGGAAAGTGGAATGCCGTATGAAAAGAAATACGCGGAAATCAAGCGTCTTACAGACGAGCTGGAGAAAGAGTTCGGAGGCGATACTGCTGCTAAAATAATGTTGTTGGCCCACCCGGAAAAGATGCTGACGCTCTCCATAGTAATGGCCTGCGCGGATCAAGTGCTAAAATTGTACAACGTTCATGTTCGGCACACAACTCACCTAAACGCCCTTAAGGCTGCTGTGGAAATTTACCTTGTAAGGGCAAAGACTGGAAAATTACCCGAGAAGCTCCCGGATCATCTACCAAAGGACCCTTACGCTGGCCGGGATTTTGGATATGAAATAACGGATGAGGGCTTTGCCCTCCGCTGCCAGGGCGAGGAATTCCAAAAAGGACGTATGAGGCAAATGCTCGAATTCAAGGTTAAAAGCAGGGACTAAAAAAAATATGAATGAGCAAAAGAATATAGCTCTTGGAATCGCTATTTTAGTAGTAATCGTTGCCCTCTTGGTTGGTATCCTTGTTCTGCCACAGCGTGGGCCTTTTTCTCGAACTTTCAATATAAACCAGTCACAGCAGCGTCGGGTACTACTATTATACCACACCGACCATCAGGCTCTGTTGAAGGCCGGCAGGCAAGTCTTGAGCCAGGGTCCCAAAGACCCTATGAATTATCGATACTATGGGCCTCAGCATATCGAAGGCTTTCCGGTTCCAATGGGAGTTCGTATCCCTAAAGTCATCCGGAAACTCAGACCACATGCCAGCCTCATAAGTCGCAACGGCTATGTAGTCCTGCAAATGCAGGGAGGCATGACAGATTTCGGGGTGAGAATCTACCCGGAAGGCTTCAAAGGCTATCGCTATTATTTCACTTCAGGTAACAGAGAGCTTCTTCCCGGCCTCGAGTATTACGATTATAAATACAATCGTATTCCGGAGTATGATAAGATAATTGACGAGATTATAAAAAATGGCAAATGGGAAGAACCCAACCAAACAGACCTCGGCCAAAACGCAAACTAACAGAATTTGTAGCGAGGGGTGGCAGCCACTGAGCGAACGCAGTGAGCGAAGTGGATGATAATTCTCCGAACATCCAGAATCCAGCATCCAACTTTAGTTCACTTTAGCTCACTCCTCACTAACGAGAATCCAGCATACAGTGCCGAGTCTCGGAGATTTAAATTTTTTCTGTTGAGTATTGTTTGAAAATATGTTATAATACGCAAATGTTAGCGGATAGGCTAACACAAACCGCCAGTAGGCGAATAAAAACAGCATATCTGTAAGCCACAGCGTGGCACGGCCTTCAGGGCCAGCAGGCCCAGTCAGTTAACCAATGAACCATGAATTAATTACCATGAACTATGAACAACGTACCACGAAATACTCAATACGCTTAACGCAACCGAAACGAGCTGCGCAACCGTCCAACGAAATACAATCTACGAATTATTACGTACGAAATTATAAGCGAATTATGCAAAACAAACCCAATCTTGTCCGCCGTAGGCGGATTGCAAATGAACGTAAATATCTATTACACAAAGGTATATAAAAATGAAACCGCCTTCAGGCGGGGAAAAAACAAACCCAATTCAAAGCCAATCAAACCCAATTTCCGAAAAGCCCAAATGAATGTAAACTCACTTATAACAAAGGGTTACAGAAAAAAAGATGATTTCGCAGTCCAAAAAAACAAACCCAATTCAAACCCAATTTCTTCAAAGCCAAAAATGAACGCAAACGTATATGTTATAGAGGATTATGAAAATGAAACCGCCTTCCGGCCCAAAAAAACAAACCCAATTCAAACCCAATGTCTAAACAGCTCGTAGGGGCCAAGCCGAGGTGGCCCGAATCTGCCAAAATGGCACAAAGAGTTGCCAATCGAGGAGTTATTACGGTGCAGGCGGAAAGCATAAAAAAGCCCTTGAAATAACCTAACTTACTTAAAATCAAGATGTTAAGTTGCTCGCACCGGCCTGTTCCCGCAACTGGCACGCCTTTTGCACATCTGGAGTTTGTGAGATGAATTTATAGCGAAAGGAATATAACTATGGCTAAAATCATTGGAATAGACTTAGGAACAACAAACTCAGTAGTAGCCGTGATGGAAGGCTCAGCGCCGAAGGTCCTGATTAACTCTTCCGGCTCCCGGCTGACCCCTTCTGTGGTCGGCTTTACCGACAAGGGCGAAAGGCTCGTCGGACAGATCGCTCGCCATCAGCAGGTTACAAACCCCGAAAACACGGTGTTTTCAATCAAGCGTTTTATGGGCCGACGCCACAATGAAGTCTCATCCGAAGAAAAAATTGTCCCTTATAAAATCACCGGCGCCGCCGATGAGCTGGTCAAGGTCGATGTCCGTGGCAAACAATACACACCGCCTGAGATTTCAGCGATGATTCTGCAGGACCTGAAAAAGACCGCCGAGGATTATCTCGGCGAAAAAGTTACCAATGCCGTCATTACCGTCCCGGCATACTTTAACGATTCCCAGCGTCAGGCAACCAAAGACGCCGGCAAAATCGCAGGACTCGAGGTCGAGCGGATAATCAATGAGCCGACCGCCGCCGCGCTTGCCTACGGGCTTGAAAAAAAGAAGAATGAAAAAGTCGCTATCTTCGACTTTGGCGGCGGAACATTCGATGTTTCGATTCTTGATATTGGCGATAATGTCTTTGAAGTCCTCAGCACCAACGGTGACACGCACCTTGGTGGTGACGATTTGGACGCGGTCTTGATAAACTACCTGGCGGATGAATTCAAAAAGACCGAGGGAATCGACCTGCGAGGTGACCCGATGGCTCACCAGCGACTCAAAGAAGCCGCTGAAAAAGCGAAGTGCGAATTGAGCTCTCAGCTTGAAAGCACGGTTAATTTACCATTTATCACCGCCGATACCTCAGGGCCGAAGCATTTGCAAATCACCATCACCAGGAGCAAGTTTGAATCGCTCGCAGAACCGATTTTCGAACGGCTCAAAGACCCGTGCCACAAGGCCCTAAAAGATGCAAAGCTGAACCCCGGCGATGTCGCGGAGACATTGCTTGTCGGCGGCTCAACAAGAATCCCAAAGGTTCAGGAAATCGTTAAGGACATCTTCGCCAAAGAGCCGAACAAGAGCATCAATCCGGACGAAGTCGTTGCAGTGGGTGCCGCCATTCAGGGTGCCGTCCTGGCTGGTGACGCAGGTGTAAAGGATATTCTGCTTTTAGATGTAACGCCGCTTTCGTTAGGTGTTGAGACCCTGGGTGGAGTTATGACAAGATTGATTGAAAGAAACACTACAATCCCGAACAGCAAGAAAGAGATTTTCTCAACCGCCGCTGACAGTCAGACCACCGTTGACATCCACGTTCTCCAGGGCGAGAGGGGATTTGCAAGGGACAACCGTACGCTCGGCAGATTCCAGCTTGCCGATATTCCGCCGGCACCCCGGGGCATCCCGCAGATTGAAGTTGCTTTTGATATTGACGCCAACGGCATTCTGAATGTCTCTGCAAAGGACCTCGGCACCGGTAAGCAGCAGTCCATCGAGATTAAGTCCAGCTCAGGTCTTAGCGACCAGGAAGTTGAGAAGATGGCAAAAGATTCAGAGATCCACGCAGAGGAAGATAAGAAGAAAAGAGAGGTCGTTGACCTGAAAAACCAGGCTGACCAGTTGATTTATTCAACGGAAAAAACGCTCAAAGAGCACGGCGAGAAGGTCTCCGCCGATGTCCGCGGCAATATCGAAAATGCAGCCAACAACCTCAGGGAAGTTGTAAAAGGCGAAGACGCCGATGCGATAAGGAAAGCCATTGAAAACCTCGGCAACACCAGCCAGGAATTGGGCAAGGTGCTTTACGAAGAGGCCGCAAAGAAGCAGTCGGCTTCAGCCCGGCCCCATCCCGACCAGGCTTCTCAAGCACCACCTCCGCCGCCGGAAGGTGAGGTTAAAAGAAAAAAGCCGGATGATGATGTAATCGACGCTGAATTCGAAGCCAAAGATGAATAGCGGCGGACTTCGCTAAAAAAGAATAAATTTTGACTCCTTATTGAACAGATTGTTGAAAACAGCGATTATGAAAAGCCGGAGCAAGACAGTTGAATAATGTCTTGCCCCCGCCGTTTTTGTAGTAAAAAAGCAGCTTTTTGCCCCGGAGGCGGATTCCGCCATAGTAAGTACGGATAAAGCCTTGACAGTCTTGCCTGAATATATCAAACAAAGTTCCACGCTGTTCGTATAGTCCGCCAACAAAATCTAACAATGCCTTAAATCCGGGATGGCCGACCATGAAACTAAGGAAGGAATTGAATCTCATTGATGTCTTCTGTATAGCCTCCGGCGCCATGATCAGTTCCGGGCTGTTCATTTTGCCGGGCATTGCTTACGCCAGGGCGGGACCAGCCGTAATTCTTTGTTACCTGATGGCCGGACTGCTGTCGATACCCGGTATGCTAAGTATCGCCGAAATGACCACGGCCATGCCCCGAGCGGGTGGCGATTGCTTTACCGTCGTCCGCAGCCTGGGGCCGGCCGCCGGCACCGTCGCCGGTCTGCTGAGCTGGTTCTCTCTGTCGATGAAAAGCGCTTTTGCCCTCATCGGCATTTCTATTTTCACCGCCCTGATTGTTGATGCCAATCTGCATTTGTTGTCTATTCTTTTCTGTGTTATCTTTCTTCTTATAAATATAGCCGGTATTAAACATGCAGGAAAAATGCAGGTCGGTCTCGTGATGGCCCTGCTTGTACTAATGCTCCTTTACATTATATTCGGACTGTCCAGGGTTCGCGTCGAGAATCTGGCGCCTTTCGCACCAAACGGGACTGCCTCGATATTTTTCACCACAGGTTTTGTGTTCGTTTCCTATGCGGGTCTGCTGAAAATTGCCAGCGTCGCCGAGGAGATAAGGAATCCTTCTCGCAATATACCTCTGGGAATGATTGTTTCGCTTATCGTAGTTAGCATTTTCTACAGTCTGATGGTGCTGGTCACGGCAGGCGTGCTTGAGCCCGAGGCTCTGAGCCATTCGCTGACACCCATTTCCGACGGGGCTGCGGTTTTTATGGGCCGCTTCGGCAAAATCGCATTGAGCTTCGCCGCAATCTTCGCTTTTCTTTCGACGGCAAACGCCGGAATTATGACCGCGGCGAGGTCTCTTGTCCCGTTGAGCAGGGACAATCTGCTGCCCCGGTTTTTCAGCACAATCAACAAAAGATTCGGAACACCCCATAATGCGCTTATTGTGACGGGCCTGATTATCTCCATAGCACTTTTGTTGAGACTTGATATCCTGATTGAAGCCGCTTCGGTCGTCCTTATTCTGACCAACATTCTTTCGTGTCTTTCGGTAATTATCCTCAGAGAAAGCCGCCTGCAGAATTACCAGCCGAAGTTTCGCGCTCCTCTGTATCCCTGGATGCAGATTGCCGGTATAATCGGCTTCGGCCTTTTGATTTTCGAAATGGGCACCGAGGCCCTCCTGATTACTCTGGTACTTGTTGTCGGTGGATTGTTCGTTTACTGGTTCTACGGACGAATAAGAACCACCAGGCAGTACGCACTTTTGCATCTCATCGAAAGAATCACCGCTAAGGAGCTTACGACACATTCGCTTGAGAGTGAGCTTAAAGAAATCATCAGAGAAAGGGATGAAATCATAAAAGACAGGTTCGATGACATCATCGAAAAAGGCTCTGTTCTTGATATCAGGCAGTCAACAAAGCTTGAAGACTTTTTCAAGCTGGTCGCCGATGCAATGTCACCGCGTCTCAACGTCCGGTCCGAAGAGCTGCTCAAGCTGCTCGTCGAAAGGGAAAAACAAAGCAGCACCGTACTCAGCCCGTACCTTGCTATACCGCATATAATCCTCGAGGGCCTGCACAAGTTTGATATACTCGTTGGCCGCTGCAGAGAGGGAATCTTCTTTTCTGAGAAAGAGCCGAGCGTCCATGCTGTTTTTGTGATTATGGGCTCCAAAGATGAACGCAACTTCCACCTTTATTCACTTGCGGCCATTGCGCAGATAGTCTGCGACCCGCAATTTGAGAAAAAATGGGACGGTGCGAAAAATAAAGATGTCCTTCGTGACATCGTCCTGCTCGGCGAAAGAAGGCGACTGCCCCCGGTTCAAAACTCATCGCCTTTTACTTAGTGCCGGGCCTTCACAGCCATTAAGATAAAACCGGCTGTTGTCAGCCGGAGCCGGCTATTTACCTATACAGAAACGGCTGAATATCTGCTCCAATATCTGCTCATCGACGTGTCCGCCTGTGGCCGATTCGATACCGGAAATTGCCTGATAAGCAGCTCGCAGCATCATTGCGGCAACCTCATCATTGCCGGCTCTCAGCTCACTGATGGATTCACTGACGTTCTCAATTGCCTCAGTGACAGCCTGTTTGTGACGGGCGGTAAGGGCAACGGAGCTTTGGGTGCCCTCGGAGAGTGGGGTAGGGCCTGATTTGGCCGTCGTAAAACCGGGTTCCAGCTCGATTATTTTTCTGTCAATCGTATTTCGCAACAGCTCTAAACCGGCGCCTGTTTCTGCAGAAGTTACTATAAGCTCGATGCCGAATATCTCTTTCAGCTCGGCAAGGCGATTTGATAACACCGGTTCGGATACCAAGTCGCATTTTGTCGCGACCGGTATCAGTCCCACAGACCCAAGACTCCAGACCAAGGACCACAGACCAATCTCTTCGGTCCACAAACCAAGGTCTTGCGTCTTGCGTCTTGTGTCTTGGGTCTTGCGTCTTGTGTCTTGTGTCTTGGGTATTGGGTCTTTTGATATGTCAACGCAGAATACAACCACAGCGCTGTTTCGCAGCGCCTCAATAGCCGCCTGTTGTGCCAATTCGTCAAGGACATTCTCCGGCCGTCTCATCAGGCCCGCACAGTCGAACAGCACACACTTACAATGCTCCAATACGCAAACAGCGGTCAGCACATCTCTGGTAGTTTTTCGCCTGTGCGAGACGATACTTCTTTCCTTGCCGAGCAGTTTATTGAGCAGACTGCTCTTTCCCGCATTGGGAGCACCGGCAATACCCACAGCCGGTAAATCTATTAGCGACTCGTACCTGATGCTTCCGGTGAGCAGCTGCTCGAGTTGTTCCTTTATGCCGAGAAGTCTTTCAATTACTTCGGCTCCGGTTTCCAGCTCGATATCTTCCCCGCTAAAATCCAGTCCCGCTTCGATTAGACTAAGACAATCCATCAACGCCGAGCGTACCTTTGCCGAGGTCTCGGATAACCGCCCGCTGAGAAGTTTCTCAGCGGCGGCTAATTGGAATGCGTTGGAGCTTACGATAATCTCGTTCACCGCCTCGGCCTGGGCCAAATCGATTTTGCCGTTTAGATACGCCCGCGCCGTGAATTCGCCAGGCCCGGCCATCCGAAGCCCTTTGCCTAATAATTTGCACATCAAGGCCTCAGTAACAGCAGGATTTGTATGCAGGTGAATCTCAGCTATATCATCGCCGGTATATGAATGAGGAGCAAAAAATAAATACAATTGCGCATCAACTTTTAGCTCGGCATCAACTCCACAGGTTCCGCCGATTATTAAAGATTTCACAGATTTATCTGCGTTAATCCGCCGGAATCTGTGTAATCTGTGGTTGGCGATTGGTGAGTTGAAAATCTGTTTACAGGTCTCGATTGTCTCCGGTCCGGTTATGCGGACAATTACCCTCTTATCTGAGGTCGGAGAGCTGACAGCTACGATAGTGTCATTTAGCTCATACATCCGGTTTCCGTGTAATGCTAATCGAAGAATATAAAGAAAGGTCATGCTGAGTGAAACGAAGCATCCGGCCTGCGAAAAGGTTTAGAGATTCTTCGGCTTCGCCTCAGAATGACAATAAAAGCCAATTCGTTTGCCTTACATATTTTTGTAAAACGGCTTGGGCTTTTTCTTTTTGACTTTCCCGCCGGTCTTGCTCGTAACGGAAACCATGCCCTGCGATTCAGCTTCTTCCTTTTCCCGGATGTGTTTGCGAATGACATACTGCTCAAAGACACCGGCAAAAGTACTTGCCATAATATACAAATTCACTCCCGACGGGGCCTTGTATAACATCAGCGGGAACAGCAGCGGCATCATAATCATCATCATTTTTTGTTGCTGAGCAACCTGTGGATTAGTGGACGCCCCCGCCTGGGACGGCATTAGTTTCTGCTGCAGATAAAACGCCACGCCCATCAAAAGCGGCAAGAGATTCAGGGATTCTATCTTCCAGCCCAACAAGGGTATAATTATTGCTGTTGGAAATCTATAAAGAGCATCCGGGACAGATAGGTCCGTAATCCAGAACGGCAAAAACGATGCACCACGCAAATCAATACTGGCGTACACCGCGCTCCATAAAGCGATCCAAATCGGCATCTGAACCATCATCGGCAGAAAACCCATAACCGGCGAGGTGCCCTGCTCTCTGTAAAGGGCCATCATCTGTTTATTCATTTCAGCCTTGTTATTGGCGTATTTTTTCTTTATCTCCTCGGACTTCGGGGCCAGCTTGCTCATCTTGCTCATTGAGACCTGGCCCTTTTTGGTAAGTGGATGTATGATAAGCCGCATCAGGAAAACCAATATGATTATGACAACGCCGTAGTTGGGGATAAAAGCATACATCCATTTCATTAAAGCTAATATCCCGAAGGCCAGAGGGTATATAATGCCGGCAGGGCAGCAGCAGCCCATAAAATCTATCGTCTGAACAAAACCAAGCTCTCGATACCGCTCATTTTTATCGAAAAGGCTTTTATCCTTAGGCCCAACGTATAACTGGAAGTTATATGTTTTTGAACTGTTGGCCTGGCCCATCGCAGCTAAGGTACTTGAGGCAATTTTCAAATCAAATCCTATCGTTTCATCACCGCTGTCGGCTTTGCTGTCTCCATCGGGATTGTGAAACCGGCCTGTCTTATCTGTTACCCAATCGCAGTAGTCTTTACCCTCATCCGGAAGTGGCACTAATATAGCGGCGAAGTACTTATTGACCGCAGCGACCCAGAGAAAGTTGGCGCCAGGTTTTATTAGCCGTCTGTCATCAGGGCTCTGTGCCTTGCTGAGTTTTTTCGTATCAAGTTTTACACAGCTCACTTGGCCGTTCGAATCTCTAAAACCGGCCGCGACCTTCCGCATATCGCTGCGAATACCCTCTCTGCCAAGTCCGCCCGGCCCGGCTAAATTGAAACGAACTTTCTGCTCAGTATCGCTAAGATTTTCCACAGCTATGTTGCATTCCAGAAGATAGCTGCGGGGGGTGATTTTATAGGTTTTAGTCAGTTTCAAGACCGGCTCGTCGGTACCTACAATTTTAATTATCGCTTCAAAGCGTGCTGTTTGCGAGCCATCCTCTGTGGTTTCTTTATCAAGGCTTTTCCAGTGAAGTCTATCAAGAGGCAGTTGCAGCTGCTGCTGAACAAGAGCATCAGTTTGAAATCCTTTGTTTGCCATAGATAGAATCTCACTGCCGTCGGCCTGACGTATGGGGGAAAGGATTTTTAACGGCTGGGGGTTCTTATAATCACGGTTATCAAATCCGCTAAAGATGGCTTCCCTGATGGCGGCGCCTTTCGAGCTCAGCTCCAGCTGAAAATTATAGCCGCTGTTAGGGTCTACTGAACCAAGCGTAACGCTTTGAGCCGGAGCACTGTCAGCACCAAAAGTAACAGAATCGTCCGCTCCTATCTGCGGTGGTTCCTCAGCAGGGACATTCGCATCGCTGATATTTTTGTCGCCTGTAGAGCTTTGCAAAAGGATGCAAGGTTGTCCAGCCGTCTCTTTGTCATTCCTGCAAAAGCAGGAATCCAGTCCCGACTCGACAACAAGCCAGCCGCAAAACAAACAAAAGCCGACTACA
This sequence comes from Sedimentisphaerales bacterium, assembly GCA_035528395.1. Taxonomy (GTDB): domain Bacteria; phylum Planctomycetota; class Phycisphaerae; order Sedimentisphaerales; family Anaerobacaceae; genus NIOZ-UU13. Next base: position 30,219 of record DATKYR010000167.1, read on the forward strand.
ACCAAGGTCAAAGCAATTCTCATAATCTTGTATCCTGCATCTTCTATCTCTTACGGGTATCGAGCGTCGAGTATCGAGAAACGAGTTTATCTTCCGTTCTGCAGCCGCTCCGCGTGGAAGTTGTCTAATTGTTCGATTGCTATTATTTTTTTCATGGTAGTTTCAAAATCGTATTCGAGCCGTATAAAATGCACCTCGTTTTTATTAACATACACATAGCTCGTACGGTTGTCCTTGTCCCTGGGCTGCCCGACCGAGCCGATATTGATAATCGCCTTTTCATCCTCGACAATCGGATAGACATCGCCAAGCTCAGCCGGCAGATAGAAGTCCGGCTCATTAAGAAACACGCCCGGCATATGTGTGTGGCCCACAAAGCAGATGTGTGTGACCCGCTCGAACAGCAACCGAACCTTCAGCGGATTAGTGTAAACATCGTCAGGAAAAATATATTCATTAATCGGCCTTCTGGGCGAAGCGTGAACAAAATCTATTGTTGCTGAGTTTGTTCCTAATTTGCTTCTCAGCGTATGCCGCATCGGCAGCTCACCCAAAAAGCTCCATCGCCTGTCGCGACTCTGTTTTTCTTCTTCCGATTCCAGAACTTCCCGGCTCCAGAAGCTTGCCTGCTCTGCGCCGTAGTTGAAATTTGTCGGCTCATAGAAGACCGCATAATCATGATTACCAAGGACGCACCACCTGGTCTTCTCAATAATCAAATCGAGACATTCCTTGGGATTTGGCCCGTAGCCGACGACATCACCCAGACAATAAATCGTCTTTATACCCCGTTTGTCAATATCAGCCAGAACCGTAGTCAGGGCTTCGAGGTTCGAATGTATATCGCTTAGAATCGCAAACATACAAGTCCTTAAGGGCCCCCGCTTCGCCTGCACCTGTGCTTTCCTGCACAGGTAGTCGCAGGTACAGGTGCGGAAACCAGGTAAAATCAACTTTTCTAATACAGAAAAATACTTAAATAGTTCTTGTTGCAGAAACAGTATTTGTCATTCCCGCCCCGCATCGTGTGCGGGATAAACTCCAGCGGGAATCCAGCTTTTTCGCTCTGGACCCCTGCTTTCGCAGGGGTGACATCGCCGATTTTTGCTTTCTGCAAAAGATACTAAATAGCAGAATTACTGCAAAAATGCCAGAATATTTATTGGCTTTTGAAGAAAACATGATTTTGGAACCCCGCAAGGCGGGAAATCCATTGCGCAAGCTCCGCAGATTCGAAAAAGACGGTTTTCTTTAGTCATAACTATTGTTATAATACCGCGTACGCAATACGATATCCGTCCGTGGTGGACTTTTGTTTGGCGGATACACGATACGAGAGACGAAAATGATAAGTATGACTCTTCTTGAAACTCATGGGCTGGTAAAAAAATATTCCGGCCGAATCGTTGTTAACGAAGTATCAATTACTATCGAACAGCGCAGTATTGTCGGGCTTCTGGGCCGAAACGGGGCCGGAAAAACCACGTCCTTTAGAATGATTATGGGTATGGTTGCCCCAAACAGCGGCTCGGTCATTTTTGAAGGCCGGAACATCACCAAGCTGCAGATGTACAAACGCGCACGATTGGGTATCGGGTATCTTTCACAGGAACCCAGCATCTTCCAGCGTCTCAGTGTCCGCAACAATCTCTATGCGATTCTGGAAACGATGTCCATCACCAAAGCTCAGCGCAATCGCAAGGCCGATATGCTCATTGAGCGTTTCGCACTTGGTGAGGTTGCTAACAGTCAGGGAAGATTCCTTTCCGGCGGTGAGCGAAGAAAGCTTGAGATCGCCCGTGCTATGGTAACCGACCCTTCGTTGATTCTTTTGGACGAACCGTTTAGCGGTGTTGACCCCATTGCCGTTCAGGACTTGCAGTATGAGATCCGCCGCCTCGTTGATTCCGGCGTCAGCATTCTTGTTACCGACCATAATGTCGAAAGAACGCTTGAAGTGGTCGATAAGGCTTACATCATCGACCACGGCAGGGTGATAGGAGCCGGCCCGCCCGCCGAAATCATTCGCAACGAAACCGTCAGAAAATCTTATCTCGGCAATACATTCGCCGGTGACGAATTCGACGACAGATAAGCCTAAAGCAAAATACGGAACACCAGAAATGATTGATATTGAAAAATGTCAAATCACGCATTATCCGGCTGAGGTTTTAACTAAGCGAGCCCAGCCGATAGGAGAAATTGATGATAATATCCGTCAACTTGTAGAGAAAATGACCGACATTATGCTGAAAAAAAAGGGTGTCGGTCTGGCGGCACCACAGGCGGGCGTATCATTGCGACTCTTTATCATATCGCTCGATGGAAAAAGAGACAATGTCAAAGTCTATATAAACCCAACCGTTACACCGGATGGAGAGCTTGGCTCAACGGAAGAAGGCTGCCTGTCGGTACCGGGCGTTTTTACAAAAATTCGAAGATACAAAAAATGCACGGTTACCGCCACCGACCTTAACGGAAAAGAATTTACCGAAGAAGCCGAAGGGCTTCATGCCAGGGCACTCCAGCACGAATACGACCATATCGAAGGAATGACCATCGTCAACCGCATGGCCCAGACCGCCAGAATCGCACATCGAAAACAGCTAAAAAAACTGACAGATAAGCGAGAAAAATAATTGAAAATAGCAAAAGTGGCAAAAGGTCGGAAAGCACAACAACAAAATTATGCATTCATTGACGGTCAGAATTTATATATGTCCATAAAAAATCAAGGTTGGGTGCTTGATTATGGACGGTTTAGGCAGTACTTAACGGATAAATATCATGTTACAAAAGCATTCCTTTTCATCGGACATATTCCTACAAATGCCGACCTTTATAAGTCTCTACAGGAATATGGATTTATCCTTATCTTTAAACCAATATTGGAAATCAAAGGCAGGATAAAAGGCAATGTTGATGCTGAACTGGTACTTCAGGTTATGATCGAGTACCCAAATTATGACAAAGCTGTAATTGTGTCTGGCGATGGGGAATTTTATTGCTTAATTAAATACATGAAAAACAGAGAAAAGTTGTTGAAATTAATGGTGCCGGACGATACCCGGTACTCTTCACTTCTGAGGAAATTTGCAGCTTATATTGTAGGAATAAACAAACTTAAAGGTAAATTGGGCTATAAAAAAGTAAGAGAGGCATAGCCGCGGGACGGAACCCTTTGGATAGCCTCTCATCGTAATTCTATTCTATCTACATATAAAGTATAATGTATGTTTCGACAAAATCAAGAGAAATCTGAATCAAATTAAATATATTTCGGTTTCTGATTGTATATCGCTTTTTATATAAATGTTTACGCTGGTTTAATAAAATTGTTTGATTGTTGGGTCAATAAATGAAGATAGTTTATCTCGGAAGCGGCCAATTCGGCATTGATTGCCTGAATGCTTTAGAGCAGTCCAGCCAAAGTCTGCAATTCATCGTAACCCAGCCTCCACACCCGGCCGGAAGGGGCAGAAAACCAAGCCCGACACCGGTGGCCGACTGGGCGAATGCCCATTCGATACCGTTTGTTGAAACAGATAACGTAAACGCTCCGGAGATGATGGAAAGGATAGCTGGTTATAAGCCGGATTTGATTGTGGTAATCGCTTTCGGCCAGAAAATCGGCAATGACCTGATAAATCTGCCGCCGAAGGGTGCTGTCAACGTCCACGCCTCTCTGCTCCCGAAATACCGTGGTGCCGCACCCATAAACTGGGTGATAATCAACGGCGAAACCGAAACGGGTATCAGCATAATCACATTGGCTGAAAAAATGGATGCCGGCCAAATCCTCGCCCAATCAAAAACCGACATCGCCCCCGATGAAACGGCGGGCCGGCTTCATGACAGACTGGCGCAAATGGCGGCACCTTTGCTTTTGAAAACAATAGAGCAAATCGACGATGGCACCGCTATTTATACCGAGCAGGACCATTCCAGAGCGACCCTCGCACCCAAGCTGAAAAAAACCGATGGCTTTATCGATTTCGCCGAGCCGGCTGAAGTTTTAGAAAGAAAAATCCGCGGCTTCTGGCCCTGGCCCGGAGCATCCGCCACCTATCTATCCCAAAAAACCGACAAATCCACGCGGGTAACCATCGCAACGGCGGAAGTAGTAGGAGTGGTTCGCGAACCGCCCAATCATGCTGCGCTGACACCGGGCGTGCTTGATGAAAACCTGAATATAATCTGCGGGGTGGACGCCTTAAAGATTAAAAAAATCAAGCCGGCCGGCTCCCCACTTATGGACTTCAAATCTTTCACCAACGGCCGAAAAACCCAGCCCGGCGATTTGTTTATTAAGATAGACAAGTAAGATATGGCTGGCCAAAAACCAAAATCCGCACGCACTATAGCAATTGAGGCCCTGAACCAATGTAATCCGAAATATAACTACGCCGGCCCGATCCTGAACAAGCTGTTGAGTCAGACCGACCAGAAACAACGAGCCACCGACCTTGTCCTTGGAACGATAAGAAACCGCAGTGCAATCGATACGGTGATAGCCACATTCTCCGATCGACCCGTCGAAAGGATACCGGACAAACTCCTCAACATCATCCGGATTGGGGCCTATGAGCTTATATATTCACCCGTCACCGGTCAGCACGCTATTGTCAATGAAGCGGTAGAAAATACCAAAATCTTATCAGGCAAAAAGCAAGTCGGTTTTGTAAATGCAGTCCTGCGCCAAATAACAAGACACATAAAAAATCGACAAAATGAGTTATCGAAGAGCAATCTCAGACGCACACTTTACCAATCCCGCACCAATTGGCGCTATCGTGGGCAGTTTGAAATCAGCTCTTCTACAGAACTCTCGTGGTGGAACAATTGGTGCGGGACAATCGGCTGCGAATTCGATATGGATTTTATGCCCGACCCTGAATCTTCACCTGTCGAATACTTTAGTACCGTTTTTTCACTGCCCAAATGGCTCATAACGGATTGGCTCAGTGAATTCGGCGCCGAATCGACCCGCCGGATATGCCTGGCGTCCAATCGCAGGCCGGGCATCTACCTCAGGCCAAACAGCTTAAAGACAACAACACAGGAGTTAACCGAAAAATTTCAACAGGCAGATATCGATTTTGAAATAGTTGATGTCCGATGCTCGTTGCCGGATACTCCGCGAGTATCGAGAATCGAGAATCAAGAATCGAGCATGATAAGAATCAAAAGCCCACGGGCGATAACCGACCTTCCCGGCTTTTCAGAAGGTCTGTTTACAGTTCAGGATATTACAGCTTCGCAGGCGGTAAGGATGCTTGATCCACAACCAAACTGGACGATACTCGACCTTTGTGCCGCACCTGGCACAAAAACAACTCAATTAGCTGAATCTACAGGTGATTCGGCAAAGATTATCGCGACTGATATTGATGCTGAACGTCTTAAAAAGGTCAGAGAAAATACAACCCGCCTCGGTATAAAAAGCGTTGAGGTTGTTCCGTATGAGGAACTTCCAAATTCTAAATTCGATTGCGTCCTGCTGGATGTCCCGTGCTCAAATACCGGCGTATTGGCCAGACGCATCGAAGCACGCTATCGCGTAACGCCAGGCGCAATAAAGAAACTTATCAAAACGCAAAGTGAGCTGCTCGGCGCAGCGACACAAATGCTCAAACCTCACGGAAAAATCTGCTACAGCACCTGCAGCATTCAAAAGGATGAAAACAGCGACCTCATAAGAGATTTCCTGCAAAAAAACCACAACTTTGAGTTAAAATCCGAAAAGCTAATCCTCCCATCAGCAGAAGAATTCGATCATGATGGCGGCTATACAACAATCCTTGTCGCAACATAATAACAAGCATCCGTCATCGAGTTTTTTGAATTTACAAACCCAATCCACAGCTTTTCCACAAAACAAACTTACGATGTGCAAAACCTGTTAAAAACAAAATTTTTTTACACCTAAAGTCAATACTGACAGTGACCTCTGTTGAGTGGAAAAGAAATTTCCCAAAATGCGATTGATTTGTTTTTTCGTTGTCCAATAATAAGTAAGTTATCAGTATTATTGATTCTAAAAAGAATGGATTCTTATCCCGTACCTATTTTGAGAGTCCATCGTTGATTCGGCAAATAAAGCTTGATGTTACTAAAAATGTTTATGTCAGGATTTTCGCTGGCATCTCAAAATAGGTGCGGGATCGAAGCCGTGCAAATAAAAACCTGGCACCGGGAGAATACTAATGCAGAGCACAATCACGGATGAGAGTTCTCGTACAGCGGCGTCTCAGATAAGTGCTATTAACGAAGCTCTTGCTGAGAAAGTGGGTCCGCAGAAGTTTCGAATCTGGTTTAAGAATTCAACGAATATGACACTTGCCGACGGATATTTGAAGGTTGGTGTGCCGAATCTTTTTATAGCAAGTTGGATTGAAAACCATTTTTTGGATGAAATTACCCAGGTGGTTCGGACAGTTACCGGCGCAGAGGTAAAGATAACCTTTAGCATCGACCCGGAGCTTTCCGGCCACCAGAGGCGAACACAACTGGGTTCGCAATCCCCGCTTGTTGCCGGCGGGGGTCGGACTCGATCTCCGGCTCGACTCAATTCGCCGAAGTCGATTCTCGATTCTCGACGAGCATCGAGTAGCCGGCATCGAGCATCCGGAAGACTCAAGCTGAGTCTGGAGACATTTGTTGTAGGTTCGTCAAATGAGCTGGCCTACAACGCCGCCAAAGCGGTCGTAAATGAACAACAAAGCCCTTTCAATCCGCTGTTTATTCACGGAGGATACGGGGTAGGCAAAACACATCTGCTGCAAGGGATTTGCAATGCAGTGTGCGAAAAGCGCCCCCAGACTAATTGGCTATATCTCTCAGCGGAAGATTTTGTCAATCAGTTTGTGCTGGCCTTGAAGACAAAAAAGCTGGAGGCTTTTCGACGACGAATGCGGCAAACGGATTTGTTGGCAATCGACGATATTCACTTCTTGGCCAGCAAGCCTTCAACGCAGGAGGAATTCCTGCATACTTTCAATACAATCAGCCTCGCTGGTAAACAGGTTGTGCTGGCCTGCGATGCACATCCGAAAATGATAGGACAACTGTCCGAAAAGCTGGTTAACCGCTTCGTATCGGGAATGGTTGTCAAGATTCAGAATCCTGATTTCCGCACCCGCTGCCAAATATGCAGGCAGTACCTGAAGACTAAAAACTTAAAACTAAAATCTCAAATCCCCGAAAGCGTAATAACATACATTGCCGAAAATCTCCGCACCAATGTCCGGGAGCTGGAGGGGGCCCTGCTGAAATTAATTGCGTACTCGGCACTGAAAAACGAAAAAATCAACCTGTCTATGGCCAGAGCCGTTATGGTTGAACACCTCGAAAGGTGCGACCCGATTGTGCACGTATCGGATATCGAATCAGCCGTCGCCACTTATTTCGGGACAACGCCGGCCAATATACACTCGTCTAAAAAAAACAGGACCGTTGCCTTGGCCCGGCATTTTAGTATGTATCTGACCAGAAAGCACACTAAAATGTCGTCCTCTGAAGTAGGCAGGTTTATGGGAAATAAAAATCACGCCACCGTACTGCTGGCCTGCAAAAAAATCGAAGAGCTGCTCAAGAAGAATGCCGAAATTCACTGGCAAGGCCTTGCAGGCAACAAAGTTTGCAAAGCCAGAACAATACTCACACAGCTCGAAGCCAGCATCTAAACACTCAGGAATTGTCCATTCACACAGAATTTGAAAAGGAGAACAAAATTATGAAACACAAACAACTTACTTTTATCGTGATTTTACTTTCTACTTTATTTATTTTCACCGCCGCCGTTGTGTATGCCGGAAAAGGGCCCGCTTCCTCGTCCGGTCTTCCGGTTAAATGGGGAGAGCTTACTGCGCCCGATTTTATAAAAGCCGTGGAAAAATCCGCAGGCCTCTGCCTTATTCCAATAGGCGTCTTCGAAAAGCACGGACCTCATTTACCGCTTGGAACAGATTTAATTGACGTCAGGGAAGTTGCTTTACGTGCGGCAAAAAAAGAATACGCCCTTGTCTTCCCGGAATACTATTTCAGCCAGATACTGGAAGCAAAACACCAGCCCGGAACAATTGCGTACAGCCCCAGGCTCATTTGGGATATCCTGCAGGAGACATGTGATGAACTTTCCCGTAACGGGATCAAGAAAATTGTCCTGGTGAACGGACACGGCGGAAACAATTCTTTTTTGCCCTTTTTCGGCCTGGCCCAGCTTGAAAAACAACGGGACTACTGTGTCGTATTGTTCAGCCCCCAAACGGATCCGAAAGTTGCAGAAAAAATAAAACAGCTCAAAGAGTCCAAAAATGGCGGCCATGCAGGAGAAACCGAGACCTCGATGATGCAGATTTCAAGGCCCGACCTCGTGCATAAAGACCGCGCAAAAGAACAGTCCGGCCAAGACCTGGCACGCTTAAAACACATCCCTTCCAACTTCACGGGAATATTCTGGTATGCCCAATTCCCGAACCACTATGCCGGGGACGCCAGCTTTGCCAAACCCGAGCTCGGCGAATTATTAATAAACTCTCAAGCCGACCAGCTTGTTGAATTAATTAAAATCCTGAAAAAAGACGACACTATTCTAAATCTCCAGAACCGCTTTTACAACGAATCCAAAAATCCCCTCAAAACAAAACAGTAATATACATCATTGATAACGCCTCCAGAGATACAAACCAAAAACCCTACTTTTCTTTAGCAGGGTTTTTATTTATTGAATTATACTGATAGGAAATTTAATCTAAGGAATGAAAAGAACTTTTTTCCCTGCGAAGTAGATTTTGTTTTTTGTTCAGAGGATGAGCAAAACTTGGATCATAATTGACACATTTTAATAAAGAGCTTATTATCCTTGGAATGCCGAGGAAAAACTGAGGCGCGAAACATGAATAGAAAATGCGAGATAGATAAATGAAATGTCCATCCTGCTCCAGCAAATTAAGAGAAGTAAAGTCTAAAACAGCTCTCGTAGATATTTGTCTGGATTGCAAAGGCATATGGTTTGATTCGGGCGAATTCGTAGATTTCGTTAGAAACCTGACAGAAAGCAAAAAAATCTCTCCGGAAGAAGTTCGTTTGTTCGAACCACAAACCGTTCAAACCTTAAAGACAGTTAAAGAAACCCCAAAACTATGCCCAAGATGTAATCTTGCAATGAAGAGATTCAATTATTCCTATGATTCAAACGTATTCTTAGATAAATGTCCAAATTGTAAAGGTATTTGGACTGATGGTGGTGAAGTTCAGCAAGTTGCCGGATATCTTAAGGACGATCCAAGAATTAAAACTATTGGTAAAGACCTTGCAGAAAATAGACAGAATTTGGAAGACCTAAAAAGCTGGGGAGGATTTGGTAAGGCTTTAGGTATGCCGGTTAGTCCTTTTATTTTGTTTATGCCAAGAATAATTCTTCCCCTGTCGGATGAGAATCCCAGAGAAAGATTTCCCATCCTGACGATTTCTATAATCACTTTATGTGTAGCGATTTACATAGGCCAAGTAAAATTCATAGATGACATCCACACTTTTTTTTATTTTTACGGTTTTGTTCCAAAGCACTTTTTCGATATTGGTTTGTTTACTTCAATGTTCCTGCACGGAGATACTTTACACTTGATTGGAAATATGTTTTTTCTATGGATTTTTGGTGACAATGTTGAGGACAGGTTCAGCCGTTTGGGCTATATTGTTTTTTATATTTCCTGTGGTTTGATCGCTTCTCTTCTACACACAGTTTTCAATTTCAATTCACCGATTCCTGCGGTCGGTGCCAGCGGCGCAATATCAGGAGTTATGGGTGCTTATCTTATTTTTTATCCAAAAGCCAAAATTAATATGCTTATTATATACAGAATCATGCGCGTACCTGCCTCTATATATTTGGTGATGTGGTTCATTTTTCAATTGATGTTCGCTTTGACAACATTTGGAGCAAATGCCGGAACAGGTATCGCCTGGTTTGCTCACATCGGAGGATTTGTCTTTGGGGCCCTTATTGCATACCACAAGAAAAGGTCTACCTCTATCACAAAAGAGAGTCAGTAATTCTTTATTGTTTTATAAGGGTGCGATGAATCGCACTAATTCTGTGAGAATAGATACATGCCGGACTATAAACGATGGTTTTGTTATTGGCAGGATATATTTCGCTACTGTCCTGCTATCGCATCGTCAATAGCTTTTTTAACTGCAACCACAGCGGGGGACTGAGGCATCTTTGTGTAGGTTGCATCGATAGCTTGCTTTGCCGGGCCGAGCCTGCCCATCCGGTAATAGACATAGCCTAAGAGAAATTCCAGCTTTGGAGAACCGTTCCGTCCCATCCATTCTTTAATCTCAGCTATTCTGCTCTCGAGCTTATTTTCACCGCCTAACATACCAGCAAGGTCGATTTTAGTCCGTACATATTCCGGAGCAATCTCGAGCGCTCTGGAAAGAAATAGGGCGCTGCTGATATATTCGCCGGCGGCCAATAACGCGTGCCCTCTGCCCGCAAAGCAAAGTGCCAGGCCACCGGCCTGGACCGGATCCGACCCGGCTTCGCCGGGATCCAGCTTATAAATGGACGCTAAAGCAAAAGAGTCCGCTGCCGCATAGAACCTTCCGGCTTTTAGATAATCTTCCGCAGCCTGCATGTGCTGATTGAACTTGGCTTCCGAGAAAGTTTCAGGACGGGTGTGTGGTCCCCTGATGCTTTTTGCCTTGGCGGACAACTCGGCTTGCGAAAGCTTATTTAGTTCATCCAACGGAGAATTTTTCTCTCGATAACTTTCCGGCTTCGGTGTTTCCAAAAATTCGAGATTCGCTTCTTCCTGGCTATCGGCAGCTTGACCGTACTGGTCTTTTTCAGTTTCATAAAAGTGCACAATTTTACCCCAGTCTATTGTTGTCGCTTGGGGGGAGATAACCGTATCTGTTTTGGTGCTTCCGTCTTTAAGTGCTTCTTCTGGTGCGGTTCGCAGGCGGGCATCGATGGACCGGGTCAAATCATCGAGTTGCTGTCCTATTTGCTCAAGAACATCGGAACCAAGTCTGTTACGTTTGTCCTGCAGGTCTCTGCCGTGTTCATCAGGTTTACCCTCATCTGCCTGAGGTTCCCAGCCCGTAACTTTCTGCAAAGTGGACCCATCCTGAAACGCCGGACCCTTCACCACTGCGTCAGCTTGCGCAAGTGTAAGCGCGTCCCCGCCGAAGTCTGGTTCGTTCGTCTGAACTATTTTAGCTGCCTGTCTTTCCTTGTGTTCCGGACTCCATACCTCAAACCTCTGCTCAAGGGCCGTTCCTGGGTCTTCGGTCTTGAGTCTTTGGTCTTGCGTCTTGAGTAGTGGCTCTTGGGTCTTGAGTGTTTGGTCTTGCGTCTTGAGTAGTGGCTCTTGGGTCTTGAGTCTTGTGTCTTGTGTCTGTTCTTGGTACCGTTCAAACATCAACTGCTGGTCTTGCTTCGATTTGCCCGCCTCATCTTGAGTAAGTAGCTGTAGTTCCCGTATGCTTTTTACTATTTGTAGAGGCCTGGTCTCAGTGCCATATTGCGTTTGCAGTCCCGGCAATCCTGATTCGGATGATTCCTGCGGGGTCCCGGCCTGAGTAAAAGTATCCCAGTCGGGATAAGTTTGTGTCTCTTGGCCGTTTGTTGTCTTCATTCCCGTCGGGTACTGTACCTGGAGTGCACTATCATTAATCCTTGTATCTATAGGCCTGAAAACTCCGGAATAGCCGGGCCTTGTTGTAGTTACCGTCTGGCTTTGTAAATAATACGGCTGAATACTGTATCCGTTGGTATAATTTCCGATGTATTCATTGCTTGCCGAGTCTCTCAAAAAGGAGCTAAGTGACGATGAGCCAAGACCGGCCCTGAAGCTCGTAGTCGAACCGTACGGCACAGTACCACGGAAGTGCATCCCCCGGCTGACATTACCGGTAATTACCAGATTGCCGCTCGTATCAATTGGGTTAGGGTTGCTAATCAGACCACTTTGGAGACTACTCGGAGGAACAGTGCTCGAGCCGGCGGGATTCAGTATCGCGGGATTTTCTATCGACCAGCTTCTTGTCGAACTGAGAGCGAAAAACACCACTATCACTGTGATAAAAAGCCGATTCTTCATAATACAAAGTACTTTCTGTTTTTCCTGATATCCTGGTAACCTGGTAACCTGATACCCTGTCAGGTAGTGGGGCCTTTCTTGTATTTCGGTTTCTCAGCCCAGCTAAGTTTCGTGGCGAGCGTGTCCCATTGACTCCGAAGCGGATTGTTCACAATCAAAAAATCGCAGTTTTCTCTCTCGACTCTCACCACATCATCAATTGAGAACCTCAACGAAACCTGGCCGTCGATAGAAACAGTTGTGCCTTCGTTGACTCGTATCCCCACGACCTCTATTGTGCTTTCGGCGTTAATAACGATCGGCCGAAAGCTCAAAGAATGAGGACAAATCGGCGTAATAACCACCGCCTCCATCTTTGGCGAGACTATCGGGCCCCCGCAGGATAAATTATAGGCCGTTGAGCCGGTGGGGGTGGAAATTATCAACCCATCACTGACACAACCGGCTAACGGCTGACCATCCACCGATATTTTAAGCTCGACCGTTCTAAAAGGCGGACCGGCCGTGATGAAAACATCATTGATAGCTGCTGAGCAAAATTTCTGGGTTCGGTTCTCTTCCTTATCATTGCTGACTTTGGCGAGCTCTCGTTTCGGCGGAGGCCGAAGCCGGGCAGTCGGGCCGAAAACTCTGCAGCTTAGCATCATCCGCTTATCTATCTGGGCGGTGCCTTTTGTTAAACAAGGGAAAAAATCCTTAAGCTCGCCAACGCTGAATTCCGCCAGGAAACCAAGCTTGCCGACGTTAACGCCTATCACCGGCACACTTGCTTTACTCACGTTCCTTGCCGTCGAAATGATGCTCCCATCGCCGCCGAAAACAATCGCAAAATCACATTTCTTTAGAATCTCTGCTTTGCAATCCTCAATGCTGCAGCTTGCTACTATCTCGGCCTTGTCCTTTGCAAAGCCGGCAAATTCGTCAATCGCCTCGCGGACTCCTTCCTTTTTAGGGTCACCGAAAATCACTAATTTTGGCAGAGATTTCATAGTTTGTGTCTCGTTTGTCGCGGCTTGTATATCTGATATTGAGCATCCGGCGTCGTAAACTACATAAGACGCAGCATTTCTTTGGCCGTTTCTACTATCTTATCGGCATTTATACCCGCTTCCATAAGCTGCTGCTCTCTGGAATTGTGTCCTATAAATCTCCTCGGCGCGCCGAGCAGGCGTATGGCCTTTGGCGAATAGCTTTTAGCTGCGGCCAATTCGAGCACGGCTGAGCCGAACCCGCAGGCACTGGCGTGGTCCTCTACTGTAATTATGGCCTTTCCCTGGTCCAGCAGAGAGACAATTTTCTCATCAACAGGAGCAGCGAACCGGCCGTTAATCACATCGACCGCAATGCCGTCTTCAGCTAATAATGCAGCCGCTTTCAATGCTTCTGTCAGAACGCTGCCGTAACTGACAATCGCAACAGCGGATTTTTTTGACCTTTTGACGACTACACTTTTACCCAGACTGAACGGCTTGGCACAAGCGGCCCTGACAAACTCCTGCTGTGGGACAAAATCTTTAGGATACCTTATAACGACCGGCTTATCCTGGCCCAATGCAAATTCCAGGGCCAGTTTAGTTTCAATCTCATTGGCAGGCCCTGTTAGTACCATATTCGGCATTATCCGCAAAAATCCAATATCCAAAAGCCCGTGATGTGTTGGTCCGTCCGGGCCGACGACCCCGGCCCTGTCGATGCAAAAGATGACCGGCAGGTCCTGTAACGCTACCTCCTGGAATATCTGGTCGAAGCTGCGCTGCAAAAAGGTCGAATAGATACAGACGATCGGTTTTAAGCCGCTTCTGGCAAACCCTGCTGCAATATCCACAGCCGCACCTTCAGCAATACCCACATCGTAGAACCTGTCAGCAAACCTTTTGCGAAATTCGACTAAGCCCGTTCCGTCGCACATCGCTGAGGTTATAGCCACGATTCTGTCATCCTTTTGAGCTAATTCCGTCAGATGTTCGCCGAGGACACTGGTAAAACTACGTCTGCTTGAGTCCGAAGCCGATTCAATAGCATCCCCGTTCATCTTGAACGGACCTGTCGAATGAAATTTGCTGGGGCCCTGGTCGGCCGGCTCAAAACCTTTGCCTTTCTTCGTATAGACGTGCAGAATTACGGGATGATTCATCTGGACCAACGCCTTGAACAATTTTATAAGCGAGCCAATATCGTGGCCGTCAACAGGACCAAAGTACGGAACATTCAGGCTCTCAAACATCTGACTGGCCGGCAGGGCCATCCTGATACCTTTCTTAATCCTCTCAATCGCTTCCTCGACACTTTTGCCTATATAGGGCGTATGCTCTAAGATATTTCTGGTTGTCTTGCGCAAGTCCTCATATGTCTGGCTAAGACGAACTTTGGAAAAGTACTTTGCCATTGCTCCTACAGTTGCGTCTATTGCCATCGAGTTGTCATTGAGCAGGATTAGTAATTGCCTCTTGACGAGTCCGAGATTATTGAGTGCCTCAAAGGAAGTGCCGTTAACAATACTGGCATCGCCGATCACCGCCACAATATTATCTTTCTTTTTTTGTTGGCGCTGGGCTATCGCCATTCCGATTGCTGTCGCTATCGAGGTCCCTGCATGTCCGACGGCGAACTGGTCATATTCGCTCTCGGCCGGGTTGGGAAAGCCGCTTATCCCTTCTGCGCGGCGAAGATGCTTGAACTTATCTTTCCTTCCGGTGATGATTTTATGCGTATAGCATTGATGGCCGACGTCCCATAGCAGCTTGTCCTCTTTGAAATCAAAAACGTAGTGCAGCGCTAATGTCAATTCCACTACGCCGAGGTTGCTCGCCAGATGTCCGCCGGTTTTGCTGACCGAGCCGAGAATAAACTGGCGTATTTCCTCTGCCAGCTCCTTGAGCTGAGGCACTGACAGCTTCTTTATATCCGCCGGACTATTGACCATGTTTAGAAACTTCTCTTTTATATCCGATTTTTGCATAATATTTTCAATCAAAAACGCTGATACCTTCAACGAAATCTCAAATTTTTAGAAAAAATTTTAAGCTCTTTCACTATAACAGCTTAACCCGCAAAGCACCATTGAAAAAACAGGATTTTTCGTATCAAACACGCAGATAGCTCTAATTATAGGGGGGGTGGTTAATTAGTTGATTGGTTGATTAGTAAATTGGGGATTGGTTACCTGGCGTAGAGCGGATGGCGTAGAGCGGTTAACGTAGGGAAAACAGCGGATAGCGGGTAGAAAGATCAGGATGATGGCAAGAAAGTTATTGGTCGGCTGGTTTATGGAGTGCCTGGCGTGTAAAGCAACATTTATTCGTTCTACGCCGGAGAATTGGACTGTTGAAAAAAGAGGTAGAATTTTCCGGAAAGACACCGGGCAACAGGCATCCGGCCACGACACCGGAGTTGTCGCAAATGACACGAGGCAACAGACTTGCGGCCAAGATACCGGAGTTGTCGGGCGAAATTTGGTTACCAGTAAACGAAAATTTGTGGGGTTTGTCAGATGCCCTGAATGCTTATCGGTAAATGTTCGATTAATGGAGATTGGTGATCAAAAGCAATCTTCGGCTTTGTACGAGCGAGCAGAACCAGTACAATAAGAAGCCCAAAAAAGGCTGCTCATCAAGATACAAGGGTGTGGTGAGGAGAGGTGCTTATAAAAGATGGCGTGCGCGAATTGGATTTAATAGAAAGCGGATACATCTTGGTGATTTTGCCGATGAGAAACAGGCGGCGATTGCTTATGATGATAAAGCGGCTGAGCTTTTCGGCGAATTTGCATACCTTAACTTCCCGGAAAGAATAGAGATGCGAAACTGGATGCGAAAGATTATATGGGCAGCGTGACATCAATGCACCCAAGATGAGCGGGCAAAGCGTACAAATAAAAAAGGCCGTAAGCGCGAAGCTTATGGCCCGTTGGTTCGTAATTAGGAATACATCATAGTAGAAAAAACTTTGAAAGCACAAGCCGTCATAGGCGGCGGTCGGATTTGAATCGGTGAATGATATCTTTTTAGAAAATTCTCTTGCTGTATCAATTGATGCCCGAATATGCTTGTCCGCCCCCCTGCAAACCAGCAAATCAATACAGCAAGAATTAGCCACAATGCTAAAAGAGGCGAAATTCTTATTTTCATAATGTATCCCCAAAAGACGCATTAATTGTATCGGCTTGAGTTCAATTTTTTCCTTAATCAAACTAACCGATTCTCTGTGTCATTTTTCCTTGTTTCATTCCAGCCAAAAGAGTTGCGGGAATCCACACTATACCCAGGGTGAGCTATGCCCTATTGTCTGTGTAGTTTGAGAATCAAGGTTTTCAATACTGATATGCAGCTTTTGTTGAGGAAGTGCTTTGGATGCGTTGATTAAGGCATATTGCTCAGTGTGAAAAAAATTAGAAGTGAAATCGAATGCAGATTCGGATTTTTTTAATTACTTTGTTCTTTCCAACAGGGCCATCGCCAGTTGCCGCAGCGTATCAGCTTTTTCTCCGAAAGGCTCCAATATCGCCACCGCCTCATCGGCCAGCTTTTTCTCTAATTTTCTTGCCTTTTCAATTCCTACTACTGCCGGGTAAGTACACTTAGCTGCCTTGGCATCTTTACCAACTGTCTTGCCTAACTGCTCACTGGATGCATTTACATCGAGAATATCATCAGCTATCTGGAAACCCAAACCAATCTTAAAGCCGTATTCATTCAGTAGGTCTAATTGTTTTTTTTCTGCCCCGCCGCAGATAGCTCCCATCACAGCGGCACAGCGGAACATCTTGGCGGTCTTGTTGGTGTGGATATATTCCAAAAGTTCTTCATTTCCCAGGCCGTTTTCAGCTCTCAAATCCGCCATCTGCCCTCCAATCATACCGGATGGGCCGGCATCCTGTGCCAATTGAGCAATGAGTTTTACTGCAATAGTAGGCTTATCAATCTCTTTAGCCAGAATCTCAAAGGCAAGTGTCAAAAGGGCATCACCCGCCAGAATGGCCGTTGCCTCATCAAAGGCCTTATGGCACGTCGGAAGGCCGCGCCGAAAGTCATCGTTATCCATTGCCGGCAAATCATCGTGAACAAGCGAGTATGTGTGCACCATTTCAATTGCTGCGGCAGCAATCTCCGCGTCGTGGTTGATTTCTCCGCTGACAAGCTCACAGCACCACAACACCAACGCCGACCGCACGCGTTTACCCGGCGTCCTGAGTGTGTACTCAAGTGCCTCTTTCAATTCACCTGGCATCTCCCGGCCGGTCAGTTGATCCCTGAGAATATCATTAACAAATTCCGCCTTGTTTTGCAAAAGGTTGTTAAAGTTCATATGCCTTGCTATTGACAAACAGGTTACAATTATCGATTATTAAAAAACACGTTAAATAGTAAATAGTTGACAGATGATAGTAAATGGAAAAATGCTTTTGATTCTTGGCGTTACCGCATCGGGCAAAGGCCGATTAGCTTTTGATTTAGCCCAAAGTCTGGATGCTGAAATAATCAGTATCGACTCGATGAAGGTCTATCGACGAATGGACATCGGCACGGCCAAGCCGCCTGCCGAGGCCCGCCGGTGTGTAAAATATCATCTAATCGACATAATCGAGCCGAGCGATTCTTTCAGCGTCGCCGCCTTCCTGGATGCCGCTTCAGAAGCAATAAAACAGACAAAAAGCCGTAACAAAAAGATTATTGCGGTCGGCGGAACCGCTCTGTACATAAAAGCCCTGCTGTATGGCCTTTTCAAAGGTCCCGGAACCAATCAGCAAATACGGGCTGAGCTGAAAGCACGAGCAGAAGCGGAAGGTCTGGTGGAACTCTACTGCGAATTAACGAATATTGACCCCGTAGCCGCCGAGCGTATCAATCCCAACGATTCCAAGCGCATCATCCGGGCTTTGGAGGTTTACCAGCTCACGGGCAAACCCATCTCAAGCCTCCAGAAGCAATGGGATAGGAGCGACACGAAACACGACTGGACGATAATAGGTCTGCAAAGGGAGAAAACCGATACCAGCGGCAGAATAAACAAAAGGGTAAAAAAAATGATTGTCGCCGGTTTTGTCGATGAGGTCAAATGCTTGTTAGCTGAAGAAAAACCTTTGAGCAGACAGGCCCGATGCGCTATTGGCTATGCTGAGATAATCGAATATCTGAATGGACAAATAAGTTTGGAAGAGGTGACGGAACTTATAAAAAAGAACACCAGACGTTTAGCCAAGAATCAGCGTACCTGGTTCAAGACCTTCAAAAACGTTCATTGGCTCGACATCGAACCGGACGAACCACCCGAAAAAATCCTCACCCGTACGAAGATATTATTGAATGATATTTTATCTTAGACGGTTTGCAGTTGTCGCTGGGCGCGAAGCACTGTGGCTGTATCACCCAGAACAAGCTGTTTTATCAAACTGCTTGGAACCAGGCTAACTCCCATATTGAAGATTTTCTCTTCAACCATCGAAGCAATCGCCCGTGCCGTTGGCTGGCAGAGGTCATACTTTGTTACCAGGCCCTCGACTATTCTGGACTTGTCCCATCGGCATCTGCTGTTGGTTCCCTCTGTCCCGGCAAGCAGCTCGGCATCTGTCAGCTCCTGAATATCAATCGAGACAACCTCGGTTCGGGAACGCTTAAGCCTGCGTTCGAAATGATGTTCAATTAGCCCGATTGCAGCTTCTTCATAGCTGACGGCCGTTAGAACCGCCTTGATTATGGAAAATATCTCACTACTGGTTACGCTGCGGCGGTTTTGTCGGTGATAAAGAAAGTATGTTACCACCTCGGCAAGCTGCTCAGCAATGTATACATCCGCCTGTCCAATCTTATCGAGAGCGTTGTTGATAGTCCCCATCACTTTGGTGTGCGAGTATTCCTCGATGCTGCCATCGGCTTTTATGACCTTAAGCTGCGTTTGCATCACCTTCTTTTTGCCTCCATGCAAAAGTCGCCAATAAAAAGTGAAAGGTTATTCTTTTCAAAGTATGCCTAATTTCCATCTTGCAGAACCCTTGTTACCAATCAAAGAGTATCTGCCGGCCGCTGGTCTCAGTTTCGGTAATTTCCTGACTGACTTCCTTAATCAATTCACCTGCATCCCTGAAGTCACGATAGACACTTGCAAAACGAATATACGCCACCTTGTCAACCCTGCGAAGCTGTTTCATTACTCTTTCACCGATAATAGCTGATGAGACCTCCTTGTCGAAACTCCGGAATATATTTTCCTCAGCCTTGTCGGCTATTTGTCGAATCTGCTCTGTCGAGACAGGTCTCTTATAACAGGCCTTTTGCAAACCGCTGATGATTTTCTCTCTGTCATAAGGGACCCGGGAGTTATCTTTTTTCACCACGTAGAGCTTAAAACTTTCGCCTATCTTCTCATAGGTTGTAAAACGCCTTTTACACATCAGGCATTGACGCCGGCGCCTGATTACTCTTCCGCCATCGCTTGAACGCGAATCAACAACTTTATCTCGATCTTCCTTGCAAAAGGGACATCTCATTTCGTATCTCGCATCTCGTACTGCATATTGCGTTGGAGATACACTTCTAATAACAATCCACAAGGCAGCTATCCGCTTCGAGCGAACTTCAGACGGGCGGATACACTCTTCGAAGCTCATCAAGACAACACTACATATAGTTAACTTATCTATTCTACACCCAACATATAGTATGTCAAAAAAAAACTTGATACAAGTGGTTAATTTATCTGAATTAGAAATTGTTATATTTTATTTTGCGCTCTTAATTTATGGCTCGATAAACACTAAGGAGAAAAGGCGAGGAAAACTCACAGCTTTTTACCGGCGTTTTTTATATAAAAAAACGGCCTCTGCGCAGAGAACGCAGAGGCCAACTCGGAAAGAAACTTATATGCACCCCCCTTAGGTCTGGTACAAGGCCTTCACGTAATGTGAAAGCGTTGTTAGCATTAATTTCGCTCTTCCCTTTGTGCTACAATTAAAGTTTAATATAAAAACCTTCTGTAGACAAATCAAGACAGCTACTTTTTTATTTTTTTTACAGCCCGATAAAACCGTGTGCACACAAAAATAAGAGCGGGAAAAATCCGGTCGATGATTGAAAAACAGAATCCGAAAATCGTATATGTAGTTTAAACGTATAACCGGTACCCTGATGCGTTCTTTTTTACCCTGTTAATGTCTCCTCAGATCTCTTCGATTTTGGCCTTGTTTTTCAGCCCATCTATAAATTCGTCGATAGCTTTCCCTCTCGTTTGCTCGTTAAGTGCGTTCACTATCTCGCTTTTTACTTCTTCAAGCTCGGGCACGGCGGCCGGCTTTCTGTCGTACACCTTGGCTATATGAAAGCCGAAACGGGTGCGAAATACGTCACTAACCTCCCCGTCGCCCAGATTAAAAACGACATCCTCGAACTCCTCTACCATTTGCCCTTTCATAACATAGCCTAAGTCACCACCACTGTCAGCGCAATCGGTATGTTTATCAACCACCACCTCAAAAGCTGCACCGCTTTTCAATTCATCATGTGCTTCTTTTATCACGTTATAAGCAGTCTCTTCGTCCGTCTGCCAGTTCACATATTTTACTATGTGAGCCACTCTTGCTTGCTCACCGGATTTGAACTGTTCCTTATTTTCCTCATAGTATTCCCGGATGGCAGCTTGCGACGGCCCCGGTAAATCTTTGCAGGCTTCGTTCAGCCTCTGCTCAACCCTCATTTGCATCTGGATGTACTCTTTGATATCTTCATCATCCTTGAGGCCGAGTACTTTGTAGAGCTGCTCCTGGTCTGCGTATTGCTCTTTCAGCTTGGCCAAAGCGGATTCGATCTGGGCTTCCGGAATTTTTTCGCCGTTTTCTTTTGCTTCCTGATTGATTAATATCCTTTCAATCACGTTTTCTTTGGACCAGTCAAACAGTTGAGCCTCTCGCTCTTTGGGGTCCTGGTCGGAAAACACTCGTTCATAATCCGGTCTTAAGCGTTCAACTTCCTGCTGTATAGCCGCATCTTCAATTTTTTCGCCGTTAATGATTAAAGCCATTTTTCACCCTTTGAATTATGCGTTGTTCTTTCTGTCATTGCGAGGCCTGCTATGCAGGCCGTGGCAATCTCAACCGCTCGCAGGGATGAGATTGCTTCACTTCGTTCGCAATGACATTATTTTTATGTAAAAAACTTTTTTTTGAAGTTATTCTTACCCTTTTGCCTTTGCGTACCAGTCAGGGTCCTGTGCCAATTTTTCCCTTGTCTCTAATGTCATCATCTCAAAAGCAGGGTGAGTGCTCTCCCACGCCCGCTCGTGAAATGAGCTTTGCCGCATTTTTTCTATTTCCGGGGCAACTTCATCAAAATAACTGCCGTAGATATGCAGTGAATCGCTTATATCGACATACCTGCCCACACTCACCGGCTCACCTCTGTTTTTGGCTATGCCCTCGGCAATTATTCTTTGAAGGTCGGTGAGTGCATAGACATTCATAAACCATGCCTTGTAGAGGTCTCTGCTGCGCCAGTGTGTATTCATATTAAGCGAAAGCCGGCCCTCTTGGTTTGCTACCAGCCGGCACCATATTCTCTGGAGGCAGGGCGGGTCATCTGTCACCGGGTCTGCCGTCGGCATCCAGGTTATCGCCTGCGCTCGCCGTGTGTGATTAACCTTCGATAGGCAATCTACAATATACTGAATCTGATTTACTGTCCTGAACGGCTTCGGCGAGTCAACGTTTCGTATATCTTCCACCGGGCAATACGAAAACAACCGTTCGTAATATGTATAGGTCCACTTACCTGCAGCAGGGTCAATCCAGTGGTCGTGGATTCCGTTGACTACTTCCTGCCGATACGACTCAAGCTCCTCAGGCCCACCGGGAAAGTTCTTGTGAATCCTCGGTTCGTTGAATGGGTCGGTAACGGTAATCATAACGGTTGCGTCTCTGCTCGGCGGGTCTTCAGGCTTATCGTACTGGGTTTTGACCTCGAAGCCATTTTCCCAAACAGCCAAAACGGCCTTCTCCCAGGCCTCCGGCAGACAATCAGCGGTTATCGAAATCACTGGTATATTAGCAACCGATGCGGTGCTGCTCATATAGACATTCCTCCACGAATCTTTTTGATTTATCCTTATTTCAAGTTCCCAAGGTCAATTTCTTCTTTGGTTATATTGTACATTTTATGGTACCGTTCCGGTATGTCGGCGAGTAATCTTTTGGCATTGAAAGCGTATTCACTGTCCGGCCACCTCCGGATTATTTCCCGGCAGTGGTCAACCATATTCTTGTACCCTAACTTTACACCCGGCAGCCGACCCATCTTTCTTTCGGTCATAGCCGCCTCGAAGAGTCTCTGCGCCTGAATCTCCTCTATCTCATTGAGCTTCTTAAATTCGGGCTTCGGCGGCGCAGCCGGCGTGGTCTGTTGCACGGAAGGGGTTGTGTGCGGCGGCTCTTGATACTGCGGCTCGGCACGTAATCTCTTGTCGTCCTCTTCCCACTGGTCATAAACGGTTTTTTGAGGCTCTTTAGGTCCCGAATCGGTCCTGGATGAGAAAACGCTTATCAGGAAAATCACACCCACAACTACAACCGCCAGCCCTATTATTTTCAGCCAGAAGGTATTCATAATTGCCCCACCCCTTTTCCAATTGACAATTGATTATTGACTACTGATTATTTATAATCAATTTTAATCTATAGTTTTATTTTTTCAATGGAAAATAATCAAATATCCGCTTGTGGCGGAGTAAACGGTTAATCACAAATGTTCACAGGGCTTATAGAAACAATTTGTACGGTAAGGTCGGTTCGTCAGAGCCCAGGCACAATGCTGCTGACCGTAGATTTAGGCGAGCTGGCCGGCGACGGCAGAATCGGCGATAGTATAGCCATAAACGGGGCCTGTCTGACTATTGCCAGGCTCGAAGGCTGCCTTGCAAGTTTCGAGCTCAGCGGCGAAACTTTGGCAAGGTCAACTCTGGGCAAATTAAAGCCCTCATCGCAGGTCAACGTCGAACGTGCCATCAGGGCCGCGGACCGATTTGGCGGACACTTTGTCCAGGGCCATATCGACGGTACGGCAACTATAAAAGCAATCGACAAACGCGACCGATTTGCCGATATAAAGTTTGCTGCCGGGGCCGAGCTGCTCGATGCGATGGTAGCTAAGGGCTCCGTCGCCGTGGACGGAATTTCTTTGACTATAGCCGGTATCGACCGGAACAGTTTCACCGTCGCCCTGATACCCGAAACACTGAATAAAACTACTCTAAGCCAGGCAAAAATTGGTGATGTAGTAAATATAGAAACTGATATAATTGTAAAGACGATAAAAAGACAACTTGAGAAGATTTTACCACAGACCCAATCGCTAACAGCCGAAAAACTAAAAGAATTGGGCTTTTAAACAGCACAAGGCAAACAGCATAAGCTTTGCATTGCATGCTGAACGTTATTATGAAAATTAATGGCAATAATTCGATAGCTGAACAGATGGTCATCGGCATAACGATGGGCGATGCCGCCGGCATCGGGCCGGAGATTATCGTTAAAGCCTTAGCTGATGCGAATATTCGGCGGGCTGCGAAATTCGTTATCTTCGGTATGAACGAACAGCTCTGCTACGCCGCCGACGCCGCTGAGATTGAGCCCTTCTGGGGCCGGCATCAGCACGAGAAAATCAGTCGCGAGTATCCGTATAAAGTTGTTGTCGCTGATTACGATGAGTATTCCGTTCCATCCTGGGTCAAAGGTCCGAGCAAATTAGCCGGTGAGGCATCCTTAAGGTTTTGCCTTGATGCTATCGACGCCGCGCGAGATGGTATTATAGATGCCGTGGTAACCGCGCCCATCAGTAAGACAAGCTGGAAGCTGGCCGGCGCTGAATGGCCCGGCCACACCGAAATGTTGGCAGCTCGCTGCAAATCCAAACGAAAGGTGATGATGTTTATCGCCGGGCCGTTAAAAGTGGCGCTGGCAACAATTCACGAGGCACTGTTTGAAGTCAGGAACAAGTTTACAATTGGCTGTGTCTTCGAGCCGATAGATTTATTAGATACGGCATTGAAAGAATATTTTCACATTGACAACCCCAGGATCGGTGTTGCCGCGTTAAATCCACACGCCGGCGAGGGCGGTCAATTCGGCGACGAAGAGCAGCGCATAATTTCGCCTGCTATTTCATTGGCACAATACCAGGGCATAAATTGTCAAGGCCCATTCCCGGCCGACACCCTCTTTTTGCGGGCCGTCCGCGGCGAATTCGACGGCGTCGTCGCAATGTATCACGACCAGGGTATGATTCCTGTAAAGCTGCTCAATTTCGAACAGGCGGTCAATGTAACCATCGGAATACCGATTATAAGAACGTCACCTGCTCACGGAACAGCTTTCGACATCGCAGGCCTAAACATTGCCGACCCGGCCGGTATGAAATCAGCCATTACCACCGCAATACAAATGGCCAAGACGAAGAAGAATTTAGAATGTAAAGTTGAGAATTGAGAGTTGCTTGAACGTGATGCTCTATAGCAGATACTCGATGTTCGTGGAAAAAATCCGGAAATAGTCGGATTAACATACGAAAATCGAGTCACGAGCAACGAGCGACGAGATAATGCAGACCAAGCGGCAAATCCAGCAGTTACTTATATCAGCAGGTATCCGTCCAAATACACGTCTTGGCCAGCATTTTCTCATTGACCTGAATCTGATGCGGTTGCTGGTCGAGTCTGCAAATATCACAAATAACGATATTGTGCTCGAGGTCGGCTGCGGGACAGGTTCTTTAACTGAGGCCCTAATCGAAAAAGCCGGTATGGTCATTGCTGTTGAGCTTGACCGGACACTGGCTGAAATTGTACAAAGCCGGCTCGCAAACGCAGAAAACATCGAGCTTATCAATACTGATATTCTTGAAAATAAAAACACCCTCAGCCATACGGTTACGAACGCACTGGAGTCGGCTCGTAAAAAATATCATGGCCGAATCCTGTTGGTGGCAAATCTGCCTTACAAAGCCGCCTCGCCTACAATGCTGAATCTGGTTACAGGCCCGAGAACAGCAGACGCTATGTATGTAACCGTCCAGAAGGAAGTTGCCGACCGAATGACAGCCGTCCCGGCTTCCAGTGATTACGGAAGGCTGAGTATCTTCCTCGCTGCTGCCGGTGATGTAAAAACTATACGGATTTTGAAGCCGACGGTCTTTTGGCCTCAGCCACAGGTTGATTCGGCAATGGTCGGCTTTGTCCGCGACCGGGAAAAGTTAAAACGTATTGAGAATATGGAGTTTTTCAGTCAGACCGTACATCTTTTTATGGGTCATCGCCGTAAGACCCTTATGGCCTGCAGCAAATTGGCTCACGGCAAACTCGCAAAAATTGACAATTGGCCAGAAATCTTTGAGCGATGTTCCATCAATCCAACAGAACGTCCCGAAAAACTCGGCGCCGATGACTACATCGCCATCGCAAACTTGTCCTCCTGCATTCTTACAAATACCTGACTCGAAAATAGGTCACTTCATATTTCCAGGTGTCAAATCCTCAATATTTCCAAAAAAATGGGGTTTTTGTTAGTTCCACAGAGTTGATATTATATCCCGCCTCGTTTCTGCGCGTATCTAAACAGACAGGTTACTCTCTTATAAACTGACCGACTTTTTTAATATATTTCAATCAAATTTTAATCTTGCAGTAAATTCAGATTTGGTGTATAATACTGCATCCGGTAATATCGCGCTAAAGTAGCGCAAAAATGCTGAATTAATGGAACAAAAGCTGTTCTTGCGCATCTTGAAGAACAGATAGAGGTAGAGTGTCTTTAGAGATGAGGAGCGTTATTATGAGCAGACGGAAAGGTTTTACCCTAATCGAGCTTTTAGTGGTGATTGCTATCATAGCATTATTGATGGCAATATTGATGCCGGCACTGGCACGGGTAAAGGAACAGGCCAGAACAATTGCCTGCCTGGCAAACCTCAAACAGTGGAACCTTATATTTGAGTTCTATATGGACGAAAATGACGGTAAATTCTTTAGCGGTTTTGGAGATAACACTTACTGGTGGGTAGCGCAATTGCCTGAACGCTATCAAAGCCGTATCAAAAACAAGACATGGTTCTGCCCGACGGCCACGAAACCTTTGTTTGATGAGAGTGGCAATCGCGGGCAGCAGTTCAATAATTTCTCTGCCTGGGGCATCTTTTACACCGGCCACAGTGACCTCGCCCCGGACGGTATCGCGGGCAGCTATGGCTTAAATAGCTATCTGCTTGACACACCCGCAGCGCCGGGCTACTCGTTTGAAAATGGTATCCAGGCCGACAATTTCTTCAAAACTCCGAGGGTTCAGGGCGCAGGAAATATTCCGCTTTTGTTAGATGCCATTCGTTTCGACGTATGGCCGCAGGAAATGGAACTACCTGCAGCCTTTGAGGACTCGGTCTGGACCGACAATCACATGGGACGCTGCTGCGTCAACCGGCACGATGGGTATGTAGGCTGCTCATTCGCTGATTTCTCGGCGAGAAAGGTAGGACTAAAAGAGCTGTGGGTGTTGAAATGGCATAAGAGGTTCAACACATCGGGTCCTTATACCTTGGCCGGCGGCGTACAGCCGAGCGACTGGCCGGAGTGGATAAGGCCTTACAGAGACTACTGAAAAATGTCTATCGCGCAGAAAAGGCCGGCCCTTTGCAGTTAAGGCTTTCTTGCTGATTGATTTTAAAAAAACCTGTTTTTGTTGTACAGCATAAGAGAGGTATTATCATGCGCAGAAGAGAAGGGTTTACACTAATAGAACTTTTGGTAGTAATTGCTATCATAGCATTATTGATGGCAATATTGATGCCGGCCCTGGCACGGGTAAAGGAACAGGCCAGAACAGTAGCCTGCCTGGCAAATCTGAATCAATGGAATCTTATTGTCGCGATATATGTGGAGGAGAACGACGGCAAATTCTATAGTGGAACAACCTGGCAGGGCTTTTGGTGGCTCAGGCAGGTGGACCTTAAGGTTCAGGACTGGACAACAAACAAAATATGGTTTTGTCCGACAGCCAAAAAATCTCTTTTTAATGAGAATGGTGAGCGTGCGCCTAAGTTTAATGTGTTCTCCGCCTGGGGTATCCATTATGATGGCCAACTGGGGCCAAACGGCGTATCCGGCAGCTATGGTCTAAATGGTTACGTGCTGAGCACACCGCCAAGTGACGATGTATTCGAGGGAGGCCGCTCAACCAAAAACAACTGGAAGACTCCAAATGTGCCGGGCGGAAATTATATACCACTATTAATAGGCGCCCTTCGTTTCGATTTGTGGCCGCTCGAGACAGATCCTCCCGGGGAGTTCGAGGATATGCCCTGGTCTGGTGGTAACCATATGGCCCGCTGCTGCCTCAATCGCCACGAAGGGTTTATCAGCAGTTCTTTCTGTGATTTTTCTGCCAGAAAGGTAGGATTGAAAGAGTTATACACGCTCAAGTGGCATCGCAAGTTCAATACGAGCGGCCCCTGGACTCAGGCCGGCGGCGTACAGGCCAGCGACTGGCCGGAGTGGATTAGGCCTTACAAGGACTACTGAAAAATATCTATCGCGCAGAAGAAGCCGGCACTTTGCAGTTCAGGCTTTCTTGCTGATTGATTAAAAAAAACCTGTTTTTGTTGTACAGCATAAGAGAGATATCTTCATGCGCAGAAGAGAAGGATTTACACTAATAGAACTTTTGGTAGTAATTGCTATCATAGCATTATTGATGGCAATATTGATGCCGGCCCTGGCACGGGTAAAGGAGCAGGCCAGAACAGTTGGTTGCCTGGCAAACCTCAGACAGTGGAACTTTGTCACTGCAATGTACACCGAAGACAACGATGCTAAATTCTGGTCAGGCTATGGTTCTACGGGTTATTGGTGGCCGTGGCAATTAGAACGTAAGCTTTTAGATTGGAAGATGAATAAGACCTGGTTCTGTCCCACGGCAAAAAAACCAATAATTGATGAAAATGGCAATCAGGCACCTTCATTCAATATCTTTAATGCCTGGGGCATATTCTGGGGTACGCAGGGAGGACGCCCCGCGCCTGAAAGCGGTGTGGCCGGAAGCTATAGCATCAATGGCTATGTTCTTACTATACCTACCGATGCTACATTTGAAGGCGGCAAGCCTGCCAGCGACGGCTGGAGGACGCCCAATGTGAACAGCGCAGGTAATGTGCCGCTGTTCATAGATGCCCTCCGCTTCGACCTCTGGCCGTTAGAAACTAATGGTCCTGCCGAGTATGAGTTTGCGGCCTGGTCCGGGAACAATTTTGGCCGCTGCTGCATTAACCGGC
Source organism: Sedimentisphaerales bacterium (assembly GCA_035528395.1). Classification (GTDB taxonomy): domain Bacteria; phylum Planctomycetota; class Phycisphaerae; order Sedimentisphaerales; family Anaerobacaceae; genus NIOZ-UU13. Next base: position 58,627 of record DATKYR010000167.1, read on the forward strand.
ACGTGGGTTTTGTGGGCTGTTCTTTCCTGGATTTCTCTGCGAGAAAGGTCGGGCTTAAGGAGTTGTGGACCCTAAAGTGGCACAAGTCATTTAACACGGCGGGCCCTTATACCTTAGCCGGTAGTGTCCAGGCCAGCGACTGGCCGGACTGGATACAACCTTTCAGGGACTATTGAAAAAAACTATTGCGAAGAAAGGATCGGGCTTATAGGCTCGGTCGTTCTTGCTGAATAATATTATTAAGAAACTTGTTTTTTTGGCACAGTATAAGAAAGGAACATTATGCGCAGAAAAATAGGGTTCACACTTATAGAGCTTCTGGTGGTAATTGCTATCATTGCGGTATTGATGGCCATTTTGATGCCGGCTCTAAACCGGGTCAGGGAACAGGGCAAGCGTTCGAGCTGTCTGAGCAATCTTAAGCAGTTGACCCTTGCGTGGATTATGTATGCCGATGACAACGATGACAATCTCATCAACGGCGATACCGGGGAGTACAGCATACATCAGAATGAGACTCCCTGGGTTCTCGCTGATTGGCGCTCTGGCATGAGTGTAGAACAGAAAAAAGACGCTATCCTGAATGGAACCTTGTGGCCGTACGTCAAGACCTTGAAAATTTACAAATGCCCGACCGTTAACAAGATCGTTCGTTCAGGCGCTCAGGAAGAAATGTTGCGGACGTACTCTGTATCTGATTCTATGAATTGTAAGGACTGGCCCGATATGGGTGCGGAGATGATTAAAAAAAGAGTGGACATTCCCAACCCTGCCTACAGGATAGTCTTTCTTGATGATGGCGGTACAATAACCTCTGCTCTGGGTGGTTGGACGGTTTATGTTACGCAGGAGACCTGGTGGGATCCGCCGCCGATTCGACACGGTGACGGCTCGACATTTTCTTTTGCAGACGGGCACAGTGAATATCACAAATGGAAAGACCCGCGTACAATCGAGTTTGGCAAACGGGTGCCGCCGACGGCTTTCTCCGGGACACAAGCCGGCAATGAGGATCTTCACTGGGCCGCCGTGGCTATGTGGGGTAAAGCGGCAAAACATCAGGATTAACACAAAGCAGTTACAGCCGCAGGCGTGTTTCTGGTAATAATTGATTCTTTGAAAAAAAACGTTTCTTTGGAGGACAAGGAAAAAATGCGGATACAAAAAGGTTTCACACTAATAGAGCTTCTGGTAGTGATTGCTATCATTGCGCTATTAATGGCGATATTAATGCCGGCGTTGCAGCGGGTAAGGAAACAGGCAAGGGGGGTAGCTTGTCAGTCTAACCTCAGACAATGGGGCACCATCTTAGCGATGTACACGAACGACAACGAGGGCTATTTCCCCGAACGCAAGAGTGGCGGTGACGCTTACGGACGCTGGATGGATTCAATGCGGGAATACTATATCACCGCCGAAGACATACGCTGCTGCCCGGTAGCTACAAAAATCGCCAACCCGGACATGATAACCGGGATCGATTGGTGGGGCGGAACATTTTTATCGTGGGGAAAGGTTCCTCCCTGGGACTCCGGAGGACAGCGTACAATAGGCTATTATGGCAGTTATGGGGTAAACGGCTATATATATGTACCGGTGGGCAGTGACGTTTATGGAAAACCAACCAACAGATTCTGGAGAAGCATTAACGTCAAGGGCGGCAATGAGATTCCTATGTTGCTTGATTGCTATTTCTGGTGTGGTTGGCCGGATGACGACGACACACCTCCGGAATACGATGACCATCAATATCGCGGCGACGACAACGCAATGAACCGTTACTGCCTCAACCGTCACGACGGAAACACAAATGCCATTTTTATGGACTATCACGTCCAAAAAGTAGGGCTTAAACAGTTGTGGACATTAAAGTGGTCTCGTGGTTTCAGCCCGGTCAATCCCTGGACTACGGCCGGCGGTGTTACATCAGGCGACTGGAGAAATTACGGCAACGGCTGGATGGGAAAATTTAAAGACTATTGAAATTGGTAACCGACGATTGGTTATTGATGATTATTTAACCCTTTACTATTACTATTTACGAGTATGAAAGGAGTAACATTATGAACAAACGAAGGGGATTTACCTTAATAGAACTGTTGGTGGTAATCGCCATCATTGCGATATTAATGGCGATATTGATGCCGGCACTGCAGCGCGTAAAGGAACAGGCAAGGGAAATGACTTGTCGGGCAAACCTGCGTCAATACGGCATAGTACAGGTCTTATATTTGGATGACAATGATGACCGTTATCCTTATTCATGGACCTCGCTCGTCAAGACAGAGTCTCCTGTGGGCGGGTACGAGCGTTACTGTAGATGGCACGACCCGAGATATCCGCCTGACGGTCCCCTTTGGTCCTACCTACAAGAAAAGAAGGTCAATCTCTGCCCATCGTTCAAAGTCCTTGCCAAGTCCGAGGGCACAAGGCATCCAAGCCACGACCCTGCCAATCCGGTTATTCCTCAATACAGTTACAGCATGAACTCTTGGTTAGGCTCGATAGCAAATGACCCGGGCGGCTCTTCGGCAACAGACTCAACAGGACGCGGCGGGATTCGTAAACGTTCCGAAATAACAAGAAGCAAAGCGGAGGTATTTTTCTTCGCTGAGGAGAATATGTGGACGAGGCCGGGCAACTCCAATGTGCTCAACGACAACGCCTTGTGTCCCGATGGTCGCGATTGGTTCGGCACTTTCCACAGTGCATCGAGTTCAGACCTCAATGCCGGCACAATCAATGCGGTTTTTGTGGACGCCCATGTCGATGAAGTTCGGTCGGCCCTAAAAGCAAACACCAGTGACAGGTCGGAAATGGAGTTCGGCAGATTCGAGAAATACGGCTGGCCGAACAAACAGCCGTTTAAATAATGGAGCACCTTCCGCTATTTGTTAGTCTAATAGCTTGAATAACTTAGACCGTCGTTTCGTCCTTTGCAGCAGGGTTGCTATGGAGAAGGCTCGTTTTGTGCCTGTGGCTGTGGCATTCAATGTTCACCGCTACTGGAAGCGACGCAATATGGCACGCAGCAGTCTCGATAAGAACGGCCAAAGCGGTTGTATCGCCGCCGAGCCCCTGCGGGCCTAAGCCAAGTGCATTGATTCTCGAAAGTAAATCCACTTCGAGTTCAGCGTAAAAGTCATCACTGTTTTTCTGGGCCAGGTTCCGGCACAGGGCCTTTTTGCTTAGCAGGCAGCTTAGTTCAAAATCGCCCCCAATCCCTACCCCAACAACAAACGGTGGACATGCATCGGCGCCGGCAGAGCTGACAACATCAACAATCCAATCGATTATCTGCTCTTTCCGGGCTGTGGGCTTGAACATCCTGAATTGGCTCTTATTCTCACACCCGCCGCCTTTGGTCATAACGGTCAGCTTCAGCTTATCGCCCGGCACAATCATATAATGAATTATTGCAGGTGTATTATAAGACTCAAGACCACAGATACCAGCCCACAGACCGGAATCTTTTGTCTTTAGTCTTGTGTCTTTTCTTCTTAGAGGGTCGGCTACAACGCTTTTTCGTAGATGACCTTTTTGGAATCCTGATGCAACACCTGCGTTGATTGCATCGAACAACGTTACCTGCGCCTGGCCTGCAGGCCGCGCAACCACCACTTCAGAACCCTGCTCTACAAAGACCACAGCAAGCCCCGTATCCTGGCACAAAGGTATCTTTTCATCTGCTGCTATTCGGGCATTTTCGATGAGCTGTTCCAGTATTTTTACAGCCCCCGGGTTGGATTCTTTCCGTGCCGCTTCTTTAAGAGCAGCTAAAACATCCTCAGGCAGCTCGTAGCCGGCTGATATGCAAAGTGATTCGACCGTCTCGACAATTTTTTCAAATTCGATATATCGCACAATTCGTCACCTGTGCGATTGGTGAGTGGTAGTTAATGAGCGGTTAATTCACTACTCACCACTTACTACTCACCAACATTGACCTCGAAAGTCTTATACGTTGTATTGCCGACTGCATCGCTGACTTTAATTGTCAGTACATGGTCGCCTTGGAGTAAATCTTTTTTCGCATCTATTTTGATGGTGAACTTCTCATCCGTAGTGTCATAAACCAAATCGTCCGGCACAGTAGCAATCCAGTCAGCGTTACTGTCGATTGTATATTCCAGTTTCCCAATCGCACTGAGCTCATCCTGAACCTCAATCTCGAAAATCCTGTACTGTCCGTTGCCTGTAGGGGCGGATGTTGTTATGTTCTTAACGACCGGCCCGGTGTTATCAATTACCACCGGGTCACTTATCCTGCTGCCGGTCAGCTTGGTCGAAGTGGTATTGCTTCTCTCGTCGCTTGCGGTTACTCTGACCTCATATCGACCATCTTCAACGGTCTTTGCGTCCCATTCGAAGCTGGCGGTATCGAGCTCGTCTTTCAGCTCGATCCAGTTTGTTCTGGCGAGCTTTCGGAAATCTATTTTGTAAATCAGATTATCGTCGTTGTCGTCTTTGGTTCTGTAGCTGATTTGGAAAACTCCTTCTTTGCCGGCCTTCGCAGCTCGTTCGACAGTTACCGATTCGACTTTTGGCGCCAGATTCGGCACAGTGCTGGCAATGGCAATCTCCCTTATAAGCGGGCTTTTACCGCTGTCTTTACTTTGCAGCACAAGTTTATATTGACAGAACCTTCCCAGGGGGCAGTCAAGTTGTATCGGCCCTGCAATTTCCACCGGCTCGGTCCAATCTGAAAAAGTAGGGTCGTTTACATCCTTGACGTTTCCACTGCGAGAAGCCACCTGTACTTTGCATCCTTGCGGAATATCTGCTTCGAGCTGCAGCTTGCCCCACTTGGCCGGCTGAGTGGCATCGACAAGGTCGGAAGTGTAAGTCCCCTCGGGGGCAAAGCCGGACCCTAACTTTACCAGCTTCGCAGGATTTGCCGTCCCAAGGTACACATCATTGCCGGCCACAGCTATCGCTGTTACTTGTGATGCCTGCTCATCTTTATATATAACTGCTTCCTGCTCGGCGACCGGGTCGATGCTAAAAAGCTGGGCGCTGTTTCCGGTTCCGGCAAGCAGATTTCCAGCCTCTTCTGCCAGGCAGAAGAAGACAACAGCCTCGCTGAATATATCGTTCACGAAACCGTCTTTAGTTATCTTGTATATTTGACTGGCTTTGTCCGGTTTTGCTGGTTTGCGGGCCGGCGGCTGTCCCTGGCCAGGTTTACCATTGCTTGGCTTTTTTGTATTTGCAATTTTAAGTTCGCGTCCGCCATCACTGAGGCTGGAGCTTTTGTCGTTTTCCTCCTCTGCCTCAGGACGACCGTTGGAAGGCAGTTGGGCGGCAAATTGCGTTTGGGCCTGAACAATCTTAGCGGATGTCGCCGCTGCATACAGACCACCTTCTCCGGAAGCCTCTGTAAATAATAGCGCTGTAATCTCCGGCTGTTCGCTGTCATATAAAACCGTCGCTTTTTTTGTACGCGGGTCTATTTTATATACGAGTCCTCGGCTGTCACTTCCCGCATAAATATAGCCATCTCCTCCGCTCGTGAGTGAGAGTATGTTTTTGTCGAGACTATCGTAAATAAGCTGGGCTTTTTTGCCGAGAGAATTGAGTCCGTAAATCTTACCTTCCGGGCCAGTCCCCAAATAAATATTACCGCTATAATCAACAGTTATCGCGAAGATATATTTAGCATCGTTCGGCTCATAAATAGTTTCCATCTTGTCGGCTTCGAACCGGCACAGTCTGCATTTTTCACCGCTTATACCTGCCAACAACCTGCCGGAAACATCGGTTGCCATAGCGAAAATATGCTCGTTTGTCAGATGCTCCTCAGTATCGACGATTTTGCTGTCAGGTTCGTTTGCATCGTTTGGTTTTTTCTCTGCCTGGCTCTGCTCTGATTCCAGCGGATAAATCTTTGTCAGTTTGTTAAGGCTGTATTTGTAAATGCCGCCGTTGGGGCTTGTGCCGAAATAGACCGTTCCGCCGCTCACAACGAGACTGTTTATCGACCAAACGTCTCCCATATCCTCGAATTTCTCTTCCTCGACCGGCGTCTCGGCCGCCCGCCCGAGCTGGATAGTCCCTCGTGAGCTAATTACAACTTCTTCGGTTTGGCCCTTCAGAAAATCCGAACTGCTGGTATGACGTATAACCTTACTGTTAACCGCTAAACAAGCGGAGCTTAAAACCAGACAGAGTAAAGCCGTAAAGGTTGATTCGTAATTAACGTGGAATTTATCACTCATAGCAACTCTCCGAAAAAATAACTGATTTTCGTAGTCATCCGGAAGCAAAGCGGAAGATTCTCGGTTATGAAAATGAGTTCTTCGCTTCGCTCAAAACCACAGACGACTTATCGTTTTTCTACTGTTATCTTTATAACCTTTTTGTCTATAACCACTGTGCCGGTTTCTAAACTTCGCTCAATCCAATGTGAAAATGGCTGGATTTTCAGCGTCCTTTTAGCGTTTTGCAGGACCAAAACTTTGGTTGCCGGCAGGTCAGGCAGCTCAGCCTGCTCGAGGGCGACACCCCCGGGCGGCAGATCTAAAAGAAAATACAACTTATCTCTACCAATCCCCAAAGAATAATTAAGCGCCTCAATCAAATCCGGTACACTTTGCGCAATAAATTTATAAGGGACAGCTTTCAAAAGAAACCGCTCGTAATCCGGCGAGCCGCACACCGTCAGGTCATATCTTCCGGGTGCCAAATCTTCGGGTATTTCTAAGGTGCACTGGTATTTTTTCTTTCCCGCCAGAACGGATTCCACAACGACTCCAATCTTGATATTTTCACCGGCCTTGACCTTTGAATTGGACAAATCCAATGACCATATATGTGAAATAATGTTCCTTGGCACGATGCGAATATCATAATCGATTGAATTTATACCAACTTCTTTGTACGGGTTATTCATAAGCAGCGCGACCGAGCCGACACTTTCCATTATTAACTCAATCAGACCACGAGAGGTGGAGACGTTTTCAAAGTTAATTGATTCGGCATCCTCTAAATCGATAGCTACTTTGTATTCGACCATATGGTCCGGCGGAAAATCGCCGAGCTGAAAAGCCGCCCCGGCCACGGCAGATTGAAGCAGCAGTGGGGTAAGCAGCCGATTATTAGCAACTCGGCAGTTATATACACGTTTCTCGATGTCGTTGTAACGGTCTATTCGTATCGTCAATGGTATCGTTTTTGCTTTTGCGCCAATCCGCCCAAAGACGGCCATCGACTCGTCCATTGTCAAAGCCCCGACGTCTTCCAGAACGCTGGTCAACTTAAAAGAACGATATATGTTTGATACTACGGTGTGTACTTTCCCCGTAGCCATCGGCAAATCCACGGGGCCGTAACCGAGATAGCTGTGCCCGAAGCCATAAACCTTATCACCCCTGATTTCGGTTACCGTTCCGGAAACGGCCAGATTTATATCACCACTTACCAACGGCACGATAAGACAGGCCCCGGGGATTAATTGCACCTTTTCAGCCGATACATCGGTGTTGCTTCCGCTTCCGCCGCCTGCGACAACCATCATTCCGAAGGGCTTGAACAGTTCATCCAGTTGCTCACGAATCCCACTTGTCAGGCCGGATGTAATCAGAAGGCACGGCAGCGGGCTGACCCCGCTCAGATTGCGGCTTCTCTTTTTCAGCTCGTTTCTAAATTGCCTGTCAACCTCGGTCAAATCAATAGGTTTGGAAAAATCGAATACTGACCATCCCTGCCCTGAACTTTGCCCGGAGCTTGAGACTTGCCCTCCGAGGCCTACCTTGAGCATTTCTGCGATTGGCGTTACGCCGTAGAGCGGGTCCTTTGCATAAGGCCACGCGTAAGCCAGCGCCCCGGCCAATCTGCCGTTAATATAGACCGGTGAGCCGCTGCACCCGGCCACAGGACCGGTGTGTATAAAACGCTCATCAGTACCGCTAACCAAAATCACATCCAAACCAGGTTCAAAGTCGCGCACTACATCAACAACTTCCAGGCCGAACTTCTCGATACCGGCAACCCCATACTCCGTCAGACAATAAGCCTCCATTCCCGGCTTAATTTCATCAAGACTGATATATTTAGCCGGGTCCCAGATGCCTTCTAATGCACTTGACACCGCTGCTTCGGTTTTGCTTTGCAGGGCCGCGGCTGAAAAAACCAGTGAAAAGTAAAAAGTAAAAAATAAAAATGTTCGCCTTTTGCCCTTTACCTTTATTTCGAACATCTATACCCTTTCGTCTAATTATCAGCTAAAATTTAACCGATTAACAGACCTATTGCAAGATAAAAGAGATTTTGCTATAATGCTGATTTAAGTCCACGCTCCGTCGCCATAGCTTTGGAGCGTCGGCGACAATTGAATTCTGATAACGGAGAATAAAATGAAAGCTGAGCACCGGCACGAACTAAAAACCAATGAATTAGCCGAATGGCTGAGCAACCTGCCGCAATGGACGAAGGAAAATCTCACAACTATTATCATCATTTTAGCAGTGATCGTTGCGGCCTTAGCCTTTTATGTCCGGTACCGCTACAACAAAAGCTTAGTAGCCGACGAACAGCTCGAGTATACTAATCTGCTTAACCAGCTATCGGCCAGCAAGATGCAAGTTCTGAGTGCTCAGGCCCAGGGAAGAGACCTTTCGTTTATACTCCTTCAGCCCGCCAACAGTCTTGGAACCTTTGCCCAAAACGCCAAAAACGACCGGATGGCTGCTTTGGCCCTTATTAAACAGGCTGAAGCCCTGCGGACGGAGCTGCATTACCGGCCCGGGACCGTAAGTAACGAGGATTTAACAAGCCAGATAAACCAGGCGAAGGCTGCTTACACCGAAGCAATCCAGACCCGCCTGCAGGGGACATCTAATCCGTCTTTAACGGCAGCGGCTGAATTCGGCCTGGGTCTCTGTGAGGAAGAGCTTGGTAACTTTGAAAAGGCACAGCAGGTATATCAGATTATTGCCGAAAACCCTGATTTCGAAGGTACTGTAGCCGTCACTCAGGCAAAGCACCGCCTCGAGACAATGGCCGATTATAAGCAAAAAGTGATTTTCAAGCCGGCACCAGCTCCTGCCGCTGCTTCGAAGCCGACAATCCAGCCCCCTTTTCTGTCTTCGACAGAAGACAAGGGGGCGGTTGATGCAAATCTACCCTCCGATTCTTCGCCACTTGGAGACGAGCTTTTGCAGAGCATAACGACGGGGGAGGCTAACCTGCCAGTTGATGTGAATCAGTCATCTCAGACGCCGAAAGTCCTGCCTGAAATCAACACTAAGGTCCCTGAACCAAATGTGTCCGTCAAATAATTCACAAAGTGAATTATCTCAGAGGTCGGATACCGCAAATGAGCCGTTGACCCTGCATGTCGGCAGCGCCATCAAAGAGCGCAGACTCGATAAGTATCTCCACAACCGTTTTAGTAACCTCAGCCGGCGTTTCATCCAGGATGCAATCAAGGCAGGCTCAGTCAAGGTCAACGGCAAAATCGCCAAACAAAGCTTCAAACTGAATCCGGGTGACAAAATCGACTTGACACTGCCCAAACCACCCAGCAAAGAGATTTTGCCCGAGGATATCCCGCTGAACATAATTTATGAAGACTCTTGCTTAATCGTCCTGAATAAACAACCCGGCATGATTGTGCACCCTGCCCGTGGCAATACACACGGCACTTTAGTCAACGCACTTGTGTTTTATTCGGATAAGCTATCGAGCGGCCTCGGCGAATTTCGTCCCGGCATCGTACATCGGCTCGACAAAAACACGACCGGCGTTATGGTCGTTGCAAAAGATGATACAACCCAGTGGAAAATAGCCAGGCAATTCGAACGCCGTCAGGTCAACAAGAACTATCTGGCCATCGTCCACGGCACGCCTGAGCTGACTGCCGACCGCATAAAAGTGCCGTTGGGTATCCATCCGAGGATTAGAGAGAAATACGCTATCAGACCGGAGATTGGAAAAGAAGCAATTACTTTTTACGAGGTCCTTGAATCTTTCCGGGGCTTTTCTCTGTTGAAGCTCGCGCCGAAGACCGGCCGAACTCATCAGATACGGGTCCATCTCACATACATAAAGCACCCCATCGTCGCCGATGATATGTACGGCGGCAGCGTTGTTTATCCCTGGCAGTTGGCCGATGCCGAACCGGCCGTCCAGCAGCCTGTCATAAGCCGGGTCGCCCTGCACGCCCACATGCTCGAATTCAGACACCCGAAAACAGAGAAAATGGTAAAATTCGAAGCCCCCTTACCTGAGGATATGCAAATCCTCCTCGATATGCTAAGAAAATACCGAAAAATCTGACAACGTATGCTGTTTTATTCCTGTGGCGGTTTAGAAAGATCCGGCAATGCGTTTAATATGAATTCATAGATACTTCGGGCAATTCCGATTGCTTTGGCTGCCTCCTCTTTGCTGATGTCTCTGTGAGGCAAAGGATATCGTGAATCGACCGCATAGGTCGTCAATATGCCCGCTCGGTCCTTGAATTGTTCAAGGTCGCCAAGCACAGACGTGCTGAGCTTAAGCAGATTGCTGATGTCATGCGTCTTTCCTGCCCTTACGTCATAAAAAGTCAACAACCCCTTGAGGCCTTCTCTGCACATTGTTGTGCGTGGAAGGCCGCCGCCCAGTACACAGGTTCCGAATCGCTCATAATGAGCTCCGCCAATCGCAGGTCGTCATCGGCGCGCATAATCCACTGTCTTGTCATCTCGAGCTTAGGATCCATAGACAATCCTGCCCTCACAAAGAGCTTCATTCATTATGGTGTTCTTCACCTGGCCATACCTATTGAACTGTTTTTCGGTACAGACAATTAAATCCAGTGGGATTTGAAGGCCCCAGAGACTTTTCCTTCCTTCAATGGTGATTTCCCGCGTCGATTTATCTGTGTCGCGTACCACAGCCAGTAAATCGACATCGCTGTCGTCGTCAGCGTTGCCCACAGCGTGTGAGCCAAAAAGATAAATCCTCTCCGGGTGTATTGACTCGGCCAATCGCTTGGTAATTTCATCGAGCAATTCTGTAGAAATCTCTTTCATAAATACGCGACTCTTACTGAATTCTTTTCCGATCGAAATCGAGAATTTTTGTAATCGGCCTTATTCTTGCGGCAGTTTAGCTAAGTCTGCGTTGAAGCCGACCACGATATTATGTACCTGAGGATAATACTTTTTCCGGAACAAGTCGAACCTCAACCCTGCAATGTAGCGCACTTGCGATGCGATGGAGCATGTTAAAGCTGTGGCCGCTATAATCTGCATCTTCCAAGCGACTTATCACAGATTGGGTAGTTCCGACCAATTTAGCCAACTGTGCCTGACTCAAACCCGCTTGCGTCCGAAGGTCATAAATCTGGCCTGCGATCTTCAATTTCTCTCGTTCCTCTTCCAGAGAAGCAAGCCGCTTTGGATCATCCTTAATAAAGATTTTGTGCAGTATTTTTACGGCATCAGTTGTAGTTTTATTTTTCTTAGTCATGATTAATCTTTCATTTCATAGCCATGTAGCGATGCATCCTGAATAAATCTATTTCTATACTCAATCGCTCTTTTTATCTCCGCCCTGGGAATTTTGTCGGTTTTAACCAACCCATGCGTGAGAAGTACGACGTTTTTTCCTACAAAGCAGTACAATATTCTGTACTGCACACCCTTAACTGTGGGGCGAAGTTCATAAATTCCATTGTCAATATAGTCGGCATATGGACGTCTCAGTTCGTGACCACTGGCAGCTAACAGCTCAATCATCGCAGCACACTTGTCCTGTACTTTTTGAGGCTGCTTTTTAAGCCATTTAATCAACGGAACCGAACTGTCCTTATCTTGGTATACAATGACCTTTGTTTTTGGCATCCTTGCTCACGCATATATAATATCGCATATTTGCGATAATAGTGCAAGCAAAATCTGGGAATTCTGGATTTTTTTATTCCTGTGGCAGTTTTGCAAGGTCTGCGTCGGAGCCGGCCACCATTAGAATGTCGTCCTGATAGATGACGGTATTGGGCATAGGAACGTTTATAATTTTACTTTTCTCACTCTTTTTGCTTTTGCCGTGCTCACCCCGCTTAATCAAAACGAGGTTCACGTTATATTTCTGTCGTAGCTGCAAATCCATAACCGTCTTGCCATCGAAGCTGGCCGGCGCCTTTATCCGAGCTAAGCTGTAGCCGGGCGTGAAATCTATTTTCTCTCCGATTTGCGGTGCGATAAGCTTATATGCCCATCGTTGAGCCGATTCGATTTCAGGATAGATAACCTCTGAAGCACCTACTTTGGAAAAAACCTCGCCTGCAATCAAATCCTCTGCTCTTGCGTATATTTGTTTGACTCCCATTTGCCGCAGGTTCACGACCGTAAGAACCGCAGCCTCAAAACCGCCTCCTGTGCCTTGTCCTATACCGATGATGGCAACGTCAACCTTATCAACGCCCTGTGCTTTAAGCGCCTCTTCATCGGTGCTGTCGAGCCTGACGGCGTGACTTACCTGGTCCCGGATCATCTCTATCTCGTCCCTGTTTTTGTCAATTGCGATAACCTCCGCTCCGCTCATCGCAAGGGCGATGGCCAATTTCGTGCCGAACCGTCCCAGTCCTATTACAGCAAACCGCTTCATGGCATTAGCTCCTATACTTTAGTTAATTGGTGAGTTGACTCATTACTGACCTCTCACTACTCATCACTTACCAATTTATCCGACAATTACCGCCTCATCCGGATAATTATATCGAGCTGGTTTTAAGTTAAACGTCAGCGCTGCCAGCAATGTCAAAGGCCCGAGTCTGCCGATAAGCATCACCGCAATAATAATCAATTTGCCCGCGTCCGTCAACGTTGTCAAAGGGCCGGTTACGCCGGTTGACAAACCCACAGTGCCCAGAGCAGAAGCCGTCTCGAACATAATCTCCGACAAGGTAAAGCCGTTTGAGTTCTCTGTAATACTCAGTAATAAGGCAGCAACGAACAAGACCACCGCAAAAAGCAGTGTCACAGTTATTGCTCTGCCGACAACAACTATCCGAACTGAGCGCTTGAACATCTCGACTTCATGACGCTTTCGCAGTGCCGCGACAGCAGTCATTATTACCACTGCTAATGTTACAGTCTTGATTCCTCCTGCTGTAGAGCCTGGCGAGCCGCCGATGAACATAAGTAAAATCAGAACAAACTTGCTCGATGCCGACAGACTTGATATATCGACCGTGTTAAAACCTGCCGTCCTGGCCGTAACCGATTGAAACAATGCACCGAGTATGCCGGTTTTTTCGGCAGAATCGCTTACACTCGCATATCGCTCAAACAGAAGTATAGCTAACATTCCCAAAACTATCAGACATGTACTTACGCTAAGAACTATCTTGGTCTGCAACCGCAGCCTTTTTGGCATTTCCATCGAAAGCCGGTACTGTTTATGGAACAGCTTTTTGAAGAATCGGTTGACCCTGTCTGCCGCAGTATTGACAAGGTCGTAAAGCACACTGAAACCGAGTCCGCCTAAGATTATCAGCGGACAAACTACTACATACACACCCCAGCTTCTGTTATAGCTGACAAAACTGTCACTAAACAAGCTAAAGCCCGCATTACAAAAAGCGCTGACCGAGTGAAAGATACTGTAGAACCATTGCTGGTGACCATTGGCGACCTGCCCGGGCACGTCGTTCCACATTCCGAAAAGGCCGATTGTGCCGAACGCCTCGATAAACACTGTTCCGATGAAGATAAAAGCTATCATGTTGCCTATCCGACTGAGTGTGCGGGCACTTAGTAAATCCTGCATTGCCGCCGATTCACGCAGGCTCAATGCCTGTCCCAATAGCAGCGCAAATACCGCACCAAAGATAACTATTCCCAAACCGCCAAGCTGAATCAGCGTCAGAATTACCACCTGCCCCATCAAACTAAAGTCCCGGCCTGTATCCTTCACGATAAGCCCTGTAACACAAGTCGCACTGGTTGCTGTAAACAAGGCGTCAACAAAGTTGAGGTTTTCGCCGGTTGATGCTCTCGGCAGCATCAGCAATCCCGCCCCGGAAATTATCAAAACCAGAAAACTTGCGATTAAGGTTCTTGTCGGGCTATTACCCGATGCCGCCAGGTTTACGCTGGTTCTGCAAAGCTTTGCGACCACTTGTAAAACAAGATAGATACCCACTGCGAAATGCCGAACTATTGCAGCCTCTGATTTTGTAGGGGCAAACCAACGGCCTGTCCCAATCACGACAACGCCAAGCAAAAGCAAAAGCGGAATTTCAAACCAGTTCGCTCTAAAGAAATCCGTCTTTGAAACTGCATTAGACAGTCGAATTATTTTCTCCGCAACGAAGACACAAAGCAAAATGACCTGCAAAGAATATAAAACAAAATTCGGAAGCAAAGGTTCCTTAAAACCGCCGAACAGTATAACAAAAGTCGCCGCAACCGTCCCCGCCGTCAAGGCATTGACGGTGATTAAAATCCTCTCCACGCGTTTGTTTTTATATTCTATACGCATAAGTCTGGAAATTAGAAAGTGCCTAAAGTGAGCTAAAGATTTAGGCCGTCAGGTTATCAGAGCATCAGGTAGCAGGTATCAGGTTACCGGGATATCAGGTTAATTTTGGTTTTTTCTGGTATCCTGATTTGCTGATATTCATATTTCAGGCACTTTAGTCCAATTCAAACTTCAGATTGTAAGTCTAAAATCGCAAATCGCAAACTGAAAAACCGAAAATTATTCATGCTACATCCGCTAATCCCAGCGCATCACCGAACTTAGCCAATAATGCCTGGCGAATATTTCTGTTCTCTGCCTTTGTTAGCATCGGGTCTTGCGAGACCAGCTCGAACGCGTTTTTCCTGGCCATAACGAGCAGGTCGAAGTCATTTACGATATTTGCGATTTTCAAATCCGGAAGCCCGTGCTGTCGTGTGCTGAACATCTCCCCCGGCCCGCGCAGCCGCAAGTCATGCTCGGCTATCTCGAAACCGTCATTGCTTCTGGTCATTACTTCGAGTCTGCCTTTAGCTGTTTCATTATCGGTCTCGGCGAACAACAGGCAGTATGATTTTGCTTCTCCTCTTCCGATGCGTCCTCTCAATTGATGTAACTGTGCCAGTCCGAATCTGTCCGCTCCTTCTATAACCATTATTGTTGCGTTCGGCACATCCACCCCGACCTCAACTACAATCGTTGAAACCAGCGCATTAATTTTACCTCTGCGAAACCCTGACATGGTTTGTTGTTTTTGAGCCGATGGCATCTGCCCGTGCAGAAGCTCAACGGTAAATTCCGGAAAAACTTCCGTGGAGAGATACTTCCATTCATCGGTAGCAGCCCTGACGTCACCATCCTGCTCAACCGCGGTTATCCGCGGGTACACAAAATACGCTTGTCTCCTTGCCTTCAAACGCTCCCGTATAAATTCGTATGTTTTCCGCCGGTTGTGCCGCTCGACCCAGCGGGTGATAACGGTGCCTCTGCCCGGCGGCGAGTGCTTGATAACGGAAATGTCCAGATCTCCGAACGCAGTCATAGCCAGCGTTCGTGGAATGGGAGTAGCCGTCATAACAAGGCAGTGCGGAGTGGTTTGTTTTCGCAGTTCCGCCCTTTGTGCAACTCCGAATTTGTGCTGCTCATCGATTATAACCAGCCCTAATTCTTTAAATTCAATATCGGCCTGCAGTAATGCCACCGTCCCCACAACAATATCAATCTCGCCGCTTCTTATCCGGCCCAAAAGCTCCGTCCTTTTCCGGCCGGTCAGTCCCCCTGTTACCAAAAGCCTTTTTACGTTGCTGTTCTTCAAATATCTTTCAATGCTTAGAGAATGCTGGTCGGCCAAAATCTCCGTAGGCGCCATAATAGCCACTTGCGTCCTGTTTGCGACCGCCAGTAAAGCGGCATAAAGCGCCACCACCGTTTTGCCCGAACCCACGTCACCCTGTAACAGCCGATTCATCGGCTCATTTCTGCTCATGTCCGCAGCGATTTCAGCTATGCAGTTATTTTGGTCCTCGGTGAGCAAAAACGGGAAACGCTTCCTGATTCGGCGGTCGATTTGGTCACTGCAAATACAAAGTCTCGCCGTTGAAAAATGCTGCACCTTATACCGCCGAAGCGCCAAACCTAACTGCATTAAAAACAGCTCGTCGTATTTTAATCTGCGTTTTGCCTGTGCCAGCTTCTTCTCGTCCGGCGGCAAATGTATCCACCGGAATGCGTCCTTTCTGCTGATAAGATTTGCCTGTTTGAGGAAACTCTTGTCGTAAAATTCCGGCACGAGCTTATCAGTTGCCTGCCGCACACGTCCGATTATCTTTTTGATTTGTCTGCTGCTCAGTCCTTTACAGGCCGGATATACTCCGCCGCTAAAATATTCAGCCGAGGTGGGGTGTTCTTCATCGAGTACCACAAACTTAGGATTGGTAAGTTGCAACTGATGTTTGTATAAAGTAACTTTGCCCGATGCCATTATT
Organism: Sedimentisphaerales bacterium; assembly: GCA_035528395.1. GTDB lineage: Bacteria > Planctomycetota > Phycisphaerae > Sedimentisphaerales > Anaerobacaceae > NIOZ-UU13. The sequence goes on from DATKYR010000167.1 coordinate 75,063, forward strand.
ATTTGGCCGGGCTCTAACTGATTGCGGAGAAATCCACCGTGAAACCATATTATTCTGCATACTCCTGTTTCGTCACTGATTAAGGCTTCGAATATCGGTTGCCTGCGATAGTTTTGGTAGTCTGTTGACTCAATCATGCCGATAATTGTAGCCGTCCGGTTTGGCCGCATTTGAGATATCTTTATAGACTCCGGGAAAAAGTTCCAGTCCCGCGGAAAATACTCCAGCAAATCGCCTACGGTATGCACTCCCAGGTGCGCAAAAGTTTCGGCTCTGGCCGGCCCGACGCCCTTGAGAAATTGAACCGGCATCGACAAGTCGAGCCTGTTTTGTGATTTTTCGCTTACCTCTGCTGTTGTTGTATGTCCAGCCATAGGACATACATTATCAAATTTCAGTTAGTTTGGATAACAAAATATCGTTAACACTGATGCTATTGCTCGAAGCCGTATTCGCCGAACAGCTTAACAAACCGAACATCGCAGATTACTCTTTCGATAAGTTTACTCGCCCTTTTTTCACAGGCAACTAACCTCTGCACTCCTCCGTAGCCGACCGGCCCGACCAAAAAGCCGCCATTAGCAAGCTGCTTGACCAAAGGCTCCGGTATCTCCGGCACCGCGGCGGTAATCATAATCCTGTCAAAACATCCCGACGGCGGCAGTTGGTCCGTCGGCCAGCCGCAACTGCCGTCTCCAACATAGAACTCAACATTACTGACACCCAGCCTACCCAGAACCGCCTGGGCCAACTCAGACAACTGTTCGAATCTTTCTATAGTATAGACTTTTTTCACCAGCTTGCTCAGCACTGCAGTCTGGTATCCGCTGCCTGTTCCAATCTCCAGAACCTCACAGTCGCGATTGACCCACAACTCCTGGGTCATCAGAGCGACAATATATGGCTGAGAAATAGTCTGGCCCATTCCTATAGGCAGCGGCCCGTCGGTATAGGCCTGTGAAAAATACGACTCCGGTACAAATGCCTCCCGTGGAACCTCAGCCATCACCTTCAGGACGTCAGGATTGGTTATATCACGCCCCTTCAGGTCAAGCCTGAGCATCTGTTCCCGAGCGACGCCGAATTTGTCTTTCATTAAGGTAGCTCAAAAAATTCTAAAAAATCTGATTTTTTATTTGACTTCTTACCATCTTTAAACGATAATTTATATAGCGACTGTAAGTGGCCGCCATTTTGGCGATCCTCCCGTAAGGGGCAGCCGCTCTTTTTATTTTATATAGTGATTTTTGACCCATTCGAGAGTATCTACGACCTTTGAACCAACACCCGTTAACAAAAGCTCTTTGATTTTGCCAAAAGTTTGTTTGTCAATATTGCTCACTCGTAGTCCTAATTCGTTTTCTTCGTATTTACGAATATAATATGCCGCTAAATCCACCAATTGCAAAGCAAAGCTCTTGGCCGAATCAATAAAGAAACCTTTTTCAATAATATTAGTCGTTTTAAGAATCGACTCGGAATCCAACCGGAGAGTTCTCAATGAACGCTCAGCATCATCCAAAGCTTCTTTCTGTTCATCAAAAATAAACATACCCAACTGGTCTGCACCGGTCTGCCGGAGATAATGATCTACTTCCATACATACAAAAGGTAAAGCCATTATATAGGGATTCACCTTTATGCCCGGCCCATAATGCTCTTCACAAAATGCAGCGAATTTACTTTTGATAATTCGCCTGTAAATGACTACGATCTTATTGTCCAAAAGTAACTGCAACATTTCGTCCCGAAAGGCGAGCTGCTGTTCAAAAGTTAGATTCTCGAATACACCACGCCTGCTTTTCAGGTCTTTTGCCTGAATCTCAAACGGGCTTGGCAGCGGATCATTTAAATACTTTCTTGCTGTGTTGAAAAAAAGTTTTTCTAACGAAAACCACTTCGATTCGGGTAAAATCATCGCAGCTAAGAGAAACACTGGTTGTTGAGAGTCTTTAAGATTAAGTCCTGTGTTTCCCGATTCGTCGATATATACAAGGTTCATCTTAATGTTCCTTTGAAACATTAACATCACCTACCTATTGTGTGTTCAAATCCAAGCCATTTTCGCCTCAAAGTTAATTTTTTTCAATCATTGTTGTTGGTTTAGTTTTAGCAAACTAATTTTGCAGGCTTGCTATGAGAGTTATCAAGTCAAAATAAAAGCTTGACGGCCGCAGCGGCTGCTAAAATCTGCACAACAGCGGTAAAGGCTTTTTGTGGGATTCGTTTCAGAAAAAATATCCCTATCACCGCTCCGGCCGCAATGAACGGCAGCATCATCAAATCGAGTTTCACAGAAGTTGATGTCATTAAATCCAGGTTTGCGCTGAACGGCACCTTAAGCCAGTTAACAACGAAAAAAAACCATGCTCCGGTCCCCACAAATTCGACTTTTGGAAGTTGCATAGCCAGCAAATAAATAATCATTATCGGCCCGGCTGCGTTGGCCATCATAGTCGTAACGCCAGCCATGAAACCAAGTCCGACCACAAACCACCATTGGGTTGGAACCGGCGCATCTTTACCTTTAGTACTTGTGCGCCAATAATTGATGCCCAACATTACCAGAACTATCCCGCCAATAATCGGCTTAAGCTGCTGGTCATTTACCACCTTCAATCCGAAGTACCCGGCCACAATACCTGCAAAGGCGGCTGGAAGCAGACGCAGCACATGAACCCACTTGGCATTACGCCGATGATAGCCCGCAGCAAACAAATCAGCTAATATCAAGATACCAAGCAGCACTCCAACCGAACTGCGGGCAGGCAAAACGCCGGCCATCAAAGGCACCACTAAAATCCCAAGACCCGGAATTCCGGTCTTCGTAATTCCCACCATAACCGCACATAAAGCAACCACGACCCAGCCAACCGGGCTCAAATCCAGCATACTTGCCTCTTTATCAAAGTTTTCTCATTACGGATTCAAATCCTAAACTCTGCAATCTATCGGTTTTATGCTTTCTTTGCAATTGACAATTGAAAATTGAAGGTGATAATTGAAAATAATCAACCGTAAATGGTCAATGATAAAAGGGAACCAAAAAATGAAAGTCAAAAAGCTTCTTTTTTACCTGTTGGCTGCTTTTTTAGGCGGGTGTATTCCCGTTATGTCGCTGCACTCACTTTATACTGAAGAAAATGTAGTATTCGAAGAAAAATTGCTCGGCACCTGGGTGGATGACCCCAACAGTCCTGAAGTTATTTGGGAATTCACGCATATTGACGAACCGAAGAATGCGTACAAACTGATTTTCTCTGACGATAAGGGCAAAGGCTCATTTGTTGCGCATTTGGTGAAGCTGCGGAACAGGCTCTTTTTAGATGTTTACCCAGGCGAACTCCCGTGGGAACCGGATGACCCGAATAAAGAGGTGAAGTGGCTATATAACGTATTTTTCTTGGTCCCTGTCCATACATTTATAAAGGTAGATTCCATTGAACCTCAGTTGAAAATGCGATTAACAAATGATGATAAGATGGAGGAACTGCTCAAGGAAGACCCAAATGCCGTAAAGCATACGTCAATTGAGGACATGCTTATTCTGACAGCATCGACAAAAGAACTCCAGGCCTTCGTACTTAAATACGCTGACGACAACAGAGTATTCACCAACGAAGTCGTCCTGAATCGCAGAGAAACCGAAAAACCAAATACGCCCAAAGCCATCGAACCTTAGCGGTAGCTCAAAAGAATAATATAAAAGTAATATTTATGACTTCTCAGTCGGAATTTAAAAAGGGACCGAAACCGCAAGATACTGTACTTGCCGAGCCCAGACGCTATCTGGTAAATATTGACTCTATCTCCACACACCAGCTTTTTACTGATTGTCTGGTGATAGGAGCCGGCATCGCAGGTTTTCGTGCCGCCATAGAAGCAGCCGAGCGATGCAACGTTATTATTGTTTGCAAAGATACCCTGGAAAATAGTAACACCGCCAAAGCTCAGGGTGGTATCGCCTCGGTACTTGATAAAGCGGACACATTCGAATCACACATAGCCGATACCCTTAAAACCGGCTGCGGGATATGTGACAACGGCATAGTTGACATGGTCGTTCGCCGGGGACCGGAGCTGGTAGAGCAGCTGCTCCGCTGGGGTACTGAATTCGACCTCATTGACGGGCATATTGCCGCTACGCTCGAAGGCGGCCATAGTTACCCTCGTGTCGCTCACGCCCACGGCGATGAAACCGGACGTATAATTACAGAGGCACTTATAAAAAAAGTCAGTCAGAGTTCGAATATCAGAATATTGGAAAACTTCTACGCTATCGATTTGCTCACCAACGATGACAACAAGTGCATCGGAATAGTCGGCTACGATAATCGCAGGGGTCTGGAGATAATCTGGGCTGCAAACACAATCCTGGCAACCGGAGGGTCGGGCCAACTATACCGCGAAACCACAAACCCCCAAGTCGCAACTGGCGATGGCATTGCTATGGCTTACCGCGCCGGTGTCGTATTGCAGGGTTTGGAGTTTATGCAGTTCCACCCGACAACGCTCTACATTGCAGGTGCGACACGGGCTTTGATTACCGAGACACTTCGAGGCGAAGGGGCGGTTCTGCTGGATAACAAGGGCCGGCATTTTATGAAGGAATACCACGAGGCCGCCGAGCTTGCTCCGCGTGACATTGTCAGCAGGGCTATCCTTACCCAGATGCGAAAAACTGAGTCAACACATGTCTATCTGGACGTTCGGCACTTCGATAAGGCATATTTTGCAAAAAGATTCCCGCAGATTAACGAGCTGCTCGAAAGTTTCGACATAGATATAACTCGCGACCTCATCCCTGTTCGGCCCAGCGCACACTATATGATAGGCGGTGTAAAGACCGACAGCTCGGCTAAAACAAATATCGAAAATCTTTACGCCTGTGGCGAAATAGCTTCCACCGGCCTGCACGGCGCAAATCGACTCGGCAGTAACTCTCTGCTTGAAGGCCTGGTATTCGGCAAAATAGCCGGGCAAGAGGTTTCGCAAGACAAAACATCAGGCGCTGCCCATATCAAGCACCCTTTGATAAAATATCAAATATCACCCTCAGACCGCACTCGTTTGGATGCCGCTGATGTTAGAAACTCACTTCGAGCTCTTATGTGGCGAAATGTCGGCATCGCCAGAAAAGCACAACTGCTCGAAGAGACCCAGGAGATTATCAGATTCTGGCAGCGCTATGTGATGGACAAAATCTTTGATTCATCCCAGGGCTGGGAATGCCAGAATATGCTCACCGTTTGCCTGCTTATGGCCCAATCTGCTCAAATGAGGCGGGAAAGTCGAGGTGTCCACTACAGAATCGATTTCCCGGAAACTGATGATGAGCACTTTAAAAAACATATAGAAATCACAAAACGGTTGCCAGAAGAGTAGCTGCTTAAATATTTTCGGAATGTCCTATTTAGTGGTAGGGAATAAAAGAATAAAAAAGGGGTTTTACGCTACCCCCTAACGCCGTGGTTTACTCCGATGATAATACTATTTTAAGTATTATCAGAAGTCCCAGAAAAAGAATTAGGTACTCCATAATTATCCTTTCTAATTCTTTTTTGGAGGGCACCACAATCATTGTGAATAGATTATAGTGTTTTTTAGTTCTTTTACAAGTAAATAATGGTAGAAAAAAGAGGATTTGGGCATAAAAAATAAGGAAGGGTGACGGTCTTGTCTTTACCGCTACCCTTACTTATTAGTAGTCAATCGCTCTAATCCATTGAGCTACGGTGCAACTTTACTTTACTTTTGCTTGTTTTTGTTGTGCCTGTCTTTCTCCGTATTCGATTAAAGGAAAATTGCCATACTTAGGCAAGGCACGATTTATCATACGCTTGAAATCATCCCATCTGGCAGATGCTTTCATAAGAGTAATTACTGAAGCCAAGTGCTCTCTTAATCGTGGGTGTCCGAAATCACGGGTAAGCCATCGATGGTGGTGGTGTTTGCGTGTTCCCTTTTGTGTTTTAGGGTTCAATTGTTTTAGTTCGTCCAGTACACCAGGGGCAAGACGCTCATATACTAAATCATTTGTGAGTTTTCCCACAAGCGCAGGTCTTTTTATTGATGTATAAGAATATCTCCAGTTTCGTAACCGAAATAATTGCCTGTAAAATTCATCGGGAAATGTTTTTGTCCACTTCATTAACTCCTTAGCGATATATTGTTCAAGAATTTTATGAAGCGCATCTCTTGCCCTTGCATCTTGATAGCCAGTGGCTTCATCAACTAAAGCTGCTATACCTACCATCGCAAAGCCTCTTATTAAAATTCGGCATTGCTCGGCAATGTGAAGCTGGTTTTTTAGTAGGACGTCTACGTCACCTGCTTCCAAAAAGACGTTACATACTTGAGGCAATAATTCGGCTTTGTAGCCTATGGCTTCGCCTCCTTGTTTGGTTTTGAATATGATGGGCTTTGAATTATCCTTTAACTCTTTTGAAACAAAAGGTTTAAGGTTTCTTGCAGTAAGGAAAACCGGCGTTTTGAATTCATCATCATATTTTCGTCCACCCTTGGCCTTGCCTTTGCGTCCTATGGCTTGGATAAACCCGATTCGAGACAGTACCCTTGTCCCATCTTCTAAAACTGCGCACGGAATCTCTGCGTCACCGATTTTTAATACACCGTCGTACATGGCTTGTGGTATGTTTTTTCCCATTTTACGTTACTCCTAATCCTTTTCTTAATCAACCGTTTCCCTAACTAACTGAGATTGTTTTTTAAAGTTAAGCTGGTCTTTTTTAAAGACCTTTGCTTTAACTTTTCCGTGGCGTTCTCTCATGCCGACGACAGGTGTTTTATTTGTGCCACGACCCCTCTTAAAGTTCTTACCGTCCATGAGTTGTTTCTGTGTTTTTCGTGGTCTTTTGGTGCCGATATAAGTTTCGTCCATCTCGATAAGCCCTTGCAAGATACCTCTTTGTTCTGGTTCAAACATAGCTTCACGGATTTTCATAGAGATGCGCCAAGCTGTGTTTCGATGGACTCTGAGATGCCGGCCTAATTGTCTGGAAGATATACCTTTTTTGGCGTTAAGTATAAGATAAACAGCCAGAAACCATTTTTGTATAGGTAAATGGGTTTTATGAAAGATTGTACCAACAGTAACACTAAAGCTCGTATTGCAATTATTGCAATGGTATCGGTGTTCTTTTGGCAAAGGCGTTTGATTGACAGATTTGCAATATGGACAACGTGGCTTGCTTTGCCAGCGAACTTGCTCAAGATTCTCAATACTGTCTTGTTGTGTTGGAAAAAGCTCAAATATTCTGATAATATCCATTGTTCTTATCCTTTAATATTCTACCATTAGCTATGTAAACTATTATAATTATAGCACAAACTAAGATATTGTAAAGAGAAAAATAAATAAATAATGAAAAATATTCTACCTGTAAGTGGGACATTCCGAATATTTTTAATCAGCCACAAAACCGTGGGAAATCAAGCAAACTTTTGCTATAATAAGTCGTAGTTGATACTTGAATAGACAATTAAAAGAGTGGGTCTGGCGACCGCTCCCGCTGCTTCGCTTTTGCGAAGCAAAACGGCGGGGGCCGGCGTCCCGGATTTGATTGCCGAACTGACCGTTGTGATACCGTATAATGATATCGATGCTGTGGAAACTGCCTTCCAGAAACACAAAGGGAAAATCGCAGCAGTTTTAGTCGAGCCTGTAGCTGCAAATATGGGCGTGGTGCCGCCAATCGATGGCTACCTCGAGGCGCTTCGCAATTTATGCGACCAGGAAGATGTCCTTTTGATATTTGACGAGGTGATAACCGGCTTTCGTATTGCCTATGGCGGGGCGCAGGAGCTTTTTGGCATAAAAGCAGATATTACCTGTCTGGGCAAAATCATAGGAGGGGGCCTGCCTCTGGCGGCGTTAGGGGCCGGAGCTGATATTATGGATATGCTTTCCCCTGCAGGTCCGGTCTATCAGGCAGGGACACTTAGCGGCAACCCAATCGCAACCGCAGCAGCTAACGCAACGCTGGATATACTCGAAAAAGGTGATTGCTACGAGCAGCTCGAAGCCACTTCCGCACTGCTGGAAGCCGGTTTGAATGACGCCGCCAAAGATGCCGGTGTACCTGTTACAATCAATCGTGTGGGCTCGATTATGAGCTGCTTCTTTACCGAAGGTAAAGTAAGGAATTTCACCGATGTTCAGTCAACCGATATAAAACAATTTAAGCGATTCTTCGCAGAAATGCTAAGGCAAGGCATTTATCTTGCCCCAAGCGCCTATGAGGCAATGTTTGTCTCATTAGCTCATACAAAACAGGACATCGAAAAGACCATCAAAGCTGCGCAAAACGCCTTTCACAAAATAACAAACTGATTCCATCCCCAAGGGACGCTTCTCCGAAGACGAA
>DATKYR010000168.1:0-3126 GCA_035528395.1 Sedimentisphaerales bacterium
ATGCCCGCCATACAAGTGTTTCTGGCTGAATTACCGATTTCTGTTCCTATTTGTAGGCGAAATAAAGCCAAGTCGAATCTGTTTTAACTGATTTGCCGACAATACCTTACGTAATATAATGTAAATTAGACAGTACAAATAATCATAGCTGTACTTATTATGACTGGAAGGATATGAAATGAACAGAGATATGAACAGTATGTTGAAAAAAAATAATTCCTGTGGTTTCACAATGCTTCGCGTGATATTACTTCTATCAAAACTCTCCTTATTGGCTGTCATATTCCTAGTAGGTTTTAATGGAAAAAACCGCTCTGAAGAGAAACTAAAAGTAGCCACATGCCAATTTCCTGTGTCGGGAAGTATTAGGAGTAATGCAAATTATATCAAGCGGTTCATCAAAGAGGCGGCTCTAAATAGAGCTGACATTGTTCATTTTTCAGAAGCAGCTCTTAGTGGATATTCGCCCAAAGATATACCATCGTTTGAAAGTTTCAATTGGGATGATTTAAGAGCTGAAACACATAGTATTATGTCACTAGCCCGAAAACATAATATTTGGATTATTCTCGGATCAGCCCATTACATTAGTAAAAATGAAAAGCCCCTAAATTGTCTATATATAATTTCAGACGAAGGAAAGATTGTCGATCGTTATGACAAGTCAATGTTAACAGGCGGTGATTTAAGATTTTATACTCCTGGCAATCACACAGTAGTTCTTGAGTTGAAAGGATTCAAGTTGGGTTTCTTAATATGTTATGATTCTTGTTTCCCAGAGATGTATAACATATACAGACATAAAGACGTTAAGATAATGTTTCATTCCTTCTATAACGCACACCACAAAGGGAAGACTATATTAGACGAAATCATACCTGCCGAAATTAGAGTAAGAGCTTCAGATAATTTGATGTGGGTAATTGCCAGTAATTCATCTGGACATTACTCATCGTGGCCAACTTGTATTGCCAGACCAGATGGATCATTGGAGTCATTGGAGAGAGGGGTCCTTGGAATTCTTTATCGTGAATTCCCTGATGATGATCGCACAAATAATTTCCCAAGTTGGACACACAATAATAAGATTATGAATTTAGCTGAAAATGAAATATATCACAACGGAATACCTTCTAAATATCCAAGAGCACTCGACACTAGATCATTACCGTAAAGGGTATTATACAAGACTATTTGCGCAAGTCTGAGCGACTCCTTATCAATTGCTGAAGTTCATCTCTCACGTTATAATCCACTGGACAGTGCCTCTTGCACAGAAAGGAGTTCGGCATGGTTGCACATAATTCTCAGAATACATGGACATTAATGTCGTTACTTGCTGCGTTTTGCCTTATGCTGGCCGTCATCTCTCTCGGCGGACAAACGCCAAGTAAAAGAGGATTGGCGGCTAAGTATGCTGGTGACGAGGGGATTGAAAAAGACCCAAACGTCATCCTCTTCACGGATTTCGAGTCCGACGAGTGGCACAAGCACTGGTCAGGTGGAAGGCGAAAGACTGTCCGTGTGGTAATTGAAGACAAGGAGCGGAGCTTTGAGCCCCTACAGAACAAGGCACTACAAATCAAAGTTAGCAAGGGCGAACACTACGGTGCGAGCATTGAATACAAGTTCAAGGACAAGACGGGCAGCGAGCCTGAAGAGATCTACTTTCGGTACTATCTTCGTTTTGGTAGCGACTGGAATCCCAGAAGGGGCGGCAAGCTTCCCGGTATAAGCGGTACGTACAGTCGGGGTGGTTGGGGTGGCAGGCCAAGCAACGGCCGAAATGGATGGTCGGCACGCGGTCAGTTCGTGGGGCAAAGAGAAGGAAAGACGCCAATAGGCTTCTACTGCTATCATGCTGACATGCGGGGCCGGTATGGCAGTGCCTGGATTTGGCAGAGGGATAAACTGGGCTATATCGAGAACAATCGATGGTACTGTGTTGAGCAGTACGTGAGGATGAACACACCGGAAAAGAACGACGGCGTCCTTCGGGGCTGGGTCAATGGCAAACTCGCATTCGAGAAGACAGATGTACGCATGCGCGATGTGTCGGGCTTGAATATCGAGTGTATCTGGATCAACATCTACCACGGCGGCACATGGACTGCAGAGAGTGACGACCATCTGTTTATCGACAATGTTGTCATAGCGAACCGGTACGTTGGCCCCATGTTACCTTTGACAAACCGCAAGTAGCTGACGTTCTTATCCCGACACAAAGATCTGATAGGTCGTATGTTCGAAACGCGCCCCCGCCATGAATCCCTGGAGATAAAATCCAGACCCATTTTTCAGCTCAAAATCACGGTTTCAAGGCCGCGTGCCGCCCATCAAGAAGCCGTCATTCTCAACAAAAAGCATTTGCATAGCGTGCTGGACGAATACATCAATAATTATTACAACATCAGCAGAACGCATATGTCGCTTGAGAAAGACTCACCTGTCCATCGTCCTGTTCAGGCCAATGGTAAGATTGTAAGCAAGCCAATTCTTGGTGGACTGCATCACGTATATAGCTGGGTTGCTACCTGACTTAAAAATCAGCGAATAACTTGCATTACCACAACTGTTTGTGATATAATTACGGCAGATAAACTCAGCGGTGGAGTGCATCAGATTAAGTTTGAAGTGTCGGTTTAGAAAAACCTTATCCCAAAAAGGAGAACCATCATGTTCAAACGAAAAGCATTTACCTTAATAGAGCTTTTGGTGGTGATAGCTATCATCGCGTTATTGATGTCGATCCTGATGCCAACTCTAAATCGGGCCAGAGAACAGGGCAAACGTGCAGCTTGCCTGAATAATCTCAGACAGCTGACCTTGGGATGGAGCTTGTATGCAGATGACAACGATGACAAAATCGTTCAGGCCAATACGGGTCGCAACGACGCCTGGGTGAGATGGCTGGATTATGGGGCTTCCGAACAAGAGCAAATAGATAACATCAGGTCAGGGTTGCTGTATACTTACTGTCCAGAGGTGAAGCTCTACAAATGCCCAACAGGTATCCGCGGAGAGTTGGTGACTTACGCCATAATGGACACAATGAATGGCCACGATGGGGTACCCGGAGTCAAAGAGAATAATCTGATGATCTATCGAAGAATGCAGATTAAGAGA
>DATKYR010000169.1:0-23408 GCA_035528395.1 Sedimentisphaerales bacterium
GGCCTAAAAATGACCCAAAATTGACCCAGGGCCTGGATATTTTAGGCGAGTGGCGTCTGTCTGTGGGGTGGTAAGTCATTAGCTGATAGATGGTTAGGGTAAGGGTGGGGGGTGGTTGGTTAGGTTATGGCATTAGGTATGCTCACACGCTTTTATAGCCATGGATCTGTATGTTTCGCAAAGGGACCGTTTCAAGCCAAGGAAGCTCTGGATGAGCCGCCTCGTATTCTGAACCAATCCGTCATGAAGCCTCGCCAATATCACCTACCTTGGCCTCGACCGGCTCGGCTTGCCGATTCAGTTCCAATCAACTATGCAAAGAAAACTGACATTGGAATGAAACTGGAGTCCTCCAAAAGCAAAAAGAGTGAGAAGTTAAATCTCCCTAACTCTCGCTCTGGTTAAAAGTCACATTAATCGGGGAGACAGGATTTGAACCTGCGACCTCTGCGTCCCGAACGCAGCGCTCTGGCCAAACTGAGCTACTCCCCGGTAAAGCACAAACGTAAAATAGCACATCAACTCTCGAATTGCAAGCTACAATAAATTTACAGGGTCTATATCTATAGCGACTTTGACTGTCGGCCGAATAGGTCCCGCCGCCCGCAAACCGGCAAACAACTGCTGGACGGTTGCCGCTTGGGGGGCCTGAATAATTATCTGCATTCTGTGAAAACGCTGTATCCGACTTATCACCGCCGGCATCGGCCCACGAACGCTCGCTTTGAGTCCTTCGGCCTCGATAATCCGGTCTATTCTTTGGCGCATCTGTTTGCACGCCGTTTCAAGTCTATCAAAATTCCCATCCCGCATAACGATAACCGCCAACCGCCAAAACGGTGGCAGATTGCAGGCCTTGCGATGCTTTAATTCCTCTTTGACAAAGCCGTCAAAGTCTCCGCCGACGGCAAATTGTATAGCCGGCTGATTCGGTAGAAACGTTTGGACAAAAACCATACCTTTTTTCACGGAACGCCCTGCCCGACCGGCCACTTGAGAAATCAATTGGAAGGTCCGTTCGTTCGCACGGAAATCCGGCAGATAAAGAGATGTATCAGCGCTTATAATTCCCACCAGCGTGACATTCGGGAAATGCAGACCCTTAGCCAACATCTGCGTGCCGGCCAATATATCAATTCGACCTTCGCCGAAGTCTTTCAAAAGACGATAATAATCTCTGCTTGCCATAGAGTCACTGTCAATCCTCGATACTCGAGCCAGCGGAAACTTTTTAGCTAATTCCTCTTCGAGCCGTTGCGAGCCAAGCCCTATCATTGCAAACCCGCCGCCGCATAGAGGACATTTTTCAGGCACAAGCGTCTGGGCCAGACAATAATGACAGACCGCATAACCATAATTGATGTGTTTTCCCGTAACCGTTCGCATTCGCTCTTGGCGGCTGACCTTTGACTTATGAAAGGTCAACGTCACATCACAGTTGCGGCAGTGCAGCGTATGCTTACAGGATGGACAGAACACAAAATTACTATAACCGCGCCTGTTCAAAAGCAAAATCGACTGCTCCTTTTTCGCAAGTGTCTCGTGCAAACGCTCGGCCAACGGCTCACTTATCAGACTAATACCTTTCTGCGTTAGCTGTCCCTGCCGCAAATCGATGAGCTTCATCTGTGGCATAGGTAAGTCCATCACCCTTTTGGGCAAACGCACCAGGTTGAAATACTTCTTACTTTGACAATTAGACAACGTCTCCAATGATGGCGTGGCACTGCCCAAAATACAATGTGCATTTGCTAATTGCGCCCGTTTTATCGCTACATCTCTGCCGTTGTACCGCGGCACTGTGTCCTGCTTGTAGCTTGGCTCATGCTCCTCGTCAACAACGATAAGACCGAGCCTCGGAAGCGGCGCAAAGACCGCCGAGCGAGCACCTATAACAATGTTAGCTACGCCTGATTTTATCTTTTGCCACTGCACATTACGCTGGGCAGCGGTTAAGCCCGAATGCATCACAGCGATTTTTTTAAACCTCTCATTGAATCGCTGAACGGTCTGCGCCGTAAGAGCAATCTCAGGCAGCAGCACAATAGCGCCGGCTCCTTTTCGCAACACCGCCTCGATAGCCCTCATATAAAGCTCGGTTTTGCCGCTGTCCGTAACGCCGTACAAAAGCGTAACGCCGAATTCGCCTGATTCTATCGCAGCTTCAAAATGGGCCAATGCCTTTCGCTGGTCATCATTGAGGATTACATGTTCTGATTTTATTGACATCCCTTTGGGAATAGCAGGCAAAGACTTCAATATTGTCTTGCGGACTATTTTAACGATTTGTTTTTCCGCCAATCTCTTTATCGGCTCATCGCCGCAGCCGACCGCTTCTATTAAACCCCGCAGCTCCACAGCATCATTTGCACTCGAAGCCCCCCTGCCGTCCAGGAATTTGACAATTTGCTTTTGCTTTTTGCCCCTCAATTCGTTGATTGTTTGTTCGATACCAGCAGCGCCGACTCTTAGGTAAACATATCTTTGTGTCTTAACTCCGGCCCCCCTTTTCACCGCCGACGGCACCATCGCAGCCAAAACCTGGCCGAGCGGACAAACATAATAACCGCTTATCCATCGAGCCAATTCCATCAATTCGGAATCCAACAACGGCTCTCTATCGATTAATCTAATTACCCTTTTTAGATTCCGTCCGATACCGCGTGCAATAAAAGACTCTTCGGGAAGAACATCCGATAGGGTACAAAACCCAGCTTCGGATTTGTCTTTTCTGCCGAACGGCACTTCGACCCTCTGCCCTACTTCAATCGGCCAGATTTCGTCCGGCACAAAATAGTCAAACTCCGCATCCGCAGCCGACTCAAACGCCACGCGAATAATGTGATGACAGAGAGTCTCTTCCTCGGCTTCTTCCGGAGCAAATAAACTGTAAGTTTGATGTTTGCTCATAAAAGTACTATTTGGTTTTAGCTTTTGTAGTGCCTTTTTTGTGCCCCTTGGATTCTGTAAGATAGCCTATCTGTGATTTTGATTTTGGAGTTGGCATTACCATTTCTGACAACACTCTGATTAAACACGAGCTTGAATTGTTCATCGTACCTGCGTTCCAAAGCCTCGATTTTTCGTCGTAGGGCAAAGTTTGTGGTCAAGATCTCGCGCAGCTTAACAAAGGTCCTCATTATTGCGATATTGACCTCAACAGCCCTTTTGCTGCGCAGGACACTGGATAGCATAGCAACACCCTGTTCGGTGAAGGCGTAAGGCATGTATCGGCGACCGCCCCGGCTTTCTTTTGAGATGCCAATTTGGCACCTCAAAAAAATCTCATACTCTGTTTTAGTTAGCTGAAACATAAAATCAGTAGGGAAACGTTCTATGTTACGCTTAACTGCTCTGACCAAAGCCCCTGTCTCCACCCCATATAGTTGCGCTAAGTCGCTGTCAAGCATAACCTTATGTTTGCGAACAAGGTAAATGCACTGCTGTATTCGCTCGATAGGAATAATTGAGCCTGTGCCTTTAGGCATTCCCGACCACTCCGGAATTTATTAGAATCTTGAGGTCACAATTTGCAACCACCTAATCTTGAAGTTCCAGTTTGGAACCTCAAGTTACAGCTTATCCAAAAGCCTTTGTGCCGTCAAACTCAAACTCCGACCGTCCTCAGTGCAGCTGAGCCGGCCTCGAATTCTCAACTCCCGAATTTTGCAGAAGGCCTAACATAGACCTCAACGCGGAGTGATGCCATCCGCAGGGCCGTCAAGCTGCAGAACGATGATTGTATCAAGTTCCTTCCGATATGCTTCCGGGACAGAGATTTCGATGGCCAGTGCAGTTTGCCTGACAGTTGCAGCCCCGCCGGTCATAACAGAGCTTGTGATGATTTTCTTTGGGATAGGCGGCAGCGTAAGGGTGTCCTCGTCCCAGTTCAGAACGTGGATGTAAATGGTATTGCCCTTGTATGTGCTGGCGCCCCAGTCGCCCGGCTTAAAAGGCCCGCCGCGGGTGGCGTAAATACTTCGGCTGTTCTCATCCAGCCAATTTCCCATTTCTTTAAGCCGTGTAACCTGTCTCGGCTCTATTAGGCCGTCCGGCATAGGCCCGACATTGAACAGGAGATTGCCATCCCCGCCGACAACTCGTACGAGCGTATCAATACACTGCTTTAGAGATTTCATCTGGTCGTTGGGTTTCCACGCCCACTGCCGGCAGATTGTCATGCAGGTCTCCCAGGGACGGTCGTTCTGGAATCTGCCGATTCTCTGTTCCGGCGTGTCATGATCGGCAGGTAAGCCTGCTCTGTTGTTGATGATAACGTGGGGCTGAAGCCGACGAATCATCCTGAACAGGTTCTCCGAGTCCCAGTCTTCCGCCTTGCCGCCAAGACCGTCGAACCAGATGATATCAATCTTGCCGTAGTTGCTGCAAATCTCCCGAAGCTGGCCATGCAGAAACTTGATGTAGCGGGAATGATTTTCCGTTCGATAGTCCGGATGATACCAGTCAGGTGGGGAGTAATAGTAGCCAAGCTTTAATCCGGCCTTGTGGCAGGCATCGGCCAACTCTTTCACGACATCGCGCTTGAACGGCGAGTTAGTAATCTTATAGTCCGTTAGCTTGCTGTCGAACATCGAAAAGCCATCGTGGTGTTTGCTCGTGAACACGAGGTACTTCATACCGGCGTCTTTAGCGATTTGTACCCATTCGTCCGCATTAAACTTGACCGGGTTGAACTGCTTATAGAGATTGTCATAAATCTCTACTGGGATTGAGCCTGTAGATTTGTCTTTTCGTCCACGCCGTTCACCACCGCGGGACCAGCCGATTTCCGTGCCTTTCAGACTGACCGGCCCCCAGTGGATAAACAGGCCGAATTTCATTTCACGCCACTGTTGTATGTCCTCCTCGTTGGCTTTTAAGAAATCTGCTGACTCTTTATTGACCTGCTCGATAGAAAAGGCAGTAGGTGAACACACCGCCAATCCCAACCAAACTACAAGCGACCGTTTAATCCATTCATTTCTTAACATAATTCCAGCCCTTTCAATTTATTTATAGAATACGCGTTTAAACAAAAACAATAATATAACAGAAAAAACAAGAAATGAAACCTGAGAATGAAAAAGCTTTTTTTGGACGCGAGCCTCTAAAACTCATAAGTAGGTAGCAGGCGGAAGTACAAGGCATAGACCGACACTTATTCACTCCAGAGATGCTGGAGAAGCGTTTGGGGAAAGGGAAGTAATAGCTGGCATTATTGCCTACCATCACAAATCTTCCATGCAAGGTTTACCTTCAACAAACTCAGCTTCAATACCGAGTCCTGCAAAGTAGTCCACCATTGCCATACAAGCATATTTTTCAGTCGAATAATGCGTTGCTCCCACCACGTTAATCTTGCTTTCCTTCGCAATTCGGTGAAACTCCATGCTCGGCTCAAAAGAGAGCATTGGCTTAGTGAGTCCAGTCAGATATGTATTCACGCCTAACACAGATAGTTCACGTGCAACAAAATCGATGCACCCTCCACCAGCAGCAATGGCAACTCTTCTTCTTTCAATAATCTCATCACCATATCGCCTGACCTTTATATCGTGCCCAATGACGTTCTTAACGTGGAATGCAAAATCTTTCACCTTCGTAAAACTCGTTTCGCAGATCACCCCAACTTTACAGCCAAGATATTCACAAAACTCGCCATCAACCGGCAGTTGTAACACTTTTGCCAAATTCATGGACGTTGAATAAACTCCGTTCTTGTCAAGGGGAATATGCAGAACATAGAAAGATATACGTTGTTGTTTCAATTTCTTCAGATAGTTGACCGGAATGTTGTAAAAAGGGAAGCCTTCAAGGGTTGGATCATAGCCCATTGCATGATGTGAGAACAATAAAACGTTTGTCTCGTTTCGACTCAGGATTTTGTCGAGTACAATCGTATCTGGAAAGGTGGATGTATAAATCTTTTCAATTTCATCTGTGTTGTTGAGCATAACTCCAATGTATTTTTCTTTGAAGTCTGGATTGATGAATTCGTTAAATTCAACAAAACTCCAATCGTCCTTGTATTTATCAATCTCAAAATCTTTACCTACTCTTTTATATAGTTCTTTAGCTTTCAACTTTAACTCTTCTGGGATTTCCCACTCATACCTGTTCAGCTATACCGCTGAGCTTTCTAATCACTATAATATCTCAATCGACCATACAATACAAACTACGATTATTTGGCAATGCTCGTATGTCCAGCGTCGAACATTCTTACGCCGCCGGTATCCAATTGGAGGATTAGGCCTTTTTCAGGGTCTATTCCTATGCAATTGCCGGAAAATTCCCGGCCGTTATAGATAAGCTTCATTCTATGGCCTAATTGAACGCTTAGGTTACGCCATTGGTCTATTATTTTTTCGCTTTTTTGGGCTGCCACTTCGAGCCAGTGTTCCATTGACGTAAGCAATCTTTTTGCCAGCGAGATACGGTCGGAAGTTGAGTGACTTTCAATGTCGATACTTGTCGCGGTTGATTGTAATTCGAGGCCGAAAGAATCCTTTTTTTGGTGGCAATTTATTCCAATGCCAATAATGCAGGTATTGCCGCTGTTATCTTTTTTTGATTCGAGGAGGATGCCGGCCACCTTTTTGCCGTTCAGCATTATATCGTTCGGCCATTTGATTTTTGCCTCGCCTTTGGCTGATTTGCCGATGGCTTCTGCGACCGCTACTGCACAGGTCAGCGAGAGCAGCTCAGTAGGGACGGTTCGCGAACCGCCCGTACTTAAAACAATCGAACAAAGAATACTGTCCGAACGGCTGCTGTACCATTTGTTGTCGGCTCTGCCTCTGCCTGCGGTTTGTTCTTCAGCGAAAATTACAAGGCCGTCGTTTCCTTTGTTTTTTGCGTATTCGCCGGCGATTGCCTGTGTGCTTGATGTGCGGTTATAGACGAGGATTTTTCTGCCGATGCGTTTGGTTTTCAGATTCGCCTTTATATTATCAGGGTCCAGCTCGTCTCGGCGAAGGCCCGAGCCGGAGCCGGGCAGGTCGGTTATTGGCATAACTTTAATTACCTGTCGAGTCCAATATCAACGGCTCTTGCCGAATGAGTGATTGCGCCTACGGCGATTCTGTCGATGCCGCATTGGGCGATGGCGGAAACACTGTCTAACGTTATGTTGCCTGAGGCCTCAAGCAACGGCTTTTTGTTTTTGCCGCACATTAGGTTTCGCATATCCACAGCGTGTTTTAACTGCCACTGGCCCATATTGTCGAGCAGCACAATGTCAATGCCCGGAATCTCCAGCACATAGTTGAGCTGGTCATCGACATGGTCAACCTCTACGGCGATAAATTTTGCGCCTTTTACCTTTTTGGCTTTACAAATTATTTTACGCAGTTTCGGCAGGAAATTCCTGCCCAACTGGGCCAGATGGTTATCTTTAATCAGGATGCCGTCATATAGTCCGAGGCGGTGATTGTACCCGCCGCCGCAGCGGACTGCGTACTTTTCGAGGATGCGCCAGCCGGGCATCGTCTTTCGAGTATCATATATTTTTGCTTTTGTGCCCTGAATTGCTCGTACATATTTACCTGTTGTCGTTGATATTCCGCTAAGGCGCTGGAGGAAATTGAGCATAACCCGCTCGGCGGTGAGCATAGAACGTAAAGGCCCTTCTATTGTTGCGAGTTTGCTCCCAACGTGAGCTGATTCGCCGTCATTTATACGCACTTTCAACTTGAGTCTTTCGTCATAGCAGTTGAGAATCTCCCGGGTTATTTCCATCCCGCATACAATTATTTCCTCACGTGAGATAATATTCGCTTTGGCGACAGTATCATCTTTGAAGAGAAGCTCGCTTGTCATATCACCCCGTCCGAGGTCTTCTTCAATCGCCATTCGGATAAGAGGCAGGGCTTGTGCAATGTTAAGTTGTTTCATCTTACTTTTGCCTTTTACTTGTTCGCAGATTTGTGCGTGCCGACTTTCCGTTTCCACAGATTGCACAGATTATCCTGATTTTAGCTCTTACTGCACAGTTCGCCGAGTTTTATTTTTCCTTCTTTGTTTACTTTCTTTTGTCTTCATTATTCTCTTTTTACTTGACTCGATGAGTACCAGTTCCGGCAGCTCTTTCAACTCCCGCAGCTGGTCTCGCAGGAAAGCGGCCCGCTCAAAATCAAGGCTTTGGGCTGCTTCAAGCATTTCCTTCTCAATTTGAGAAGCTAATTCAACCTTTTCGTACTCCGAATCACCGAAACGCACCGCCTGCCGGGCAGTCTGCCTTGCTTTTATCTGCTCGGTCAGACTTTTACGAATTTCTTTTTTTATCGTTTCGGGCGTAATATTGTGCTCTTCGTTGTATCTTAGCTGAATTATACGGCGTCTGTTCGTTTCGTCAATAGCTTTTTCCATCGAGGGCGTAACCTTATCGGCATACAAAAAAACCGTGGCATTGATATTTCGTGCGGTTCTGCCGATGGTTTGTATCAGCGAGGTCTGACTTCGCAGAAAACCTTCCTTATCGGCATCAAGGATTGCGACGGCTGAAACCTCCGGCAAATCCAGGCCTTCCCGCAGCAGGTTCACCCCCACCAGCACATCAAATTCGCCGTGGCGCAAAGCCCGCAGTATCTCGATTCTTTCGAGCGTATTGATTTCGCTGTGCAGATAACGACATTTGAAACCTCTCTTTGTAATGAAACCGGCCAGGTCTTCGGCCATCCTCTTCGTCAGTGTTGTAACGAGCGTTCGCTCCCCAGCTTTGACCCGCTTTTCAATCTCACCCAAGAGATGTGGAATCTGATTGCCGGCCGGACGTACAAAGATTTCAGGATCTATAAGTCCGGTCGGCCTGATGATTTGTTCAACAACTTCGTTATCACATTTCTCCAGCTCGAATGGCGCTGGTGTAGCGGAAACAAAAATAACTTTGGCCCAGCTTTCCTGAAATTCCTCGAAGCGCAAAGGCCTGTTATCTAACGCGCTCGGCAGTCTGAAGCCGTGTTCTATCAGAGTTTCTTTTCTGTGTCTGTCCCCGGCCCACATCGCCCGCAACTGTGGAATGGTAACGTGGGATTCATCGATCAATAAAAGAAAATCTTCCGGGAAATAGTCAATCAGCGTATAAGGTCTGGCTCCGGGTGGCAGGCCGGCCAGGTGTCGGGCGTAATTTTCAATCCCGCTGCAATAGCCGACCTCCTGCATCATCTCGATATCGTACATCGTTCGTGCGCCAAGCCGTTGTGCTTCCAGTAGCTTGCCCTGGCCTCGCAGCTCAGCTAATCGCTGTTTTAGCTCGGCCTTTATACTCTCTATCGCAGAGCCGATTCTCTCAGATGGCATAATGTAATGCTGAGCCGGATATATAAAAAGCTGTTCTTCAACAGCAAGGATTTCCGCCGATATGGGATTTATATAGCTTATCTTCTCTATTTCGTCGCCGAAAAATTCGATGCGAATTGCAAAAGATTCATAAGAAGGATAAAGCTCGACAACATCGCCGCGAACCCTGAATGTCCCCCTTGCAAAATCAACATCGTTTCTGGTGTACTGGATATCAGCTAATCTGCCAAGCAGCTCATTTCTGTTGCAGTGCTCGCCGGTGCGGACGGTGACGACGCTGGCTTTATAATCTTCTGGTGAGCCAAGACCGAAAATGCAGGAGACAGAAGCAACAATAATACAATCATCTCTCGCTGAAAGGCTGGTAGTCGTCGAAAGGCGGAGCCGGTCGAGGTCATTATTTTTCGAGGCGTCCTTTTCTATGTATATATCCCGCTGGGGAATGTACGCTTCCGGCTGATAATAATCGTAGTAGCTGACAAAATATTCAACGGCGTTTTCCGGAAACAACTCTGTGAATTCCTCATACAGCTGAGCGGCCAATGTCTTATTATGGGAGATAACAAGGGTCGGCAGATTGTGTTGAGCTATGACGTTGGCCATTGTGAACGTTTTACCGCTGCCGGTAACGCCCATTAGCGTCTGGAACTTTTTGCCTGCGTGCAGTCCTTCTACGAGCCGTTCTATGGCTTGTGGCTGGTCGCCGGCTGGCTTGAACTCATTGTTTAGTTTGAATTTTGCCATTTGATTTCATTATTTTAGCCAATTCTTACATAAAAATCACTCCTTTTTACTTTAAAGTCCTATTAGTGGGAAAATGGTTACGTCTTGCGCGACAAAAGTGTGGAAGTATATTTTTACTTAAATTTTTGAATTTTCTGAATTTTTATATTGAAATCCGCCTTATAAGGTGTTAATATACTATTAGAGGTTACATCAGAGGACACGTTTACTTCATATTGTCAGGGTATGTATTTCTTCAAGGAGGCAGGCCAAAGAGCGCTTCAGCCGGAGGTTATACCGCTATGTTTTTGCCTGAAGACTTGCGTATTGACCTGTTAACGTTAGACGAAAATTATTACTCTGCGCTTAAAAAATGGAAGGAGGTAAGTGATGAGAAGAAGACTTGTACTACTAAGTATTGGGGTGCTTTTAAGCTTGACCATCTTGGGTAGCTGGGCCGAAGCGAACGTGGCTGTTAGCAACATTAGCACAAAGGGGTGGACATTAGCAAGTCTGACAACTGAAGGCTGGCAGTTCACACCTACGAGCCTCCCCATCGCCGTGACTCATTTAGGAATGTGGGATGATTTTTATAAATATACGCCTGGGCCGCTTGGTTTCAACTATGAGATTCCGATCGGCATCTGGCGGGTTAGTGACCAAGCCCTCTTGACATCAACTACCCTTGGACCGGGTACGGGTGACCCATTGCTTGGCGAATTTCGCTACACCGAGATCACTCCAATTCTGTTAAGCCCGGGTGTGACATATGACATAGGATTCCAATGGTCTGATGACTATTCAACGAGTGAGTGGGTGAAAGATCCCGAGCTTGGCGTCTTTCAGGTCGATCCATACATCAATCTTATTGCACGTGTTTCAAGCAGGAATCCGGGATTCATATTCCCGGATCGTGTATACCCATGGGGTATTGAAGGATGTCCCAGTTTTGGCGCAAACTTCCAGTTTTACGTGATTCCTGCTCCTGGCGCCATTTTGCTCGGCAGTATCGGCGTAGGCCTGGTCTCCTGGCTGCGCAGACGCAGAACATTGTAAGATTCTTTACACATCAAAAGAGTACAAATGGCTGTGTGCAGCTTTGCATACAGCCTTTTTTGTTGGGCAGAGAACGGCCCTCACTTACTTGGCTTACGGCACGAGATACGCAGAATCCCCGCATTATTTCCTGCAAGCAAATCGTATCGAAGATACTTCTCTTTTTATTCGACCTTGTTAGGATAAACAATAGCAGCTACGAGTGCTTTTCCATATCGCCGCCAAAGGGTGTCCGAATCGAGTTTCGAGTCATTCTGCCGCAGCTCGAAGGTTATGATGGGAATATCTAAATCAACTCCAGCGTATGAGCCGAGCGAGCCGGGCTTTGGACCCAGCTTTTTTACGGGCAAACTACAATATTGGGCCATTCGTCCAGCTAAAGTTTCGCCGGGGCCGTCGTAGTCAATACAGGCCAACGGCTGATGAATGCTGATAATACGGTCAGGGGAATATTGCTCGATGAGTTGTTTGACCAGACGCGCTTCCGGCTCGGAAAATGCAGTTGCTCCGGACAGTTTATCGTTAACACGGTTAGACGCCGGAAAATTGCGATTGAGGTCAACGCCGTTAGCGTTAAAACGGCTGTTGTGGGCCATACCATCAGGATTAGCCACGGCTAAAAGCACAACCCTGCGCCCTTTCATCAGGTATTGTCGTTGCTGGAGATATTTCCCTAACCTTCTGACAAGGGGTGTCCCGGCTGATTCATTGCCGTGAATTGTCGCTAAGATGAAGGTTACATCCGGACCTTGACCAAGCACGAAGGATAAAATCGGCAAACGCTGGACCGACGTACCCACAATACGGTACTGGCCCGGAATTAGGAATGTCGCCGGCTTTGGCAACGGTGGCGCTGATGGTGTGGTAACGAACTCCGAATAGGCCGGGGGCTCATAGCAGCCGGTCAGAGCCAAAACAGCCAACAATGTGCAAACATTCAAGATGACGGAATGCTTTTGATTCATATCAGGTATTCTTTCAAGTTTCCTTTCTTTCCCACAAATCAGCAATATGAAAATATTATAAGCCCTTGCCGCTGCGATTAAAGTCAAAAGTCAGAAGGCCAAGGTAAAAAGATTAATCGAAGGCTTGACTTTTCGGCAGCAACGGGGGAAAATGTGACTTTTGGTTTATTGTGAAACTTTCAAATACTTATTACAAGGAGACGCAAATGTTTAACGGTATTTTTCACATCCCCCAGCCAGTCAACGAACCAGGCCTACAATACGCGCCGGGCAGTCCGGAACGTGCTGAATTGTCCGCGAAGCTCAAAGAGATGCTGAATGAGCAGGCGGAAGTGCCTATGATAATCGGCGGCGAGGAAGTGCGCAACGGCAAGCTTGCAGATATCAGCTGTCCGCACGACCACCAGCACTTGTTAGGCAGGTATCACCAGGCCGACGCAGAATTTGCTATCAAGGCTGTCGATGCGGCCCAAAAGGCCAAGAAAAACTGGGGCGAGATGCCCTGGGAATCCAGGGCGGTCGTACTGCTCAAGGCGGCGGAACTGTTAGCGGGAAAGTATCGCCAGACCCTCAACGCCGCTACCATGCTAAATACGAGCAAGACACCGCACCAGGCGGAAATTGACGCTGGGTGCGAGCTGATAGATTTCTGGCGTTTCAATCCCCATTTTATGGAAGAGGTATATGGGGACCAGCCGATGTCCACAGCCGGCGTATTGAACTATATGGAGCATCGTCCGCTGGACGGATTTGTTCTGGCGTTGACGCCGTTCAATTTTACGTCGATTGCGGGCAATCTTCCAACCTCGCCGGCTCTGATGGGTAATACGGTGGTTTGGAAACCGGCCTCGGCGGCGGTATTGCCCGCGTATATTATTATGAAAATCTTAGAAGAGGCGGGTATGCCGCCCGGAGTTATAAATATGGTGCCGGGTCCCGGCCCGGTCGTCGCTCCGCCGGCGCTGGACGACGTCAGGCTCGGCGGAATCCACTTTACAGGAAGCACATATGTATTTTCAACAATCTGGCTGGCCATCGGCAAAGACATTCGAAAATACGTCTCGTATCCTCGAATCGTCGGCGAGACCGGCGGTAAGGACTTTATAGTCGCGCATGCGAGCGCCGATACCGAGGCCCTCGTGACGGCCTTAGTGCGAGGAGCGTTTGAGTACCAGGGTCAGAAGTGCTCGGCCGCTTCGCGAGCGTATATCCCCGATTCGATATGGCCGCAGGTAAAAGAGCTGTTATTAAGTGAAATCGGTGATATTAAGATGGGCGACATAACCGACTTTAGAACCTATATGGGGGCGGTTATCGACAAAAAGGCCTTCGATACTATCAGCGAGTATATTGAATACGCCAAGAGTTCGCCCGATATGGAAATTATCATAGGCGGCGGATATGATGACTCGGCAGGATACTTCATTGAGCCGACTGTCGTAGTAAGTAAGGACCCGAAGTCTAAATTGATGGCCGAAGAAATTTTCGGACCCGTGTTAACACTATATGTTTATCCGGAAAGCGAATATCACCAAACACTGGATCTGTGCGACCAGACATCGCCTTATGCGTTGACCGGTTCGATATTTGCTCTGGATCGCGGTGCGATAGTCAAGGCGATGAACACACTCCGTCACGCGGCGGGTAATTTTTATGTTAACGACAAGCCCACGGGGGCGGTCGTAGCACAACAGCCGTTCGGCGGAACACGGGCATCGGGCACGAACGACAAAGCCGGTAGCTGGCTTAACCTGGAACGATGGGTTTCGCCGCGCGCCATTAAGGAGACCTTCCTGCCGCCGAGAAACTTCCGTTATCCATACATGCAGGAGGAATAACTATCTTGGCAGACAACGAGCATCTGCACGTAAAGTAACAGATTTTTGTTTTGGACTGTCGTATTTTGCTTAGATAGAATATAGTTCAGTTGCCTGTGAAAGATGGCTAATGAAAACAGTTGACAGTGTAAAAATGGTACAAAAAGAGCGATATTCGATACTTGAAGCAGCAAAAGCTCTCAAGTCGGAGCTGCCTGTAACGCGAGTGATATTGTTCGGCTCAAAAGCTCGTGGTTCAGGTGAACCGGATTCGGATATAGACCTTCTTGTACTGACTCACTGTCCAGTTACCAGCAAATTGCGGCAGGCCATCTCATACCGATTAGCTGACATTAATCTGTGCAATGATGTTTTGTTGACATCAGTTGTTGTATCTGAGCAGGAGTGGGCAAATGGACTAATTCGCCATACGCTGATTCACAGCGAAGTTGAAAGAGACGGATGTGAAATATGAATGAGAGCGAAGCTCAGAAAACGCTGATTGGGCTTTGGCTGGAAAAAGCTAAGGAGTCATTAGCCTCAGCGGAGCTTGAACTAAACGCAGGCCATGCAAACTTTGCGGTGAACCGTTTGTATTACGCCTGTTTCTATGCAATCACAGCGATTTTGCTGCAAGACGGTAAACAGTGTGCCAGGCATTCAGCGGTAAAATCCGAGTTTATCCGAACTTATATCAAATCCGGCCGAGTTGATGTCAAATGGAATAAGTTTTATCAAAAATTGTTTGATGACAGACAGGAGGGAGATTATATCCCTACAGCCACTTTTGAGGCATCGGACGTTTCAACATGCCTTCAGCAGTCTCGTGAATTCATAGATTTAATTCGTAGCCTTATTGATAATCCCGGAGCAACGAACTCTTAACTTTGAATTAAATAATGCTCTTGCATCTTCAGTTCTTCGTATTTTTAGTCTGTTTGATGAATCAGAAGTGTAGAGATTAAAGCAACAGAGCCGATGATAAGTTTAGAGACCGTATTTCTTCCTGCACGAGTGAGTAGCTGTGAGAGTAAGGTATAAATGGCAGAGAAACGCAAAAAAGTAAGGCTCCTTGTTTATATTGTAGTTGGGGTATGCCTTGTGCCTTTAGCGTATCTGGGACGGGGGCTTTATTACGGTGCAAAAACAATACACGAGCTTCTGGCTGAGAACAAACATCTCAAGCAGGCAATAACCAATCTTACAAGCGAGGAACAAATAGGCTATGCAAAGGTAATTGCCCAGGAGACAACAAACGAACAGCTTCTTACCACAATAAAATTCGTTGAGACCGCCAGAGACGATAAACTGAAGACGATTCTGGAGAAAGAATACACAATCGCCGGTGATATTATCCACTTTGATGCGTTGATTGTGAAATTCGGGAATAAAATAGTTATGGACGGCAAGACCAGGGCACTGTATCTCTGGAGGAGGGTCTATGGCGAAAAGATGGCGCCGGAAGAGGGCTTTGCAATAGAACAGCCGGGTACTGAGCCCCAAAGATACAGCGACCTGCTTAAAGCATTGCCAATAAAGCACAGGCAAATGTTCTGGTCAAATATCTGGGACCTGGCAAATGACCCCGACAAGCTAAAGGAGCACGACATTGAAGCCATCTATGGAAACGTCGTTTATTCAAGGCTAAGAGAAGGACTTATTTACGTCTTCAAGGTAAGTCCGACCGGTCA
This sequence comes from Sedimentisphaerales bacterium, assembly GCA_035528395.1. Taxonomy (GTDB): domain Bacteria; phylum Planctomycetota; class Phycisphaerae; order Sedimentisphaerales; family Anaerobacaceae; genus NIOZ-UU13. The sequence goes on from DATKYR010000169.1 coordinate 15,553, forward strand.
GCTTTATCCTGAAGTTGTGCCCGATATGTAACAGACCGAAAAAGACGGTTAATAGAAACATACTTCCAGAAGATTAATTTGTGAGTAGTTAATTGGTGAGTCTACTCACCACTCACTACTCACCAATCTGTTCAAGTCTAATCCTGCATTTAACAAGTTTCTCAGTTTGGTTGCACGGCCATCTTGGTCGAGTTTTTCATTGGCTGGAAGTCCGTGCCACGTGAGGTTCTTGATTGACGAGGTTGGGAGTGTCAGTTATTGTATAAGACTGAAAACCTGACGTGAGACTTTAGGATTCGTTCTAATGAAGGGAAACACTGATTTTGATATTGTCGTAGTAGGTGGGGGGATTGTCGGTTTGGCGTCGGCCTACAAGATTACATTGAGTCATCCGAATATTCGCATCGCCGTATTAGAAAAAGAAAACAGGTTAGCAGCTCATCAGACAGGTCATAATTCCGGCGTTATTCATTCGGGGCTGTACTATAAGCCAGGCTCAAATAAAGCAAAAACCTGCGCCAGAGGACGAAAAGAGCTTGTTGCTTTCGCCAAAAAATATCGAATCCCTTACAAAATTTGCGGAAAAATAATCGTCGCAACAGATGCAAAAGAGCTGCCCAACCTCGAAAAGATTTTCCACAACGGCAAGGAGAACGGTATAGAAGGCATTGAAAAAATTGGGCCGGATGAAATCAAACAAATCGAGCCGTTCTGCTCCGGCATCGCAGGGATACGGGTGCCGTGCACCGGTGTTATTGACTTCGCCCGGGTTGCAAACAAGTTAGCTGAACTAATAGAGAAAAAAGGGCAAGGCAATAAGGTCCTGACTTTGCATAAGGTAACAGGATTCGACAAGCACGATTTCTATACGAAGGTTGCAACAAATCAAAAAGCCTTCGCCGCGAACTATATTATCAACTGTGCGGGACTTCAATCTGACAGGATAGCGAAAATGGATGTCGTAGAGGCCGGGATGAGGATTGTTCCTTTCCGTGGCGATTATTACGAGCTGACGGAAGAGGCCGCAGAAAAAGTAAAAAACCTGATATATCCGGTGCCTAACCCGGATTTCCCCTTTTTAGGTGTTCATTTTACACGGATGATTGACGGCAAAGTCGAATGCGGCCCAAATGCCGTATTCTCATTCAAACGGGAAGGTTACGACAAAACCGATTTTAGCCTGAGAGATACCTGGAATGCTCTGACTTATCCCGGGCTTTGGAAAATGTTTCTAAAGCATTGGAGATACGGACTGGGTGAATACAAACGGGCGTTTTCCAAGAAACTATTCCTTAAGCAATTGCAAAGACTTATTCCTTCGCTTGATGCCAATGATATAAGACCCGGCAAGACGGGCGTGCGCGCCCAGGCACTCAGGCCGAACGGCGAGCTGATTGATGATTTCAGAATAGAAAGACAGAGAAACTCTATCCATGTCTTAAATGCGCCATCGCCGGCTGCGACGGCATCGCTGGCTATCGGCGATTATGTAAACCAAATAGCCACGGAATACTTTAAGCTCAGAAAATAGAGTATTATTTGCTTGTTGAGCATATTGGAAGGAGAACCTTATGAATCGCCGTGATTTCTTGAAAGCTGTAGGACTCGCGGCTGCATCGCTGGCTGTGCCCGGATGCGTTGCCGGCTTTGAGCAGCTAACTGCAAAATCTCAAGCATATAATAAACCCAATATCATTTTCATTCTAATAGACGATATGGGCTGGACAGACGTAGCCTGCTACGGCAGTAAATTTCACGAAACGCCCAATATTGACCGTTTAGCCAAACAGGGGATGCGCTTTACTGATGCATACGCGGCCTGTCCTGTTTGCTCACCAACACGCGCAAGCATCCTTGCCGGCCAGTATCCCGCACGGGTAGGCATCATGGATTTTATTCCGGGTCACCAGCGACCCTGGGAAAAACTCAGCGTCCCACAGAATCGCCTGCAGTTACCGCTCGAAGCGATTACTATCCCCGAAGCGCTTAAAGAACAGGGCTATACCACAGCCCACATCGGCAAGTGGCACCTCGGCGGACAGCCCTATTTCCCGGAACATCAGGGCTTCGATACGGCTATTCAAAAAGGCACCAACCGCAACGACAAACAGGTTGCCAGTTTCACCGACAGCGCCATCGACTTTATCCAGACCAACTCAGACAAGCCGTTTTTCCTACATTTGTCGCATCACACCGTGCATATCCCGCTGGAGGCACCTCAGGAGCTAATCGAAAAATATAAAAACAAACCAAAGCCGGTAACCGGAATCAATAATCCAACATACGCAGCTATGGTTGAGCACTTAGATAACAGTATCGGCCGTATTATCAAAAAGCTCGACGAACTGAATCTTGCCGACCGAACTATTGTAATCTTCTTCTCGGACAACGGTGGGTTGTATCAACCCTTTGGCGGTTATAGAGGCAATAGAGAGGCTGTAACAACCAACCAGCCTCTTCGCGACGAAAAGGGAACACTGTACGAAGGTGGAATCCGTGAACCACTGATTGTTCGCTGGCCGGGCGTAGTCAAACCCGGTACCACCTGCAGCGCACCTGTCACCAGTGTCGATTTCTATCCGACTTTTTTAGAGATTGTCGGAGCCAAAGCCGACCCGGCCCACGTACTCGATGGCGAAAGCATCCTGTCTTTGCTCAGGCGGAGCGGCACGCTCAAACGCGATGCGATATACTGGCACTATCCGCATTATCATCACTCCAAACCTGCCGGTGCAATCCGACAAGGGGATTGGAAACTAATCGAGTTCTACGAGGATGGCCGACTCGAGCTTTACAATCTCAAACGCGACATCTCGGAAAAAAATAATCTCGCAACAAAGCTGCCGGACAGAGCTGCCGAAATGCAGCAGAAGCTCGCCGCGTGGCGTAAATCGGTCGGTGCCAAAATGCCCACACCGAATCCGGATTACGACCCGGCCAGGGCGCACGAATGGGGCCGTCGGCAACAGAAATCTCGCTAATAACCTCATGAAGTTTTGTCTATAACAGTTAAACCTTGTAAGAGCAAAACATAATGAAAAAAGACCATATCAGGAGAAGAGAATTCCTGCAAACCGCCGGACTTGGAGCCGCCTCGATGTTACTTGGCCAGACCGCCGCTGCAGCAAAAGCATCTGAGTCATCTGCGACAGCGCCAACGGGTCCCCATTCGCCTCAACAGTCTGACAAGCCTAACGTTCTTTTTATTATGACCGACCAGCACCGGGCTGACCTGATGACCTGTGCCGGCAGAGACCTCGTTCCCACGCCAAATATCGACCGCATTGCTTCTCGCGGCGTCCGGTTCACAAACGCATATTGTCCCTATCCGGTTTGTGTTGCCTCAAGAATGGCTTTGCTGACCGGACTATACGCACACAGTACCGGCGCAATCACAAATAATAACCAGCTTGACTGGCGCTACCGCACGATGGCCCATCACTTCGCTGAAAACGGCTATCTGACCGCTCTGATTGGCAAGATGCACTTTGGCGATGCCCACAATCACGGCTTCGAGTATTATATGTCCATCAACGACTGGCTGATGTACCTCGGCCCAAAGGTACAGAACTACGCCAACGAAATAGCTAATCATCCACTGGGGCCCAATTTTTTCAAGACGGTCAACGATGGCGGTGCCGGCCTGCCTGATATAGACGGATTGTGGCCCAAAGGCAGCCCCTGGGTTGGTAACGTCGAGCGATGGAATTTTGACAGTATGGCCTCAAAGCTCGAACCCGAAGACCACCTGGATATGTTTATAGCCCGCGAGGCGGCGAAGTTCATAACCAGATACCGCCGGCAGCCGTTCTTTCTGCTCACCAGTTTTATGAAACCGCACTCTCCTTTCTATCCCCCGAGACAATGGGCTGAAAAATATCCTGTTAGTAAGATGGAGCTTCCGGATGTTGGTGACATCTCCGCTTACCCACCACATATCCAGCAGCGCATTCAACATACAAAAAAGCTGGGTGAAAAACGCCAGAGAGCCCATCGCGCAGGTTATCTGGGCAACCTCGCATTCGTTGATACGTGCGTTGGATATGTGTACAAGGCACTCGAAAAAGAAGGTTTACTGGATAACACCATCGTTATATATACTTCCGACCACGGCGAGATGGACGGCGACCACGGGCTCTTTCAGAAGTTCTGTCTGTTCGAGCCGTCCGTTCGAGTACCGTTGATTGTAAGCTACCCAAACCATCTCCCACAAAATAAAGTAACCGCCGCACTGACTGAGTACTTTGGCCTTTATCCGACATTAGTCGAGCTAACCGGCGTCAGGCCGCCCGAAAAGACAACACTGCTCGATATACCCGATGCTCCGGACAAAATGGATGCAACCAGCTTTGCCGAGTTATTGCGCAACCCTGATATGAAAGGGCCGTCCGCGGCGTTCAGTGAATATAATTTAAGGACCAGGACCTGCGAATATATGATTCGTACTCGGCGCTATAAATACATCTTCAATCACGGCTCAACTAACGAATTGTATGACCACGAGGCCGACCCGGGTGAATTCGTCAACCATATCAACGACCCGGCTCTCAAAAAGGTCCGAAACCGGTTGCACGACCGGCTTTTCGCATGGTATAATCCCCAAAAGAATCCTTATCGTCCTGCTTAAACTTTCTATATATTTCAAAAATAATACGGTAGTAAAAGGAGCTTAAATTATGGCGGAAACTTTTGATGTTGTAGTAATCGGCAGCGGCCCGGGTGGTTACGCCGCCGCTATCAGGTGCGCACAAAGAGGCGCTTCGGTAGCAGTTATCGAAAAGGCATTTATCGGCGGCACCTGTTTGAATTGCGGATGTATCCCTTCGAAGACACTGCTTGCTTCTGCCCACACCTTGCTGTTGATAAAGCACGCAGCGATGATGGGTATCGACGTTAGCTCAGCTACTGTTAACTGGCCGAAGATTCAGGCAAGAAAAGATGCTGTAGTAGCTGGCTTTCGAAAAGGCCTAACAGGGCTAATCAAAAGCCATAAGGTAGAAATAATCCCGGGCAGAGCCGTCGTTACAGCGCCAAATCAAATAAAAATCGAAACAGACACTACACCACAGCAGATACAGGCGGGCAAAATAATCCTTGCAACCGGCTCGCAGCCAATCCAAATCCCGGCAATCCCCTTTGACGGCCAGACCATTATCAGCAGCAAGGAAGCCCTGGCACTCGAACAAATACCAAAATCAATGGTAATCGTAGGCGGCGGAGTCATCGGCTGTGAAATGGCCTGCGTCTATGCTGCAATGGGAACTAAGGTTACAATCGTAGAAGCGCTTTCTCGATTGATTCCTATGGAGGACCAATGGGTCGGACGATTGATGGAACGCGAATTCAAAAAACTTAGTATTGACTCGCACACCGGCCGGAAAGTGACTTCAGTCGATAAAACCGCCGCACCGGCACAAGTCGTACTTGAGGATGGCCAAACAATCGAGGCGGAAAAAATACTCGTCTCTGTCGGACGAAGAGCGGTTGTCGATAAGGAAACAATCAAGGCTCTGAATTTACAGATGAACGATTCCGCTATCGCAGTTAATGAAAAATTAGAAACCAACGTCCCCGGCGTCTATGCTATCGGCGATGCTGTAGGTACAACCTATTTAGCACACGGCGCCTTCGCCGAGGCCGAGGTTGCAGCTGTCAATACCACTGGAGGCGATGAAAAAATAGCCGACTACTCGCTTATACCAAGGGCCGTCTATACATTCCCGGAAATTGCTTCCGTCGGCAAAAGCGAAGAGACCTGCAAAGACCAGGGGCTTGATATTAGCGTTGGAAGGTCGTTCTTCAAAGCCAACGGCCGAAGTGTGGCACACAATGAAACCGTAGGGGAAATAAGGGCTGTAAGAGATAACTCTACCAACAAGATTATAGGCGTTACAATGGTAGGGGCTATAGTAACCGAGCTGATAGGCGCGGCAAGAGCACTTATAGGCAGCACGGAAAAAATTACCGAGATAAGCTTCCCGCACCCAACCGTCTCAGAGGTGCTCAAGGAAGCCGCCGAAGATGCCTTTGGCCTGAGCCTGCACAATCCACCAAAGGCATAACCGAATACGTATGTTAGAAAAATCAACAACTGAGATTTGTGAATCGAAAATCGAAAGCTCCCTTCGCATTATTGACTGCGGGCTGGCCAACTACCGAGAGACTCTACAACTACAGCATCGGTTACACGAGAAAAGACGCCGGGGCGAAATATCAAATACCGTTTTAATCGTTGAGCACCCTGCTGTCATTACTCTCGGCGCCAGGCAAAGTGCCAACAAACTCTTAGCCGGTAGGGAAGATTTGGCACAAAAGCACATCGATGTCGTCGATATCCGCAGAGGTGGCGGCACAACGGCGCACAATCCGGGCCAATTGGTCTTCTATCCGATAGTACATTTGCAGCAGCTTAACCTCGGAATCAGCGAATATATCAGAGAGCTTGAATCAATAGGCGCAGAATTATTAGAGCAATTAGGAGTTCACGCCGAAAGACAAAAAGGCTTCCCGGGCCTGTGGGTCGGTGCAAAAAAAATCGCCTCTATCGGTGTGCGCGTATCGAAATTTATAACCTGTCACGGTATGGCGATAAACATTACAAATGACCTGAGCATATTCGATTTTATAGCACCCTGCGGCCTAAACGACGTAGAAATGACATCGGTGCTGAAAGAGACCGGCAAACGCCATTCAATGAGTCAGACAAAAGAAAGATTATCTCAACTACTTATAAGGCATTTCTCGTGAGGCAGATGACAGAAGACAGAAGCTTGTCCCGAGCGCAGTCGAGGGAACAAAAGACAGAAGCTTGTCCCGAGCGAAGCCGAGGGAACAGGGCACCGCGCGTGAGCGAGCGACGAAAACTGCCGTCCTGGCTGCGCAGGCCCTTGCCGGCGGACAGCTCTTTCCATTATACTCAGCAGGTTCTCAACTCTCTTGGCCTGGAAACTATATGCAGCAATGCAAACTGTCCGAATCGAGGCGAGTGCTGGGCAAGAGGGACAGCAACAGTCCTGATTTTAGGCAACGTCTGCACGCGAAACTGCAAATTCTGTTCAGTAGCCTGCGGCAAACCCAAACCGCCGGAACCGACCGAGCCGTCACGATTGGCACGGATGGCAAAACAAATGGGGCTGAAATATCTGGTAATTACCAGTGTAAACCGCGATGATTTGCCGGACGGCGGTGCAGGCCACTTTCGCAATTGCATAAACGAAGTAAGACAGCAGTGCCCGGACATAAAATTTGAAATACTAACGCCTGACTTCCGCAACCGCCAGACCCTCGCACTAAAAACCCTGCACACGGCTTTACCTTTCGTATTCGCCCACAATATTGAAACGGTTCCATCTCTATACCGAACCGCCAGGGCCGGCGGAAATTACCAACGGTCTTTGAATTTGCTCAAAAGAGCCAAAGAAGGCCCCGATAATATCCAGACTAAATCCTCAATAATGCTTGGATTGGGGGAAACCGACGCCGAGGTCGAGCTGGTCCTAAAAGATTTGCGTAACATCGGCTGTGATAGAGTTACTATCGGCCAATATCTAAAACCATCAAAAAATTCGCTTGAGGTCGTTGAATATGTAAAGCCCGCCAAATTTGATTGGTGGAAGCAAAAAGCAGTAGAGCTGGGATTTCGCTGGATTATATCTTCGCCGTTCGCCCGCAGTTCATACTTTGCAGAACAAGAGAATGCATTATAACCACGCTTTAGGACTGGTAAAGAAATTAGGTTTCGTTTTTGGCTGAGCGAGGACAAGGCTGGCAAGGAAGCAAAACGCAGGCCTACTGGTTGGTAGTCCGAGTTTTGCTGACACCGCCAGCCGAAGCCGCAGCCAGCCAAAAATGGAAGA